>JAKUQS010000001.1 GCA_022451485.1 Gammaproteobacteria bacterium
AGGTGGCTCGTTCGCTGTTCATTTTGCCTGTCAGCAGCGCTTCTATGCGTTTCCGTACCGGCTCGCCTTCCGGAGAATCGAAATGAATTCCCACACCCGCGGTTCGCCCGGATTGCGCGCCTACCGGGGTGATCCAGCCAACCGTACCAGGAATCGCGTGCTGTTCGCTATCGGGCAATTTTAGAATTAAGAAGACGGGGTCTCCCACTGTATAGGACGCGTCCGTTGGTACAAAAATACCTCCATTGGCCAAAAATGGCATGTAGGACAAGTACAGCGCTTTCTCGTCGCTAATGGCCACCGTCATCACCTTCGGTTTCGTGGTCTTAACTGCCCCCGTACCTTTTTTGGTCGCTGTCGTGTCTGCCATACGTCCGCCCAAGTCCGTGTGCGTGATAACTTAACAGACGCTATTCTAGCGCCGGCAGGATGTATTCCACAAAAAGTGTTTCGTCTACTGTTCCCGGCGCCGCAGCTAGAAATCGCCCTATCGCTCGGTAGGCCTTGAAACTCTGGGCCAACGAACGGCTAAGCTCACCGAATTCGCCATCTTTGAGCGACATTAGCTGAAAACGTATTCGCCGACAGATTGCCTGTTGGACCTGTGGTAAGACGAGGCGAAGTTGTTCCCCATCAAGCTTAGTGAGCATTTCTCCTTTGATACGGCCTTCTGGCTTGATCACGGATGTCCATTCCGCCCCTACTCCACTGCCTTCATTCGTTTCCGCTGAAATTAGCGCCTCCGCGACCTCCGGGAGGGCCACCCCAACCGTCATTGCTTGATCGACTACCGTTTGAGTCGATGCTTTAAGGTCCTCCAGATAGGTCCTGAGCACCGAAGCCGATGGCACGGATAGCGGCACGGTCATACATCGACTACGAATAGTCGCCGCAATCTGCGCTGGCGTTCGGCATGCCATTAGAAAAAAGGTATTGTCCGTCGGCTCTTCTAATGCCTTGAGGAGAGCGTTAGCCGCGTTTGCATTCATGTCATCCGCCGTCAGAATCAGCACTACTTTCGATCCCGGGCCGTGTGCCGCAGATGCTAGCGCGCCAGTAAGGGCGCGGACCTGATCGACACTGATGATGCGTCCAGTCACGCCTCGCCCTATGCTTGCGAGATAACGCTCTCCTGCTTTGATTGGGGACTCGTTAAGCGCGTCCAGGGTCGATCGAGTTGTTAACACGTGAAAGTCAGGGTGATGCCCCAATAAAAATTGATCGCATTGTGTGCAGTCACCACAGCCCTGTGCTTCACGGCTACACAACAAAGCCCGGGCCAGGTGGTTTGCAAAGCGGAGTTTTCCGGCACCCCGCCCCCCAACCAGCAACAACCCAGGCGGTAGACGATCTACTTGCGATACGATTGTTTCGAATGCGGCAACGTGCCAAGGAAACAATGACTTCACAGCGCTGACTCCTCAAACAGTTGCCCAAGTTTCTTCCCCATTTCGTACTGAATCGCCTCGATAGGCAGCGTGCCATCCATACAAAGAATCCGAGGCTCCGTCTCACTGCGCTCCAAATAAGCCAACCGAACCCGCTGTTTAAATTCAAGATCCTGGCTTTCGAAACGATCCTGACTTCGATCTAACCCGCGCCGTCGCCGTAGGCCGACTTCTACCGGCAGGTCTAACAAAAATGTCAGATCCGGTCTGAGGCTGCCTTGGGTCATGTGTTCGAGTACTTCAATATTCTGTGAATCGATACCCCGGCCACCACCTTGGTACGCGTAGGTCGCATCCGTGAAACGATCACACAGCACCCAAGTTCCTGCCAATAACGCGGGTCGAATGACTTTCTGGATATGCTCGGCACGTGCTGCAAACATCATCAACAGTTCTGTGAGCGGCGCGATCGGCTGAGCGGCATCCAGCAGGATTGAGCGTAATTGCTCCCCTACTTGGGTTCCACCCGGTTCACGGGTGGTGAGAACGGTAACTTGTCGTTTGACTAAATAGTCACAGAGATACGCAAGATGGGTCGTCTTGCCAGCACCATCAACTCCTTCAAGCGAAATAAGTTTTCCAATCACGTCATTCAATCTTGCTTACTCGCCGACTGTCGCTGTCTTCTTTGGCGGTAAGATAAAACGGCTTTCTGGTGCTCCCGGTATGTAGCAGAAAACTGATGTCCCCCGTCGCCACGCGCGACAAAATACAAAAACTTTGTCTCAGCAGGTTGCATTACGGCAGCCAGAGCCACCCTGCCAGGATTAGATATCGGGCTCGGTGGCAAGCCTTTGCGAGTATACGTACTGTAAGGGGTATCGGACGACAGGTGCGTTTGAGTCAATTGACCCTTGAATTCTGATCCCACTCCATAGGCGACCGTCGGGTCTGCCTGTAGACGCATCCCGCGAACCAGCCGTTCGATAAAGACACCTGCTATTAACGGCTTTTCTGAATCAATGGCGGTTTCTTTTTCGACAATCGATGCCAGGATCAGTGCGTCGTAGGCGCTATTCAACGGGAGAGTGGGTGTGCGAATCGACCAGGCGCCGTCCAATATCCGCTGCATTCTGTGGTGGGCCCGCTGCAATATTGAAATGTCCGTATCGCCGTGGTTGTAATGATAGGTGGCAGGGAAAAACCAACCCTCCGATCGTTGCTCATCAATATCAAGAATTTTACGCAAATGCGTATCGTCAATCTTGGGGAGCAATTGGATCAATGCAGGGGCAACGCCAAGGGTATTTCGCATATCCGCGACAGTCCACCCCTCGAATAGCGTCACCTGGTACGTAACGACCTGCCCCCGTGTGAGTTGCCCGAGTATGGCGTGTAACGTGGTGGGCTCTTGAAATCGATAGGCACCCGCCTTGATTTTACCCAATTGGCCCATGGCCGCGGCCCAGGCAACAATAGTCCATTGTCGTTTGACAACCTGACGCTCGGCAAGGTTCGCGGCAAAGGCAGATAGTCCACTGCCTGGGGCAATGCGGTAAACGTCGATCCCAGGTCGAATCAAGCGATGAACGTCCCAATACAAGAAGGTAAAGCTCGCCGTAAATCCAATCAAGATTACGACCGCGCTGATTGCTAGGCGAGGCCACCACCGATTGGTTGGGGATTTCACTGCAAGCGTTGAAACACCAGGCTGCCGTTTGTGCCGCCAAATCCAAATGAGTTAGATATTGCCGCCTCGATCGAAACGTCTCGGGCGACATGGGGAACGTAATCGAGGTCACATTCCGGATCTACGGTGTCCAAGTTGATCGTCGGCGGAATAATTTGATGATGCAAGGACAGGATGGTCGATACCGCTTCGACGCCGCCAGCAGCGCCCAGTAAGTGTCCGATCATCGATTTGTTGGAACTCACCATCATGTCCTGGGCGTGATCTCCGAAAGCCAACTTTATTGCCTTTGTCTCGGCGATGTCACCTAGCGGCGTAGAAGTGCCATGGGCGTTAACATAGCCAATAGATTCGGCAGGGATGCCAGCGTCGTTGACCGCGTTCACCATACATCGCGCCGCTCCATCACCATCGGGCAATGGCTGTGTTATGTGGTTAGCGTCTGCATTAAGTCCGAAACCCGCCAATTCTGCATAAATACGAGCGTTCCTTTGTCGTGCGTGTTCAAATTCCTCCAACAATACAACCCCTGCCCCTTCACCGATCACAAACCCATCGCGCCCTATATCCCAGGGCCGGCTGGCTTCACTCGGCACCGCATTGTGGCGACTCAGTGCACGAGCCATGCTGAATCCTGCGACTGCTGTTGGGGTAACGCCTGCTTCTGCACCGCCCGCTAACATGGCATCCGCATCACCATATTGAATCATGCGCGCCGCTTGACCAATGCTATGGGTGCCCGTACTACAAGCAGTCGCAATGGCAAGGTTCGGGCCTTTCAACCCAAAGCGGATCGATAGATTTCCAGAGATCATATTAATGATGCTTCCAGGAATATAAAATGGCGATACTCGCCGATGTCCGCGCGTGGTATACAGCGCCGTGGTGTCTTCGATAGTTTGCAGGCCCCCAATTCCCGCACCAACCGACACGCCGAAGCGCTGCGCCAACGATTCAGAAACCGTGATGCCAGAATCAAAGAACGCTTCGACACTAGCCACAACGCCAAGTTGAATAAATCTATCCATCTTGCGCGCGTCTTTGGTTGAGATGATTGGCTCTGGATCGAACCCAGTTGCTTCACCAGCGATCTGACAGGGCAAATCAGCAGCATCAAAAAGACTGATAGGGCCAATACCGGTTACGCCAGAGAGCAGGCCAGCCCAAGTAGCTTTGGCAGTCAACCCGACCGGAGAGACGCAACCGACGCCGGTCACAACTACTCGTCGACGCCCCGTCAAGGTCGAAATCCTGGTTGCAACTGCCACATCGCCTCTACGGCCAGTGACGGTAGCGATTGCGACAACAGCACCTACCCTTTGTCGTTGGCCTCTATAAAGGCGACGGCCTGCTTGACCGTCGTGATAGCCTCGGCCTGATCATCGGGGATCTCAGCATCAAATTCCTCTTCTAGTGCCATTACCAGCTCTACCGTATCGAGAGAATCGGCACCAAGGTCATCGACAAATGAGGCTTCTAACGTTACCTGATCTTCGGTTACACCGAGTTGCTCGACCACAATCTTTCTTACGCGTTCTTCGATGCTACTCATCAGTATTCCAGCCTCCGTAGGTTACTAACCCAGTTTGTATCTTTGGTTTGGCGCTCTTATCAGACAAGTTTTGAACTTGGGCGCATCTGTGGGCCCATGCCACGACTGAGTCGCACGGATTAAACAATATTCCCCACAACAAGTCTATATTTTGCTTCACTAACAGCCGCCGACTAAGTGCAAAGCGCACCTAAGAAATGCTCTATAACCCATTGTTTTAATGCATATACATGCCGCCATTAACATGCAGTGTATGCCCTGTAATGTAGTTAGCACTTGGGGATGCTAAGAATGCTACAGCCCCAGCAATATCAGCCGCCTGGCCCAGTGTTCCCAGAGGAATCCTATCCAACATGTGGGACCGCATAGTCGAGTCGAGGGCGGCGGTCATATCAGTTTCAATGAAACCCGGGGCAACCGAATTAACTGTGATGTGCCGACTCGCAACTTCGAGCGCCAAGGCACGAGTAAAGCCTTCAATACCCGCTTTAGCCGCGGCATAATTCGCCTGGCCCGCATTTCCAGTGGCACCCACAATTGAAGTGATGCTGATGATACGACCTGTGCGAGCCTTCATCATGGGCCGAAGACACGCCCTGCTCATGCGATACACCGACTTCAGATCAGTATCAAGAACAAGATCCCAATCCGCAGATTTCATCCTCGCCAAAAGAGTATCACGAGTGACGCCAGCATTATTGACAAGAATACTTACCGCTCCGTAGCGCTCGCTTATCTCTTTAGTCACTTGCTCAACAGAGTCATCTTGGGTAACGTCAAGCACACAGCCCTCTCCGCTATGTCCCGCTTGGCGAAGTCGCTCGGTGATAGCGCTTGCTCCCTCCGGGGTGGTGGCCGTGCCAATCACGATGGCGCCACAAACCGCTAGTTCGTTAGCAATCGCAAGTCCAATGCCCCGACTCGCCCCTGTTACAAGTGCTATCTCCCCTTGGAGTCCTTTAGCCATTTTAATATTCCTAGCGTTTAAAAAGTCAGGAGAACACTTCCCCAAGTGAAGCCGCCCCCAAAACCTTCTAGCAAAATATTCTGATCTCGCTGGATACGACCATCTTGCACTGCCTCATCAAACGCTAACGGGATTGAGGCAGCTGACGTATTCCCGTGACGGTCGACCGTCACCACTACCCGCTCCATGCTGAGACCTGCCCGTTTTGCTGTTGCAGTAATAATACGCAGATTGGCTTGATGCGGGATCAGCCAATCGATATCGGACTGATCCATATTGTTATGTTCCAGGGCCTCTTTAACCACGTCGCCCAACCCCTTCACTGCCCATCGAAACACTTCAGATCCGTGCATCTCCGTATATGCTTTGCCTTGGGCTAATTCCGAATGGGCGGTCGATACACCCACGGGCACCTGCAACAGATTGGCATGAGTACCGTCTGCATGCAGATGGGTTGAACGAATGCCTGGCGTTTCGGTAGCTTCCACCACCATCGCCCCAGCGCCATCACCAAACAGAACACACGTCGACCGGTCGCTCCAATCAAGAATTCTAGAAAAAGTTTCCGCACCGACTACCAATGCACATTGGGCAGCCCCACTTTCAATATATTTACTGACCACGTCCAAGGCATATACAAACCCGGCGCAAACTGCCTGGATATCAAATGCGGGGCAGTCCTTTGCCTGGAGGCGTGCCTGAAGCAAGCACGCAGTGCTCGGAAAGACCTGATCAGCTGTTGTTGTTGCGACGACAATAAGATCAATATCACCGGATGATCGGCCCGCATTTTCCAATGCCCGCCGAGCCGCGTGTTCGGCCAAATCACAGGTAAATTCATCATCCGCTGCAATGCGGCGTTCGAGAATGCCACTGCGCGATCGAATCCAGTCATCGGTCGTATCAAGAGACTGACTTAACTCCCCATTGGTTAGTACACGATCTGGCAGATAACTGCCGGTACCCATAATTCTCGCGAATGCCATCTGTCCTATTCCTGAAGTTGCTCCATTTGGTCCGCAATATGAGTAACAATATCCTTTTCGACGGCTTCCAACGCAACTTTAATCGCTTGTGTGATTCCAACAGAATCAGCACTGCCATGACTCTTAATGACGGGTCTTCGTAGACCAAGAAGCATAGCGCCATTAAATTGCCTTCGATCAGTGCGTGCTTTAATCCGCCGAAGCACTGACAACGAACATAACCCAGCCATACGACTCATGAAACCTCTGCCGTATTCCTCTTTAAGGATCACGTGCAGCATCACACTTAGACCTTCACTTGTTTTTAATGCCACGTTACCACTGAAGCCATCGCAGACAATGACATCGACTTGCCCATCGTAAATATCATTGCCTTCAACATAACCAATATAGTTTAAGGGGCTTCTTTGAAATAATTTCGCCGCTTCGTTCAAGCTATCACTCCCTTTACCCTCCTCAGTGCCAATATTAAGTAGTCCGATGGTAGGATGAGAGTTGTCATCAAAATATTGCGAAAGCATTGCACCCATAATGCCAAATTGAAACAAGCGCTTTGGACTGGCATCATTGCTGGCGCCAAGATCGAGCATGTGGACGTGCCCAGCAGCTCTTGGCAATGCTCTCACGATCGCCGGCCTTTCAATGCCCGGTAATCGTTTAATCACCAGCGTACCCATCGCTGTTAGAGCGCCAGTGTTTCCCGCGCTGACACACGCCGCAGCACTCCCATCGTTGACAAGATCGATCGCGCGACGCATTGACGAATCTGGTTTGCCCTTCAGTGCAGCGGTGGGTGCCTCGTTCATGTCAACGACTTCCGAGGCATCGTGAAACCGCAAGCGCGGATGATCTAACAACGCTGCGTAAGCAGGATAAATGTCGGCTCGTCGACCAACGACTACTAGACCCAAAGAGCTGAACTGATTAACTGCGGCCAGCGCTCCCGGCACTGTCGCGGCGGCGCCAATATCGCCGCCCATTAGGTCTAGCGCGATGACTGTTTCCACTAACCCGCCCCGGTTGATTGCTCGACGGACAGCCGCGGAATACGCTCAAGTAGCTGGTTATTCGAAAATTTCTTTTTCAGGAACAACTCGACGTCCGCGATAATACCCGTCAGGGCCAACGTGGTGGCGCCGATGGAGTTCTCCGGACACCGGATCAGTAGATAGGGCGGTTGTTGGGAGACCATCGTGTGAACGGCGCATGCCCCTTTTAGAGGGGGTTTTCCTATTTTTCTGTACGGCCATGATGATTTGCTTACCTTAAAATAGATAAATCGGGTACCTACAGCTACGACAGCGTTTAAAGTTGCCTGAACAGCGGTCGGAACTATATTCGGAGAGCCATTGAGTGTCAAAAAATGAAAAAAACCCAGCGCTAGTATTGGCGTCTTCTTCACCTTTTCGGCGGAAGCTACTAACCCAACTCCAGGTGCCCTTTTCGGTGGTTAGTCCGGATATCGATGAAACGGCTGGGGCACAAGAGAAAGCGGAAGGATTGGTAGAGAGGTTAGCCATTGAAAAAGCCCATGCGGTGGGGGCAAATCTCCCCGATTCGTTGATTATTGGCTCAGACCAGGTTGCAACCTATGATGGGAAAATTGTAGGCAAACCGGGTGATCGTGCCACCGCGGTCAAGCAATTATTGGCCGCATCCGGCCAAACAGTTCGTTTATATACAGGGGTTGCCCTCTTGAACTCCAATTCTGGGGTGATTCGATCACGGGTAATCCCCTATGAAGTAGTTTTTAGGGACCTCACGTTGACGATGATTGAGAGTTACCTCGAACGCGAACAGCCTTATGGTTGTTGTGGTTCATTACAGGCAGATGGACTGGGAGTCGCCTTTCTAACGCGTATCTCTGGAGATGACCCGAGCGCATTAATCGGTTTGCCCCTGATTACCGTGATCGACTTGCTTGCGCAAGAGGGCTATTTTGTCCTCTAATCGCGCGTTGCCTATGTTACCGCTGCCTCGATCACTGTTTTGCATCGAGTTCTTTAAGCAACTCTGAAAGCTCCTCCGGGATAGGGGCATGGATCAGTAATGTTACCCCTGAGTCAGGATGGACCACGCCAATGCTTAGGGCATGTAACCACATCCTTTTGAAGCCTTTCTGACGCAAGGCCTTGTCTGCTGTTTTATCCCCATAGTAGTGGTCTCCAACCACTGGATGGCCGATGGCCGCGGCATGTGCGCGAATTTGGTGCATGCGCCCGGTGCCTAGGGTGATGTCGACCAATGTGTGGTCACAAAACCGCTGGATCGGTCGAAAATGAGAGGTGGCGCTTTGCCCGGTTGGATTCGGGACGGAACGACGAATTCGATCGACCGCGAGGGTACGGGTGGATAGTTTTAAGTCGATTGTCCGCGCTCCCCTCTCCCATTGCCCGTGCACTAGGGCCCGGTAATGCTTCTTAACACCAACCCCTGAGCGAAGTTGGGCGTGCAGATGCCGCAAAGTCGTCGATGATTTAGCAACGATCAAACACCCCGAGGTCGGCCGATCTATTCGATGGACAAGCTCAAGGAATGGCGCTTTCGGCCTATCCCGACGGAGCGATTCAATTAAGCCGAGTCGAATCCCGGTTCCACCATGGACGGAAATGCCGGCTGCTTTATTTAATACCAATAAGGCGCTATCTTCATACAGAATATCGAGACCTAATGCAGGTAACGCCGTAGGGTGAGGCACCCCCCGGTGAGGATCCATCCGAACGGGTGGAATACGCACACTATCCCCCTCCTCCAATCGATAAGTCGGTTTGACGCGCCCGCCGTTGACGAGAACCTGTCCGTCCCTGATGATTTTGTAGAGATGACTGCGTGGTACGCGCTTGAGTTGTTTAACCAGCCAATTATCCAGGCGTTGCCCTTCTGAGTGACTTTCCACTACCAAATGACGCACCTTGGCTGAGTTGGTATGGCTTGACATCATGGCGATATAGAATATAGCCCGTACTTCTGGTAGATTGTTGGTTAGAGTTAGCGACTCTGGCCCACCGTGAGCACCGATTGTGTCGCTGAGCGCGGCAGTGATCTAACGGTTGGGGGAACCGCGAATCAGGTTCAGCCGAAGCCAGGAATGTGTCTTTTGGCCGCTGTACCGAACACGCGACCCCAACTACGCCCAGGTCGGCATCACACAGTGATGGGCACAATGGTAGCCCTCAAGTGAAGAAGGATGTGAAGTACAAGGATTATCTGGGATTGCTGTCGTGCGATTGGCAGCAGTTCCACAGTTGGCGGCACTAAGCTAACGATTAACGCTCGTTAGCTGTTGAGACAAACGTCGACGAAGTAGGCGCTAAATGCGAATCTGTTACTGGGCCAACACGTTGCCAGGCCAGTCTTATTCCTATTGCGCCCTAGTCTTTATTACATCCCTCTTCCCTGTATCGCAGAACGTCTTCGACGTAATGAAGAAGATGCAATGAACGGTTGTTGGGTTAGACCACGAGGGTTGACTCAACGCAAATAGAACCCCCACCGGGCAGGTGACGGGTTCTGGGAAGAATTCAAATGAAAAGAATGTTGTTTAATGCCACGCACTCTGAGGAGCTTCGAGTGGCGATCGTCGATGGTCAACGGTTGCTTGATCTGGACGTTGAGTCTGCGATTCGCAATGAACGTAAAGGGAATATTTACACTTGTATCGTGACTAAAGTTGAGCCGAGTTTGGAAGCGGCTTTTGTTGACTATGGGGCAGAACGCCAAGGCTTTCTGCCACTTAAAGAGATTTCCCGTTCACAGTTCAAGAATCACCCGGCGGACAAGCCAATGGCGCAAGTCCGCATTCAAGATGTGATCCACGAGGGTCAGCAGTTATTGGTTCAGGTAGAAAAGGATGAACGCGGCAATAAGGGCGCCGCACTAACTACTTTTATCAGTCTCGCAGGGCGTTACTTGGTGTTAATGCCCGATAACCCGAAGGGCGGAGGAATCTCGCGGCGTATCGCCGGGGATGAACGCTCTTCGCTGCGCGAGGCAATGGATTCCCTTGACTTACCCAGTGAACACGCACTAATCGCACGGACAGCAGGTATCGGAAAGTCGGCAGAGGAATTGCAATGGGATCTGGATTTCTTACTGCAATTGTGGAAAGCCATTGATGCGGCAGCGAAGGAGCAGCCTGCCCCATTACTGGTATACCAGGAAAGTAATCTCATCGTCAGGGCCATACGGGACTACCTCCGTGCTGATATTGCTGAGATCATTATTGATCAGCCTGATATTTATGAAAGGGCAAAACGGTTTATGGCGCAAGTGATGCCACAAAACCTGGAGAAGCTGAAACATTACCAGGATACGGTCCCGTTATTCTCCCGCTACCAGATTGAGAATCAGATCGAAAACGCCTATTCGCGCACGGTAAATTTAAAATCTGGTGGTGCGGTCGTGCTCGACCACACCGAGGCACTCATTACCGTTGACGTTAACTCAGCCCGTTCTACACGCGGCTCAGACATCGAAGAAACAGCGCTTCAAACCAATCTGGAGGCGGTCGATGAACTCGCTCGCCAGTTACGTATTCGTGATCTTGGGGGGCTGGTCGTGGTTGATCTTATCGACATGAGTTCGACCCGCAATCGACGGACCGTCGAAGATCGATTGCAGGAAGCGATTAAACCGGACCGCGCTCGTATTCAAATCGGACACATTTCCCGTTTTGGGTTGCTTGAGATGTCCCGACAACGCTTACGGTCATCAATTAGCGAAGCCAATTACCAGACCTGTTCGTTTTGCAGCGGCACAGGCAATATTCGAAATGTCACGTCTTCTGCCTTGAGTTTTCTTCGAATTGTCGAAGAGGAGGCATTGAAAGAGAACACCGAAGCGATCTTCGCCGAATTACCACTGGATACGGCAACGTTTATATTAAATGAAAAACGCCACGAGCTTTTGCAGATTGAATCTTCACTAGGTACGCGTATTGCTGTTCTTCCTTCCGCAGACCTACACCGGCCACAATACCGACTGAAACGATTACGCAGCGAGGAGCTTGATCAGTCGGCAGCAACCCCAAGCCATGAGCTCGAACTGGAACGGGAGGATAAAGACGCCCCTAAGACGCACATGATGCAAGCAAGGCAACGGCCGGCCGTGAGGCTTGAAAATCTTGAGACTTCTCCGCCACCTAAACCAGAGGCAACGAGAGAGGCTTCAGCGGTGAAAGGCTTATCGTTATTCGCAAAAATTCGACAATGGTTCACCGGCCCCGCCCCTCGAGAAGAAGAAAGACCCCAAAAGCGGCCAGCCCGGCGGCGTGGTGGGCAACGACGGCCAAATCGGTCACGTACAGGGAATCGGTCGCCACAATCGGGCGAGTCAAAGGACACAAAGAGCCCAACCGATGATCGGGTATCCCGCCCACCCCGCTCCAACCAACGGCAGGGCCAGAGTAATAGCTCTCGCCCCCAGCGATCACGGAGCGGTGGGCGTTCCGGGGGTGGGCGCAGTCCCGCTGGAAGAATGCAATCTGACCATGCTAATCGAGGAAATCAACGATCCCCAGAAAGGGGATCCCAGGGTCAAAACAATCAACGAGGTCAACGAGGAGATCAAAATCGATCCCAAAACCAACCCCGTAATGCAAATCGACCGAAGCCCCAAGACACCGGACGACAGGGGGCAGCCCACGGCAACCGTGCTGACCCTGCGGAGAGGAAAGACCAAAGAGGACAGGGGGAAGCCGACGGCAACCGTGCCGACCCAACGGAGAGGAATGACCAACCGAATAGCTAGCTCGTCGCTTTAAACAAAAAGGGCAATGGTTTCAACATGACCGGTGTGTGCGAACATATCCACGACCCGAATAGCCTCAAGTCGATAACCAAACCGTGCCGTAAGTAACGCCGCGTCTCGTGCCAAAGTCTCCGGATTACAGGACGCATAAACGATGCGTTCTGGGGCAAGTGTCGGCACGATGGCGGTCAAGATTTCCAGCGCCCCGGATCGGGGAGGATCCAGGAGCAGTTTTGTGAAGCCCTCTACTGCCCACCATTGACCACCCGGGTTTTCTGTAAGATCTGCGTGTATGAATTCAACGTTATCTTTGTGATTAAAGAGGGCATTGTCCCTCGCACGGCATAACAACCCATCGTCATAGTCCACGCCGACGACTCGTTCAATGCTAGATGCCACTGGCAGCGTCAGGTTGCCTAGCCCGCAAAACAATTCCAGCACCCGGTCCCGCGACGTCGGTGCCAGCATCTGCAATACAGACTCGACGATCTCCTGATTCGCGACATCATTAACCTGGATGAAGTCAGTTGGTAGAAATTTGATCGTGTCCCCACTGGCTCGAATGCGATAGGTCAACGGTTCACCTTGTTTCTCCAACGGCACGATCGTATCCGGTCCCCCACTCTGGAGATAGATGCGAACATTATGTTCCCGCCCGAACGAAATTAACTGTAGAAGATCCTGTTTACTGCACGGAACCAAGTATCTGACGATGATTGCCAAGACATTCGTTCCACTCGCTATTTCAATTTGTGGAATGCTCTCTCGCGCACTGAGTTGCTGCAATTGCGCCTTTAGACTGGGTAACAAAGCAGAGAGTTCTGGTACCAGGGTATGACACTGTTTTAAATCGGTGACATAGCTCTTTTCGAGTTCCCGGAAACCGACCAAAACCCCACCTTTCTTGGGCACATAACGAACGCTTAATCGCCCTTTCCGCCGGTAGCCCCATGCACTAGGTGAAATACCTTTCATCCGCTCAACCGCAAACGTAACACCGTGACGTTTCAGTGCGGCGCCAACGTTAAGCTGTTTGTGACGTAATTGACCGTCGATGGATAAATGTTGCATCACACATCCACCACAAACACCGAAATACTCACAACGGGGGACGACTCGATCGGCAGAAGCTTGTAAGGTGATGAGAGATTTCGCTCTCCGGGCTCGTCGCCGTTTGTTAGTAATTGCCGCTCGGACAACTTCTCCCGGAAGTGCGTCATCAACGAGCCAGGTCGTTCCGTCGTGCTCGGCAATACCACGGCCATTGTTGGTCAGCCCGGTTATGGAAATATCGATGGTCGTCAAAACGGTCGTTTTATTCAGGCGCTGTGCGGGACCTATTGCCAGTCTGCCATGAACGCCTTCAAATGGGCTTTATCGGATGCAGCGAGGGCTTTACGGACCGCTTGCCGTTCGCTATGTAAGGTTTCGCTGTTTAGGCGCCCCCGCAGCGCCTCGAAACGTAAATAGATTAAATACGTATTGAGCACATCCGTTTCACAGTAGTTCCTAATGATTTCAAGTTTCCCATCAAGAAAAAGGTCGCACACGTCCTTGCCACTGATCGTGCCCTTTCCGGGTAAATCAAGCAATTTTGAAATGTCATCCAACGGGGCGTTCGCGCGTGCCTGATGCCCCGCCAAAACATCCATTAGGTCAATATGACGCCAATGAAAACGATTAAGGTAGTTATTCCAGCGGTACTCTCGATCCTTGTCGCCGACCTCCCAATAACCTCTAGCCGATACGTTCTGTAACAAACTCCGGTAATGAAGCACCGGTAGATCAAAGCCGGTGCCGTTCCAACTCACGAGCACCGGGTCATAACGTTCAATTCCTGTAAAAAATCGCTGGACAAGTTCCTGTTCAGTAGATTTCTCGTCTCCCAGCGACCAGATTCTAAATTCCTCTCGCGTTCGCAAGCCAATAGAGATTGCTACAACCCGGTGAAGGTACAACGGAAGGAAGTCCGACCCCCCGGTTTTCTCACGGCGTATGGCCTGCATCGCTTTAACAACCTGTGCAGGGGGTAGATCATCAAGTTCGTATAAACGAATTCCCGCGTCAATATCAGGAACCGTTTCAATATCGAAAACCAAAGTATTATCCAGCATCACGCCCCCAAACATAATGACCTAAAGTAATCGGGCAATACCAACAATGGGTACAATCAGTCTGCCAAGATGATTGCCCTCACCTCGGCCGAATCGGCACGCACGCGGGTTGGTGCAGGGCTCTGAGCGATTGCAGTATCGGGATCTTTTAATCCATGCCCTGTCAACGTGCATACAATGGTGGAGCCATCTGGAATAGCACCAGTATCGATAGACTCTCGAACCCCAGCGAGACATACAGCGGACGCCGGCTCGCAAAAGATTCCATCCCGTTCAGCAACGTCTCTTTGTGCGCTAAGAAGTTTTTCGTCAGAGAAAGCAAGAAACCAACCCTGGGATTCTTGTTGAGCCGCCCTCGCTAAATCCCATGATTGAGGCTGTCCAATCCGGATAGCCGTCGCGACGGTTTCTGGTCGTTCAACCGGATTGCCTGAGACAAATGGTGCCGCGCCACTGGCCTGGCAGCCAATCATGCGGGGCTGTCGATTGCTCCGGCCAGCCTCCAGATATTCGTTGTAGCCTAGCCAGTAGGCACTAATATTGCCCGCATTGCCAACCGGTAGAAAATGATAATCCGGCGGGCTCCCAAGCGCATCTACAATCTCAAATGCGGCTGTCTTTTGACCAGCGAGGCGGTGTGGATTAACCGAATTCACCAGCGCAACGTCAGTCTCGGCTGCAAGCGATTTGACGATAGCCATGCCATCGTCGAAGTCCCCGGATATCTGAATGACTTTGGCGCCATGCATCATGGCTTGGGCCAGCTTTCCTTGCGCGATTTGACCATCTGGAATCACAACAAACGCCTGAATGCCGGCTCGCGCCGCATAAGCGGCGGCAGAGGCGGATGTGTTGCCAGTCGAAGCGCAGATAATAGCTCTTGCCCCTGCCCGTAGTGACATAGTCACTGCCACCGTCATGCCACGATCCTTGAACGAGCCGGTCGGGTTCATGCCTTCACATTTAGCATAGACCGCTATCCCGCGGTCTTTCAATGAAAGGCTAGTTAATGGAATCAGTGGTGTTCCGCCCTCTGCGATACTGATAATTCGCGCATCCGCTGGAACTGGAAGAAAGGAACGGTAGGTCTCAATTAATGTTTGCATTATCGGCTTTGTCAGGCACCGTCCGGGTAAATGCGAATGCGTGTGATGGGTGCCACCACAGTCTCCAGCGCTTCTATTCGCATCGAGGCGTCCACGATCTGTTGCTCCAGGGTACGATGAGTCGTGATGATAACTGGCACAGCTTCACCATCCTGACTCGCCCCTTTTTGAACAATCGCTTCGATGCTAATTTCCATTTCTCCCAAAATTCGCGTGATGTCGGCCAATACGCCAGGTTGGTCGATAACCTGAAGTCGCAGATAGTTCGCACTATCGACTTCGAGAATGGGGACCAGTGGCAATTCAGTGAGGGCACTCGGTTGAAATGCCAGATGAGGCACTCGATTACCCGGATCGGTCGTCAGAGCTCGAACGACATCCACGATATCGGCAACGACAGACGATGCGGTGGGCTCCGCACCGGCTCCGGCACCGTAATGCAGGGTAGGTCCCACAGCGTCCCCTTCGATGAGTATGGCGTTCATTTCGCCGCTGACGTTGGCCAACAAGGCATTGACCGGTGTCAAACAGGCATGCGTTCGAAGCTCAGCGCCCGCTGGCGTCCGCTGCGCGATGCCGAGGTGTTTTATGCGATAACCTAATTCAGCAGCGTATTGGATATCGTCTAAAGTTACGTTTGATATGCCTTCGACATGAACACGATCAAACTGTAATGGGATACCAAATCCTATGGCCGCTAATATCGCCAGTTTATGGCCCGCATCGATGCCATCGACGTCAAATGACGGGTCCGTCTCGGCAAATCCTTTCCGCTGAGCCTCCTGCAAAGCGGATTCAAAAGAGTACTGTTCCTCCAACATTAAAGTCAGAATATAGTTGCTCGTTCCATTGATGATGCCAACGATTCGATCAATCCGATTCCCAGAGAGCCCTTCGCGGATAACCTTGATTATTGAGATACCACCGGCAACCGCAGCTTCAAATGCGACCATTAATCCTCTTTCATGGGCCGCTTGAAAGATATCGTTACCATGTAGAGCGATGAGTGCTTTATTGGCTGTTACAACATGTTTGCCTTGCTGAAGCGACCGTAGGACGACCTCTTTTGCGATATGGCAGCCCCCAACCAATTCAACAACTAGGGAGATCTCAGGATCATCAGTCACGTCAAAAGGGTTGGAAGTCAGCGTAAGGTCGTCAACGACGCAGTCGCGCGGCACCTTGAGGTCTCGAACGGCCGCCGAACGAATGCGAATTTCTCGGCCGGCACGACGAGAAATTTCCACTTGATTTCGACGGAGCACATTGACCGTCCCAGCACCCACGGTGCCGAGTCCGACGAGTCCGATATTAATGGGGTCAGTGCTGGCAGTTGTCATCATTCATCTGTCTGCAATTGAGAGCGGCGCAGTGTATCCCATCCGCAGCGGCTCGGAAATCATTGCTACCCTCTTTCCTCCGATCACTTATGATAGTGTTTAAGGGTCACCTTCTTCTCGGCTGCCACCGTGCAACTCCAACTTGACAGCAACGACAATATCGAGATTATTGTTAGCGTTCACGATGATTATATCGATACGCGGAAAACCCGGCTTACAGAAAGTTTCTTGATTACGCCGGGGGAGATTATTCCGCAGTGGCGACCAAAACGTTCAACGGATATACGCTCGGCAGATCTGGAGAGTCTTCTGTCTACTGAGGCAGAAATTTATCTGGTTGGGACTGGACGTGATCAATATTTCCCCCGGGCGCTTGAACTTCAGTCTTTTATCAGGGTTGGTAAAGCCGTTGACTTCATGAACTCGCGTGCCGCATGCCACACCTATAATCTCCTGGCAAGTGAAGGCCGCAAGGTGGCCGCCGCTATCATTATCGAATCGGAATGATCCGCTAACCTGTCAATCTCCGATGCGAGCAGGTAAATAGTTCAAAGGATCAACTGGCTTTCCATTTTTTCGAATTTCGAAATGCAGTCGCGGCTTACCCGTATGTTTTCTCCCCATCTCTGCTATCGCCACGCCAGCGGCAATGGTGTCATTTTCTTTGACCAACAGCCGCTGATTATGGGCATAAGCGCTCAAGAATTCATGATCGTGTTTTAAAATCAGAAGATTGCCGTAACCTCGTAATCCAGATCCGGCATACACTACTTTTCCAGAAGCACTGGCTCGAATCAGCGCTCCTTCTTTCCCACTGATTTCTATTCCATTACTCCCTTCGCGGGCAGTGAACTGCCGAAGGAGTTTACCCTGAGCGGGCCAAAGCCACTTGCGTTGGGTTGTTTTTCTACTTTTGGGGGTTGTGGTACTTCCGTTGCTGCTTTTGTCTGGCGTCAGTCGTGTGCCAGTAAAAGACTTTTTGGGAATCGTCGACACTTTTACCTTTCTTAGGGTCGGGGTACTATCAGTTCGAGGCGCGAGATTTGAAATGCGAATACGTTGGCCTGGTACTACTTGGTAAGGACGCTTTAACCCATTCGCTCGTGCAATGACCCGATAATCAATGCCCGCCTCCCAGGCCAGAACGTACAGCGTTTCACCAGGTTGAACAATACGAACCGATGAATTGGATGCCTCAGTAGTCAGGTCAGCGATGGGCACCATTGCTGGGGTTGAGCATCCATGCGCACCAACGAGGCACCCTATGATCAAAACATACCCATAGCAGTTCGCGCTAATCTTCATTAGGCAATCACAGCGACGTAAATGACGCCCAACAAGACAACCATTCCCCATCCGATTCCGTCTGCATAACGTCGTATAAAGGCTTCAAGGGTTGCGCCGCCCCAATAAATAAGTCCCGCCACGAGAAAGAAGCGTGCGCCACGACCGACAATCGATGCCACGACAAACGGAAGCAAAGCCATGCTCAAGAGCCCGGCGGAAATCGTAAATAATTTGTAGGGTAGCGGTGTAAATCCAGCGATCACAACCACCCAAATGCCATATTGGGCAAACCATTGCTGGGTTATTAAGAATTGTTCTTCTGCGTGGTAGAACTCAATAATGGCTTCGCCCAAAGTGCTAAATAGGAATACGCCAAGGACGTAGCCAAGGCAACCGCCAAGAACCGATGCAACAGTCGTTAACAAGGCATACCGCCAGGCTTTATTGGGCCGAGCCAGCACCATGGGTGCAAGCAGTACATCCGGGGGGATGGGAAAAACGGATGATTCGGCGAAACTTAGTATCGCAAGATAACGCGCTGCATGTCGATGTTGCGCCCAGCCAAATACTTTGAGGTAAAGTGTCTGAAATATTTTCATTACACTATCTCTTTAAGCATTGGCACGAAACGCACTGCCTCACCAAGACTCTCTTTGAATCCGTCACTTGTGCGGTCTGCGACTACCAGTCGTTGTTGCTGTTTTGTGCCCACTGGTCCAAGAAGTCGCCCTTTCACAGCTAACTGCTGCAACAGGCGAAAAGGTATCTGGGGAGGGGCTGAAGTCAAAAGAATAACGTCATAGGGTCCCCGACCAGGCCAGCCGAGATAACCGTCGCCATGGCGATATTCGACGTTGGAGATGCCCAGAGTCAGTAAACGTTCTCTGGCAGAGTCCAATAGTTCCCCGATTCGTTCAATCGTATATACCTTATCTGCAAGACAGGACAATACCGCGGTCTGATAACCAGATCCGGTACCAATTTCTAGCACTCGGCCGAGTCTAGAGGCTCCGCGGAGGGCCATTTCCGTCATTAACCCAACGATATAGGGTTGCGATACGGTCTGATGGTGGCCGATGGGTAGTGGAATATCATCGTAGGCCCGGCTATGCAATGCAGGATCAGGAACGAAATAGTGTCGAGGTATTCGTTTAAACGCATCAAGCACAGCGGGTTCGACAATGCCTTGGGCGACAAGACGATCGAGAAATCTTTGCCTTGTTCTATCAGAGGTAAAACCGATTCCCAGCTGGGTCTCGCAAGACATTACTTAGGTGCACCACCGAGCCATTTGTCTAACTCACTCAAACGACTTCGGTCCGTCATATCCGCCGTGAGCGGAGTAATGGACACGCACCCACGCGCAATCGCATAGAAATCAGTTCCCGGGCCAGCGTCCAGCTCAGCGCCCGCGGCTCCTACCCAGTAAATATCTTTGCCGACAGGATCCACCGCCTTGATGGTGGGCAAAGCCCGACCCCTCCCCCCAAGACGGGTCGCATCCCATCCCTGGATTTGATCTCGTGGCACATCGGGAACATTGATGTTGAGGATGGTTCCTGCCGAAAGTGGAGTCTTGAGAAGTTTTTCCAGCAACTCTCGTACAACGTTACCTGCCGTATCGAAATAGACAGGGTCGTCCCCGGCTAGTGATACCGCAATGGAGGGCAAGTCAAGAAATCGACCTTCCATTGCGGCGCCTACGGTTCCAGAGTAGAGAACGTCATCACCGAGATTCCCAGCATTATTAATTCCGGAGATAATCATATCTGGCTCCTGAGGCATGAGGCCGGTTATCCCGAGATGAACACAGTCGGTTGGCGTTCCACTACAAACGAAATAACCATTGGCAATTTGTTCTACTCGAACGGGAACCGTCAGCGTCAGCGAGTGACTGGTGCCGCTTCGATCCTGATCTGGGGCAATCACAGTCACCTCCCCAAAATCAGATACTGCGTCGACCAGCGCGGATAATCCTGGCGCCCGATAACCGTCATCGTTACTCAGTAAAATATTCATACCACGAGCTCCCCCTGATTTACTGCAAGTTGCCCGCAGCAATAAAATTACGCTAAAGCGCCTGAGGTCTGATTATGATTGAAGTCACCAAGAGTTTCAGTGAAACACCCTACCACTCCGATCTCCGCACAAAAAACGTTTTTTTCCGACCCATTCGATGGCTAACATACGGTCGTCAGCTTTCATACCCCGCGCTACCCGCTATCCTCGTGTAGCCGTTCGACTATAACTTGTTCAATTTGTCGCCCTGAGGCCGCTTTGACATGGACCTGCAATCCATCGAAATCAAAAGTCTCCTCCGCAACGGGTATTCGCTCCAATTTTTCGAGCAGCCATCGACTAACCGAATCGGTCGGTTTGCCCGGTAAATCGATGTCAAAATATTCTTCCAACACGCGTAATTCTGCGCTGCCATCGAGCAAAGCACGGTTTTTGTCGATGGGAGTGATTTCTCTTGGTAGCTCATCGCTTTCATCATAGATTTCGCCAACAAGCTCTTCCAAAAGATCTTCAAACGTCACCAAACCTTTTAACGTTCCGTGTTCATCGATAACGATGGCCATGTGCTGTTGTTCCTGGCGAAAAGCAGCAATGGTTTCTGTTACCGCCTGCCCTTCGGGAACAAATTTAGCGGGACGGCCAAGATCAAAAAGAGAACCAACTTCCTCTCCTCCGGTTACCACTGGCAGAAGATCCCGTAGATGAAGTACACGCGATATATCATCGGGGTCGTTTTCGTATAGTGGTATGCGACTATAACGAGCCTGGGTCAATTCTGGTAAAAGTTCGGTGATAGTGCGGCCACCGTCGAGCATAAATATCTTCTGTCTTGGTGTCATCACATCTTCAACGGTAAGGTCAGTTAAGGTGAATGCTCTTTCAATCAACTGACGCTCTTCTTGTTCAATTGTGCCTTCCTCCTCCCCGTAGGCCACCATACTGATAAGTTCGGACTCGGTAACTTGAGGTTCGTGTGTTTGGGGCCCTTCTCTGCGATCAAAAATATTAGCAATCTGCATAAATACCCAAACTAACGGAGAGACCAGCCACAAAAAACCGGCCATTAACGGTGCTACCACAAGAGAAATTCGCTCCGCATGCCGGGTAGCGATGCTTTTGGGTGTGATCTCCGCAAAAATTAAAACGACCAAGGTTAATATTCCAACAGCCACCCCGGGACCAACGGAACCTAGATGTCGGGTTGCAAAGACCGTCGCCAGGGCCGATGCCGCGATATTAGCGACGTTGTTGCCGATCAATATAGCGATCAACATGCGTTGGGGTTCGCTCTTTAGCTTAAACAATGCAGCGCTACCTCGCCGACCTTCCCTCATTAGTGATTCGGAACGGGCGAGGGACAGGGAGACCATGGCAGTCTCTGACGCCGAAAAAAGTGCAGAAAGACACAGCAAGATAAACAAAGCGAATATTTCACTCATTATCGTGTTGGGTCCTAAAAGCCGTTGTTTGCGGCAGCCACACTCCTTTTAGCAGTGACTGCAGGATCGAGAATCCATTCTTGAGGAATCCGCAAACTTTCGGCATAGGCAAACAGTGCATTGATTTCCTCCTGAGAAATCTTGAATTCCGGATATTAAGAAACCGCATTTGACCACTTGGCATATCCAGGGAACCTGACAAAGACCGGGTGCGGGCGTCTCGCGTAAAACGTAGAAAAACGTTCCCGTAGGTCTTCATGTTGTGCCATGGACTGAAACGAGGGGCATTACCAATCCCTCCCCATGCGGTTATATTCCCCGATAACATGACAGCGCGCGCATTTCGTTTTGGCTGCCTCGAACCCGCTAGTTGCTATGTCTGTGTCTGACGCCTGGCTCGCAGCAATCGAACATAAGACGAGACACTTCACCGGTATACGTTTTTGACTTGGGATACCATCCCATCCACCGAGGTTCATGTTAAGCCGTTCACGCTTGGGTGCGAGTCTGTCCGATTATTCGGTACTCAATCTACCAACACTGACCACCCGTGGTTGTCTTGTCTTAGGCCAAATTGTAATTCGGTAATCGTTTGATACAACCGCTGGCATAAGGAATCATTGCCTACCGGGGCGAGTTGTAGATCCTTGCCCAAGTAGTGGATGCGATCGATGGGCACCACGACTGCTGCCGTTCCTGCACCAAAAACTTCGCGCACGTCGCCAGCCTTATTTGCAGTGAGGACTTCATCCATAGGGATACGCCTTTCCTCAATGTTATAGCCCCATTCTCGCAAAATAGTGAGGATTGTGTCTCTCGTAATACCAGGAAGTATTGTTCCTGACAAATCGGGGGTGACAATCGTATCGCCGATATGAAAAAAGATATTCATCTGACCGGCCTCCTCAACGTAACGGTGCTCGAGACCATCTAGCCAGAGAATCTGGTCAAAGCCCTCACCCGCACTGTCACTCATCGGTTGGAGCGTTGCCGCGTAATTACCAGCTGTCTTAGCACCGCCGGTTCCGCCCGGAGAGGCTCGTGTAAAACGGTCTTCTGCTTTGAGATAGATGCCCTGACCTTGACGATCAAAATATTCCTGCACGGGGGCAGTCATGATTATGAACCGATAGGTAGCGGCTGCTCTAACAGCCAAGGTGCCCTCAGAACCGAAGAGCAATGGGCGTATATACAAAGAACAATCCGGACCCTGAGGGACCCAGTCGCTATCGATTGATATGAGCTCACGGATAGCGTTGATGAATGTGTCTGGATCAACACAGGGAATACAGAGACGTTTGCAGGAGTTACTTAATCGTTGCGCATTACTATGAGGGCGAAACAGTCTAATTCGATTGTCCGTGAGGCCACGGTAGGCTTTCAGGCCTTCAAATACTGATTGACCATAATGCAGGGCAAGCGCGGACGGAATGATTTCAATAGGACCATAAGGATGAATACGCGGTTCAATCCACTTATCTCCCACCCAGTCCATTGAAAACATGTGGTCTGAGAAAATCTTTCCAAATCCGAGATCGCCTTTTGGGATTTCGCTTATACGGCTGACAGCCGTACGTTGTATATCAATATGCATCCTTGGCTTCCTTAGGCCCCCTTTGTCGGCGCCTAAACGTCAATGGGTTTCATCCAAATACTACCGACCGATACCAAACAAAACACTACCATCGCAATCAGGACCCACTCCGGCATGCTCAGTCCGATGAAGATCCAATCCACCGATGCGCATTCCCCCGAGCCGGTAAATATTTTCATTATGGCTTGGTTCAACGGCAGCGTATCTAAAAGATATTGGAGACCCGGACCACACTCAGGCACTTTATCCGGCGGTAATGATTGAAGATAAACGTGGCGCCCGGCGACTAGGCAACCAAGGCCCGCGAGGCCTGCCCCATTAATGGCATAAATTTGGCGAACTCGAGTTTTCGGTGCATGAATGAGCGCGACTAACGCATTGAGGGCGAGCAGCAGGACAACGGCTCGCTGCAGAATACAAAGCGGGCACGGCTCCAGATACAAGTAATATTGTGCGTAGTAAGCATACGCGAGCAATCCTACACAGGCGGCGAAAAAAAGAGCCTGAACCGTTCGATAATATTGGAGTCTTTGCTGCATCAACTGGGTACGTGGTTATTGGTAACCGATTGTAGACCGAGAAGCTGCCACTGTTTGGTCGGGGCGAGAGGATTTGAACCTCCGACCACCGCAACCCCATTGCGGTGCGCTACCAGGCTGCGCTACGCCCCGTATTAGATATCACATTAACCGTTTGTGTGGAGCAACTGCGAAACCTCTTCGAGCGCCCCGATTAAGTCGTCACGCTCCTCTTGATTCAACTGTCCTTCCGAAGGCTGACCCTGATCAATCCGTAACTGATTACGCGCTCCACCTATCGTATATCCGTCAAGGTACAAAAGGTAACGAATCCTGCGGATTAGCTCAATCTCATGACGCTGATAATAACGACGATTGCCACGGCGTTTTACTGGTTTAAGTTGCGGAAATTCTTGTTCCCAGTATCGAAGCACATGGGGCTTAACCTCACAAAGCGAGCTAACCTCTCCGATCGTAAAGTAACGCTTAGCGGGAATCGGCGGTAATTCAATTGCCGAGGGATCGAGCATCGTCATGTTAAATCGTTTTCAACAGGTCTACCGTCCAGGTAGCTTGCATTAGCTGCAATGCCGTTCTTAATTTTCTGGCTCACTTTAAAAGTCACCACCCGCCTAGCGCTGACAGGGATCGCTTCCCCCGTTTTTGGATTCCGTCCAGGACGCTGTCGTTTGTCGCGAACACCAAATCCACCAAACCCAGACAACTTTACGGTTTTACCGCTTTCCAGGCCTTCTCGAATTTTTTCAAAAAACAACTCAACAATTTCTTTTGCCTCTCGCTTGTTCAACCCAACCTCTTCAAAAAGAGTATTCGCGAGTTCCGCCTTGGTAACGGTCATAGCCTCCTCCAGCCATTTAACTCCTGAGTGTACCCCCCAGGTTTTTCCCGATCGCCTCGACTATCTTGTCGATCTGTCGGTCAATCTCTCCGTCGGTAAGATTGCGGGAAGTAGACTGCAAAGTCAAAGCAAATGATAACGATTTTTCAGTTGACTCAATTCCTTTTCCCCTGTAAACGTCGAAAACTTCAATGTTGCATAAGTAGTCACCTCCTGCCGCCCGAATCTCCCGTATCACCTGCGATGCCGTAATCTCACTGGAGACCACCACAGAAAGGTCCCTGCTGAGCGCAGGAAAGCGAGACACCGATTTATAGTGGGGAATTTTACGAGCTAGAACCTCTTCAAGATCCAACTCGAAAAGGTAGATGGGTTGCTCCAGGCCATAGTAATCGGCGAGATCAGGATGGAGCTTTCCCGCTAATCCAATCGGCTTGTTTTGCAGAAGGATCTCGGCACTTTCGCCAGGATGAAGTGCAGCAACGTTTTCAGTGGAGCGCCAGCGGGACGAATGGGCTATCTCCCCGTATGAAAGCAAGGCTTCAACATCTCCTTTAAGGTCGAAAAAGTCAACAGCCGCCCGTGCACCATCCCATTGGCCTGCAAAAGCTAATCCCAATATGGCCCCTCCTATGCAGGTGCGCTCCACCGACATACCATTTTGCACGGAAAACACACGACCCGACTCGAATATTCGAATCCTATCTTCCTGGCGGCGGAGATTCCGAACCATTGTTTCTAAAAGTCCTGGCCACAGTGAAGTGCGCATCACATTCATGTTGGCTGCGATTGGATTGCGCAAGGTAACAGGTGTTAGCTTCGGTGAAATCAATTGCTGTGCGGCCCCATCAACAAAGCTGTAGGTGATCACCTCCTGGTAACCTCTAGCGACGAGAAGGTCCTGCAACACCGTGACTGGTAGATTTTGCTCGGGAGCAATGCCCCGCAAAGCTCGTGTGTGGGGCAAACGGGTGGGTAGCGTTTCGAAGTTATTGATCCGCGCTACTTCCTCGATCAGATCATGTTCATATGAGACATCAAGGCGGTAACTCGGTGGGCGCACAAGCCAATCTGAGCCGCTTACCTGCACGTCCATTTGCAATCTTTCCAGCCCCCCCTTTACTAACCGACCCGCAAGGCGGGTGCCCAAAATGCGATCCAGTCGTTTACGCCTAAGTTTTATTCGTCGGCGTGAGGGCACATATTTACTAACCACCGCTTCACAGACTGGCCCCGCCTGAGCTCCCGCAAACCGGGTTAACAGTTGAGTTGCTCGTGAGATGGCCCGCTTCTGCTGGTGCGGATCAACTCCGCGCTCGAAGCGATAAACCGCATCCGTTTGTAGACCCATCTGGCGTGCGCGTTGCGCCACCGCGCCCGGCCTGAAATAAGCTGCCTCGAGCAATACCTGCTGTGTACTATCAGATACCGCCGTGCTTAATCCGCCCATGACCCCGGCGATTGCGATAGCCTGGGTTTCATCAGCAATCACTAGCGTACCGGGCGCCAATGTCACCTGTTGTTGATCGAGCAAGGTCAGAGCCTCTCCAGATTTGGAGCGCCGTACCCGGATACCCCGATCAATGCTATCCATCTTGAACGCATGCATGGGCTGTCCATATTCCAACATCACATAATTGGTTACATCAACGACAAGGCCAATGCCTCGTATTCCGCACCGCCGAAGTCGCTCACGAAGAAAGTCAGGAGTTCTGGCATTTGGGTCGAGTCCTGTCAGGGCACGGCCGACCCATCGCGGGCAATCTTTCGGCTCCTCGAGAACGATCGGAATACGTTGACGGTGGCGTGCTCTGGTTGTAGAAACTATCGGCGGCGTTAGCGCTGCGCCGGTCACAGCGGCTACTTCTCGCGCGACTCCCGCCACACTTAGACAATCCCCTCGGTTAGGTGTTAACTCGATATCCAGTAAGACATCGTCCAGCCCCAGGTGGTCGTTGAGTGTTCGACCCAATACAGCGTCATCATCGAGCCAGAGGATGCCGCTCGAGTCTTCGTTAAGACCTAATTCCTGTGACGAACACAACATGCCATTCGAAGAAAATCCGGCGATCGACCGTTGCTTAACCTTAAGCCCATTACTGAGTTTGGCACCAGGCAAGGCAACGGCAGCTTTCATTCCCACATAAACATTGTCAGCGCCACAAACAATTGTGCGAGAGCGGGTGTGGCCGGTATCCACACAACACAGGTGCAAACCAGAATGATTAGCGACAGTCTCAACAGTTAGGACTTCCCCGACCACCACACGATTAGATAGCAGTGATAGCGCGTTCGCGCTGCCGACTTCCAGCCCGGCCATGGTCAGTGAATCACATAGGTGGGCAATGTCACTCGGTGGCGAAACCCATTCACACAACCATTGATAAGAGATGATCATCGAACCGAATTAACGAAATTGAGATAAAAAAGTCAGCTCGTTATTAAAAAACAAGCGCAAGTCATCGACCCCATAACGCAGCATGGTCACCCGTTCGATCCCCATGCCAAATGCGTAACCCGTATATGCCTCGTTATCAATGCCAACATGGCGGAAAACTTCCGGGTGCACCATTCCGCAGCCCAAGATCTCTATCCAGCCCGTGCGTTGACAAATTCTGCAACCTTCACCTTCACAGAATATGCAGCCAATATCCACCTCCGCAGACGGTTCCGTAAATGGAAAATAAGAAGGGCGAAACCGAAGGGGAAGATCAGTTTCGAAAAATTCCTGCGCGACATATGTCAACACGCCCTTTAAGTCAGCAAAGGATACATCGGTGCCTACAACCAGTCCTTCTACCTGGTGAAACATCGGGGTATGGGTGACGTCTGAATCACAACGGTACACTCGGCCAGGTGCAATCAGTTGAAACGGCGGTTTGTGGCTTTTCATATAGCGAATTTGCACAGGACTGGTGTGCGTGCGCAGCACGTGATCGTCATCCACATAAAAGGTATCGTGCATAGCCCTAGCAGGATGATCGAGAGGAATATTCAAGGCTCCAAAATTATGGAAGTCATCCTCAACCTCGGGGCCCTCCGCAACATCGAAACCAATGCTGTGAAAAATCTCATTAATTCGTCGCACCGTGCGAGTTACTGGGTGAACCCCGCCACGATCATTCCTGCGACCGGGAAGAGTCACATCGACTGATTCACTGGCCAAAGCGCTCGCACGTGAGACCCGCTGCAACGTCAACAACTGGCTTTCGATTCGTGCAGTGAGGAGTGATTTAGCGGCATTGACGGCAGCACCAAACTCTCGACGTTTCGCTTCCGGTAAATCTCCAATACTCTTTAGTTTTGCGGTAAGGAGACCTTTACGGCCTAGATAACGGACTCTGACTAAATCAAGCTGGGCTTCATTTTGGGCAGCATCAACCTCGGCAACGGCTTGATCCGTAACCGACGCAATCATCTCAGTGTGGGAGGCACTAGCCATTACTGATCGGCAGCTCCAGCAAAAAGGGGAAGTCCGGGTAGGCCTTCCCCAATAATGCAAGCAAGTTCGCCCGGGCAAACCCGGGCGAGGTTAAATTGCCAAAGCGGCTTTCGCCTGTTTGGCCAAAGCCGAGAATGCATGGTCGTCATGAAGCGCAAGATCAGCCAGCACCTTCCGATCGAGATTAATCTCTGACTTAGCAAGACCTGCGATCAGTCGACTGTAACTCAACCCATGCAACCGCGCAGCCGCGTTGATTCGAACTATCCACAGCGCCCTAAACTGGCGTTTCCTCTGGCGCCGATCTCGATAGGCATACTGTCCGGATTTCATTACTGCTTGATTTGCGACCCGGAACACGTTTTTTCGGGCGCCACGGTAACCTTTCGCGCGCGACAATACCTTTCGATGCCGTGCTCGTGCCGTTACGCTTCGTTTAATTCTTGCCATCTATACTAACTCCAATACTGTACTTGCCTTAACCTTGATGTCGACTCACGCCCCGTAAGGGAGCATTTTGCGAACGGCTGGTTGGTCGGCCGCACTGACAAGCAGAATGGACCGTAGGTGTCGTTTTCGCTTGGTCGATTTCTTCGTCAAAATGTGATTCAAATACCCTTGGGATCGTTTGAATTTTCCACTGGCTGTCTGTTTGAATCGCTTCGCAGCGCCACGATTGGTTTTAAGTTTTGGCATTTTTTAATTCACTTTAGTTTGTAGCGTCGTTATTGATGGCTTAGCGCAGCTTTGGCGCCAACACCATGACCATCTGCCGGCCTTCCATCGCTGGAGCCTGTTCCACCAGTGCGATGTCGGCTAGATCTGCTTCTACCCTTTTTAGCATTTCCATTCCCAATTCTCGATGCGCCATTTCTCGCCCTCGAAAGCGCAGTGTGACTTTTGTCTTGTTGCCCTCATTAATAAATCGAGTGAGATTCCGGAGTTTTATCCCATAGTCACCAATACCAGTTCCGGGTCGAAATTTAATTTCTTTAACGATGATCTGTTTTTGCTTTTTCTTCGCCTCTTGTTTCTTCTTTGAGTTAGCGTAAAGAAATTTCCCATAGTCCATGAGTCGACAGACTTTGGGGTCGGCATTTGGGGATATCTCCACAAGATCTAGGTCTTGCTCAACAGCAAGTTCCAGCGCTTTGTCTAAGGCATAGATTCCCAGTTGCTCACCGTCTCCACCGATTAGGCGTATTTGGTCGCCAGTAATTTCATCGTTGATCGAATGGGGGCGTGCCACGGGTTTCGGCGGTGGTCTCCTGGGTAGTACGATATCTTTGCTCCTTTGTGTCCTAGTTAACCTTATCGGCAGTCATCATGTGGAAATCAAACCGATCACAGAAAGCATCCAATGGGACGCTACCCAGATCTTCACCCGCTCGGGTTCTCACTGAAATAGTCTCTTCAGCCACCTCTCGGTCACCGATGACCAGTAGATATGGTACCCGTCGCAGCGTGTGTTCCCTGATTTTATAGCCGATTTTCTCATTCCTCAAGTCTGTCGTTACTCGGATTCCTTTGGATTTCAGCACATTACACACACGGCTGGCATATTCCGCTTGATTGTCAGTGATATTCATGACCACGCCTTGAATCGGTGCGAGCCAAACTGGGAAACGTCCGTCAGTGTCTTCGATCAAAATTCCGATAAATCGTTCCATGGAACCGAGCAACACACGGTGGAGCATTACGGGCACTTTCTTTATCCCGTCCTCACTTATGTAAGTCGCTCCGAGTCGGCCGGGCATGGAGAAATCGACCTGTATCGTGCCGCACTGCCAACGGCGACCAATCGAATCGCGCAATACAAATTCATGTTTAGGTCCATAAAAGGCCCCCTCTCCCGCTTGTACGGTATACGGAATCCCTTTCTCCGTAAGCGCATCTGCCAATGCTGCTTCAGCTCGATCCCAAAGTGCATCATCCCCTACCCGCTGCTCTGGCCGCGTCGACAAAGCCACTTCAATGTCCTCAAATCCAAGGTCTCGATACACTCGAAACGTTAGGTCAATCAATGCACCTATTTCATCCTGCAACTGATCTTCAGTGCAGAAAATATGCGCGTCATCTTGGGTAAAGCGTCTCGCTCGAAGCAGTCCGTGAAGTGTGCCTGACGGTTCGTTTCGGTGTACCACGCCAAACTCGGTAATTCGAATTGGAAGGTCGCGGTAACTCTTCAGACCCTGGTTGAATATCTGAATATGTCCAGGGCAGTTCATAGGCTTAATGGCGTAGTCACGGTCGTCAACGTGTGTAGTAAACATGTGATCCCGAAATTTTTCCCAATGTCCCGAACGCTCCCAAAGCGATCGGTCTAACATCTGTGGAGTCAACACCTCTTGATAATCGTTCTCTAGCAACAGTTCGCGGATATAGTTTTCCAGCAATTGGTACAGTGTCCAGCCATCTCGATGCCAGAACACCATGCCAGGAGCCTCCTCCTGGAAATGGAACAAATCAAGTTGCCGCCCAATCCGCCGATGGTCCCGCTTTTCTGCCTCCTCTATTCGACGCAGGTAGGCTTTGAGTTCCTTGCGAGACGCCCACGCGGTTCCGTAAATCCTCTGCAACATCTCGTTGTCCGAATTACCACGCCAATAGGCGCCGGCCAATTTGGTCAACTTAAATGCCTTGATCCTACCCGTGCTGGGAACGTGCGGCCCTCGACAAAGATCTTCAAAAGATCCTTGCTTATAAACTGAGATACTGTCAGTCGCTGGAATCTGAGCGACAATTTCAGCCTTATAACTTTCGCCCATCGCCTCAAAACGTTCAACAGCCTGGTCACGCTGGATCACTTCGCGGGTAATGGTTTGATCCATCTTAGCCAAATCCATCATCTTCTTTTCAATGGCCTCTAAGTCTGTCTCTGAAAAGCCCTGTGGATAAGCGAAATCATAGTAAAAGCCATCTTCAATCGTTGGGCCGATGGTGACCTGAGCCTCCGGAAACATGGTTTTCACCGCTTGAGCCATTAAATGCGCGCACGAATGCCGGATGATATCCAGGCCCTCGGCATCACGATCAGTGATGATACGCAGCACGCAATCCTGCTCGACCATAAAGGCCGCATCGACCAATTGGCCATCTACCTCGCCAGCCAGCGTGGCACGGCCAAGCCCTGCACCGATATCGTTAGCTATCTCAAGAATACTGACGGGGTCCTCAAACACGCGAGAACTACCATCAGGCAGAGTGATTGTTGGCATGGGTTAAAAAACCACAGGTTGGCGTTTGCTGGACTCTTACAACGCTGACACAACTGGCAGCCTGGTAAGCACTTGCTTTCGAGTGTTAGTTTATCGCAAAACTGCTGACTAAATCGGACGGCTGATGCATTTGAGTGGCCTAAGCGCTAACCCAGGAGTTACTCGCCCAATCCACCGACGCCAGAACAAACCCCTACGTTCCCAGTATTGGGGCTTTGGTTTGGTAGGCGCGAGTGGGATCGAACCACCGACCACTTGCGTGTCGAGCAAGTGCTCTACCGCTGAGCTACGCGCCTGTCGATGCGGACTAACGCCCGCCATGGGTCCATTGTAACCGGGTGTTATCCCTACGCAAACACCGATATCTATTCGCGCACGATACTGCGAACCCGCTTTCGACTAACCCACCATCCGTTTCAATTCGGAGAGCAGCAGACCCGAGGGCAACGCCAATTCCTCAAGAATAGAAAAATGATCGTGCCCGGCCAAGGGTAAATATTGACCCGCATGACCCGCCTGTTGCCAAGCCTCCGAATAGTCTTTGGATTGCCGGATTAATTCAGGCAACTCATTCGATCCAACGGTCACGATCAATGACCTGGCTACCGCCGGTATATGTTGTAAAGGTGAATTGCGGGCGCTCTCAGCCACATCAAGGTGCAATTTCTCATTCAAGTAATTGAGTCGAATGGGCTCAAGATCAAAAATCCCGCTGATTGAGAGTCCTCCCGCAACTCGTCGATCGGCCATGGCCATCGCAGTCAAGTGGCCACCCGCAGAGTGTCCTCCAATAAAAACTTGTTCCGGGCTTCCCCCATAGTCAGCAATATTCTCGATAGTCCAATTAATGGACGCACGAATCTGCTCGACAATCCCATCCATTCGGATGTTGGGAGCCAGCGTATATTCCACAAGAACAAGATTAATACCTGCGGGCAGCAGCCCTTCGCCAATAAAACCAAACGCCTCTTTGTCACTCATCTGCCAATAACCACCATGGATATACAGCAGCGTCGGGGAATCCAACCCCCCGCAGGGAAACACATCCAAACGTTGTCTGGGCTGGGGACCGTAGGAGATATCACACGTCGGTAACCAGGCCTCCTTGACTACTCCACTGCGATTAACCCAATCAGCGACATATTGATCTCGCTGTTCCATCCCCACTGCAGCAGTGTTGTTATAAGCCGCATCGAGCGCCTCTTTTCCCATGTCTTGATAAAGCATTGATTACTCCGACAGTAGTGGTCTAGTCGCGCTTGTCAGTCCAGTTTTTTGATATTTCAGATCCCGGTACTCTCCAGACAATACGGGTAAGTATTTAGCCGGTCTCAACGAAGGTAGGCACTCAATCAATGTGTCGTAATTGGGTTGGTTAAAAAATGCAATCGACAGGCGTCCCTCGTCTCGATGGCCAGCCTTCGGATTAATGACTCGATGGAGGTTAGACAACCATCGATCGTTGGTCCAACGCATGAGTAGATCTCCAATGTTGACAACAAAGACGTGGCGGGTCGTCTCAATATCGATCCACTGCCCCTCTTTTCCCTTTACCTGGAGGCCACCCGCAGTATCTTCGCCACTGAGAATAGTAAACCCTCCGTAGTCTGTATGGGCGCTGGCTCTAAGCTGGTGTTCACGTGGTGGTTGAGTTTGTGCGGGGTAATAATTCAAGCGCATGGCGCCAATAGACCGATCCACTTTATTGTCAAAGTAGTGCTCATCCATATTCAGGGACAAGGCGACAAGCCTCATCAAGAAAATAACAAGCTCACTCATCGTCTCGTAATAGGTTATCGCGGCGTCCCTAAGCTGTGTGGATCGGTCGGGCCAGATATTAGGGGCGAAATGTCTTCGCCCCTCTTCACAGCTGTAATAAGGCGTGTCCGTGGTATGCACTGGCCCCACATGAAAAAACTCCTTGAGATCAGGCGGTGCTTTATGGTCATTGGCGTTTGCGAGTGACTCCCCCTCTATCTGGTGATAACCGCGATTCATACCCCCCGGGTGCCGCGCTGCCAGTTTATTCGCCAATGGCAAAGAAAAGAATTCAAGGCCGGTCCGATGCAAATCATCTACCGTGCTCTCCGGCACACCATGGCCCTTGATAGCAAAAAAGCCAATCTCACGGCAGGCAGCATCAATTTGGCGGGCAACAGCACGACGTGCCGCCATGTCGCCCTTTAGTGCAGGGGAAAGATTGATCATGGGGATGGTGTTCATCGATCAGAGTGTTGAAAAGACAGATCCACCATCCACGATGAGGGTCTGACCGCTGATGAATGCACTATCGTCGGATGCGAGAAAAGCCACTGTTCCGACGACATCTTCAGGATAGGCGTCTCGTTTGATGGATCGTGCCTGCATCACGGCGCCGGATTGAAATTCAGTAATGGCTGGATTCGCCGCGACTGTGTCGCTAAGAATCAAGCCCGGTGCCACCGCGTTAACAGTGACCCCGATATCCGCGAGTTCTCGAGCCAGCGCCCGAGTCATGGCGACAACCGCCCCCTTTGACGCCACATAATGCAACATTAAAGCAGTCCCCTTTCCAACCACTGCCGAGGCAACATTAATAATGCGACCCGACTGCTGTGCCCGAAATACCGGGGTGACCTCCCGCGCACAGTTCCACACTCCTTTAACGTTGACTGCCATCAACGCATCCCAGTCCTGTTCGGGAATTTCGTCGAATGGCCTTGGCTCTAAAGTGGAAAATATCGCGGCATTATTAATCAGCACATCGATCCTGCCGAACCGCTCGAATACCGTCTTAATCATTGACCGCACAGACGCGACCTGGCTGACATCGGTTTGTAGCCCCAACGTGCGATCGGAGTGGCCGAGGGCATTGAGAGCGGGCTCGGTGTCCTTGATGTCCGCGATAACGATAGCAGCGCCTTCATTCAAAAGACGGCTCGCAAAGGCCAATCCCATGCCGGCCGCGCCACCGGTCACAATTACCACTCTGTCTGCCAGTCGCATAGGGTGAGTATAGGCTAGGAGTGATTAATGAAATTAAAGGAAAACCCATCATCGCTACGGTTAATCCAGCCAACTCCGGGCGTTGGAAAATGGGCAGGTAATACCATCACTCCGCTGTCAGCATAATCCTCAAGAAACCTTGATCGCGTCTCAAAGGCCCGTCGCCGATCAACACAGAAACAGCTATTCCATGAGGGTTCGGCGCATTGGATCGGATGATGAAAAATATCCCCACTCATAACACCTAGGACCCCATCACTTTCAATGAGAATACAGATATGCCCCGGCGTATGTCCCGGGCTTCCCGATAGCCGAACACAAGGATCGATTACATGTTCTGTTCCCACCCATTGCATCTGCCCGGCTTCAACCACCGGCAACACGCTGTCTTCAAAATAAGGGTCATCCGTATAGACTGATCGCTTGGCTTCATCCTGCCAATGTTGATATTCAACATCCGTAACGAGGTAACTTGCGTTTGGAAAGGTCACTTGCCATTGGTTATCTATTAATGTGGTGTTCCAACCCACATGATCGGCATGTAGATGGGTGCACACGACAAAATCGACATCCTCAGGCGAGACCCCTGCCGCGCGTAGGCGCGCCAGGTAAGGCCATCGATTCATATGATAGCGCTGTTTATGCGGTCGCGACTTGTGATTTCCCGTGCAGGTGTCGACAATAATGGTATGCCAAGGTGTGCGAATGACGAAGCTGTGAAATGCAAGCATTAGCAGGCCACTCACTCGATCGTACAACGCTGACCCTAGCCGGTCGGCGTGATAGTCAAAGGTTGATTGTCGAAATTCTGGGAACAATGCCTCCGGTGCGAGAAGGGGTCGTTCATGTTCCAATACCCTGTCGATTTGTACGGCACCAATACGCCACGACGTCGGCACGTTACCGCTCACCGCTCATACCCCATTGAGTGGATTTGAAGGCGGTAATTTGATCGCGTACTGATGCGGCCAATTCAAATTCGAGATCCTCGGCGTGTTTAAACATTTTACGTTCCAGTGTCTTAAGCATTTTCGCCATTTCCGTTGCACTGGCCGGTTGGTCAAAGCCCTCTGGCAGGATAGGCGCCCGATTCCGGGTTGAGCGGCCTTTGGCACCATTACCGCCTCCCGCGTGAACCCCATCGATCATGTCACGAACATCTTTTTGAATGCTCGTCGGGGTGATGCGATATTTCTTGTTGTAACTGGACTGCTTGATTCGACGCCGATCAGTTTCAGCGATCGCCCGTTTCATAGAGTCAGTCAGAACATCTGCGTAAAGAATGGCTTTGCCCCTGACGTGTCTTGCAGCGCGACCGATGGTTTGAATAAGTGACCTAGTGGAACGCAGAAAGCCTTCTTTATCTGCATCTAAAATTGCCACCAGGGATACTTCTGGAAGATCAAGCCCCTCTCGTAAAAGATTAATGCCCACCAACACATCGAATACGCCCAGACGCAAGTCACGCAGAATCTCGACCCGCTCTACGGTTTCAATGTCCGAATGAAGGTAACGCACTCGCGTGCCATGATCGTTAAGATAATCACACAAATCTTCAGACATTCTCTTCGTCAAGGTAGTAACCAGGACCCGCTCCCCGAGGGCCGTCCGATCATTAATTTCAGACATGAGATCGTCGACCTGCGACCCCGCAGGGCGTACTTCCACTTCAGGATCGAGCAGTCCGGTGGGTCGCACGACTTGTTCAATCACAGGAGCCCCTGTTTGCTCCTCATATGGCCCGGGGGTTGCGGAAAGAAAAATCGTCTGCGGTATTAACCCAACAAACTCTTCGAACATCAATGGCCTATTGTCCAACGCAGAGGGTAAACGGAATCCATATTCCACCAGGTTTTCTTTCCGTGACCGATCGCCTTTGTACATCGCGCCCAATTGCGGAATGGTGACATGACTCTCATCCACGATGAGCAAAGCATCGTCCGGCAAGTAAGACACCAGGGTCGGTGGTGCCTCACCCGGCGACCGCCCAGAAAGGAAACGCGAATAGTTTTCAATGCCCGAGCAGTAGCCCAACTCTCGAATCATTTCCATATCGTGGCGGGTTCGCTCCTCGAGCCGCTGCGCTTCTACCAAACGATCATGTTTGCGAAGAAATNCAAGACGTATCACCAGTTCCTCTTGTATTTCGTCTAACGCGTTGATCAGGGTCTCTCGAGGTGTGACATAGTGACTCTTGGGATAAATAGTCCATCGATTCAAGCGCTCATCAACTTCGCCGGTTAAAGGATCAAATTGGGACAGTTTGTCGATTTCTTCACCAAACAGCTCAATTCTCAGCGCAAACCGTTCCGACTCCGCAGGGAAAATATCAATCACATCCCCCCGTACTCGAAATGAACCACGTCGTAGCTCGACGTCGTTACGTTTGTATTGCAGTTCGGCGAGATGCCTTAAGATTTCACGTTGTTCGGTAATTGCGCCTTCACGTAGGTGCAAGACCATACTGTGATACGCCTCAGGATCACCCAGGCCATAAATAGCCGATACGGTTGCCACGATGATGACATCACGACGTTCTAACAACGCCTTCGTTGCCGACAAACGCATCTGATCGATGTGATCGTTAATTGATGCATCCTTTTCAATGTACGTATCGCTACTCGGGACATAGGCTTCTGGCTGGTAGTAATCGTAATAGGAGACGAAATACTCGACGGCGTTGTTCGGAAAGAAATCCCGCATTTCAGAATACAGTTGCGCGGCCAACGTTTTATTGGGAGCGAGCAGCAAACAAGGTCTTTCGGCGTCCTTGATGACGTGCGCTATCGTGTAGGTTTTTCCTGATCCGGTGACACCGAGCAAGGTCTGGTAGGCCTCACCATCATTCAGGCCATCGAGAAGGGTTCGAATGGCTTCCGGCTGATCACCTGCCGGCTCAAAATTACTTGTCAGTTCGAAAGGTCGCATTGATCCTCTGTTATTTGATCTCGGTCACCGCCGAAGATCGATAGCAATACGGTGTGGATTGTAACTTGCCCAAGGAAGCGGTCTCCGGCGCAGTAACGGGCATCACAGACACCGTTATCGTGGGTCACCAAAGTGTCAGAATGACCCACACCAGCCATCAACAGATGACAGAGCTTGGCCTCCGATCTCACGGACAGAAAAATCGTCACTGCGGCTACAGTCTCCTGGAGCTGGTCTCTGTCATGGGGTTAATTGCTGCCACGATGACGCTGGTTGTGCCAGCCTTCTCGACCAGCCTGGCTCAAGGGCGTCTCATAACCGCTTCGCACGATATGATGGCTGACCTTCAAACAGCACGATTTACGGCTATTAGCCGTCAACAGATTGTCGTCGTGTGTCCATCAACAGATGGCAACGCTTGTGCCAACAATTCCCGCTGGGAGACTGGATGGATATTGTTCGTCGACCAGGACGCGGACCGCCGAAGATCAAGCGGTGAACCTCTGATTCTTGTTCATGGTGCGCTTCCAAATGACCTTCAGTTGCGCTTTCGGCGGCCTCACCGATTGTTCTATCGACCCGATGGATCCGCATGGCCGAACGGGCACTTTCGTTTTTGCAGCAAATCGCGCGCAGCGGGACCCAGGGCCGTCATCATTTACCGCACAGGGCGAAATCGAGTTTCCGATCAGGCACCAGGTAGACGACCCATCGCCTGCCCAGGGTGATCACTGCCAGAGATATCACAGACAACTGAGTTGCGAAGCCAAATCATTAAAATTGCGCGCGTGCAAATCAAACGTACCGGCGGCGGGCGTATCAGCTAGCGCGGGATCCCCATATTCATTCGGGCGGGCGACAAAGGCCGTGCGCAATCCCGCCTCCCTTGCTGCAACCAGATCAAACGAATGGGCCGCCACCATCATCACCTGTTCAGATGGCAGGTCCAGTATCGATGCCGCGTAACGGTACACCGCATGGTCAGGCTTGTATCGACCGGCCAATTCCGACGACAAAACACAATCCCAGGGCAATTTGGCAAATTTTGCCATAGCAACCAGGAGCGATACGTTGCCATTCGACAACGTGGCAATAACGAATTTTGATTTAAGGCGGCTTAATCCAGAGACACTATCTGGCCAAGGGTCGAGCCGGTGCCAAGCGCGGTTTAGCTGTGCGATCTCTGGTTCAGGAACGTTAGGTAAATCGAATTCACCCAAAAGGATATCCAAGCGAGCCCGATGAATATCGTCAACATTTTTCCACGCGCCTTTTCCGGCATTAATCTCAGCCATGCCCGAGGTATAGCCCTCGCGCCAACGGTCAGCAAAGGCGGCCCAATCACCCGCGACACCATGCTCATCAGCAAACACCTTCACCTGCCGAGTAATGGACGTACGCCAATCAACGACTGTGCCGAAAACATCAAATACCAACGCTTTAATCTGCATCAACCATTTACCTACTACCTAGATGATCGCTAGCCGTACCTCACCGAATGATACTGCACAAAAAAAGCCCTGAGCACCCCACTAATGATTGCCTAACCCACTTGAATATTGATTTAACGTAGACAGTGGGTTTTTGCCTCAGTATCATTCCGACTTCCCGATTCCCCGGTAGTTCAGTTGGTAGAACGGTGGACTGTTAATCCATATGTCGCTGGTTCGAGTCCAGCCCGGGGAGCCAATTACCACGCCGTTTTTACTCACCGTTCGGAACCCCGCCCTAGCCTAACGTACCTATATCGGACCTATCTCAGGCAGATTATCCATGGCTTTATGCAGTCGTTTAGCTGCCGTATGCACATAACCCGTCGTAGTCATCAGGTTCTTATGGCAGCCAATTCGTGAAATAACGATCACGTTTGCATTCGGTGCATGTACACCTTCCCTAATACCTGTATGTCGCAGGCCATGCAGAGTACACCACTCAATCCTTGTTCTTAGCCGGGCAGGATCCAAACCTTACGCACTGAACTAATAGAATACTAATAAGGTAACGGGATCTAAACCAGACTCGGGTGCCGATTAAAAGGTACCGTTTACATCGTTATCCGAGTTCTATACGAATGTTTCCGTAATCATCTAGTGTCGCGGCAGCGTTCGGCGGGACCACTACCGTCGCGTCATATTCTTCCACAATCAGGGGCCCGGTTCGCTTGTCTGATAGAGACGAACGATCAACAATTGCTGTATCAATCCACCCAAGTGTCGTTCCAAAGTATGCCGATCGAGTGTTTTCCTTTAACTTAGATGATGGAGCACCTTGCAAGTATTCTGGAACTCGAGATTCTGTCGACACGATGTATCCAACCACATAGAGGTTAACGATTTCGACGGGTTCTTCAATACCTGCCCGATGCCCGTATGTTCGTTCATGCTCGACACCAAAAGCTTCCTCAAGATTGTGATGTATGTCACCCGTAAGCAGTTGATCAGGAATATCTACTCTTAGCTCATATGTTTGCCCTTGATAATGCATGCTGGCAGATCGACGAATATTGATTTGTTCCAAGGGAAAGCCGTCGCTCTCAAGTTGATCCACAGCCTGCTGAGTTAGTTCGTCCCAATAGCTCTTGAGTTGTGTGACGTCAAGGGAACGCACAAGCTGTCGAAACGTCCGTGAATAATGATGTTCGACATCGGCGTAAAGCAGGCCAAACGAAGAAAAAAGTCCAGGTGATGGGGGCACCACTATACTTTTCATTTGTAACGCGTCTGCCATAGCTGACGCGAATACAGGGCCGTTGCCTCCGAAAGCAAAGAGTGTGTAGTTTCTTGGATCACGCCCCCTCTCTGTGGAAACTGCTTTGATCGCTCGCATCATGTTTGAAGCGGCTATTTGGTAGGCACCGTAAGCAGCATGTTCGAGTGATAAATTCATTGGTCCGGCAATGGAGTCGTTAAATACACTTTTTGCCTTATCAGGGTTTAGTTTGACAGCGCCGCCAACTAAATAATCGGGGTTGATATATCCGAGGATAACGTTAGCGTCGGTAACGGTAGGCTGAGTGCCTCCGATGTCGTAGCACAGTGGACCTGGTTCTGCGCCCGCACTTTCCGGGCCGACTTGGAGTGAGCCCCCCGCATCAATGCTAACAATCGAACCACCGCCCGCCCCGACTTCCGCGAGGTCGATTGCTGGCACCTTAAGCATATAGCCAGCGCCTGTCAGCAGTCGCGATCCCATCATGATGCCGCCACCCACCTGATACTCCTGTGATCGGGTGACTTCATTATTCTCAATCAAAGATGCTTTAGCCGTTGTGCCACCCATGTCGAATGTGATGATGTCCGAAAGACCAAGGTGTTTTCCTAGCGCTTGGGCTCCAATGACACCACCTGCAGGCCCCGACTCAATGATGTTCATTGGTCTTTCGGATGCGTCTCGTGACGTTGTTAATCCTCCATTAGACTGCATTAGCCAGAGAGGCGCAGATATTGATTTGTCATCCAGGCCTTGGCGGAGACTACTCAAGTAGCGTGCAACGATAGGCAAAACGTAAGTATTTATAACCGTCGTGGATGTCCGTTCGTATTCTTTTATTTCAGGCAGGACATCGTGTGAGATACAGCACAGCATGTTAGGTGCGCGGCTTTTGACAATATCTCGGATTTGGTGCTCATGACGTGGGTTTGCGAAGGAGTTCAATAGGCAGATCGCAATTGCTTCGACACCTTCATCAAGTAATTGATCTACAACAGACTCGGCTTCTGTAACATCTAGTGGGTGTCGAATTTCGCCGCGCACGTTGATACGCTCATCCACGACCAGTCTGAGGTATCGCTCGACTAAGGTGGGTGGTTTTTCCCACGCCAGATCGTATAGTCGCGGCATTCGAAGGTTTCTTATTTCCAATACATCCCGAAATCCTTTAGTTGTAATTAATCCGGTCCTGGCACCTTTTAATTCTAGAATAGCGTTCGACGCAACCGTGGTTCCATGCAGTATTTCTGTTACATCTTCTGCGGTGAGTCCGGTATCTGAGAACACTTGCTCAATCCCATCGATTATTGCCTTCGCATAGTCGGATACGTTGGATGAGATTTTCTTAGTATGTAGGCGACCGTCAGAATCCAGGAAAACAATATCGGTAAATGTCCCGCCGATGTCGGCTCCCACTCTATATTTGCTCATGATTATGAGAATCCAATCTGCGTTAATTTATCGAAACATCAAGATGCCAAACCGGCAGGGTCTTCTCGAAGCACTGAAGGGACCTCTGTCCAGCCGCGTGCCTGTTCAATCGCCTTGCGAAGCTTTTTTGTTTCACTTTCATCTATCGACCATGTGTCTATATCGACTGCTACTCCGTAATCTCTGCGAGCAGTATCGACGCTGATCATTTCGTTGCGGACGTCCCGTAGTACCGCATTTGGATCCCGCTCAAGTGGATCCCCCCACCCGGCAGCGCCGGCAAGTTCGTGGCGGAGTACATCACCTCGCTTCATAGTCATCGTGATCTTGGCCTGAACTGGCTGATCGTTTTGACCAGTTGGGTTGAGAAAATTCATTGATGGTTTTCCCGGATACCCGCCATAAAGTCCGTACGGTCGAAAATCCCTCCTGTCGGATCGAACCTGTAACACCGCTTCTTCCTCGAGAAGTCGGTAATCCCGCCGGTATGGTGTTCCACCTCGATATTTTCCAGCGCCTGACTTATCCGGAACAAACTCATATGCGAGGATTTCGATTGGATGTTCAGCTTCGGTAATTTCAACAGATGTTGATGCCATGTTGGCATGCATATTTGAGTTTCCGTCAAGCCCGTCTGCAAAGGGTCGACCTCCCCAGGTTCCACAGGTGAAATCAACGTAAATAAAAGGATTACGATGGCTGTCGTATCCTCCAATTGAGATGCCGGTATTGCCTCCATCCGACGCCGCAAATACCTGATCAGGCAACATCATTGCCAATGCACCAAAACAACAATCGACCATCCTGAAGCCAGTCAATCCTCTTGCGGCGCAGGCGCCAGGCAACACCATATTAGCGATAGTTCCTTCGGGGGCGGTTACTTTAATTGCTCGAAATACACCCTCATTGTTTGGAATGCCTTTGGGTAAAACTGATCGGACACAGCAGTAAACGGCGGCTTGTGTGAAAGACAGTGTGTTATTGATAGCACCTTTAACTTGTTCGGATGTTCCAGTCCAGTCGGCTAGCAAATTGTCGCCCTTTTTCGTCAGAGTTACGAAAAGGCGTATCGGTTTTCCAAATTCAACACCGTCATCATCAATCCAATCTTCAAAGCTAAATTCTCCATCAGGAAGTTCTTTGATAGCAGCCCTTGTCATTCTCTCGGCATAATCGAGTATCTCTTCCAGGTACGGTCCAATCTTGTCGACACCGTATGTGTCAACCAAATCCAGAAACTGCTTCTCACCGCTGTTGCATGCGGCTAGCTGTGCACGAAGGTCGCCCATGACTTTTACGGGAACACGAACGTTTTTTTCAATGAATTTGACAACTGTTTCATTGCGCTTTCCAGCCTCATAAAACTTTAACGGAGGAATACGTAATCCTTCTTGATAAATTTCCGTTGAGTCAGATGCGTTGGAACCAGCAACACGCCCCCCAACGTCCGTGTGGTGACAAATAGTCGCGGCAAAAGCCAACCGCACTCCATCACGATAGATGGGTTTGAATACAAAAATGTCAGGCAAGTGCATTCCACCGTCAAATGGATCATTCATTATGAATACATCGCCTGGAGCCATCGTGTCGCCATAATGACGCATGGTTGCTGCAAGTGCTGTTGGTATAGAGCCGAGATGTCCCGGAAGCGTTAATCCTTGAGCGACCATTTTTCCATCAGCATCGGCGAATGCTGTGGAAAAGTCCATGTTGTCTTTCAGCACACCAGAATAGGTGGTGCGTGTAATAGTGACAGCCATCTCATCGGCGATGGAGAAAATACTATTCTTAAATAATTCGAATTCGATAGGGTCTTCTATGCTGGGCATATGATTTACTCCACGGCGGATCTTTCTATTGGTAGCAGTTGCTTTTGTCGGCTACGCCAACAAGGTTGAATTTCTGCTCCGCGTTGATAGGTACATTGTAACGATTAACATGGGTGAAACCAGACGTGAGTTCGGCATTGTCATATCGTTGACGGGTTATTTTCCATCATGTTGTTGTGGGTATAAGAATTTAGTATGCATAATGAAACGTGCAAACGTCGCGGTGCTTGAGTTGATTCCAACAGACAATTCGTTCAGATTAATGCCGCGACAAGTGTATTTATAACGACACATCTCAGACGAGTAGTTCGAGTGTGATTGAGATGGCCATTTCTACGCAGGTTATATCTGAGGAAAAAAATAAATGAAAAGGTTTGCAGCATATATTTCAACAGTAGCTGGTGCGCTATTGCTAACTGGATCGATGGCTTCCGCTGGAGGCATACCAGAAACGACAGTAACCGTCATTGGTACTAATAGTACGGTACGTCATCAGGCTACCCCAGAAAATCGATTTTGGCATGAAACATTGCCTAAGATTACCAATGGCAAGATTACTGCCAACTACAACAACATGGATCTGATGGGCATTAAAGGATTTCAGGTTTTGCGTTTGTTGAAGGCCGGGGTCACCGATTTTGCTACCAGCGATGTAAGCAAGCTAGCTGGCGATAACGCGGCATTCGAGGGTTGTGATCTCGCAGGTTTAGCGCTTGATGTTAATGCCGCGCGCGCACTATGCGATGCTTGGAAGCCGACAATGGACCGGATTATGCAAGAACAATTTAATACAAAATTGTTGGCGACGGGCGCAAATCCCCCCCAAGTCTTTTGGTGTCGTGATCCGATCAACCAACTTTCGGATCTCAAAGGCCGAAAGATTCGAGTCTTCAATAAAACGATGTCCGATTTCGTGAATGCTGTGGGTGGCACCACAATTAGTATGGCTTTTGCTGAAGTCGTTCCTGCCCTGCAACGGGGTGTTGTTGACTGTGCGGTTACCGGTACAACAAGCGGAAATTCGGCAGGTTGGACAGAAGTTAGTGATTACCTGTATCCCATGTACCTTGGGTGGGCCGTTGGGTTTCAGGGCGTCAATTTGGACTCCTGGAACCGGTTGGGGCCAGAAGCACAAGCCGTGTTAACAGATGGATTCAAGCTGTTTGAAGATGATTTGTGGGCGGCTACCGCAGTCTCTACCGCGCAAGCCGATAATTGTAATACGGGTAAGGATCCGTGTGATTATGGCAAGAAGGCCAAGATGACTATTGCACCGGTGAAAGCTTCAGACAAGGGCCTCCATAAGGAATTGATGGAAAATGTTGTTCTGGTCGAATGGGGGAAACGGTGTGGCAAAGAGTGTGTAGTGGAGTGGAACAATACGGTTGGTAAAGTCGCTGGTATGACGATTCCATTAGATAATATTTGATCCCCTACTAGGAATTAATCGGCGTGGATGACGCGTAGCGCTGCGTCATCCACGCCAAACTTGCTACTCGAAATCGATGGACCACTTACTGATTTGGGCTCGTCGTCTCGCTAAGTACGGAGCGTGGTTCGGCGGCATATTGATTCTTTGTGCAGCAGCCGTAATAAGCGTTGAAATTCTGATTCGAAAATTCTTCAGTATGTCAATAGGTGGTGCGGACGAGTTGTCGACGTTCGCGCTCGCGATTGGCAGTGCATGGGCGTTTAGTTTTACCATGTTAGATAGAGCACACGTTCGAATTGAATCGTTGTACATCGTTTTTCCAACGAGATTATGTGCATTACTGGATGTGATCGCTCAGTTGCTGTTTACACTGATTATCGCGCTGGTGGCCTGGTATGGATTTCAAGTATTCGCCGGGTCATGGAGCATGAATTCGAGAACACTGTCGCCGTTGGCAACGCCGCTGGCAATACCTCAATTCTTTTGGGCTAGTGGCCTGATTTTTTTCTTTCTGGTATCTGGGTTGCTTTTTTTTCGTGCACTGCTCGCACTATGTATGGGTGATCTATCCAAAGTTCAAGCATTAATCGGCCCCCGATCATTGAAGCACGAGATTGAACAAGAGTCGTCACGCAAATAGACAGCTGCTAGCTAGTTAGGGATAGAGGACAGGGCAATGATCTCAGTAATGGTGATGGTTTTGCTAGGACTACTGGCGATTAGCGTTCCTGTTGCAGTTGCGCTGGCGGTTACCGCTTTAGTCTTAGGCGAATCGTTTTCCTTCCTCAACCTGACACCAGCCATTGGTGAATTTGCGTGGTCCTCATCGACGTCATTTATCTTGGTTGCGGTTCCGTTATTCATTCTACTGGGTGAAATATTGCTTCGTTCTGGTATAGCGGAACGCATGTATGCAGCAATGACGCATTGGCTCGCATGGCTGCCTGGCGGGTTGATGCACTCCAATATCGGTACCTGTACGATGTTTGCTGCTGTCTCTGGTTCTAGTGTCGCAACGGCGGCGACGATAGGTACTGTCGCGGTCAACGAGATTGATCGTTACAAATACAACGAGCGTTTTTTTCTAGGGACTATAGCCGCAGGCGGTACTTTGGGAATTCTTATTCCGCCCTCGATCAATATGATTGTATACGGTGTTTTGACAGAGACCTCGATTCCAAAGTTATACCTGGCGGGATTCACACCGGGCCTGATCTTGGCCTTCTTGTTTATGCTTACGGTGCTTATAGGGTGTCTCGTTAGGCCGAGTTGGGGAGGGAAAAAAATTCAAACCAACTGGTCAGCGCGATTGAATACGCTGCCTGATCTGGTGCCGCCCCTGATCATATTCTTGGTTGTTATTGGAACAATATACCTGGGATGGGCAACGCCCACGGAGTCAGCTGCCTTGGGTGTAGTGATAGCTCTGGGCCTTGCGGCGTGGAGACGTCGTTTGAACCTACCGATGTTGTTAGCAGCTATCGAAGGGACAATGCGGACGACCGGTATGGTCATGATGATTTTAGTGGCCGCATTTTTTCTAAATTTCGTTATTACATCAATTGGGCTAACTGGCAAGGTCAACGCAATGGTGTTTGAAATGGGACTAACGCCTATGCAGACACTGATCGCGGTCGTATTGTTTTATCTTGTGCTTGGGATGTTTATGGAGACGTTGTCTATGATGGTCGCGACTGTGCCCATCATTACACCGCTAATTATTGCGATGGGGTTTGATCCTGTCTGGTTTGGTATTCTCATCATGCTGCTGATAGAAACAGCGATGATCACACCGCCTGTTGGAATTAACTTATTTATTGTTCAAGGGGTTCGCGGTCGAGGTCAACTACATGATGTCATGTTTGGTGCACTCCCGTTTGTTGCCTCGTTGATAATTATGATTGCTCTATTAATTATCTTTCCAGAGATTGCATTATGGTTGCCAGATGTTATGAGTAACTAGATTTTCCATCGAGCCGCCTGCTCAATATGCAGCTTAAGGGGTCCGATCGTTAGCGAGAGGCGTCCTCGTTTTCAGTGCATCAAATTATTAGCGTTGATTGACTGTATCCCCCATCGACAAAGATAGATTCTCCGGTTACGAAATCTGACGCTTTGCTTGCCAAGAATGTTGCGGGTCCCGCAAAGTCTTCGGGAGTGCCCCAACGTCCTGCCGGACACCGCTGTTCTATATGCTCATTCAGTGTCGGAAAGGTTTGTCTAGATCCCACGGTTAACGGTGTGTCAATCCAACCGGGAAGGAGCGCGTTTACTTGAATATGGTCCTTGGCCCACGCGACTGCGAGACTCCGGGTCAGTTGTACGATGGCACCTTTACTTGCCGAGTAGGCCGCTGTTTTAGCCGACCCGAAAACAGACGTCATTGATCCGATATTAATGACTTTTCCACCTGCCTTAGCTAGATCCGGATACATCGTTTTGCAACAAAGAAATGTTCCCTTAAGGTTTGTGTCAATAACCTGATCCCACTCTGCGCTAGAAAAGTCCTCAGGCATCTTGCGGATGTTCACCCCGGCGTTGTTTACCAGAATGTCGATTTTCTCAAACCGATTTCGAATTTGATCCGGGAGTGCGATGATGTCGTCTTCGTTGCTGACATCAACGGTCAGGCTGATCACATTTACTTGGTGCCGTTGTTCCAGTGTGGCTGCAACCTGATTTGATTTCTTTGTATCTCGAGCTGCGATAACAATATCTGCCCCGGCCGCAGCAAGGCCATTCGCAATTCCTTCTCCGATACCGCTATTGCCGCCGGTAATCAATGCCACCTTACCGTCCAAATCGAATAATTTGCTCATACTTATTGATACTGTTGTCTGGTGTCAGGAGTCACTACTATAAATACATTTGTAGGAGTTGTTCATTCTTCGGCGTTCCCAGGTCCATCCACGTATTCGAGCACTCCAAGGTGTTGTGCTCCGTTCGATAAAGGCATCACTCTGAAACACGTCGTCATTTTCTAGGTCATATAGTGCAATGTAATCAGAGCCATGTGGACCGGATCGGCTGGTTGTGCCTGATGGGAGTGACGAAATGGCGAATCGCCTGGCATTCAATACCCCCGGGATTTGTACGTAGGAAGGTATGTGTTCCGTGTTGTACCACGCATGGTACTCGCCCAAAATTTCGTCGGGTAAATCAACGTGGCCAACTGCTAACAGATAGTTTGCATTATTCGGATGGACATAGTTCTCCTCAGGGAAAATCTGGCTAAAAATACCACGCGAGTTGTCGGGGTGTGAGCGGGTGCGTTTTTCAAAGCTGTCTTCGGCTCTTTCAGCCTCATATTTCGTCAGTTTTAGGTAGGGATCGCTAGCCAACACACCAGCGTTCTCAACTTCGTAGACAGCAAGATATCGAGGACCGTCTAATGCAAAGGTGTCCGGCAATCCGCTGCTTAGTTGAAAGCGACGAATCAACAAAAATCCAGGAATCTCTAGTCGTGCGGCTATGTGTACGTTTTCATACCAATCATTCCATTCAATTTCATCATCACCAGGAGGGTTTGTACGTACGACAATTACCGTTCGTTCTGTGGTCATTACAGTGATCCTATAGAAATAAATTGTTATCCACGAAAATGCAGAGTAGTCGAATATGGTTATCGGAACAAATACTGGACATGCTGTGTCAGATTGATGGTTCTAGTTTGAGACTCTTTATATTTATGATAAAAAGACTCTGTTATGCCTACCTATCGTAATTGGAAGCGCCCTTCACAGATTTTTCGACATGGGTTGTTCACGGATCTGAATGTTGTCACGAAGTAACTACACGAATAGCTTGCAGCAAACTAAGGGTGGTATTCGTCTTCGAGGTGATCTCTTTACGTCGTTATCCATCTCAATCTCTAGAGTCATTTTTTTGTGAAAGGACATGAACCTTAGGTGGGTAATTGCATTTTAGTGATTTGGGGAACGTCGACGACTTACCCTGCCCTCGAAAAACCGTCGAAGGCAATGTGATCCAATAATTCTTTAATGATTTAGGCGTTTCGTGCCGTAATTAAAATAACAAAGCAGACACTAGAGGGAGATCATGAGTTATAGGGTGGCGGCCGACATTGGGGGCACATTCACGGATGTTGCCGTAGCGGATTCTGAGGGGCGACTGCATACCTTCAAATTAAGATCGACGCCCCACGATTATTCGGAAGCGGTCTTTGATGGCATCAAAGCTGCAGCAGGGCTGGCTGGTGTTGAAATCTCCTCATTTGATCAGATTCTGCACACGTGTACTGTCGCGACCAATGCGATATTAGAAAACAAAGGAGCGCGCACTGCCCTTGTGACGACTAAAGGGTTTCGCGATGTACTAGAGCTTCGCCGAATTCGGGTTCCTAAACTCTATGAGCCACTGTATGTAAAACCGCGCCCATTAGTCCCGCGTAGGTATCGGTATGAGATTCCTGAACGTATCGACGCTGCTGGTAACGTAATCACGCCAATCGATGAAAACGCCATTACAGATCTTATTGATCAATTACAAGTTGAGAGTTTTGAAGCCATTGCGATCTGCTTTATCAATGCGTATGTGAATTCGGATAATGAACAGCTGGTTGGTCGTCGAATACAAGATGCATTCCCAGAATGTTTTGTGACTTTGTCATCTGATGTTCTTCCACAGATTCGCGAGTATGAACGTACAAGTAGCACTGTAATCAACGGGTATGTTGGACCACCTGTTCGCCGATACCTGGGCTCGCTCAAAGACAAACTCGAAGCCGCTGGGGTGCAGTCCCAAATCATGGTGATGCGCTCTGGGGGAGGCTTGTGTGATCTTGAAGCTGCGATGAATGGACCGGCACATATTGTGGAATGTGGCCCTGCGGCAGGGGTGATTGGAGCAGCACGTCATGGTGCTCGTTGCGGGTTGGATAGATTACTTACTTTGGATATGGGGGGTACGACTGCGAAGGCGTCAATCGTCGAGTTTGGAGAAGTACAAAGAGCCGAAGATTTCGAAGTTGGTGGTGGCATTTCTCTAAGTGGCCCGTTGGTTATGGGAGGCGGCTATGCCCTAAAGATTCCTGTCGTAGATGTGGCAGAAGTTGGCGCTGGAGGAGGCAGTATTGTCCATTTAGACGCAGGAGGTTTGATTCGCGTTGGCCCAGAGAGTGCCGGGGCAACTCCCGGTCCGATTTGTTATGGCAATGGCGGCGACAAGGTCACTGTCACGGATGCAAACGTTGTACTCGGATACCTGAATCCCACTGCAATGGCATCAGGTCGCGTGACAATTAATGGCGCGCTTAGCCGATCTCAAATTAGCGAACAAATTGCGAATCCACTTGATCAGTCATACCTTGCATCGGCATACGGTATCCATGTCGTCGCAAATGCATTAATGATGCGTGCGATTAAAACCGTTTCGACGTATCGTGGCAGAGATCCCCGCGACTTCTCCTTATTAGCGTTTGGAGGTTGCGGTGGTGTGCATGCTGTTGGGCTTGCTCAGGCACTCGGAATGCGAGAGGTTGTTATCCCACCCGCAGCTGGAATATTTAGTGCTTTGGGGTTACTGCTTGCCGACATTGAGATAGAACATTCATCTGCTTTTTTAGTACGCACTCATGATATTAAGCTCGTTACCTTGACACAGGCGATCAGAAGACTTGAAGAAAAAGTGTTGGTTGAGTTAGATCGGGATCGCTCGCAGATATCGTTTGAGCGGTACTTGGATATGAGATTCGTAGGACAGGCTTATGAGCTATCAGTCCCCCTTCCCGATGGCGAGATTAATCAAGACGACATAGATGGCCTGTCAAAAGCATTTGTTGCATCCCACGTGTCAACTTATGGTCATGCAGGTGAAGGCAAGAATGCGGTTCAGGCAGTCACTCTTCGAGTAAAAGGCATTGCTTTGCTGCCAGAATTAGAGAAATTTAAGCAGAAGCAACTTACGCTGGTTCGCGTCAGTGATACAGAATTGCCTCAACAGGATCGAACTGTATATTTTGGCCCAGTCCTCGGTGAAGTCAAAACCCCAATTATCGATCGCAGTGATCTCGATATTCGATCGAGGAGTGGCCCATTTGTCATCGAAGAGTCTGAATGTACAAGTCTAGTTCCTCCCGACTGTTCCGCAGCCTTGGATGAATACGGCAACATAAGAATAGAGGTGAAAGCGAATTGAGCGATAACCTAGGTGTGTCTAAGCGGGTAGACCCGATTCAACTAGAGGTTTTGAAAAACGCTTTTGAAACCATTGCAGACGAAATGGCGGTCATTATCCTTAGAACGTCGCATTCATCCATTGTTCGTGACTCTATGGACTTTTCAACGGCTCTTTGTGATCACAACGGCCAGACACTGGCTCAAGGATTAACAAATCCGGGGCACCTCGGGAGTTTCTACGATGCCATGAGTCGCCTGATCACGCAGTATGGAGACAATGTTCAGGATGGTGATTTGTTTATTGCTAATGATCCCTACGAAGCAAATGGGATGCATCTTCCCGATATTTACATTATCAAGCCAATATTTTCTGATCAGATAGTTGCGGGTTGGGCCGTGACCTTGGCGCATCAGTGTGATGTAGGTGGTTTAGTTCCCGGAAGTAATTCTCTTGGTTCTACAGAGATTTACCAAGAAGGACTTCGGTTGCCATTTGTAAAAGTATTCTCTGCTGGTCAACGGATGGATTCCATATGGGACATTATCAAGTTAAATGTTCGTTTACCTGACAAATTGATCGGTGACTTGGACGCTCAAATCGCTGCTTGCAGTGCGGGTGAGCGTGGCCTAAAGGAGCTAATTGAGCGTTATAGCCTCAGCGTATTGTTTGAATACGGGAAAGAATTGCATGATTACACAGAACAATTAACACGCGCAGAATTTGAAAAAATTCCTGATGGCACGTATTCATTTTCAGATCACCTAGATGGCCTCGGAGCGGACCCCGAAGCAATCGACATCAAAGTCGCCATCACGTTTTCTGGTGACGAAGTGTATATTGATTGGACGGGAACCTCGGAGCAAGTCAAGGGGGGCATCAACGCCACATTACCGTTTACGAAAGCAGCTTGTTTTGCGGCACTTAGATCGATAATGGAGGTGGATGTCCCAACTTCCTATGGGTTCGAACGCGCGGTAAAGGTTTTTGCTCCCGAAGGCACTTTGGTAAACCCAAGGCCCCCATCGGCCTGCGGTTCACGTGCTATCACAGGGTATCGATGTATCGATTGTCTTTTTGGAGCCTTGGCGCAGGTTGTTCCTGAACGAGTAACTGCGGACTCTACCGGGGGCTCGACTTTGCCGACGTTAGCAGGGTGGCATGATGGTAAACCGTTTATCTATGCTGAAACCTTCATGGGCGTCTGGGGGGCCGCACAAAGCCATGATGGCCAAGACGGAGTTCCCCATATGGGCGCAAATCAATCCAATACGCCGATCGAAATGATCGAGGCGGAGTACCCGTTGCGTATCGAGCGTTATGGTTTGGTGCCTGATACGGGTGGAGCGGGAAAATTTCGCGGCGGTAACTCAATTCTTCGGGAATTTCGTGCGCTTGTTGATGAAACGTTACTCGTTGTGAGGTCTGATAAGCGCACTTACCCGCCACATGGCTTATATGGCGGCTCAACGGGCGCCCCTTCCTGGAATATCATCAACCAGGGTGATAGCGATGAGTCAATCCTCCCAGCAACAATGACTGAGCCTGTTTACCTCCAGGCTAACGATCGCTTTTGTCACATAATGGCTGGCGGAGGTGGGTATGGTAGTCCTCTGGATAGAGATCCAACCGATGTTTTGGACGACTTTCTTGAAGGACGAATTACAATTGCTCATGCCCTTCAGATATATGGGGTCGTCATCGATGAAAGCGCTAAACCGATGATTGATCAGAGTGCTACTGCAGCGCAACGGCAAAAGGTGCAATCCGGATAAATCGCAGTTTCGAGTATGGTTTGCCTCCGCGGTAGAACTAAGGATCTCCCTACAGCAGTCACACAACTACCGACTGCCTCCGTTGCTAAAAGCTCGCTAACTGGTGTCCCGTCAGGTCCAGTTATGTCCAAGCGTAGGGTCAGGATGCTTGGTTTCTACCAGGTTTTATGCGGTTGGTAGCGGTAGACAAAGGGAGTGAAAATGCCCGTATCGGTAGTTCGATTCCACCCCTGGCTACCACCCTTTGCGCGGTTTTCTGCAATTGCTGATACGCCCATAAAGAAGACTGTCGCTCACTTTGATGCTGCGTATTGCCGATGTCCTTAAAGTACGGGTCCGTCGAGACGACTTTTGCGACCAAAAAGACCGAATTGAACTCCCGCGTTCTGGTGCACCAAACGCAAATCAAACCCTTTTGGAGAAAATATTGTGACTGTTGCCGCAGGTAGTCGGAAGCTAAAAGTAGGACTCATGCTGCCACAAACCGAGGGTGTACGTGGTCCTGGCGTGCGCGGGTGGTCACAGATTACCGAAATGGCAACGCTAGGCGAGGACATTGGTTTGGATTCCCTGTGGCTAGTGGATCATTTGATGTACCAGCTTCAGGGCGAAGAGAAGCCTAGAGGTGTTTGGGAAGTGTGGTCGCTGTTGTCGGCCCTGGCCGCTACGACGCAACGTGTAGAGCTAGGGACATTAGTGCTGGCGATGGGTTGGCGCAATCCCGCCCTGCTCGCAAAGATGGCTGACACGGTGGAAGAAATCAGCCAGGGACGCCTGATTTTAGGTGTGGGGTCTGGGTATCATAAACGTGAATTTGACGCCTATGGATTCCCGTTTGGACACAAGGTCAGTCGATTCGAGGAAGCCATCCAAATATTGTGCGGCCTACTGCGCGAAGGCGCCGTCGATTTCGAAGGCACCTATCATCGAGCGCGTGAATGCGAACTTCGCCCACGCGGCCCTCGCGCCAATGGGCCGCCCATTTTGATTGGTACAAACGCGGGATCTACCCGAATGCAACGGCTAACAGCCCGCCATGCCGACATTTTCAACGTCTATTACGACAACACTCGAAACCGGGTAGACGGATTTAAAAAAGTCTTAGCGGAACTTTTAGAAGCCTGTCGGCACGAAGGTAGGGAGCCAACATCGCTCGAGAAGACTGCCACTGTTTTGCTAGCTGACTCTACAGCCGACCCTTGGTGGGATAGGCTACCCACGAACAGCTACGCCGGGGAAGGCCCATTGATTCCCTTGACGGGGCAACCGGCAGATATTGCCGAAGAGCTAAATCAGTACCAAATAGCCGGCGCGTCACAGGTGCAGATTTGTCTAGAACCGACAAATTGCCAGACGATCGAAGCCTTGGCCCCAGTGCTAGAAGCGCTCGATGAGATCTCGGTTTAACCCTTGTGAGGGTGCTCAAAGAGCTCCGTGTGCCAAAGTTAGAAGCGGTCCTATGTAGCCGGCACGGGCATTGCCTTTACAGAAAACCGTCTCCCAAGCCTGACAGGTGTTCCATCGCCACCTCGTCCTTACAATAACCACACCGTTTTACTACCGTTCTG
>JAKUQS010000010.1:0-35312 GCA_022451485.1 Gammaproteobacteria bacterium
TCACGTATATCCGGTCTCTTTATCCTCGGCGGTGATTTATGTGCTAGCACGCACTGATTAACGGGTTGAAGGTTCCTGTAATGTGTTGTGTCGATACCTGAGCGCACCGACAATCAGGGCCGTTCCAACGAAGCAATAAAGCGCAAATAGGGTATAGATATATTCCATGGTAAAACCTTGATCCATTAAGGCGCCCACGATGGGCGGGCCCAGCGCTGACCCGAAAACACTCAATGCTGCTGCTAAGCTGCGCACTGCGCCTAGGTGGGCTACGCCATAAAGTTCTGGCCACAGGGCCGCAACTGACAACTGGCTAATGCCCGAACTGACGCCGGCAAGGATGAGATACGCTGTGGCTACCCAGGGTGCATTGAAAAGGGCGGCCATCATTAGTGCCGCGGCCAATGGTACGAGCATGAATGGTGTGAGGCGGACTGCGCCCAGTCGGTCTATTAAAGGGCCCGCCACCAGGGTGGTTGCGACGGCCGTCACTGCGTAGAAAATATAGTTGCCTGTGATCCAGGTGTGTGACCAGCCTTTGGCATCAGCCAGGTTAAGGTGGTGAAAAAACATTGCAGTGACGATGATGGCTGGGGCGAGCACTCCGGGTAAAAGCAGATAAAAAGTGACATCACGCAAAACTTGTCTTCGAGTCCAGCCCGGTAGAGTGGCCTTGCTAGCAGTCGCCGTATCGGCAATTGGCGTGGAAAGTGTGTCACTGACCGGTATTTTGACAACCGATTGAAGTAGCCACACAACGATAGGAAAGACAACAATCGTTAGCAAGATAGCGGCACTCGCATAGGTGCCGCGCCAGCCGACGATGGTAAGGGTGCCAACGGCTATCACGGGTAATACGGCCTCTCCCAGGACCATGCCAAGGGTGGTGATCGCGATCGCTCTCCCTCGTTCGGCGTGAAAGCGCCGGGCTACCGTGGTGATGGCGATATGATTCATGAGTCCCTGGCCGCTATGTCGAAGCAGGAAGATGGCCGCCAGCAGCATCAATGATGACGTTGCAGTGGCCATTACGGCACAGGCCAGCACCAGTAATAACAAGGTTGGCAGGGTGCAACGGGTCAGGGAGAAGCGATCAATCTGAGCGCCTGTCCAGGGCAATATCAGCGCGCTCAGCAGGGTGCCGGCCATGTAGATGGTGCCCCACTCGGTGTGACTGAGAAATAGGCTAGCCTGGATGTGAGGCCCAATCACACCAATGAAGTAGGTCTGCCCGAAACTCGAGGCCATCGTCAAGACGACACCCATCCCGAGTATCTGGCGATGGTGACTTAGTAGATTAAGGTAACTACGCAGAGAAAACATATTTCTCGTTGACACAATTCTTCTAAAAGCCGCGACTATACTTCGTCGCTTTGCCTCAAGGTGGTTCGGTGACGCAAAACAAACGCGCAGCAGCGCTAATGATTGTGGCAATGACTGGCATTGCAGTTAACGATGCCATCATCAAGCAATTAATGGATACCATCAGCATTAGCCAGCTACTGTTGCTGCGTGGTGTATGTGCGGTGCTGTTGTTGGTTTTTCTGATTCCGCTGTTCGGATATCGAGTGTGGGATCGCCGCCTCCTGCAGGGTTGGAATCTACTTCGCAGTGGTTGCGACGGCGCAGGTGCTGTGTGCTATGTCATTGGCCTATCATTCTTGGCGCTGCCGGTCGCCGCAACCCTCGCATGGACTTCACCGATTCTCCTGACATTGTTGGCGATGATTGTGCTCCGCGAACGGGTCAACGCTGGTCGTTGGTTTGCGGTGGTAGTGGGATTCGCGGGCATTGTTTTGGTGGTTCAGCCCTGGGACGCGCATTGGAATGGGTTCGTGGTATTGCCGCTATTAGCTGCTGTATTCGGGGCATCCCGCGATCTTGTCACGCGTTACATTGACCCGCAGCTGCATCCGTTACAGATCATGTTGGTAACGATGGTCCTGGTGTCGCTCGCTGGGGCAGTGTTCGCTCCTTTTAACTGGCACCCCCTCACTGCCTCACACGGCCTGTGGGTGGTGCTCAGCGCACTGTGCCTGACGCTGGCCGTGCCCTGCTTGGTCATGGCAATCCGCATGGGAGAGCTCTCGTTCATTGCTCCTTTTAACTTCAGCGGCATTCTGGTTGCTGTCGCTCTCGGTTACCTGGTGTGGAATGATTTCCCCAATCTGTCGATGTGGCTAGGTATCGGACTGATCGTCATTGCCGGTGTGGTCATTTACCGACGTGGTAGGGGCACTCAACCCGATGAGGGTAGGACCACCATCTGAGAGAGCACAACATGGGGGGGTTGCTCGAGCGCAAACACCACTGTCTCGGCAATATCTTCGGGGGTGAGACATTGCTCTGTCTGGTCGTAGAAAGCCGCGGCTTTGACATCATCGTTCCAGCGAGTCATTGCGAAGTCAGTTCGAACCAACCCCGGTAGGATCTCAGTGACCCGAATGCCCGTACCGGCGTAATCGAGACGAAGCGATTCACTGAAGCCGTGTACGGCGTGTTTACTGCCTGAATAGATAGTACCGGTAGCATAGGGTTGGATTCCTGCGATCGATCCAATATTCACGATATGCCCGCGGTTTCGTGACACCATGTTTTCGACTACCTTGTGGGTGACTCGAACAAGACCCATCACGTTGGTTTCGATAATCGCCGACCATTCGTCAATCGATCCTTGGTGAAAGGGCCGCCGACCTCCGGCATCGTGACCGGCATTGTTGATGAGGATGTCGATTCCACGCCATTGATCCGGCAGGCGCGAATCAAGTGAATGGACCGACGCTGCATCGCAGACATCGAGCTCCAGCGCAATGGCGTTTGCTCCGAGTTTTGCGACCAGAGAGTCCAACCGTGCCAGGCGCCGAGCCGAACAAATAACGCGGGCACCGGCAGCAATCAGTGCGCTTGCAGTGGCCTGCCCGATTCCTGCGCTGGCCCCGGTGACCAGGGCGGTTTTGCCGAATAGTTTTTGCATGGGCCGTTGAGAATGATTTATCGATGGGTGTTGGGACTTTTAAGTGTAGCAATCTCATGGTCATTTTTCTGTTCAACCAGGGGATCAGTTGCAGGACATTGCAGGGAGTAAATAGAAACTGTGCATGGCCTGACCCTTTTCTTGAGAGCTCGCTAACGCAGCGCTTTTATTCTTAGATAGGAAATCCATGTGAGTGAGTTGCGGATGATTTGCTATCCTCCGCAACTCGGTTCCGGGTTACACGCGATCTTGCAGGCTGCTCGGATGACGGTGAAGATGTAACGTGGGACAGAAGGAGGTCATCGGGTTTGATGAGACGGGTGTGTGTATTTTGTGGCTCTAGTCCAGGACGCCAGGAGGCGTATCGGTCTGCGGCCGTGTTGCTTGGCGAGTCACTGGCCTCGCAAGGAGTCGCGCTTGTTTATGGCGGCGCGTGCGTTGGATTAATGGGTACGGTGGCAGACGCTGTGGTGGCAAATGGTGGCGAGGCGATCGGTGTGATACCGACATCATTGGTGGAGAAAGAACTTGCTCATCCAGGGCTGACCGAACTTCACGTTGTTGAGACCATGCATGAACGAAAAGCCACCATGAGCGAACTTAGCGATGGATTCATTGCCCTACCGGGCGGTATTGGCACGCTTGAAGAGATGTTTGAAGCATTGACTTGGGCGCAACTTGGGTTCCACCAAAAACCCTGTGCTTTGTTGAACACAGAGGGGTACTACCAGGGATTGGTCGACTTTCTGCACAGCGCGGTGACAGAGGGGTTCGTTAAACAACGCCATCTCGACCAATTACTGATTGACTCAGAGCCACAGCGGCTACTGGAACGAATGGCGCAGCCCCAACCCGGTGCACAGCCTAAGTGGGAGGTTACTGAAGCGTGAACGATAAAACATCATCAGATCAGCGTGCGCCAGCGAATGCGCGTGTTCAGGTCGACAATGACCGCGTGAGAGTCACCGAATATCAATTTGCCCCGGGGGCTGAGACGGGTTGGCATCGGCATGGCTGGGATTACGTGGTTGTGCCTCAGACCCACGGTGAACTGTTGTTGGTTGGCGCTGCAGGCGAGCAATCGGCGACGCTGGTTCAGGGGGAGTCGTATTACCGACAAGCTGGTGTGGAGCACAATGTAATCAATGCCGGCGATCAGGAACTTATTTTTATCGAAATTGAGATCAAAGCCCATGAGGGGTGAGATGGCTAGGCGTTAGTGTGAGACGAAAGATAACGCAGGTCATCAGTGCGGCCCGATGGTGCGGGTTGCGGCGTCGCTTGCAGCTACGGACATAAAAGCTTGGCGCTGCATACGATTGCTATCCTAAGTCCGGGTGATATGGGGCATGGGATAGGGGCAGCGCTTGGTCGATCCGGTTTTGATATCACCACCTGCTTAGCGGGGCGAAGCGCACGAACTCAACAGTTAGCCCAACGGGGCGGATTCCGGATGGTGCCAACCTTAGACGAACTGGTCGTTGAGGCTGATATTGTCCTTTCGATTTTGGTCCCTGCCGAGGCAGAGCGCGTTGCCCGGGCGGTGGCCCGCGTTATCTCGACACAGGGCGTTGACACCCCGTTTGTCGATTGCAACGCCATAGCGCCGCAGACCACTCAACGGATCGAAAAGCAGATTGTGAATGCGGGCGCATCCTTCATTGACGGATCGATCATTGGGCCGCCGCCGGGTCGCGGACTGCCCCCTCGACTCTATGTTTCGGGCCCGGGTGCCCATGTGCTAAGCGCGCTCGATGGTGACGAGATTACCGTTAAAGTGATGGGGGATCGTGTGGGCGATGCGTCAAGCATCAAGATGTGTTACGCGGCCTTGACCAAGGGCACTGCCACGCTGCAGGTGGCGTTGTTGACTGCGGCGCGAGCGCTGGGTGTTGACGAGGCGCTCACTGCAGAACTCGCAACTAGTCAGGAGAACGTCCTGCGCCAGATGCACGCCAGCATCCCCGCGCTTCCGGCCAACGCACATCGTTGGGTCGGAGAGATGGAAGAGATTGCGGCGACTTTTGAGTCGGTGGGACTTTCGCCTGGGTTTCATCAAGGGGCGGCAGCGGTTTACCGTTTGCTGGGGCAAACCGAATTTGCGCACGAGAGTCCGGAGTCGGTCGATACCGAACGCACGTTGGAGGCTACCATCGAGGCGATGGTAGTACTGCTTTCAACCTTGCCGGATGATCGCTATAGCGAGTAAGCGGAACAGCCGAGCAGCTTTAGATTAAGCATGATCCGATGCGACTGCGAGGGGTCGTAACTGACTGATGACTGCAAACCCAATCACGCTGAAAGCGGTTAGGATCAGAAACGGAACGTCGTAACTACCCGTAGTATCGAAAAATCGACCGGCGAGTACTGGACTGATTACGCCTCCTAGAGTGCCGCAGAACACCAAGGTGCCAAAAATCACACCGTGGGATCTCGTGCCGAAATATTCCGCGACTGACGGCGAAGTAGCGGTGAAAAAGCCGCCGTGCGCGATGCCGTAGACCACTGCAAAGACGAATAAGAGATTTGGGTTATCCAGCCATTGCAGAAAAACAAAACTTGCAAACAACAGGCTAAAACAGGCTTGGATTGCTCGTTTTGAACCGAAGCGGTCGGATAGGGTACCGACTGCAATTCTTCCGATAATGCTGACGATGCCGATAATGGCGAGGATTCGAGCGGCCGCTGCAGGTGCAAGGCCTTCATCTATGCCGTGGGGAACAATGTGAATGACAATCGTCATCAGACAGTAAAAGTCAGCAAATTTACCGATGCACAACAGCCACAACTGATGTGTTTTTAATGCCTCGCGTAGGCTGATACCGTGTTCTGGTATGGCCGTCGCAGAGTTCAGCTCGGTGGCGTCGTTGGGTGCCAATTCAACGCCGTCGGGTTGCAGTCCAAGTAGGGCTGGGTCCCGTTTTAACATCAAAGACACCAGCACCATGGCAAGTAGCGACAAACCAATGACTACACACGCGGTGCGCCAGCCAAATGTCACGATCAGTATGGCGACCCCAATCGGCATTAGCGATTGACCGACACCGGCGCCTGATTTGACGATGCCGGTGATCAGACCGCGACGTTTAACAAACCACCGTGCAACGGTGGACAGGGTGCAAACATCGTCTGCACCGATACTGATGCCGGCCAAAACGCCAAAGAAGAGATACAGATGCCATACCGCATGGGTTTGTGACAAAAGCAGATAGCCCAGGCCATAGACCGCCGAGGCTAGAGCTAACACCCAGCGTGGCCCAATTCGATCAGTCAATCGGCCCAGCAAGATCACGCTCACCCCCATGATTAGGAAGTTAAGAGACGCTGCGCCGGAGATGGTCTCTCGGTTCCAACCGAATTCAGCCTCGAAGGCTGGGAAGAGAATGCCGAAAGAGAAGAATGCGCCAAGGTAAGTGGCTTGTACGACACAGCTCGCTGCAACAATGTAATAACCAGGGAAAATCCGTTTCAATCGAGTACCTTCCTTTACCGTAGCGAGCTCTTTCTATAGAGCAGGGGTGACCACAGATCAGTTTGGTCGACGCGCTAGAGTCGACTACAGTCTGCCAAGATACCTCAAAGGTATTTGCGCACCGTGTGATAGCGCACGGGGTCGATGCGGCGAGCAACTTCGATCGTTGACAACGCCGGGTTGTTCTTACGAATGGCGCTGCCTGTCTTGCGCCACCAGCGAATGTCGGTTCGAGTAACCGGCAGTCTGCGTGTAGTGTAATGCAATTCGCGCAGAGCTTGCTTGGCACGCCGGCTGTTGAGGCTGGAGCGATCAGCTAATTCAGTCATCCGCAAAGCACTGGTAACGGCACGCTCCGCTTCATTGGTGGCAAGCCAGTTTTCAAGTTGGTAAGTCTCGAATAACAATCTGGCTGTGCGAGTGGCTTCGTCTCGGGGGAAAAACAGCGAGCGGGCTGTTTGCTCGGTCTCATTTTTTTCCGTGATCCGGAGCAGGCTGAGAAACGCGGGCCAAGCACTTGGAAGGCCTAGTGTGTCGAGACGTGACTCGGCTTGGTGACGTAGCTCTATCAAGACTTCCCCTAGGGGAGTTCCTGCAATTTTTCTCGCCATGGTGGTTCCTGTGACGCCTTTAGAACAACTATAACGATGACCGGTGCTGCTGACGAGACAAGCCCACCCATTCCCTGCCGTGCCGCTAGGTGGGGGAAGCCAGAATAGGGTGACCAACATAGCACGCGCTGGTGGTGTTAGTTCTTTTCCATCGACCTCAGTGTTGCTGGAGCCAGTTAATGATCGCGGTTGCAAATGCTTCGCGTTGTTCGCGCATCGTGATGACGTGGCCGGCACCGGTCAGCCACTCACCCCTTGCACCGGCAATACCTTTTTCAACCACTGTACTCAGATGGGGTGGGGTGATTTCATCATGGGTCGCGTGAAACACTAGCGTGGGTGCAGTGATATTGGCGAGCCGCTCGACGCTATTGTGGGTGAGCGCAGCGTGGGTCAGTCTTTGCTGTGCTATCAAGTTTTCCCGCAGTTCCGACCAGCCCCCGCTAGGGCCAAGCAGTTTGTCCTGATACCGATTAAAGAATTCGGCATCAAATGCCGACAGCACCACACATTGTTGGAAGGCTTCAAATCCGAGTTGCTCATGTAAATCGAGCCACAAAGTGAGTTTGGCGCGGAAATGGCTGTCCGCGCGGGCCCAGGTGCCTGAATTGACCAGGCTGCGCACACGATTCGGGGCGAGAAGGGCAAGTTCCTGTCCGATGCATGCACCGATGCCGACAATGCCGAGAAAATGCGCTTGTTTGATCGCCAGATGGTCAAGCAGCGCCAGCACGTCCTTCGCATAGAGGGCTGTCGTCGCCTCAACCGAGGGTTGATCATTCGACTCGCCAATGCCCCGGTGATCAAAAATGATCACTTGAAAGTGCTCTAACAGGCCGCTAGGTAAATGGCGTTTCCCACCGTGGCACCATGTGCCCCAGCCGCCTGAGCACACTACAGGGATGCCTTGTCCGTGAACCTCGTAGTACATGGTGTGGTGATTTAAATCTGCAATGGGCATGGGTGTCGGCCTGTCATTTCGTTAATTGGTTTTCGATGATGCCGGCGATCTCTATTAACCAGTGGTCCGTCCCCGGACGACTGATCAGTTGGAGTCCCACAGGCAGTACCCCAGTGGGAACTGGGCAGGGAATAGAGATCGATGGGCAGCCGGCAAAATTGGCCAAGGCTGTGAAGTCAGCCTGATTAGCTGGCGACCGCTCATCAAACCTGAACGCGTTCTGCGGCGTTGTTGGTGCCACGATGAGGTCGATCGTTGTTAGGGCATTGCGCACTGCCTGACTGGCCTTGTTAACAGCGACGCGGGCTTTGTCGAGCTGATGTGTACTGGCATTGCGACCGAATTCAAGCATTTTGATCAAGGGTTCAGAAAACGCGTGCCGATGATGGGAGAGGTCGAACATCCATCGCTCTGCCGCCTCGTGCTCGATTAACAGCAGGGCTGCGCGGCGCGCAGCCCCCGGATTCCAGTCGGGTAATTCCGCGATATGGCTCATTGGCTGCCATTGTTGAATTTGGCTTAGAGCCTGTTGGTATGCTGAGGCGACGGCTGGCGTTAACAGTGCCTCGTCGATCTCGCTCAGGTGAGACCAGCGAAGCGGATCAGCTAGTGATGTCGTCTGAGTTGGGGCTGATGGTAGTAGGCATTGCATCACCATTTTGCTGTCCGCCACGGTCCGCGTGATCGGTCCGGTGCAGTCAAGGGACTGGCCGAGAACGCGAATGCCGAGGTTAGAAATAGCACCTAAACTGGGCTTCAGTCCGACTAAACCGCAATAGGCTGCCGGTAAGCGGACTGAGCCCAGGGTGTCCGTCCCCAGCGCTGCCGCGCAGAAGTTACTTGCCACGGCAGCGGCCGAGCCACCACTGGAACCGCCAGGGGTAAAGCCGTCAGCCAACGGGTTTTGTACTCGGCCGTGGTGAGGGTTGTCGGATAGCGCACTTAGCGCACCCTCATCCATGTTGGCTTTGCCAAGGATGATGACACCGTGTGCCTTTAGTTGAGTTACTACGTGGGCATCACGCTCGGCGACCACCGATTGTCCAAGCCCGTTTGTGGTGGGCAAACCCGCTACATCAATGTTGTCTTTAACGACCATGGGGATGCCGTCTAGGGCACCGAAGTTTTGTTTTTTCCCTCGACGTTGATCTGAGTCAAATGCCGCGCGTGCGGCACCCGTTTGGTCAACGTGAATCACTGCGTTAATTTTTTTATTGTGTTGGTCAATCTGAGACAGGTAGGCACTGACTAAATCTTCTGAAGAAAGTGAATGGTTCTCCAGTTGGATAACCAGTGCCCCTAGCGAGGCTTTGTGGATGTCATCTTGGTTCATCAATTAATCGCTGTGGCTTCTGTCGATCTTCTAGGCCCGTCAGCGAGGCAGTTTGCCCCGGAGCGACGAGTTCAACGGTAACCCGAACGCCTAGTTTTTCCCGCAGATGCTGTGCGAGCTGATCTTTTGCCCGCGTGTCGGTGCCAGCGTACTCGGTGATCACCGTCATTTCATCGCGTGCCTCATTGAGACGACAGATGTATTCTCCTGTGAATCCATTGAGTGTTTGCAGCAGCGGTCCGATCGCGGTGGGATAAACATTGATGCCGCGCAGTTTCACCATGTTATCGCTACGCCCACCGAAACCGGTGATCCGTCGAAAGCCAATACCGCTTGTAGGGTCCGGGGGCAATCGTGTTGAGAGGTCCTGGGTGTCAAACCGAATGATGGGATAAATCGTGTCTTTGAAAAGGACGGTCACACAGATATTGCCGGGCGTGCCATCGGCAACAGGTTGTGCAGTTTTTGGGTCGAGCATCTCGACGAAGTGCGCGTCTTCCCACACATACAGTCCATTCTGGTGCGGTCCTTCCGCCGCGATGATGCCGGTATCGCCGACGCCATACCAGTCGAAGGTGTCCGCACCACCCCACAGATCGCTCAGATCGGCTCGCGACGCATGATCGAGATGGCCGCAAATCATTCTGACCTTTAAATCGCGTCCGGGTTCCAGGCCCGCCTCTTTTGCGACTACGGCGAGTTTGCGGAGAAAATCAGAAAAGCCAACTAGCACCGTCGCACCGAAGCGGTGGATCAAGTCGACTTGCAAACGACTTCTCGTTTCCGCACCGGTACCAGCGGGTAGTAGCAAAGCTTGGGTGTAATGAAGAATGGCCTCCCGAATGTAATGCCCCCCATTCACCATGCCGAATCCATAGACTGAGTGAACTACATCATCTGGCCGCAGTCCTTGCAAAAGGTAGGCGCGTGCCAGCAGTATGTTTTGAATTTCACGATCGCGTGGACTAAAAAACAATGGCTGAGGAGCACCGGTGGTGCCACTGGTCGTATGTAAAATGGCGCGATGGGGTTGGCCTGCGAGGCCGTGGTAATCCCCCAGAGGCGGCGAGTGTTCGACGCTTGCCATCAAGTCTTTTTTTGAAAACACGGGTACTTTGGCCAGATCGTTGAGTGTTTTGATGTCGCCGGGGTTCAGCCCCGCCTCTCGCCAATGTCGTTGATAAAAGGGCACTTGCCACGCACGTTCAATCACGCGGGCGAAGCGCTTTTCCTGTAGCTCGTGTAATTGTCCCGCGTTAAGCGCGGCCGGCCCCTCGAGAAAAGCCGCTCCAATGGGGTAGGCGTCGAGCAGGGCCGCAGGCTGTGCCTGTTCGAAGTAGATGCTCAAGGCACCAGATCGTCGATGATGTCAGCTGTGTTGGTCACAGCAGGCAATGAATCGAGACGTTCGATGACTCGTTCGCAAGCGTTGTCGCTAAGTGGCGCTAAGGATCGCCGCCAATTGTTGCGAAATTTGTCGAGCCAGGCCTCGCGACTCATGGGTTTGTCTGGGTGACCGTAGACGATGTCGATCACTGAATGCAGCCGAGTGCCATCGTAGTTTTCGATGTGAAGCTCAATTGGACTCAACGCATTGGGGTCAGGGTTCTCATCAATTTGGATGTCGATCCGTTGAGCTAACTCCAGTGTGACGGGATCACGACGGGCTTCGATAGTGAAATCATCGCCGATGACTTCACCGGTGATGAGTGCTCGGGCCGCGACGAAGCGGGCGCACAATCTCGCATAGTTAATATCCATGTCATGGGTAACCGGGCGACCGACTAGATGGTGTGTTAACGAAGGCACGTGGGCCACGACATTTCGAATATCGCTGTGCGCCAACGAATGCGCTTTACGCAGGGTCAGGCAGGCATCGACGATGCCGTGAGTAGCACGGCCGCTGGGAAATGGTTTGTGAGCGACCTCGGTAATTCTCCATATGTTGCCGAGTTGTGGCAGCACATCGTTTAGATGGTGTTGACCCTCGAACAGTGCATAGAATCCAAAAGGGCCTTCAAGAATATGGCGGGTTCCCGGAATGCCCTGAAGGGCAATGTCACACGCGGTCATGGCATTACGTGCGTTAAATCCCATCTGCATGGCTAGCAGCGGCGATCCTTCGGTATGCGCTTGCATGGTGCCACACAGTTGGGCATGGGCAAGGCCAAAGCTGCTGATCAATTGTTCTGTTTCGAAGCCTCGTAGGATAGACACGGCGGCGGTGGCGCCGAATGCCCCGCAGGTACCGGGACGGAAAAACTTCAGTGGGCTTGCACTAGAGACGCCGAGGTGACAGGCAACGTCCACGCCCAAAGTGACAGCACGCACCAGTTGGCGCCCCGATATGGCGTCGCCACCGTTTGATCGTACGCGATCAATTTCCGCCAAGCTGGCAGCCAGCACGACGGTGACGGGGTGGACGACCGCCTGCTCATGCACACAATCATATTCGGCATTGTGAATTTGGTAAGCGTTGCAAAGCGCCGCCGCTCTTGCGTCGAGTACCTTATCTTGTCCCCACACTCGCGCCGAGTCCTGGGCAGGTGCAGCCCCCATTGCATTGATCAGTTCTGTCACCCATGGGCCGCCGCTGCCGGCAAGGCCAACCCCGATTGAGTCGAGAATAAACTTTTGCGATGCCTCAATCGCTTCTTGCGGTAGGTCATCAAAGCCTGTCTCAACGACATGGCGTGTGATGTGTTCTATAGCATCAATCGTCATCGGTGATTTCCTGTTGTGCCTATCCAGTGGCGCGCGATGTCGATTCGTCGAGCAATCCATACGTCATCGTGTTGGGCAACATAATTTAGAAATTTTTCCAGTGCGTGAATGCGGCCGGGCCGACCCATAATGCGTAAGTGCACGCCGATAGACATCATACGAGTGTGCTCAGCGCCTTCGGCGTAAAGACAGTCAAAGGTGTCTTTTGCATACTGCAACCAGTCCGCGGGCATATAGGACGGTGAAGCCCACAGTTTCATGTCATTCGTGTCGAGCGCATATGGCAGCACCAGGATCGAATGGTCTCCTTGGGTATCCCAAAATGGCTGATCGTCAGAATAATCGTCCATGTGATAGATAAAGCCAGACTCGGCGAGCAGGCGTCGCGTGTTTTCGGTAATGAGATAGCGTGACAACCAACCGAGTGGCCGACTGCCACATCTTGTGGTGATCGATTCAATGGTCGCTTTGATGAACGCGCGTTCTTCGCTCTCGTTCATTCGGTGCTGGTGGGTCCAGCGCAGGCCGTGCGCGCAGATTTCATGGCCGCTGGCAACGATTTGTTTTGCCAGATCAGGCGCACGCTCTAGGCTAAGCGCCGCGCAGGTAAAGGTTGCAACGACATTTTTTTCAGCAAGAAGTGCCAGAATCCGTGGTGCGCCTGCCTGAATGCCGTAACGATAGTTGCTTTCATTCGCTAAATTTCGTTGCGGTTTTCTTAACACCACACCGAGTTCATCGACCGGTTCGGGTCGAGGATCGCCGTCTTGCACTGACTGTTCTGCTCCCTCCTCAACGTTCACAACGATGGAAAGTGCAAGACGCTTGCGGTCAGGCCAGTTTGTGGGTGCTGATGATGGCTCGTTATATTGGGGCAATGGGTTCACTTGGCATCGGGCTAATGGGTGGGAAATTACCCGAATCTTAACCGACAGAATAATAACGGAGCGCAGCTCGACTAATGTGTCCGAAATTGGAACGACTCCATCACATGCACGGCGTGCTCCGTACGCAACGTCATCGCGCCACTGGCGTGTTAGCGGGCGAGTACGATTGGGGTCGTATCCAGATCGCCGACTATGTACGTCGATATGCTCCTGGGACCGTTCTATGGATTAGCGATAATGCGCCGCGCGGTGCCGAGCGTTTGCCTGTGTCCAGGGCGCGATCTGTCCTTGGCCGTGAGACTGACGTTATCGTGTTCGATGGCTTTGCAGGGTTTGACATTGATGCATTGGGCGCCGTTGGCGGCAGTATCCGTGGTGGCGGCCTGCTTTTTCTGCTGATGCCAGCGTTAGATAACTGGCAGCACTTTGATGATCCAGCAAAGGAGCGCATGGCGGTTCATGGTTATACCGCTGGCGAGGTTGGTGGCCGCTGGTTCGAACATCTGAAGCGATGTTTGTTGGAGGCGAGTGGCGTCATCATTTTGTCGCAGCATGACGAAGTTCACGGAGGTGGTTTGACCGCTGCGCCGTCGCTCGTGTCCGGTGAGGTGCATGATGCGGACTGTGTCACGGCTGATCAGGCCGATGCGGTTGCCGCTGTCACGCGCACGGTGCGTGGGCACCGGCGACGCCCGGCGGTGCTGATTTCGGATCGTGGCCGCGGCAAGTCGGCGGCGCTTGGTATTGCCGCCGCTAGAGTGTTGCGTGATCCGGGGCATCATATTCTAGTGACGGCACCCCGCCGGTCAGCGGCGGCCAGCGTCTTTTTGCATGCCGCTCGTTTGTTGCCGGGTTCCGTGCTTCATGGAGGTCAACTTTCTGTTGCTTCCAGCGTGCTTGAATTTGTGGCGCCGGAACGATTGCGGTCGAAAGCCCTGACGGCGAGTTTGGTAATGATCGACGAGGCGGCTGCCCTTCCGACCCCTTTATTACACGACATACTGCGTCGACATTCCCGATTGGCTTTTGCCACCACCGTGCACGGTTATGAAGGCAGCGGCCGTGCCTTTGAGCTACGTTTCAGTCAACACCTTGATCAGCACAGCGTGGGTTGGCGTCGAGTGCAGTTGAATACACCCATTCGTTGGGCAGCAGGAGATCCGTTGGAAGAATGGCTATTTCGGGCGCTGGCGCTGAATGCGCGGATTGCTGAAAGTGCATCGGTTGGAGGAGTGCGGATAGAGGACGTTAAGTCAAAGTACCTTTCCCAGGGCGAATTGGCTACGCAGCCTGATGTGCTCGAGCAGGTTTTCGGTTTAATGGTGCAAGCGCATTATCGGACACGTCCCTATGATCTTCGTTATCTTATGGACGCCCCTAACGTCAGCGTTGTGGCGATGTTTGCTGATGACACGGTGGTGGCCGTTGCGTTGTTGGCGATCGAAGGTGATTTTGATCAAGACACCGCCAGTGCCATCGTGGATGGTCATCGCCGTCCGCGAGGCCACCTTTTGCCCGAATCGCTCGCTGTGCATTTTGGTCTTGAAGCGGGCCCGACAGCGCGCTATGCGCGGATTGTACGCATTGCCGTGCATCCGGCGTTACGCGGTCGTGGGTTGGGTTCATCGCTCGTTTCGTTCATTTTAGAGAGTTCGCGGGGACGGGGTCTCGATTGTGTGGGGACGACATTTGGTGCTACGCCAGCGCTGACTCGGTTCTGGGGTCACGCCGGCTTGCAGCCATTGCGTCTGGGGGTGCGGCGGGGAACAGCCAGTGGCAGTCATGCGCTGTTGATGTTGAGGGGTTTGTCTGCAAATGGCATCGATTTGGTGCAATTGGCCAGCGAAGTTTTTGCCCGCAATTTTCGAAGCCAACTGGCGGACACGTTAACCTTGGTCCCAACAAAGGTCGTGCTCGAGGTTCTCGGGCAAAGGGTAATGGCCCCGGCCATGCCTGATATCCGGCAGTGGCGCGATGTCGCCGCCTTTGCATTGTTGGGCCGAACCTACGAGGATGTGGTGGGGTCGTTGGAAACCACTGTGTGGTGGGCCCTGGCGAGCGAGGAGCGGTCGGTTAAGTTGTCGGCGCTATGCTGTGATTTGTTGGTTGCCAGAGTGCTGCAGAAACGGTCATGGACGGCTTGTGCCGAGCTGTGCAAGGCGCCTGGGCGAGCCGGTGTGCTGGCGTTATTGCGAGACGGGATGGCCAAGATTCTTGAGGGTGCTGATTTGACGGCAGTGCAAGCAGAGGTGCTTCGTTTACAGGCCCGATCGATAGCCAGATCGGGCCCAAGCAGGGGGTGATATGACCCAACTAACCAAGGCCCCTTCCGACCCTGGTGATATTCCGCCGCTGATCGATTTCCCGCATGCGCCCTCGGGTTGGTTACCAGAGCATGCTGTGGCCTTGGCTGCTAGTGATTTGCTGGTGTTGACTGAGGATCACTGGACGCTGATTGCGGCGCTACAGGAGTACTTCATGCGCAATGCGCCTGAGAAGATTCGATTGCGAGAGCTGCATGATGCGTTAAAGGAAAAATTTCATAGTAGCGGTGGCGGACATTATCTCTACCATTTGTTCCCCCTGGGACCGGTAGCGCAAGGATGTCCAATAGCCGGACTGAGCGCACCGGCGGGTAGCGTGGATCGCTCCTATGGCAGTGTTTCGTGAATATCGGTTACCTGCCTTCAAAATGGGGCGCCCGGCGTTCGGCCATTGCCCTAACGCCTTCCTGAAAGTCTTCGGTTAACCGTAGCTGACTTTGTTGATTGAGTTCGTGTTCGGTTGCTGCAATGACGGCGTCGGCGAGTCCATCACGCAGGGTTGCGCGAATGGCGCGAACTGCGAGTGGCGCTGACGCCGCAATCTCCTGGGCCAAGGCCATCGCGCGCTCCCGCACATCGGCCTGGGGCACCAGTTCATCGGCAAGGCCCATGGCATGGGCATCGTCGCCAGGCACACGTCGTCCCGTCAGTAGTAACAGGCTGGCCTGGGTTGGGCCGATTAGACGCGGCAGGGTCTCACTGAGACCAAACCCTTGGTGAAACGCGAGGCGGGAAAAGTTGGCTGAAAAGCGCGCTTCCCTGCAGGTCACCCGGTGGTCTGCCGAGCATGCAAGACCCAAGCCGCCGCCAATGGCCGCCCCTTGGACTGCGGCGATTACCGGTTTTTGAGCCCGAAAGACACGGGCGGCCTCGCGGTAGAGATTGCCGGCCTGAGCATCGAGTTGTTCCTGCCCCCAGGATTCCCGTGCAGAGAAGTCGGCCCCTGCGCAGAAATGTTTACCTTCGGAACACAGCACAATGGCGCGGCAGGCATCGTCGTTGTCCAATAATTCGTAGGTGTCTGCAATTTGGCGGATTAGGTTGAAGTCGAAGAAGTTGTTTGGGGGCCGACGAATTTCAACTATCGCTACATAGTCGGTCATCGTCACGCTGAGCCCTTGTGCGGTTGTTTCAGACATCTTTTATTCTCCGGGGGAATTCATGGTTGGAGTCGGCGGGAGCGCATGTCATGCTACTCGACGGATCACCCGATCGGGTACCAATTAGGGCATCGCTAACCGTGACGCCCAGACCACAGTCGTGAACGATAACCGGGTTAAGGTCAAGGGTGTCGAGCATAAGCGCATTGGCAAGAGCAAAATCGCTGACGCGCACCAGCAGTTCGACCAGTGCGTCGATATCAGCTGGCGCACGGCCCCGCACACCCCCTAGTAATGACCGGCAGTGCAGTTGGTTAATCAGTCTGTGGGCTTGGCGTGGGTTAACCGGCAGCGGTGTGGTCACCAGATCGTTGACTACTTCGACTAACACGCCGCCACTGCCAATCGATAGGAGTAATCCAAAATCAGCATCGCGGTGGATGCCAACGATCAGTTCTGTGCCTGGAGGGGCCATCGGTTCTACGCGAATGCCGTCGATTTTGGCCGCGGGGGCATGGAGGCTGGTTTGGTTCATCATCACTTCGTAGCCTGAGGCGACCTGGTCGGTGCCGACGAGATTAAGCACAACGCCGCCCACCTCGGTTTTGTGTGGTATTTGTGCAGACTGGACTTTCAGGGCGACCGGGCCATCAAACGAAGCGGCGGCTTCCGCGGCTTCCGCGGCTGATGTGACAAGGCGTCCTGGAGGGCAGGAGATCTTGAGTTGACTCAGCATTTCTTTGGCAGCGTGCTCAGTGTACAAGGGAATATCAGAGTCCAGGGTGGGCAAAGTCTGCGTCTGAGCTGGCGGCTGATCGTCTGCTGGATCAAATGCTTCCAGGAAGGTTTGGTAATCGGCCATTGCCTTGATGGCGCGCGCCGCGTTAGACATATTCTCGAGACAGGGAAAGCCCGCCTGCGCCAGAAGTTCCACGGCCCGTGGGTGTGCTCGGGTATAAGCGCAAAAGACAACGGGTTTCTTGATTGCTTGGCCAAGGCGCATCAGTGCCTCGAGATCCCGCTCTACGTAGGTGGGGTGAGCCAGTGAGCCGGCGACCAGGATCGCATCGATCTCCGGCGACGCCGACATGATTTCGAGGATCGGTGCATAGCCAAGCTCGAAGATCACTTGCGCAGTGACATCGACAGGGTTCCTTGATGTGCCATAAGCCGGCAGTTCTATGTCGATCTGATCGCGCGTCGTCTGATCGAGTTCGGGGACGCTAAGCCCTTGTGCTTCGCATTGGTCAGCCAACCAGGCACCCGCCCCGCCGGAGGGAGTCAGGATACCGACTCGATAGCCAAGTGGCAGGCAGCCAGAGAAGTACGCAAAGCCGGCGGCGACATCGGTCATGTGATCACTATCACTGCCGCTGATAATGCCGTAGCGTTGAAATATCGCCTGGTAAGCCTGATACGAGCCTGCCAACGACGCTGTATGCGAGGCGGCAGCAGCGGAGGCGGCCTCGAAGCGCCCGACTTTCGCCACGATCAGTGGTTTTCTTCGTTGTGCTGCTTTTGTTGCGATTTCCCTGAGGCGTTGCGGTTGGTTGAAGCCTTCCACAAACATCAAGATGACCTGTGTGTTGTCCTCCTCAAGGAGATGCTCCAGCACGTCCAGCGCATCAAGACCGGCCTCGTTGCCCGTAGTGACCACAAAACTGAACACCAGTCCCTTGGGCCGGCCACGATTGAAGAACGAAAAACCCACGCCACCGCTCTGTGATATCACTGCAATACCCGCGCCGCGGCTAGCAGCCGGTTGTAGTTCTCCCTCGAAGTGCACCACAGTCGGACTGAAGGTAGCGGCCAGCGGCATCTGTCCGTTCAGGAAACCTTCTGCGTTAGGACCTAGCACTGCGATGCGATGGCGAGCCACAATATCGCTGATTGCCTGCTGACGGGTTTTGCCGACCTCGCTCTTCTCCTCGGCAAAACCAGAACTGATAACGATGGCCGCGCGGATGCCGCGCACGGCGCACGATTCGAGTGCTACGCCAACATGGATCGCAGGAATCGTGATGATGGCGAGATCGACTGCTTGGGGCAGCGCCTCAACCGATGGGTAACAGGTCAGGCCGCGTATCTTTGAGTGGGTCCGGCTAACAACGTAAATCGGCCCGGGGAAGGGGTGCTCAAGTATCGCCTCAACCATTCGTCCGCGAATAATTTGCGGGTCTGGCGAGGCACCGATCAACGCAATCGACTGAGGCCAAAACAGGGCGCGAATAGTGTCTTTCACGCGTTGGGTCAACGCAGGCCAAGGCCACGGGCAATAATGCCGCGCAGCACTTCACGGGTACCGCCCTGTATCGTCAGCTTGGGTGCGATCAGGGTTGCTTGCCGAAGTATTTCGTCGAGTTGCTCGCGGTTTCCAGGTTCAACAATGATGTCGGGCACCAGGTCGCGAGCCGTACCAGGAAGCGCCTGCTCCCAGTTGGTTCCCATCTCTTTAACCACGGCGGCCTCAACCTCCGGCACTTTGCCATCGTGCAGCATGCCAGCTACCGACAGAGACATCTGTCGTAAGGTCGCGACTTGAGCAACCAGTCGTCCAATACCCTCAGCGGTTCTGGGTTCGGGATCTTGGCCGGCCGCATGAATGAGGCTATGTAACACGGCAATGGTTTCGAGGAAGCGTTCGGGTCCGCTGCGTTCGTAGGCCAGCTCATTGGTGGCTTGTTTCCAGGCCATGTCGACTTCGCCGATCACGTGGTCATCGGTCACTAATACGTCGTCAAAGGTAACTTCGTTGAACTCGTGCGCACCAGTCAGATTATGAATTGGTCGGACAGTAAGGCCAGCTGAATCCATTGGGATCAAGAACTGTGTCAGCCCATGTCGACGATTTTCTTCAGTAGCGGGCGCAGTTCGCAGCAGTGCAATCATATAGTGAGAGCGGTGTGCGTTGCTGGTCCAAATTTTTCGACCGTTAACGGACCAACCTTCGGTCACGCGCTCGGCTCGTGAGCGCAGTGAGAACAAGTCAGATCCCGAATCGGGTTCGCTCATCCCGATACAAAAGTAGCACTCGCCAGCAATGATGCGCGGCAGTATCTGTCGCTTCATAGCGTCGCGACCATAGTGGATCAGCATAGGTCCACTTTGTCGATCAGCCACCCAATGGGCCCAGACGGGTGCCCCGGCAGCAATCATCTCCTCGGTAACAACGAACCGTTCCAGGAAGCCGCGCTCGCCGCCGCCGTACTTTTGGGGCCAGGTCATGCCGATAAAGCCGGCGGCACCACATCGTTGGCTAAACTCAGGCGAGTGGCCTGTCATGCCTAACCCGTTGGGAGTAAAGGTCCCGGCACTGGCTTCTTGTTCGAGAAAATCCCGCACACGCGCACGCATCGCTTCAGCCGCGGACGGTAATTGAATTGGGTCAAATTGAATGGCGCGAGTCATCGGCGTTGTCGGCTTGAAGGGCGTAAAATGCTGATTGTCCCGGTTTCGCGCTTCAAGCGCCAATCGAACGGACTTAACGTACCCCGACAGGCATGTTTATGATTCAACCCGACCCGATCATTGTTGAAACAGTTGACCGGTTACTAGAAGAACAGTGCTCTGCTGACGTGATCAATGCGGCTGAGGATGGACAGTGGCCCGCGTCACTGTGGCAATCACTTGAGGATGCCGGCGCAACCCAGGCCTGGGTGCCTGAGGCAGCGGGCGGCGGTGGGGCAACGATTGCAGATGGATTTGCGATCACTCGATTGGCCGGTAAACATGCCGCGCCGGTTCCGCTGGCCGAGACTTTGCTGGCCGGATACCTCCTCGCAGCCGCTGGGTTGGAGGTGCCGACCGGTCCCCTGACTATTGCACCGGTGCTAGGCGAAACCGAATTCTGTCCAAATGAACAGGGTGGTTTTGAAGGCAGTGCCCGACGTGTCCCGTGTGTTCGCAATGCCGGATTTATGGTGGCTACGATAGATGGAAATGCTCGTGCTGGGTTAGGCCTTTTTGACCGTAGCAGTTGGCGGATTAGTGAGGGGGCCGGCATCATAAAGGGGCTCGATGCGAACGTTCATCTTTATGGCGAAGCGATTGCTATTGCTGATACAGGCGACTGGCGTGGCCCGTTATTGCTGCTGGGAGCGGCGGTTCGTGCCCATCAGATCGCAGGTGCACTTGAGCATATGCTGGCGCAGTCAATCGAGTATGCGCAGACGCGAAATCAGTTCGGCCGCCCGATTTCTAAATTTCAGGCGGTGCAGCACAATCTGGCTGTGTTGGCCGGTGAGGCGGCGGCTGCTGGCGCTGCGGCCGATGGTGCGATGAAGGCGATTGTGCTTCACGGTTTAGACGACGCCCGCACTTTCATGGCGGTCGCCTCGGCTAAGATTAGAGCTGGTGAGGCGGCGGGGACAGGCGCCGCGATTGCCCACCAGGTGCACGGCGCGATTGGATTTACACGAGAGTACAGCCTGCACCAGAGAACGCGGCGTCTATGGACCTGGCGAGATGATTTTCATTCGGAACGGGTGTGGGCAGATCGTTTGGGTCGAGCCGTTTGTGCTGAAGGTGCAGACCGACTGTGGCCTTCGTTGACTGCAATATAGTCCTACCTCCAGGGGTATGATTTAGCCGCAGGTTGAGTGCAACGATTCGCTCTGGATGAATTGTGGCTGTGTCCTAATTCGTTTCAGGGTATGAGCCAGTCGCTTTTTAGCGAGCCGGCCGCATCCCAAACGAAGCGCGCACGTCGATGTCCACGCCGCGGCAGATAGAGCCACTCTAGTTGGTTAATCGTAAAGACGATCACAGCAAAATGACTGTAGGCGATTTCGTTTTCAGCATGTGTCGGCATTGATTCGGCATTAATTACTGGCCGCCCGTCAGTGGCTTGCACTGAAATTGATCCGGGATCGGGATCAGTCAGGTAGTTGCAACGATTAGGGCCTGGCATCACGGCCCATGCCTCGTAGGTGATTGCGTTGTTGTAGTTGACAGTAGCGTCGACGCCAAGGCGCAGTTGCATCATCGGATTTGGCTGGTAGGCCACCAGACTGCAGATCGATTGGGCCCGCAACTGCGCGACTTTTGCCGAGCGAACATCGGTATAGATTTGCAGTTGGCGTTGTTGTCGATTGATTCCGCGCAGGACCACCGTACGCCCCTGTGCCACACCATCGGCGCCAACACTGATCAGCACGGGTGTCCGGACAGGAGAGGTAGGATTTTCAATGGCTTCTTCAAGCAAACGCCACGACCGTTCCAAAGCCCCGGACAAATCATCGTAGAAATCGTTTTCATTCATGTTTCTGCTACCTTGGCTAACTGGAAACGTGAGGGTATGGTCACTCTTCCATACTAATCTAGTCGCACTGTATCCGAAGCGGTCAGGCACGGGGGCGAAAAATGGAGCTGAAATCAAATAACTTGGTTTGTTGGAAGTGTGGTACCCCCGTTGTCGATGAGCCCATGCCCTTGTCGACCTATGCTGCATGCCGAACCTGTCGCGCGTCGCTGCATGTGTGCCGACTTTGTCAATTTGATAATGCTAGGTTGCGTGCAGATTGCAATGAACCGCGAGCAGAATCGGTAAGCGATAGGGACAAGGCAAATTTCTGTGACTGGTTCAAGCCGCAGGTTGGGTTGTCTGCAATTGAGCGGCCTCATCAACGGGATGATGAGCGCGAACAACTGGCGTCACTATTTTCCAGTGTCGATAAATCAGCTGACACTGGTGAAAGTCCCCAAACCTTGGATGAGTTGTTCAAGAAGGATTAACAAGTCTCTGCTCGTCGACTAATCTATCCACTCGACAAAACAACCGGCAAAACTGGATAACCTAATAAGGAAAACCTAGAGATCGATGGTGATGAAATTATGCGCGTTTTTTCCAACTCGAGACATTGGGCGTGATCCCGTTAAGGTGCGCGATTGGAGTCAGGCCGCGGAAGACCTGGGTTACGCCAGTATCGAGGTGCCTGACCATGTCTTCGGCGCGGCGCCACGGGACGGCTGGTCACCCCGATACAGCGATCAGGATCCATTTCATGAGGTGTTTGTTACGCTTGGTTACCTCGCCGGTGTCACTAAGACTATTGAATTGACAACGGGTGTTCTGATCTTGCCGCAGCGCCAGACGGGTTTGGTTGCCAAGCAGGCGGCCGAAGTAGATCTCCTTTCAGGGGGGCGACTTCGGCTGGGTATCGGTGTTGGTTGGAATCCCGTTGAATACCAGGCGCTGGGTAAGGAATGGAGGGATCGCGGTGCGTGTCAAGCGGAACAAGTTGAAGTGCTGCGACAGTTATGGACACAGGATCTGGTGACCTACCAGGGGAAGTTTCATGATCTGCGTGCGGTCAACATCACACCCCCACCGATTCAGCGACCTATACCCGTTTGGTTCGGGGGGTCCTCGGATGCGGTGATTAAGCGGGCGGCACGATGGGGTGACGGTTGGATGCCGATCATGAACCCCGGCGTTACCGCGGAGAAGAAACTTGCGCTATTACGTTCTGAATTGAAATACCATGGGCGAGACGAGGCAGAATTTGGACTCGAGGGTTGGTTACGGGTTGACACACCTGAACCGGAGGCGTGGGCCAGCACTGTGGCGCATTGGTCGAAGTTGGGCGCCACGCGGGTGCTGTTGTACCCGATGTACCGTATGACATCCTTGGACGAACAAATCGGCACATTGCGTCGCTTTAAAGAGGTTGTCACCGGTTAGTCGGACTCACTTAGTCACTTTGTTTCGTGGTAGCCAAAAAAATGTTGCGGGGATGCAGAATGCTCATGTGGCGCGGATGGGATACCGGTCAAAGTACTGACGGTGGTATTGAGTAACATATGCGAATAATAAAATTTTAAGGAGTTGCTATCGATGTCGTTCGCTCGTGGTAGAGAGTTGGTGTTAACCCCCGGTCCATCGGTTATGCCTGACCGGGTCCTGCGGGCCATGCAGCGGCCCGCCCCGAATATTTACGAAGGTGAGTTGGTGGAGATTACTGACAGCATTTTGCGTGATCTTGGGCGGTTGGCGGGCACGGCGGGTGAAACTGCGTTGTACGTGTCGAACGGGCACGGTGTGTGGGAAGCCGCCCTCAGTAACTTGTTTAGCCCTGGCGATGCCATTCTGGCACTGGCCAGCGGTACTTTTGGTCACGGTTGGGGGGACACCGGTCGAGTGATGGGACTCGATGTGGAGGTGCTCGAGTTTGGGCGCCATGCCCCGGTTGATCCAACGGTGCTTGGTGAGCGGTTGAAAGAAGATCCCGCCCATCATATTAAGGGCATACTCGTGGTTCATGCTGACACTTCCAGCTCAGTTCGTAACGATGTTCTGCGGTTACGAGAAGTGATCGATGATGTGGGGCACCCTGCGTTGTTATTGGTGGATTGCATCGCTTCTTTTTGTTGCGATGTTTATGAGATGGATGAATGGGGTGTGGATGTTACGGTGACGGCCTGTCAGAAGGGATTGATGACCCCCCCAGGGCTCGCCTATGTCATGTTCAATGACAAAGCGGCAGCGACTGCGCGCGCCAACCCTGTGCGTTCGCCCTATTGGGACTGGTCGCCTCGCACGCAGCCTGAGCGGTTCTACGAACGCTTTTGCGGCACTGCGCCAACGCACCTGCTGTATGCTCAGCGCGAAGCGCTTGACATGATTGCCGAAGAAGGGCGAGAAGCTATTTTTAAGCGTCACGCCCTTCTCGCTCGCGCAGTCTGGGCGGCGGTCGTCGCATGGGGTTTAGATGGACCTCTCCGGTGCAATATCGAAGACCCTGAATGTCGATCACATGCAGTGACTACGATTCTTGCAGACGCGCAGGATATGCTTCAACTGCGCCGATGGTGCGAGGATAAAACTGGTTTGATACTGGGTCTTGGTTTGGGATTCCTGGTGCCCGAATTCATGGAGGGGAAATCAGTTTTTCGTATTGGCCACATGGGGCACCTTAATCCACCGATGCTATTGGGAGCATTGGCGACGATCGATAGCGGACTTAAAGCGTTGGATATTCCACACGGGCCAGGTGCGGTCGAAGCGGCGGCGGTGGTCACAGCAACGATTTCCTAAAGCCACAGCGGTCGATGTGGTTGCTAAGTGATCATGACCCATTGGTTTAGGATAACTGCGGCCTGAAGAGAGGACGGATCTGTATTTCTTGGTCAGGAGCTACCCGCAGGATTTCATAGCCCCGCGCATCGAGCTCGAGATGACCCACGCGAGCTGTCGACTCGATGCGCACCCAGGCTCTGATCGGCGCACCGTTGCTCCCGACTAACTCCATCATCTGGTCGTGGGCTACATTGATTGCGGCCGCATCGTCTGGATGTAAGCATGCTACGCGTTTTCGACCGCGACCTATATCTTCATACAGAGAGCCCGTTGCCGGACCGGCCAGACGTACTGTGTGTCGTTGGTCTAATTGTTGACCGCGTTGATGCAAGGTTGCGTCGTGGTCAATATGTCCGTTGTGGACAATTACGCCGTAACTCTCTTTCGCCTGTTCGACTGAGACATAGCCTTCGACTACATCCTCAAGCACCGCCTCTGGGTCACGTGTTAGCGGATCGCCATAACCACCACCGCCCGCACTCTGAAGTACGATGATATCGCCTTCCTGCATCGGGTGTCCGCCTACTTTGCCTGGTGTTGGGAAGGGCCTGTCTTTCCCGTCCTCGTGTATATAACTGCCGACGGGTGCCGCACTCTCACCGCCAAGAATGCCAAAAGGTGGTACCACCGCGCCGTCGGACAATAATGAATATTGAGCTTGTCCATGGGTCAGTTGTAGTGCTCGCCGCGTCCCTAGCCCACCTCGAGTGTGGCCTGCGCCACCCGAATTCATCGCCTGTCGTGTCCACTGCACGCGCAACGGGTAGCGGGTTTCCATTACTTCGGCAGATTGCACCGTGCGTAGATCACCCCAATCAATGGCAGCCATTGAACTTGGACCGTCCGCTTCGAGAAAAGCACCGTTACCACCAGAGGACCATTCATAGTGAACAAATTCCTTACCTGTCACTGAGTCGACACCACCGATCAGGTTGTGGAAGGAGGTGCGATGAATGTCTGCAGAAGATAATTCAGGACAGGCATGGGAAAGCGCGCCGAGCATGGTAGCTATTACACGTTTTCTAATTTCTCCGTGAGACCCAGCCGGCGCAGGGTGAGTGACATTAACGATCGTGCCCTTCGGGGCAATAATTGATACTGGCCGAAAGGATCCATGGTTAAGCGCTTGGGTAGGATCAAAGACCGATTTGAGAGTAATGAATACCGATGCTGCCGTGACCGCAAGTGTTGAGTTGACGGGTGCGGGTGCTTGTTCCGCGGCACCGGTAAAGTCGGCCGTTAGCTCGTCGCCCTCAACGGTCAGTCGTAGCGGCAATAGGAGAGGTTCGAGTCGGTATTCAGGTGCAGGCCCGAAGGTCTCGAGATAATCCTCATAGAAATATTCGCCGTCTGGGAGTTTTGCAATCTGGGCGCGCATTCGAGTTTCGGATCGCTCAAGGTTTCGCTGGACACCGGCTAAGAGGACGTCGATATCGTATCGTTTGATGAGCTCCCGTAACCGCCGTTCAGCTGTGCGGCAAGCGGCCAGACCCGAATTGAAATCCCCAATCCGTTCATCACGAACCCGCATGTTTGACAACAATATTTCCATCGCGGCTTCATTGATTTTGCCTTTTTCTAACAATTTGACGGGCGGAATTCGAATACCCTCTTGGTAAATCTCGCTGGCCGAGCCAGACATCGAGCCCGGTACGGAGCCGCCAACATCAGCCCAGTGTTCGCGTACTGCCGGGAAAAAAACCAGTTTGCCTTCATGAAAAACGGGGTAGATGAGGGTGACATCATTAAGGTGTGTTCCACCCAGATAAGGGTCATTCATCACGATGACATCACCGGGTGAGAGGTCATCGCCAAAAAGCTTAAGTGAGGACTCTACTGACCATGGCAGGGGGACAACGTGAGAGCCGATGTCTTCGGATTGAGCAACGACTTGTCCTTTAGCATCGAATAAGCCACAGGAGAAATCACGTGCCTCATAGATAGCGACGGACCTCGCCGTAAGAAATACGGTCGCCCGCATTTCGCGTACAACCGAGATGAGGCCTTCGGTAACAACCTCCAAGGTAATCGGATCCAAATTGTTCATCAGTTATCCTTCTGTTGGGTTTGATCTCGAGTCAGGATCAGAGCGCCGCTTGGGTGATGCTCAAGATTAAAGTCAGGGGGTACTATGGTTATTGAACCGTTTTCCTCAATCAGAACGGGGCCGGTTAATCTTGCACCGGCCGGCAATTTTTCCCGCTGGTAAATTCCTGTGTCTAAGTTGTCGCCAGCGAAGTGGCAATGCCGTTGGCCAATCAAAGCCACTTCCACGCTTCCGGATACGTCGAGCTCTGGGAGGTGTGGTTTGTCAGTTAGGCCATAAGCGGCAATCCTTAACGATACCAATTCGACTGCGCCTTCATCAGCGTGGGTGTAACGTTCTTCATAGACTTGTCGAAATGCCTGCTCGACTTGACCCAAGTCCTCAATGGGTTCTGCTAGAGGTACAGACAATTCAAAGGCTTGTCCTCGATACCGCATATCGGCAGACAGTTCAATTTTAATTTGGTTGTCGGTGAAGCCATCTCCAAGGAGTTCAAGCCGAGCAGCGTCACGCATGGGCTTTAGTTTTTCTTCAAGATCTGTGATTGAAATGTCCGTTAGTTCCCGCTGCCAAGTGACTGAATGATCGCGACGCCGATCAGCAACGAGTAGTCCGTACGCGGAAAACGCACCTGAAAGCGGCGGAATGATGACGCGTGCCATATCGAGCTCTGCCGCGATCAAGGCGGCGTGCAGCGGACCGGCTCCGCCAAATGCAAAGAGTGAAAAATCGCGAGGATCGATACCTCGCATCACTGATATCTCCTTTATGGCTACCGTCATGCGTGTAATGGCAATTTGCACGATGCCGTCAGCGGTTTTCATGCGATCAAGGTCCAGCGTTTTGGCCAAGGCATCGATTGCCTGATTTGCGGCGTCGATGTTGATTTCTATTTCGCCACCAAGGGGCTGTATTGGGCGTAACCGGCCTAGGACAACATTCGCGTCGGTGACCGTTGGTTCAGTGCCGCCATGACCATAACAGGCTGGTCCTGGGAGGGCGCCTGCAGATCGGGGTCCGACATGGAGGAATCCACCATCGCCCAAGTAAGCTAAGGATCCCCCACCTGCGCCTACGGTGTTGATCTCAATCGCAGGTGCTCGATTAGGTAGACCACCAAGCATTCCGTCATTGGTTAAAGCGTAACGGCCGTTGCGAATCAGGCAGGTGTCAGTGCTGGTTCCACCCATGTCATAGGTGATGATGTCATTCATGCCGATCGTTCTTGCGAACTCGACGGCTCCAATTACTCCCCCTGCAGGTCCTGATAACATGGAGTTGACTGGCAAACGTGCCATTTCACTGAGTGGCCATGAACCACCGCTAGAGCTCATTACTTCTGGTTTTACAGTGAGACCTTTTGCCGACAGGTTGGAAGCCAGGTCGTCGAGATAACTAGACATCCGCGGGGCAACGTAAGCATTCAACGCGGTGGTGGAAAAGCGTTCATATTCGCGATGTTCTGCTAGCACATCTGCCGAATTGCAGACTGATACCTCTGGCCAGGCACGTTCTACGAGCTTTACAGCCTCCCGTTCAGGCTTTGGATTGGCGTAGCTGTGCAAAAAACACACTGCAATCGCGTCAACGCCCAGCTCACGCAAGTGATTGGTTGCGGCGATGACGGCTTCTTTGTCAAGGGATGTGATAATTTCACCATTGGGTCCAACACGTTCCTCGACTTCCAACACACGGGAGCGTTTTACTAGTCCGACTGGACGCACGGCTTTGATGTCGTACAACTGTGTGCGATTGCCGCGACCAATAATCAGCACATCTCGAAATCCTTGAGTGGTGATGACACCGAGCTTCGCGCCTTTGCGCTCGAGGGCGGTGTTGGTTGCCACGGTAGCTCCGTGCCGAAAGATGGAAACTCCCGTTAAGTCAACTGATAATTGTTCCAGTGCGTTAAGCACACCTTTCGAGGGCTCTGATGGTGTGGACGGGCTCTTGCCAGAGGAAACCGCGCGCGATTTGTCGTCATATACGACGATATCGGTAAATGTTCCACCCACATCAATACCTACCCAAAGCATTCCTTTTCTCCTCGCCGTCTGTTCCTTGCTGTTGCGTCGTTGTGCTCTTGCCTAGCTTTGCCGACTCTGTGGTTTTTATACCCCGCAATGGCGGTTTCCCAAGCACCTCCGGTGTAGCTTGGTGAAGATTTGAATCAGAGTGCAAGGCACCAGTGATACATTTTATGTGCCAAGTAATCTTTTAATATGCAGACACATCTGCGGATACATTTAGATTACCCCAATTGCTGAACTATCTGGATTGTAGAAGGCTGGGTCAAGAAACCGGGTGATTGTTCAGGAATTTGAAGTGCACGACAGCAGGGAGAGATTGCAATGAACCGGTTATTGGAAGGGCTGCGAGTTGTTGAGAGCGTTGCATTCGTTGCGGCGCCGCTCGGTGGGTTGACGCTATCGCAGATGGGCGCCGATGTGATTCGCATTGATCCGATCGGTGGTGGATTGGACAGTCAGCGATGGCCTTTGAGCCAAAGCGGCCAAAGTCTTTACTGGGCAGGTCTTAATAAGTCCAAACGTTCCATATGTATTGATCTTCGCCAACCGGAAGGGAGAGAACTAGCTCAAGAGATCATCACGGCACCTGGAGCCGATGCGGGAATATTGTTATCGAATTTTCCGGCACGGGGTTGGTTAGCTTACGACGCCCTGGCCCAACGGCGGGATGATCTCATCATGGTGAATATCGTGGGTAATCCCGATGGTTCAACTGCACTGGACTACACCGTTAATTGTGCAGTTGGGTTGCCGCAGATCACGGGCAGTGGCCATGACGAGGCGCCGGTTAATCACGTTCTGCCAGCATGGGACATCAGTGCGGGTTTGACTGCAGCGGTAGCGATCCTGGCAGCTGAGCGACATCGGCGACTGACTGGCGATGGTCAGTATGTCCGTTTGTCACTGGCTGATGTGGCGTTGGCCATGGTGGGTCACCTGGGCTTTATTGCCGAGGCGGACCATGGACGTTCACAACGCCGTGCTCATGGCAATCACCTGTTCGGTGCATTTGGTCGAGATTTTGCGACCATCGATGGGCGTCGCATTATGATCGTGGCCATTAGTCCTCGCCAGTGGCGCAACCTTTGTGACGCAACCGGGCTGGCGGAAAAAATGGCATTGCTGGAGCAGGCATTTGAAGCTAACTTTGAACACGAAGGGGATCGATTTGAAGCGCGAGATGCAATCGCTTCGCTCATAGAAACTTGGTGTGAAACCCGCAGCTTGGTCCAGATTGGAGAACTTTTTGATGCTGCGGGTGTTTGTTGGGGACCGTATCAATCCTTTCGGCAATTGCTGGATGAGGATGCGCGTTGTTCGGCGGAAAACCCGCTGTTTGAGCTGGTTGAACATCCCGGGGTTGGTCAATATCTAATGCCCGGCTCAACTGCAGATTTCAGTGCCGCACCCAGGGTATCAATGAAAGCCGCGACTCGAATGGGTCAACACACAGACTAAGTATTGAGTCACATACTGGGGCTGAGTGATGCTGAGATCGGGCGACTGCACGATTCACAGATTGTCGCCGCCGCCTGATCGGGCGATGGAGTGTCACACGTTTGGAACGACTCCATTTGGCAAGGACTCGATATGACTACAGATTTCGCCAGGGCGTGTCAGCCAGATTTCATTACGGTGCTGCAACATGTGCTCGAATGCGCGGCGCAGGGGCCGAATACGATAAGGTCGCCCTACCACAAACGGGTGCAGTGAAATCGGACAGACCAGGGGTTGATGTTTTGATTGCTCGAGCATCTCGTCGAACTGATCTACGAGCATGTCAGCGTAATCCGCTGATGAGTAGTGATACCAGATCAGACCACGGTTATCGTTTGATTCAATCGGGTATGGCATTGAAAGAATGCGGCCCTTTCGTGTCTTCATCCAAATTGGTTGATCATCACTGGTCCAATCCATGAAGTATCGATAGCCTGCTTCTTGCAGGAGGTCCGGTGTTATCTTCGAGTTTGATAACCAGGGACTCATCCACCCAGTGGGTCGATAGCCTTCGTGCTGTTCAATCTTGTCGGTCACTTCGCGAATTAGTTCTGCTTCAAGTGTTTCCGGGAGGTGACCTTGCTCATTGGAGTTCGTAGTGCCGTGCCCAAGAATTTCTGTGCCACGAGCACGCAGCGCGTCCGCAATGTCGGGGCACTCGTCGTAAATAGCGGTGTTCATTTGCGCTTCGAAAGGCATGTCGAGCGCATCGAAAAGCTCCAGTAAACGCCAGATACCAACGCGGTTTCCATAATCTCTCCACGAATAGACGCTGTCGCTGCGAGCCTGGTCCGGCGGCGCGACACCAGCGCCCTTTCCTTCACCGTAACTGAATACCTCGACGTTGAGTGCTACGTAAAGAGCGAGTCGCTTATCGTCCGGCCAGCTGTAGTCTGGTCGACTGATAATTGAGGAATATGGATAACGCCCATGTTTTTGGATCATGTGAAAATGAGCTCCTATTGTGCGGCCCAGTGTGATGGATAATTTGTTTGCACGGAATATGTCGTGTCAGTACATACCAATAAAAATGCCTTCATTGGTTTTAAATATTTTATTCGGCAGAAGGTATTTGCATCACTCGATCGTAACCAGCTGATCAGGGTGCAATGATCTCACCGTAAGCATCTGGGCGTCTGTCTCGCAAGAACGGCCAGATCCGTCGCACTTCATCTATACGTTCATGTGGTAGATCGACAACCAGCACAGTTTCCTTATCACCAGCCTGTGCGATGACTTCGCCGATGGGATCAACAAATACACTCGCACCGTAATATTCACTTTCGAGCTCAGTTCCCACACGGTTTACCCCCGCCACGTAGTAGCCGTTTGCAATTGCGTGTGCCTTTAGCTCGGTTTCCCACACGCTGCGGGAAAATCCGCGCTTGGTGGTTGCAGTGGGAACGAAAATATATTCGGCGCCCGCTAGCCCGAGCATACGCGCGGCTTCAGGGAAATGGCGATCGTAACAAATCATAATGCCAATTTTCCCCATGGCAGTTTCGAAGACAGGGAATCCAATATTACCCGGACGAAAATAGAACTTTTCGTTAAAGTGGGAACTCATCGGTAGATGATGTTTTCGATAATTGCCGAGGATGTTGCCGCTATCATCTATAAGAACGGCAGCGTTATAAAGCTCGCCTGACATCGCTTTCTCGTAAAACGGCGCGATCACATGCAGTTTGTGACGCGCTGCCGCGTCGCGTATATGCGTGATCGAGGGGCCATCGAGTGGTTCAGCTAATGCTTGATCATCAGGATTGATACGTTGCGCGAAAAACCATGTGTTAAAGCACTCCTGCAGGCATACCAATTCAGCTCCTTGTTCAGCCGCCTCTTTCAATAAAGAGGCCGTCCTTTTCAGGTTTTCTTGTAAGTTCTCTGAAGCGCTGGTCTGAATCAATCCGGCTCGCATCGAGTTCCTCCTTGATTGGTGTTATTCAAAGTGTGAAGGTCGTTATCGAGAAATCAAAAAATTAAATCCTTAGATACAAAACCTGATCATGGACTACTATTTCACTAGCATTTTCCCAGATAGGCATTGTTACTTTAGAGTACTTTCACCATTTAAGGTAAAAGATGCGTTACGATGACACTAGTGCTTTTGTTAATCCGTAATTTACATGCGGTTTTGTAAAGGCACGGATGATCTAAGTGGTCATATTACAAAACTGTAAATTTGAGGAGGATACTAATGGGTATCGTTAAAAGATCAGTAATGGGCTTATCAGCGGTGGCGCTGGGCGCTGCACTTTTTTCCGGTTCCGCATTGGCGGATGGGCATCAGACTCAGGGAATAAGTGACAACGAGATTCGAATCGGAGCCTTTGGGCCATTTGGAGGCCCGGTTTATTTATACGGCAAATTAGTTATGAATGGTGTGGAGGCTGTTTTCGATGCGGTAAATGAGTCAGGCGGCGTTCACGGTCGTAAGTTGACACTGGTTCGCGAAGATGACAACTGCAAACCTGAAGGCTCGATTGCTGCGGTAAAGAAGTTAGCCTACAGCGAGAAGGTGTTTGCGATTGTCGGCGGTGCGTGCTCTAACGCCACATTGGCTTCAGTGCCAGAGCTTGAAAAGTCAGGTATACCGATGATCATCAACTCTGCAGTGGCTGATGCGATCTCTACACCCGTCAAGAAGAATATCTACACAACTCAGCTGACGTCCTCTATCGAAAGTCGTGCCCAGCTGAATTATGCGCTGGAAAAAGGTGCGAAAAAGATTGCTGTTGTGCGGATGACGGATGCGTGGGCAATGGCGCGGTACAACCCGTTGATTGCATACGCAAAGGAAAAAGGTGTTAAGTTCATCGCTGATCTGGAATTGCAGATTGATGCCCCGGATGCAACACCCCAAGCCTTGAAGCTGAAGGCGGCTGGCGCTGACGCAGTAATTTTTATACTTTATGCCAAGCCGGCAGCCGTGATGATGCGCGATGCGTTGAAGCTCGGTTTCAACCCGGAATGGGTAGGGCAGACTGCGATTAATGATTTTGTCGCATTTCAAAAACAAGTTGGAATTCCAGGTGCACTGAAGAATTTCGCCACGATCACGGCCACTGCACACCAACCGACCGATCCAGAGATGAAACCATGGGCCGATCGACTGAAAAAGCTGTTTCCGAATGATGAATTGTCAGTTTTCAATTTGAACGGGATCGGCAGTGCACAGGTCATCGTCGAAGCGTTAGGCAACGTGGGTCGCGATCTGACGCGGGACAAGTTTTTAGCTGCAATGGGCAACATCAAAAATTTCGAATCTGATGCTTATGCTGGCGCGATTACTTGTGATCATCCACGTAGTCACCAATGTAACCAGACGCCTGGTTGGCTTGCCTTACGGGACGGCAAGATTACTCGGTTGGACTAAACAAGGAACCAATCGAATAACGAAGGGGTTGTAAGTCATGGAGATGTTTAGTTATCTCATGGCAACCGGGATATCGACGGGGGCGTTGTATGCCCTCGTCGCTCTCGGTCTTGTGGTCGTTTATAAAGCCACCAGCGTGGTCAATTTCGCGCACGGTGAGATGTTCATGTTAGGTGGTTTTCTGGCTTTTACCTTTCATGTCATGTTGGGTTGGCAGTACATGGTTTCGTTAGTGCTCGCGGTGATCGGTTCGTTTGTGTTGGGCATCGGTGTGGATCGCGTCGCATTTCGGCCCTTGATGCAACGTCAGACGCTGGTAAGTGTTCTGTTATGCATGGTGGGGCTTTCGTTCTTTTTGAAGGGTGTGGCTAGGCACCTTTGGGGAGGAAAGGGGGATTACCTCACCTTTCCTCCATTGGTTTCACCGGAACCCATGCAATTTGGCGGCATTATGATCATGTCGCAGCAACTGGTGGTATTGATAGCTTGCGGTATCGTGATGGCTGTCTTTATGGTGTTTTTTAAATTGACTCGGGCGGGACGGTTTATGCAGGCGACTGCGGACAATCCCAAGGCGGCGAAGTTGGTGGGTCTTCGTGTAGATCGGGTTTATATGATGACCTTTGGTGTTGGGGCGGCGGTTGCGGGCGCTGCTGGCGTTTTGATGGCGCCGCTGACGCTGCTCTATCCAGATATGGGTTTTATGCTTTTTATCAAAGGTTTTGCAGCAGCGGTTTTAGGCGGACTGACGAGCATTCCCGGCGCGTTAATTGGTGGATTCCTGATTGGAATTATCGAGCAGTTAGCCGCGGGTTACTGGCATACAGGTCTTCAGGAAGTGGCCGCTTTTATCATCATCATGATAGTGATGATCTTTCGCCCGACGGGTTTGCTCGGCGGTAGCCGGCGAAGAAAAGTCTGAGCATGCAGTTTCTTCTGGGTAAGCGCACATTTCTCATTGTGCTGTTCGGGGCATTATTGCTGATGCCTAGCCTAGCGAATGAATATCACATTTTCATTGCCAATTTGGTGATGCTGTACATTATCTTGTCGCTGGGCTTGAACATGTTGATCGGCTTTGCGGGGCAACTTGCCTTTGCAAATGCTGCGATGTACGGAATTGGGGCCTATGGGGCGGGGCTTCTGATGAAGCATTTCGCCTGGCCGTATTGGGCTGCTGCGCCCGGCGGAATGTTGATCGCAATGTTGGCTGGGACAATACTCGCGTTGCCGGCTTTGCGGATGTCCGGCATTTACCTCGCATTAACAACACTCGCATTCGCGCAGTTCGTCTGGTGGACGATGACTCATTGGACATCAGTTACTTTTGGCGCAGGTGGTTTCATTCCGCCGCCCATTGATTTCTCACCGATTCCTGTTAGCCAAGAGATTGGCATCTATTACCTGACCTGGGGCGCTGCCATCCTGCTTTACTTGGTCGCCAAGAATACGATGGCGTCGTCAATTGGTCGCGCTTTTGTCGCCATTCGAGACGGTGAGGTCGCTGCAGAATCGTTAGGTATCAATCTCTTTAGATACAAGGCGCTAGCCTTTGCTATTTCGGGATTCTATGCTGGGACCGCCGGTGCGCTTTACGGCGGCATGCTTGGTTTCGTCGGGCCCGAGAGTTTCGATCTTTTGCAGATGATCTTACACAAAGCGGCGGTTGTGATTGGTGGATTGGGCTCGATTATTGGGTCGGTGATTGGCGGCGTTCTGCTTACTATTTCAGTTGAAATCACTAAGGAGCTAAAGTGGTCTATTGAGATGGCCTTTGGTGGTTTGCTAATGCTTTTTGTTTTGTTTCAACCCACCGGTCTAGTGACTTTCATTAAACGTTGGGTACCCGGGTGGCGAGAACACCTCCAGTATTTGCCTGAGCGGGAGGCGCAGCGGTCA
>JAKUQS010000010.1:35322-106941 GCA_022451485.1 Gammaproteobacteria bacterium
GAAAGCACACTCGGTATCCATCTCCTTTGGTGGGGTAGCGGCGCGTCAGGATGTATCAGTTGATTTTCCCGAACGTGAGATTATTGGCATCATCGGACCCAACGGCGCTGGAAAAACCACGTTGCTCAATGTCATCTGTGGCATGACGCCACCAGATCAGGGCGATATTTTTCTCAATGATGTCTCGCTGACTGGAATGAAACCCAGCGACGTTGCATCGTTGGGTTTGCGTCGTACTTTTCAATCGTCACAACTCTTTCCCGGTATGAGCGTGCTTGAGAACATGATGTGTGGGCTCCACCTAATGGGGTCGACCAAGTTGTTCGGTGCAATATTCCGATCTTCGACAATGAAAGCCGAAGAAGCAGAGATGCGCCGCCGGGCAATGGAGGCGCTTGATTTCGTGGGCTTCAAGCATTTTGCTGATCGACCGGGAAGTGCGCTCTCTTTTGGTCAACAACGTATTATTGAAATCGCTAGAACATTAATTTATGAGCCAAAGGTTGTGTTGCTGGATGAGCCAGCGGTGGGACTATCGGTGACTCGGGTTGCCGAGCTTGAGGCTTTGCTTCGGCGGATTCGCGATGAAAGAGGCGTCACTTTAATTATGATTGAACACGTCATTCGTTTAGTAATGGGGGTTTCTGACCGAATCGTAGTTCTAAATTCGGGCCAAAAAATAGCGGAGGGGCAGCCAACAGAAGTACGCAATGATCCGAAGGTTGTTGAGGCTTATTTAGGACATCAGGCCAATGAATAACGCCGCCGCTGGAGGAATTTCGACAGAAGGGCCGGCACCAATGCTTGAAGTCAGTCATCTTAACGTGTGGTACGGTGTGACCGAGGTGCTGCGTGATGTCTCTTTCACGGTGCCAGAAAACAAGATTGTCTCTTTGCTTGGGGGAAATGGTTCGGGAAAGACCACGGTAATCAACACGTTGTCTGGAATGCTAACACCCCGTGCCGGAAACATCATTTTCCAAGGTGGTGAAATCGCGGGGCTGTCTTCTGACAAAATGGTAAAGAGCGGCATTGTGCAAGTGCCTCAAGGGCGCGAAGTGTTTTCAGACATGACAGTTCGGGAAAATCTTGAACTGGGCGCCGCGACCCGTCGTGGCATGGCGGCCATTCGGAATGACATTGATGAAATGTATGTTCTATTTCCAAGGTTAAAAGAAAAAGAGGCAATGCGTGCTGGTTCTTTAAGTGGCGGCGAACAACAACAGGTGGCGTTGGGCCGAGCTTTGATGGCCAAGCCTAAGTTGTTGTTAATGGATGAGCCGTCAGTTGGTCTGTCGCCATTAATTGTCCAGGCGGTAGTTGAAACTATTCGTCAACTGCATGCGTCGGGATTGACCATTTTGATTGTCGAACAGAATGTTGGAGTAGCGGCAGCGGTTGCTGAGGATGCTTATGTGTTGAAGGATGGCGCGATTGCCTATTCAGGTTCTGCGCCGGGGTTGGTTAACGATCCTGAAGTGCTTGCTTCGTACCTTGGTGGATGATTTGGTACGACAAATGATTTGTCTTGCCTAGATCAAAAAATGTGTCGATTGGCGACGTGACTCAATAGGTTTTAGCTTATTAAGGGATAGAAAAGTGGAACTCAATTTGTCTGGAAAAAGTGTTCTTGTTACTGGCGCGTCAAAAGGGATTGGTGAGGCGGCAGCCGAAGTATTCGCAAGAGAAGGTGCGAGTGTGGTGCACGTCACGGCCCGCTCTGGTGATCTGCTGGAAGGCTTGAAGGACAGAATCGAGTCGGCCCATGATTGCAAGGTGTTGACTCATGTTTTAGACCTGACTGATGTGGGCGAGCGGGATAATTTGATCGCCGCAACCATTGATGTTGATATCTTGGTGAATAATGCAGGGGCTATTCCCTCGGGGTCTCTCGATGTTGTTGATGATGCAGCATGGCGGGCAGGCTGGGAGCTTAAAGTTTTTGGTTACGTCAATATGTGTCGATCGTTTTATAAACACATGGCCAATCGCGGACACGGAGTGATCATCAACAACATAGGTAACTCGGGCGAAAACCCAGATATTGACTACATTGCCGGGTCATCCGGAAACGCTAGTCTGATGGCCTTCTCACTAGCGCTGGGCGGACGCAGCATGGATCACGGTGTGCGGGTGGTGGCAGTTAATCCCGGCCCAATTGATACGGGTCGCATGGAGAAGATGTTAAAGCAGCGTGCGAAGACGATGCTGGGTGATGAAGGGCGATGGAAAGAATTACTGGCTAGGTTTCCAGGAGGGCGTGGGGGTACGGCGGAGGAGGTCGGTGATCTGATTGTTTTTCTTGCGTCCGAACGAGCTGGCTTCATCTCTGGGTGTGTGATGACGATCGATGGGGGGATTACTGCTCGCCGTTCGGTGGTCTAATCCAGATCAACGCCGTAGTTTTCCCTTGCGTGTTCCGGTGATATGAGTTCGTCAGCTAGATCACGTTTAATTGCTTCGTGGTCTCGATCTGCGGGGTTCCCGTAGCCTCCCGCACCTGCCAAGCGAAAACTGACCACATCACCTCGCTTGAGTTGATGTACGGATTTGGATCCTAGCGCTTCGGCCGCTCCATCAGGGTTAAGAATGGTTTGTGCCTTGGCGCCTGGGTTACCACCTAATAACCCGTAAGGGGCAAATTTGTGTCGATCGCCTAGTAGCGTAATGGTTGCTTCATCCGCGAGTAACTCGATGTCTTTGCGAAGTCCGCAACCCCCTCGATATTGACCTGTCCCACCAGAGTCGGGAATCAGTTCAACGCGGTTGATTCGAACCGGGTTATTGTGTTCGTGCACTTCAACAGGGATATTCCGGCAGTTGACGACCGGAGCTAAAGCTTCTGGCCCGTCGCTTCGCGCCCGAGCGCCATACCCCGCGAATCCGAGGTCATACATAACAAAAGATTTTCCGGTCCGCGGATCGGTCCCACCAATATTCGGGTTGTTCCAGTGCGAGAAGGCACCCATCGCCCGATGGGGCAGCGCTTGGGAAAGCGCCCCATTGATCACATCAAATATCCGAATTTGAACGGTGGCACGACCACCGCTGGAGGCAGGAAAGGTTGGATTGAAGAAGGAACCTTCACGTGCCGTAGTTGTAATAGGACGAATACCCCCTTCGTTCTGGGGCAACAGTGCATCACAGAATACTTTTACGGCGAACACGGTATAAGCGCGCGTGTAGTTGATATATGAATTAAGAGCCGCCGGAACTTGATCGGATGATCGCGAGAAATCAACCTCGATGTTTGATTTGTCGACTGTGATATCAACAGCAACCCGAATAGGCTCGGTACTGGGTCCATAGTCGTCCAGGCAATCATCAAAGCTATAAAGCCCATCAGGTATCTGTGCAATCAGGTCACGCATGCGCGTCTCACTGACCGAAAGGATGTCATCGAAAGCGAGGTTGAGCACAGACGCTCCATATTCTTCGAAAAGGTTCGAGAGTCGCTCAATGCCCGCCCGATTCGCATTTAACTGAGCGTTCAGATCGCCCTCGACTTTTTCTGGAATACGAACATTGGCAAGAATCATCCGCAAGAGATCAGGGTCAAACTTGCCCTCTCGAACTAGACGGATGGGTAGGATGCGCAGTCCCTCTTGAAATGCTTCACTGACTCCATGAACGCGTTGCGAACCCGGTGCAGCACCACCAACATCAATATGATGTGCCGTATTGACGACAAAGCCGACCAGCTGTTTTTCCAAGAAGACGGGACTCGCCATAAAACAGTCTGGAAAGTGACCTGACCCTAGAAAAGAGTCATTCAGAAAGATTGCATCACCGGGTCTTAGCGTGTCTGGTTGGAAATATTCCAACACAGTTCGAATGACATAAGGCATCGAACCAAGATGCCCCGGGGTGAAATTGCCTTGGGCGATTAGGCGAGCTTTGGCATCGAACACGCCAGTTGAAAAGTCGTCACCTTCACGAACGGCTTCGGAAAATGCAGTACGCCTGAGCGTTGACCCCATTTCCTCAGCAACAGACAGCAAGGCGTTCCAAACAACTGTTAACGTAATCGGGTCAGTCTCTGTCGTTTTCACACGCCCACTCCTGTATTGATAACAAGATGACCCTGACGGCTGACTTCAGCGAACATGCCTGGAGGAACCACAACGGTGGCTTCGGGGTCTTCCACGATGGCCGGGCCGTCAATCAACTGACCTTGTCCAAGCTTGCTACGATCGTGAATAGCAGTCTCCACAAAACGACCTTGTTCAGGAAACCAAACTGATCGTTTACTCACACTATCACCGCTTGTTTCGGGGGCGCGCCAACCCAAATCCAAAATAGCTTCTGGTGTTTCTAAAGTCGCTACTAGGTGCCAGTCAACTGCCTCGATCGCTGCTAGTTTGTCGTGATACCCATAGTTGCGCGCGTAGGCCTGGTCAAATGCGCGGCAAACCTCGTTGGGGTAATCATCATCAATGGGTAGTAAGGGTAGATCGACACGAATCTCGTAGCCCTGACCTTGGTAACGAAGATAGCCGTAACGGGACCAGTGCGGAATTGCATCGACACCTAGTCGCTGAAGGTCGCGATTTGCCTGTCCCTCAAGCTTTAAATAAATTTCCGCGATTAGACTATGACTTTCAGGGACGATGTCAATGACCCGGGTGATTGAAGTATCAATCTTAGGCTCTGCTCTGAGGAGTCCAATAGCAGAACCTACGCCAGCCCCAAATGGCACAACGACTTTTGGTATTCCAATGGATTTCGCAAGTCGCGCTGCGTGTACGGGGCCCGCACCGCCAAAGGCTACAAGAGAATACCGACGTGGATCTCGGCCCCGTTCGACAGACACAATGCGCATAGCTTTCTCCATGTTGGCATTGGCTGCGGCATGAATTCCCCAGGCAGCACGCTCAATATCAAGTTCGAGTGGTTCACCGATGTCTCGGGCGATACCAGCTCTAGCATTTTCTACATCGAGTGTCATAGCGCCCCCGTTAAAAAAATGGGGATTCAGATAGCCGAGTACCAGGTTGGCATCGGTAATTGTGGAGCGCTGACCTCCCAATCCGTAGCAGATTGGCCCTGGATCGGCACCCGCACTTTCGGGGCCAATATGGATAACTCCAAATTCCGCGCGTGCAATTGATCCACCACCGGCGCCGATTTCAAGTAGCTCGATCGCAGGGACATTGATAGGCAGACCACTTCCCGGTCGATAGCGAATAGGGTCTACTTCAAATGTCGGGGTAATGGCAGGAATGCCATCATCGACAGCACCTAATTTGGCGGTGGTCCCACCCATGTCAAAAGTGATGATGGAATTTTCGCCAGCTTCGGTCCCGACAAGGGCACTCATGAGTACACCAGCGGCGGGTCCCGATTCCACAATGCGAACAGGTTCTTCTATTGCGATTGAGGTCGAGATGAGCCCACCAGCTGATTGCATGATAAACATCTCATTTTCTACGCCACGCGCCCCAAGTGTTGATTGCAGCTGCGAGATGTAATCGGCAACGATTGGGCGCACATAAGCATTGGCTACCGTCGTGCTAGTGCGTTCGTATTCCCGAAACTTAGGAGAAATGTCCGATGACAGCGATACCAGTAAGTTGGGCAATCGAGCCTGAAGGATTTTCTTTATTATGTTTTCGTGGGTCGGATTGGCGTAGGCATGTATGAGCGACACTGCCACGGATTGAATAGTGCTTTCGGCGAGCGTTTCTATGATGGCATCTAGTGATGTAGGTTCTAATTCCTTGTCGACTTCTCCGTTAGGACCCACGCGTTCAATGACTTCGAACACATTGCGTCGAGCCACCAAAGGTGCTGGCTTATCCATGTACAGATCATAGGTTTCATAACGTTTTTGTCGTCCTATCAACAACACATCGCGAAAGCCCGCGGTGGTCACTAATGCGGTGGGCCGTCCTTTACGCTCAATAATCGCATTCGTTGCGACGGTGGTCGCGTGCAGCAGCGTGGTAATCGATGACGCTGAAATTCCTGCGTCAGTTAGCAGTTGGTCAAATCCTGTGATGACCGCCACTGATGGGTCATGAGGCGTGCTCGCTATTTTTAAGAACCGGGGAGGTTCTCCCACTCCTGCCAAGACAAAGTCAGTAAATGTTCCACCGATATCGAAAGCCATGCGCCACATAATTGTTCCGGAATTAACCTAAATGAAATTCACGTGGCGCAACATGATGCAAAAACCCATTTCTTTCACGGAGTCTTTTCTGCCAGCTCGTGATGTTAGACAAGGAAGGTGGGCAAGCATCAAAGAGATGTGCACGATAAACCGAGGCACCGGTCGTAATGTCGCCTAGTGTAAATAGGTCGCCACACACATAAGCGTGATCTTGCAAATGTTCATCGAGCACTCTTAGCCAATTTTCAACCTCGGTTCGCGCTGGTTCTACAGTCTCGGGTGACCGCAACTCCTCCGCTAACCGGACTAATTCCATCACGAATGTGTGCAGGGGCGGTTCGAGGTGTTCATTAGTCCAGGCCATCCATCCGATGGACTGCGACAAAATTTGCAAATTATCTTGATACAGGTCTGCTGCGCCATATTTCATTGCCAGATACGTGACGATAGCGTTCGATTCCCAGAGTATGAAACTGCCGTCCTTAATGAGAGGAACAGTGCGGTTTGGATTCATGGCTTTATAGATATCGGTATCCACGACGCCAAAGGGCGCGTGTCCTCGAGAGATATGACCCTGATGACCCATTGTGGCGCTCGCAAGTGTCAAGTTGTATTCGAGATTCAATTCGGCACACGCCCAGAGTACTCGTTGGGTACAGATAGAGGTGGGCCGTCCCCAGATATCAATCATGTTGTCTCCACCGTTCTACGTTTTTATTCAAACCGCTATAGACTAAACCACTTGCACAAATATTTTCCCCGATACTTTTGTGGAATGGTGTGCTTTAGAGTCAGATTTACTAGGGACATTATGATGCATCAATTTGAAACCAAGAATGCCTACTTCGACCAGCTTTCGCGTAATTCAAGGCTACGCTGGTTAGGACAGAACACCAATCACCTGCCATTACCTGATGAGGTGAAGCAGGCAATGGTGGAGGCGATCGATGATGATGCCATTCGACTATATGCTCCTCCACTTGGCATCGAGGCGCTTCGAGAGCTGATACTTGCCGATCTTGGACTGCATGACCTTTCTGTGATGGTAACGGATGGTGCAATCGAGGGCCTTTACCATGCATGTCGAACGTTGGTCGGTCCAGGCGATGAATTTGTCACCACTGATCCTGGTTGGAAATGGCCAGTTCAGTTTGCCGCCGATTCAGGCGCGCGCGTTGTCGAGATTCCAATTTACGATGCCGCCCAGGATTTCAAATTGACGCCGCAACAGCTGGCAGACGCGATCACTGAAAAGACACGCCTCGTTTACCTCGTTGACCCGAATAATCCGCTCGGCATTTGTTACAGCCGTGATGAGATCAATGCGTTTGCGGGTATCTGCCGTGATGCAGGTGCCTATTTAATTCACGATTGCACCTATCGGCATTTCGCCTACCAACATACACTGGCAGCGGAGTTTTTCCCTGAGCAGACCATTACTACCTACAGTTTTTCAAAATGGTTGGGCCTCGCTGGTCTTCGCGTCGGCGCCATAGTGGCAGCAGGAGAGGTATTGGAGCGCTTGGCGGCTGCACCACCAAATAACCTTGGTAGCAACGTGCTTTCTCAACGGGCTGCGATTGCAGGTCTTAAGGTGAAGGCAAAGTGGTTTCCCGAGGTGTTGCAGATCCAGCGGCACAACCAGGCATTGATTGCGGATGCGGCTGAAGCGATCCATGGACTGGTGACACCGGTGTTTCCGTCCAACGGCAATTTCATGATTATTGATGTGTCAGAGGCTGGGGTCAGCCCCGAGGCCTTGGTTGAGGCGCTGCAGCGGCAGGACATCATGATTCGTCAGGGAAGCTATCACTCCGATCGTTTCGGCGGACGATTCGTCAAGGTAAGTACGACGGTACCCACGGATTGGGTCGAAGCCTTTTGTCACCATTTACCGGGAGCGGTCGAAGTGGCGCAAGGGTTAAATGATGTTGGCCCTCAGTTTTAGCGGACCATAGATCATGCCTCTATTAGAAAACGTGATTAACGAAATCAGTCAGGAGCGCCTGTGGTCGCGACATCTACAGCTAGCTGAGATTGGTGCGACTCCGGGTGGCGGAGTCAATCGTCAGGCGTTGTCCCGCGAAGAAATTAGCGCACGGCAGTTGTTGGTGCAGTGGGGTTCACCATTAGGTCTGGTGCCTTACAGTGACGATATTGGCAACTTGTTCTTGCGCTACCCTGGGAAGGATGCTGACGCTGCACCGGTGGTGACCGGCTCCCATATTGATACTCAGCCAACTGGCGGTCGATTCGACGGGAGTTTCGGTGTCTTGGCAGGCTTGGAAATGCTGGAAGCAATGCACGCGGCACAATTTAAGCCAGAACGTTCGATTGAAATAGTCGCCTGGACCAACGAGGAGGGGTCTCGTTTTGCTCCCGGGATGATGGGGTCGGCACTGTTCCGCGGCCAACGAGATCTCGAATCGACGCTCCAGGTTGAAGACCTTGCAGGTATCAGTGTTCGAGAGAGTGTTGCAGCGGTGCGCGCGGCTGAACCCGACATTGCCTCTCGTTCCCTCGGATTTCCGATTGCCGCTTATGTGGAAGCCCATATCGAGCAAGGACCAATTTTGGAGATGCAGCGAAAGATCATTGGGGTGGTCAGCGGAATACAGGGCAAGCGGGTATTCCGTGTGACGGTTGAGGGTGAGGAAAATCACGCGGGTACTTCACCGAGGGCACTGCGTAAAGACGCGTTAGTTGCGAGTGTCGATATCCTGAGCGCACTACACGCGTTAACACATGATCCTGATGACACTGTGAAGTTTACGGTCGGGTTTCTTGAAGTTTCACCGAACGCGCCATCTGTGGTGCCCTCGTTGGTGCATTTTTCCATTGATCTAAGACATCCTGATACCGAGATATTAAGTTCGTTGGGTGATGCCATCCCAGCTCTGTGCGAGGAGCATCGCGGACCATGTAACGTGCAGATTAAGGAGTTATCAAACGATCCATCGTTAGAGTTTCCTGCTGCTATCCGCGATGTGATCCGTGATGTGGTAGTTGGACTTGATATCGCGCATATGGAGCTGCCCTCTGCTGCGGGTCACGATGCTAGACACCTACACTATGTCTGTCCGACTGGGATGATTTTTGTGCCGTGCGCTGGGGGAATCAGTCATAACGAGGCGGAATCGTGCAAGGCAGAAGATCTGTTTAATGGTGCACAAGTGCTCGCGGGTACCATTGCTCGTTTGGCAGATCAGGCTTGATTTGAAAGCTGATCGTCAGCGAGTTCGCATAACTTGTGCTGGATCGGCGCGCGGATCTCGCGCTATCCACTGATTTGCCTCAACCTGAGCGAAAAATTCAGCCAATGCAGAGTTAAAAGCATTCGGTTCTTCAAGATTAATGGTATGTCCTGTTTTCGGCAGGACCAATAGTCCACAAGCGGGAATGGTACGTTTCAGAAACAACCCGGGTTGGAGACAGTGGTCGTCTTCGTCTCCATTGATCACTAGGGTTGGAGTTTCGAGATTTCGGAGTTGTCTTTCGAGATCGTAGAGAGACGGTCGTTCAGCTTGTACGCCCCGCATAGTGTTGGCGGCGCCCTTGGATGAGTGTTGACTGAGCCATTCCACTAGCTCTTCCCAGCCACGAGGATCTTTATTCTGAAATTGGACTCGAGCCGCACCGCCAGCATAGGTTCGGGCAAAAGTTTCACTACCGAGAGATTCAAATTGTTGGGCAACTTCTAGTGATACTCCCTTGAAATATTCCGCGTGTTCTTTTTCTGCACCGTAACCGCAACCGCCGACTACCAAGGACCGCGCGCGGTGGGGAAAGTTGAGTCCAAGATGGAGCGCTGTGAAGCCGCCCATCGATAGTCCAACAATGTGGGCCTGTTCGATATTCAAGCCGTCGAGAATATTGATAGCATCAACCACGGCTCTTTGTTGAGAATAAGCAGTCACTTCATCAGGTACTTCTGACGGAGGGTAACCGCGGGCGCCATAGGTTATACAGCGATACCGACGCGAGAAGAATCGGATTTGTGGCTCCCATGACCGGTGATCCCCACCGAATTCGTGGACAAACAATACGCTGTCGCCACTACCGGCATCCTCGTAATACAACTGTACATCATCATCTGTTGTCACATAGGGCATGACTAGATTGCCTATTAAGTTAAGTAATCAGGAGAAAGTTTATGGTGGGGTGTTATACCAGACACATATCTCAAGCAATCTTATAAGGTATCCAGTAATGCGTGTGGTTTTGTGTCGCTGCCAACAATCCCACCGGGACGGCGATGGGTTTCAGGAGTGCCGTTTCGCTGATAATAGGCGTCGGAAACCGGCATGCCTTCGTAATCAAGCAACCACACTCGAAGCAAATGTCTTTTTTTACCTAGTCCATTAGCATCGTCAAAGGCTTCCCTTGAGTGAAGAATAGTATGGTTGTTAATAAACTGCATGTCACCGGCCTCAAATGGAATTTCTATGTGATTCTCATGAGCCAGTTTTTCCAGAAGGGCCAAGCCTTCATGTTGTGCGGGTGTGTTGGGGTCTTGTGCAAAAAATCTGGCTACAGAATCGATATATGACGGTTCATTGTTGACGGAAAGCCGCCCATCTGAAAAGTTGAATACAGGGAAGGCGTACCAGGCTTCCCTGCCCGGTGGAATTTCTCCACGCCGGTCTCGGTAGATCGGTTGTAACAAAGCCTCAGCAAGATCCGGTCTCTGACGTTGTAGTTCGTTGTACACCAGGCCGGCACTTGCGAGACTACTTTCACCTCCGTGTGCTGCGGGACATAAACACAACAGTCCGACTATGTCACAGGCATCGCTATGGTATTCAATGCGTTCGTGTGTGTAAGGACCACGGCTGTAGGGGTCATCAAAGGATTGACCGAGATCTTGCACGTGTCCCAGCATATGCCCCTTAGCATTTTGTGATACGACCTCATCACCGAGATGTCGACATAGGCCCCAGAAGATAATGGCTGATTGACGTCGCCCGATGTCTTGGATCGGAAGACCACGGATTTGCACGATGCCAACGCCTTCGGTGATCTGTTGGTGAAGGTCTGCCAAGACTGGTGCAAATTCGGGTAGGGGGAAGCAGTCTTTGTCGATCTGGCGAAGATCAAGCGGTTCTTGATCTAGACTAGCTGCAGCTTTGCAGAGCTCGCTTACTTCGACATCAGACAATTGATAGAGCCATCGCCCGTCAGCCGCGATTTCGTCTGCCGACCATACTGAAGGACCATGCACTGCTTTCGGGGCATCGGTCGTCGCGACAGGTCTGCGTTCGTGTGTGTCCATAACCGGAAAATAAACGTTGTTGTTGGGTGTTGGATTCACGTTAGATAGTGACCCATACTCTGTTGTATTCGCAAGTGAATGGGGTGCTGGAAGGCTAAATGAATGAGTAAGTTTGATCTTGTTATTCGAAATGGAACCGTGGTGACGGTCGCAGATGCGATACGTTGTGATGTGGGTATTGTCGGAGAAAAAGTTGTTGAACTTGGCGAGGGACTGACTGGTGGGTCCCAAGAAGTGGACGCCACCGATTGTTTTGTATTGCCAGGCGGTATCGACAGCCACTGCCACATCGAGCAAAAGTCATCCGCTGGGATTGAGTGCGCCGATGACTTTTATACCGCCACAGTGTCTGCTGCGTTCGGTGGTACTACCACAGTTATTCCTTTTGCGGCCCAACATAGAGGCCAATCAGTTCAGGCGGTTGTCGACGCCTATCACGCAAGTGCCGAGCCAAAGGCAGTGGTTGATTATGCTTTTCACCTGATTGTCACTGATCCGACACCAGCGGTTCTCGAACATGAATTACCGTCGTTGTTCAATAATGGCTATACCTCAGTCAAGGTGTATATGACTTATGACCTATTAAAGCTGTCTGATCATGAGATTCTTAAAGTGCTGCAGGTGGCGCGACGGGAAGGTGCCATAGTCATGGTGCATGCGGAAAATTACGAGGTAATTGGTTGGCTTACCCAGCGGTTGCTCGAAGCGGGGCACGTGGAGCCTCGATATCATGCCGTAGCGCACGCAGGTGTTGCGGAAGCAGAGGCTAGTCATCGAGCGATCAATTTAGCTCAGTTGGCAGATGTGCCGGTATTACTGGTCCATGTGTCAGAGCCAGAGGCAATCGATGCTATACGAACTGCACAGGACCATGGCCTGAGGGTGTACGGTGAAACTTGTCCGCAGTATTTGTTTCTGACAGCAGAGGATTTGGATCGCTCAGGAATGGATGGCGCGTTGTATTGCTGCAGTCCACCCCCACGTGACGAGCAGGCGCAGTCAGCTGTCTGGCAGGGTCTTCAGAACAAAACGTTTCAAGTCTTTTCTTCAGATCATGCACCGTATCGACTAGACGAAACAGGTAAGTTAGCAGCGGGGCCCAATGCCCCGTTCCATAAGATCGGTGCGGGCGTTCCAGGACTAGAATTGCGATTGCCCCTCTTGTTTTCCGAAGGGGTTAATCAGAAAAGATTGGATCTCCATGAGTTTGTCGCTCTAACTGCGACCAATGCAGCAAAACTATATGGCCTTTATCCAAGAAAAGGTTCAATTTCGGTCGGTGCCGACGCGGATATTGGGATCTGGGCCCCTGACCTAGAAGTGACTGCCCAGAGTGCATCACTTCATGATAATGCCGGCTACTGCCCCTACGAAGGACGTCGTATCACGGGTTGGCCGACCACGGTGGTCCGGAGAGGGGAAGTTGTGATCAGCAATGGTAAATTGCTGGCAACACGAGGTAGTGGACAATTTCTACGCTGTGCCTCACCGGAATTAGCGCAACCAACTGGTCGATTGGTGGACGCGGTTAATCCACAGAAGAATTTTGGCGCCGACCTTTTGGATCAGTATTGATTGATGGTTTACGGGACCACTACAGCGCTATAGTCTTGGTTCCCCCGAGTGATCACTGGAGTTTCAGTATTAATGAGTGTACTTCGAAGTCTGCTGTTTGCCCCGGGTAATCACTTCCGAAAGGTTGAAAAAGCGCTTACCCTTGATGCGGATGCCGTTATTCTCGATCTTGAGGATGCGGTCGCAGTCGCGGAAAAAGTCCCCACTCGAGAAACAGTTGCAAAAGCGTTGAGGACGGATCGTCGGAGCAAAGGTTACGTGAGGGTTAATGCTTACGATACCCCTTATTGTTTTGGTGACATACAGGCAGTGGTGGGTCATGGGTTGGACGGCATTGTCTTGCCAAAAGTCGAGACTCCGGATCAACTTTTGACTATCGATTGGGTGATTACTCAACTCGAGCGTGATCGGGGTCTTGATGTGGGAATGATTGATTTGATTCCGATCATTGAGACGGGAAAAGGTCTGGCTGTGGTCGAGGAAATTGCACACAGCCCGAAAAGGGTGCGAAGACTTTCTTTCGGTGCCGGAGACTTCAGTTTGGACATGAATATCCGATGGACTATGGAAGAGCACGAGCTCGACTATGCGAGAGCGAAGATCGCAACAGCTAGCCGGGCCGCGCGCTTAGAGTCTCCGCTGGACACGGTGTTTATCCACCTGGGAGCACTTGATAGTCTCAGATCCTCGTCGGAACGGGCTCGGAATTTTGGCTTTCAGGGGAAACTCTGTATTCATCCAGAACAAATCGAACCTGTGAATCAAGTGTTCTCGCCGAGTTCTGAAGAAATACAGCAGGCTGAAAAATATGTCGATGCCTTTAAGGCAGCTGAAGCCAGTGGATCGGCATCAATTCAGGTCGAAGGCTACTTTATTGATTACCCGATTGTCGAAAAAGCCCAACGGACGTTAGACGTTGCCGAGGCAATTAAACAGTCCAAGCGCGGTGGTGATTAGGATAGGTGCTGAAGTCGTCACGACTAGGGTGCTTTGGTGGAAGGACGTGCGCGTAACTATGAATCGAGAGGGAGGTATCAGAACAAGATGGACGTAGGACTTTTTTTGGGGACACAGCATCCGGACGGAGCGGATGTCCGTCGCGCGATAGAGGATCATGTGGCCCAGACACGAGCTGCTCGGGATGCTGGATTTAGCGCATTGTGGTTAGCGCAGCACTATCTTACTTATCCAGATCAATTTCTCCAGACGACTCCACTGATGGGGCGCCTTGCCGCCGAGGCCGGGGAGATGAACATCGGGACCAACATTCTCATATTGCCTCTCCACAATGTGGTCGATGTTGCTGAGCAATACGCAACACTCGATGTTATTTGTGGGGGACGTTTGATTATGGGAGTCGGGTTGGGCTACCGGGAGGTCGAGTACCAGAATTTCGGCGTTGACAAACGGACGCGAGGCAAGCTATTCGCGGAACAGATTGATGCGTTGAAATTGCTTTGGGAGACAGATCATGCGAGTTTTTCAGGGGAGCATGTTAATTTCCAGGATATCTCGATTCGTCCGCGGCCTCTGCAACGGCCAAGGCCACCGATCTGGATTGGTGCGGCAGCCAATCCCGCAGTCAAGCGCGCGGCGCTAATGGGCGACGCGTGGATCGCGACGTCAGTGACGACGTATTCTGCGATTAAAGAGCAACTTGGGTTTTATCACCGTTGTAGAGAGGAAGCCGGCTTACCGCGTAATTCGCAGTTTGCTAAGTGCGTTGAACTTTATGTTGCCGAGACTAGAGAGAAAGCGATGGAGGAGGGTGGTACCCACATTGCTGAAAAGTACAGAGCCTATTTCTCCTGGGGCATGGGTGACAATGTACCTGGTGAATCAGGCAAAACGTTGTCTCTGGAGGAGTTGGCGCATGATCGTTTTGTAATTGGCACGCCCGACGACTGTATTGAAGCTTGTCGGGCCCACCGGGATGAGTTGGGATGTAGCCATCTCATCGTACGTATGAACTTTCCCGGTATGCCCCAACAAAACGTCATCAAGGGTATTGAACTGTTTGGACGGGAAGTGCTTCCTCATCTGAATTAATGCTTTCGTGAACATTCCCCCCCGCTGCGGCTCTGCTCATGGCGATGACCGCCAAGTATTGATTGTTGTCCACCAAGCGCATTCCACGCCGGGCAAGATCGGTGAATTTTTGAGGCACCGCGGTTTCAGCCTTGATCGACGCTGTCCCAGTGTTGGTGACACCTTGCCTAATGATTTGTCACCTTACGCCGCAGTCATTGTGTTTGGTGGGCCGCAGAGCGCGAACGATGACAATGATTCGGCTATTCGATCTGAGCTTACGTGGCTGGAAAAGAGTGCCATTGTCAGTGATGTACCGTTACTTGGTATTTGTCTGGGTGCGCAGCAGATTGCTCGAGTGCTCGGCGCTAACGTCGGTCCGCATCCAGAAGGACTGGTCGAAATCGGCTATTGGCCGGTATCACCAACAGTTGATGCTGGTTGTTTCCTGGAGCGACCTACCATCTTTTATCAATGGCATTCCGAAACCTTTGAGATACCAGTTGGTGCTCAACATCTTGCCCAAAACGACACGTTTTCCGGCCAGGCATTTGTCTACGACGACAGTGTTTACGGAATTGAATTTCATCCAGAAATAACGCGTGAAATGATTCAGCGGTGGTGCTCTTCTGAAAAAGGTAGTGTCAAATTATCTCTTAACGGCGCGCAGTCGCACGCACAGCAACTTGCAGGTTACGATCAACACCATGCAGCGAGTGATCAATGGTTGAATAAATTTATTGATCGTCATCTGTTGTTAGATAGTTTGTCCGGTGATTAGGTCGAGTGATGAGACATCATGACTAGGTTTAATTGATTAGTTAACATGGTATGACAAAATCTGATCCGAGTCTTGCTAACTCATTGGCATGGGCTAAGTCGTTACTGAATCACGCCAATCGTGTAGTGGTTTTGACTGGGGCTGGGATTTCAACCGACTCTGGCATCCCTGATTTCCGTGGCCCTCAGGGATTGTGGACACGTGATCCCGAGGCTGAGAAGCTCTCCGACATCCGCTATTACTTAAGTGATCCAGAAATACGCAAAAAGGCGTGGCGCTCTCGAGTCGAGTCTCCAGCGATGGGCTCTCGTCCAAACTCAGGACATTGCGCTTTGGTTGTGCTTGAGCAAAGGGGTGTATTGGACACACTTGTGACCCAAAATATTGATGGTCTTCATCAGTTAGCGGGGAATACTGCTGAACGGGTTATCGAGATTCATGGAACTATGCGCTTTGTTCGGTGTATGTCGTGCAGTTACCGCGTGCCGATGGGGGTGGTGCTGGAACGGTTGAATGCTGGTGAGGCGGATCCAGCTTGTCCGGAATGCGGGGGAATTCTAAAGTCGGCCACCATTTCTTTTGGGCAGAATCTCGTGCCCGAAGACTTGGCCCAAGCTGAAGAAGCGGCCCAAAGATGTGACCTGTTGCTGGCGGTTGGCTCGACCCTATCAGTTTACCCAGTCGCCGGATTAGTGCCCCTAGCCAAGCAGAGCGGTGCAAAAATTGTCATTGTCAACGGTGAGCCGACGGCGATGGATTCGTTGGCAGACGCTGTCCTCTATGGTGGTATTGGCGAACTGCTGCCATCATTGATCGATTAACCAACGGAGTCTTGGGAGCGTCGTTCCCTAGTGTCCGCTGATCACGGCGTGTAATGGTTTGGTTTCCTCAAACTTTTGTTTCTGCGTTGGCGTTGCTTCATGTTGGTAGTCGCGTTTCCATTCCTCGATCGTCATGCCATAGACTGCTGTTCTGGCCTGGTCATAGTCCATATCAAGCCCGCTGTCAGCGGCCGCAGCCAGGTACCATTTAGACAGGCAGTTCCGGCAGAAGCCGGCCAGATTCATCAAGTCAATATTCTGAACATCGCTGCGTTTTTGGAGGTGTTCGACAAGCCCGCGAAATGCGGCGGCCTCGATTTTTTCTTTAGTGTGGTTGTCCATTTTGGGTTCCGTAAAGTTTCCCGCCTTGTATGGGGAATAGGTTCGATTGAGAGGGAAAATAATAACATTCCAGTAAACGTCGAGTATCGGTCAATGGGCAGGATATGTGTATCATTTACTGTGAGAGAATGATGGAAAAGACAACACCTCATTATTAGGTATAGAGAGTTTGTTCGATAGTGCAAGAAAAGCAGAAACCGCTTTCTACGAAGCCTTTGAACACGCTGATCTGCGTGCAATGATGGAAGTTTGGGATACTCATAGCTGTGCGTGTATTCATCCTATGAATGATCGGATTGAGGGCTTTAACGCGATTTCCGATAGCTGGCAGTTGATTTTTGAGTCGAATGCGCAACTTCGGTTTTACTTGACCGAGACACGTTACCTAGTCGAGGCGGATCTGGCCGTGCATCAGGTGCTCGAAAATATCTCCTTTGTGAATCGAGTTGAGAGACGCGAAGCCAAGATGTTGGCAACCAATGTCTATCGAGCTACAGCAGCGGGCTGGAAAATGGTATTGCATCATGCGTCGCCGGCGCCCGGAAATGTTGTCGCAGATAACTTGCATTGAGCGCTCTCCTTGATTTTCGTATCTTTGGGTCTGAATCAAAATCAAGCGGACGAAGTGTCCACGTCTTATTGGGGGAGCAGTAGCTGTCTAATCCCGATTGATGGAGTCAAATGGTAATGGGTGAGCCTGTTAAGGTGTTTGTTGCTGGTTGTGGTTACGTCGGTGAGCGCATTGCGAAAGCGGAACAGCGTCTCGGTTCGAAAGTAAGTGGAGTGGTTCGCCGACCTGATCGGGCTGCAACGCTCAAGGGGCGAGGCCTTAGCGTGGTGGCGCATGATCTGGATCAACCACAATCTGACTTTGATTTATCAGTTACCAGAGCGCTAGTGTATTACCTGATTCCACCACCCCAGCATGGTGAGTGTGATGGGAGGATTAGGGCATGGCTTAACGGACTATCAGACAGCGCTCTGCCGCTGCGCGTTGTCTTAATCAGCACCACGGGTGTTTATGGTGACTGTCAGGGTGACTGGGTCAACGAATCGCGCCAAGTTAAGCCTCAGGCACAACGAGCTAAGCGGCGTGTGGATGCTGAGGTGATGTTTGCGAACTGGCGGAGAAAAACTGGGGTCACTGGTGTGATATTGCGTGTGCCGGGTATTTATGGGCCAGATCGATTACCAGTGAAGCGCTTGCGTTCGGGGGCACCGGTTGTGGCGGCCGATGAAGCACCTTGGAGTAATCGAGTCCATGTGGATGATCTGTGTCGCGTTTGTTTGGCAGCAGCTAGGGTCGAGAGCCCACACTCAGTCTATAACGTTAGCGATGGTCACCCTACAACGATGACTGATTTCTTTTTTCAGGCGGCTGCGTCGTTGGGGCTACCGTGTCCGCCCGTAATTAGCATGGCACGGGCTAAAGCCACCTTGGGGGAAGGTATGCTGTCGTATCTGGCCGAGTCGAAACGTATTGACAACACACGCATGCGCAATCACCTGCGTATCGAACCTGAATTTCCTGATCTGGCGCGAGGTTTCGCTGACGCCGTGCGTCGAAGTACGCAGGCTTGACTTCAGTCCAGCTTGTTCACGGCCCTGTGAATGCGCTCACACGCCTCTTCCAGCAGTTCTGTTGAGGTCGCATAGGACACACGAAAGTGTGGCGATAGCCCAAACGCGTCTCCTGGTACAGCCGCGATCTCAGCTTCATCAAGCAGATACTCGACGAAGTCGTTATCTGATGCGATACGCTGCCCGCTGGGCGTTACGTGATCGATGACACCTGCGCAGGAGGGATAGACATAGAACGCTCCATTAGGCGTTGGGCAATCGAGGCCGGGCACTTGGTTCAGCATGTTAACCACAAGATCGCGGCGTTGCCGAAACACAGCCAGATTCTCAGCCAAGAAATCCTTTGGACCGTTCAATCCGGCCACGGCCGCATATTGTGAGATGCTGGTTGGGTTAGAGGTCGATTGAGACTGTAACTTGGACATCGCCTTGATCAGCCACTCCGGGCCGCCGGCAAAGCCCATGCGCCAGCCGGTCATACAGTAGGCCTTTGACATGCCGTTACAGGTCAGAACCCGTTCGGCGAGATCACCGCCGATCTGGGCCGGAGTAAAGAAACGAAAATCATCATAAACGAGATGTTCGTAGATATCGTCAGCCATGACCAAGACATGTGGGTTTTGGTTTAGCACCTCGGCCAATTGCCTAATTTCTTTTTCTGTGTAAGCCGCTCCACTGGGATTCGAAGGACTATTCAAGATCACCCACCGAGTGCGAGATGTGATGGCCGCGGCAAGACCCGCTGCGGTGAGTTTAAAACCCTGTTCCTGTCCGCAGGTGACGAACACTGGTACACCCCCACACAACAGCACGATATCGGGGTAACTGACCCAATAAGGGGCAGAGATGATGACTTCGTCTCCTTCGTTTACTGTTGCCATCATTGCGTTGTAGAGGATCTGTTTGCCGCCGGTCGCTACGCTAATCTGGTTAGGTTGATAGCTCACGTCGTTTTCAGATTCGAACTTTGCGCAAATGGCTTCCTTCAGTTCGCTGATACCATCGACCGTGGTGTAACGAGTTTTTCCTTCTTTCATTGCCTCAATGGCAGCAGAGCAAATATGCTCAGGCGTATCAAAATCGGGTTCTCCCTGGCTGAGTCCGATGATGGGTCGTTGGGCCAGAGTCAGGCGACGTGCTTTTTCTGTAATTGCCATCGTCGGCGATGGCTTGATACGTTTCAGGCGATCAGATATTGGATGCATGATATTCACACAGCGGCTATGGTTTAGCGTTCATACGATTCTCGACGGGCAGATTCAGTCAGTGGAATCAGGTAAGCAAAGGGGTCATTGAGTATCTTCGATCGTGCCTCCTGCAAAGAAGACTCACCGGCGTAACTGACGGCGGACCGCAGATGACCCCGGATGCGTTGAAGAATATCGACCACGCTACCGCGATAAGGCACTTGAATTTCCTGACCCTCGGGGGGTGTTTCAAGTGCAGTATTCAGCGTTTCTTCATCGGTGTCATAGAGAGATTCAAACACGGCTTCAGGAGAGGTCATACCGCGGTAAATTTTTTTCTTGGTATTGGTAGCCGGATCTTCGATTACTCGGCCCGGGGCTTCATCCGTCCCGGAGAGCGCGCTGCCGAGCATCACGGTATCCGCGCCGCAGGCAAGCGCCAGAAAAATATCCTTGTCATGGCGAACGCCGCCGTCGGCCATGATGGGCACTTCACCGCCAACGGCTGCCCAGACTTCTCGAATGGCCTGCAGTTGAGGTACACCGGCGCCTGTTTCCAGCCGTGTGCGGCACCCGCGGCCGGGACCTACGCCTACTTTCACCGCGTCAACACCCGCGTCGCGCAGAAATCGTGCGCCATCGCCGGTCGCAACATTGCCGCAGACTAGCAGCAGGTTGTCAAAGCGTTGGCGCAGTTGGCTAAGGGCGTCGCCCATGACGTCTGAATGTCCGTGTGCAATGTCAATGAACAAACAATCGGCACCGGCCTGCTGAAGCGCATCGGCGCGCTCTAGAAAATCACCACGACACCCGATCGCCGCGGCAGTTAAGAGGCGACCTTTGGTGTCCTTACTCGCAAACGGTCTCTCGCGAAGAAAACGCAAATCCTTACGCGTCACTAGCCCCTGAATCTGTCGTTCGTTATCGACCAAGGGCAATCGCTCTATGCGGCCGGCAAACATGATTTTTTCAGCCTCGTCGGCAGAAACCTCCGGGTGACTAGTCTGGAGTCGCTCAAAGGGCGTCATAAATTCTTCGACACGGCGCTCCTCAGCAGTCTTATCCCAGGGAATGTCGCGTCGCGTCAAAACACCAGCGAGTGTCCCGCTGCCCGGATGAGTCTCGATCAGGATGCCGTTGATGTTATGTCGACGGGCGAATACTCGTGCCTGGGCAATAGTCGTTCCCACGGGTAGGCAAAGAGGATGTTCAATCACTGCACTGTGACTGCGCTTGACCTTGGTTACTGTGTCGACTTGTTTCTCGATGCTTTGACCGCGGTGGATAACGCCGAGTCCACCCTCAAGCGCCATGGTCTGGGCCATTCCAAGACCGGTGACACTGTCCATATTGGAAGAAACAATGGGTAACTCCAGAGCAACATTCCCGGTAAGCCGGCTGGCGAGCGTGATGCTCGTGCGACTGCTTGTTTTCCCCTTCTGTGGCCGAAAAAGGAAATCGTCAAACGTTTTGCCAACCCATTGGCCATCGACAGTCTGGTTTGAGTGCATTGTGGGTAAGCTGATCGAGGGTTTGACTAAACGGCTGGTGAAGACGGGCCGATGATAAAGGGGACCCAACGGCACCTCAAGGGCTGTGTAACGTTTCAGATCAGCATATAAATAGCGAGCGCAAGAAGAATGACACCAAACACGCGATCGAAAATGTGCGCGCGACGACGCAGTCGATCAAGAACGGCGGTGTGGGAAAGTACTAGGGCGACCAAAATATACCAGATGATATCGATGCCCCCAGCAGTCGCCGTAATAATGACCGTTTCCTGCCAAGGCGCAGTTTCACGGACAAATTGGCTAAAAAGTGCAAGAAAAAACAAGGGCAGTGTCGGGTTCATGACGGCAATTAGGAAGCCTTCCCGGACGCCCGTGAGGCCGTTACCTTGTTCTCTGGTTTCGATAGCAAGAGACGCGCTAACGTTCGATTTGGCTAGCAGGTAACGGACGCCAAGATAAGCGAGAAAGCCGGCGCCCAGCCACTGCAGGAAGCGGTATAACTCCGGCTGTTTGGTCACCAGCAGGCCGATGCCGGTGGCAGTTAGGAGGGCCCACATTGCGACACCCACCCCGTGTGAGATAGCGGTGGCGACGCCTTGGCTCCTGCCACCGACCAGGGTATTACGAACCACCACGGCAAGGCTGGGGCCGGGTGACATGGCACCGAAAAGGCAGATGGTCGCGAGGGAAAGCCACAGGGTTAAAGCCATCGCCGGTCCTTTGTTTCGCTGTGTCGATAGGTGGGGACGCGATTACAATAGCCCCTATGAAACGCATGCTGCTGCGTCGTTGCATCGGATGAATTCACCACCATCACTCTGCCATGCTTTGGTTTATGTGCGTCAGCATTGCCATCTTTGCGAGGACATGGTCGCTGATTTGAGGGCCTGGACTGGAGAGTTCTCGTTTTCCCTCGAGATTTGCGACGTCGATGCTACCACCGAAACCCAAAGGCTTTATGGGGAGAAGGTGCCTGTATTGCTGGTTGATAATGAAGAAATTTGCCACTACTACCTGGATCCGAGCGCGCTTTCAGCGGCTTTGGCGCGGGAGGTTTGACGCATCTGTTAACCCGCGCCATCAGTTTAGCTGCTGGGTTGTCTAGATGTGGTGCGCTGCTTTGCTTATGCATAAGTATGCGCGGGACAATGATCTGGCTGAATTGGACGATGCACGATGGCATGGGTCTTTCGACTGATTGTCTGCCGTTCTTGTTGTAGAAGGGTGGTTGGAGTGGAGTGGGTCATGCATTCAAGTGCACTGGGGACGACAGGCTCTTCAAAGGCTTGAATTAAGATGCCCACCGTCGATCACGACTACGCTACCTGTCATGTAACTTGATGCATCCGACGCCAGTAAAAGTAAAGTGCCATCAAGGTCGCTCGGCACACCTATGCGACGTTGTGGTATCTGCGCGATGGTGTCATCGCCGGCACCGCTCTCGAAGTAGTCCCGATTAAAATCGGTCAGTATGAAGCCCGGTGCGATGGCATTAACACGGATCTGATAGCGTGCCCATTCAAGCGACAGCGCACGGGTCATCTGAATGACGCCGGCTTTTGAAATGGCGTAAGACGAGACACCCTTTGCTACCCTCAGCCCGAGAATCGATGCGACATTGATCAGGCTGCCCCCACGTTGCCCTGCGACCAGTCGTTTGCCCGCTTCGCGTGCGACAGTCCATACGCCCCTAAGGTTTGTATCAATGACTCGGTCCCATTCTGATTGGTCAATCTTAAGAGCAGATTCTCCAATCACAATCCCGGAATTATTAATAACGATGTCCGCGGTTCCTACCCTGGATTCAACAGCGGCGAAAGTGTCGCTGACGGCGCGCTCGTCCGTGACGTCCATAGTAAAGGAGTGGGCATGACCACCATTTTGTCGAATCTGTTCGGCGGCTTCTTCGATCAGTGCTGTTCGTCGCGCAGTCAAAATAACGGTTGCACCGCGCTTGGCCAGCAGCTTGGCAAAATGACAACCCAGACCGCCAGATGCTCCGGTGACAAGGGCAATCTTGCCATTGAGTTGAAAGAGGTCGTCTGTCATCGGGCGCGCCATTCGATTAGGGCAGATAGTGTCGTGAGTCGAAGTGTAACCGAGGGTGCTGTCGCGCGGGACATGCGGCTAGCTCGCGTTGTGATGGATCATGCGGAGAAGGTTGCATCGCTTGCGTAGGTGGTCGTAACAGGTGTCATAGCAGTGTGTTGCATTTGCACATAGTCATCGATGTCGTGGCGTCGCGGTAGAGGCCGCTCGTCCCATTGGATGCACACAACCCGTTCTGCCAGTCCATTAACAGCTCGTTTCACTCTGGCTGGGTTCATCGTCCATGATCTGGTGCTTCGGCAAGGCTGCGGTTGCAGTGGTTTGATGATTCGGCCGCCAGCGGAATGCGGTGGCGTCCAAGTTACACTTCGATCAATGGCAGGCCCAAACGGCCAATAAAACCATCACCAAGGTAAACCCACGTGGCATTGCTCTTTCGTCGTCAGGTCGGTGATTTTGTTTATGAGGTTCGCAGTGCCGGCAGTAGTCGCCGGCTATACACCAATGGGGTGCTACACAGCCAGTACAGTGGGCGTCACTCAGTGACCGGCAGTGTTTGGGATTTGTTGTGGTTGCCCCTATTTTTTGATGCCGCGCCGCGACCCCAGCGGGTACTCCTGTTAGGTGTCGGCGCCGGGGCGACTATTCGTCAGTTATCAGCGCTGCTTGGACCATGCCAGATTGTTGGCGTGGAAATTGACCCGATTCATCTTGAGATTGCCCGTGATTTTTTTGGCGTTACCCCGGAGATGGCGACCTTGCATCAGGCTAACGCCCTCGATTTTGTGCAACGTTACCGGGGGCCACGATTCGATGTCGTTATCGATGATTTGTTTACTGGCCGAGCAGCTCAACCGCACCGCGCATTGGCATTTGATGAAGGCTGGTTAAAGCGTTTGCGCCGAGTGTTAAGTCCCAGCGGCACGCTGACGGTAAATTTTGCCGACAAGGCGGAGTTAAGCGCATCGTGTTTGCCGGCAGCCGTTGGACCGGGTCGCGATTTCCCCGCTGGCTTCGAGTTACGCACTCCGGCAACGGAAAATGTTGTTGCTACAGCCCTGAGCAAGGTGGTACAAAGCGCGACATTGCGGGCACACTTGCGGGCCACACCAGCATTGGCCGCTTATTTGAGGAACGAGCGGTTGCGTTATCACGTTCGACCGATGGTTACCTGAAACCTTCGCTGGTCGTGTACCACCTGCGGCGGTACACTGGAACCCCCGCGCAGTTTTATCTACAACTGCACCGCGTATCCTGACCGAATCTTAATTCAATGACAGAAGACAATAAGACACGAAACATAGCGATGTTTTGCGATTTTGAGAACATCGCACTGGGTGTCCGCGATGCTAAATATGATCGTTTCGATCTCAAGGCCGTACTGGGGCGGGTACTGTTAAAGGGAAACATTGTCGTTAAAAAGGCTTATGCTGACTGGGAAAGATACAAGGATTTCAAACCGGCTATGCACGAGGCTGCATTCGAATTAATCGAAATACCGCATGTCCGCCAATCGGGTAAGAACTCTGCCGATATACGAATGGTGGTCGATGCGCTGGACTTGTGTTACACCAAATCACACTTGGACACTTTTGTTATTTTAAGTGGTGACTCGGATTTCTCTCCATTGGTCAGCAAGTTGCGTGAAAACAACAAGTATGTGGTTGGCATCGGTGTCAAGAGTTCAACGTCAGATCTGCTTTCGGGCAATTGTGATGAGTTTATCTATTACGATGACCTTGCTCGGCCAAAACAAAAGGCCGTGCGTAAGAAAAAGACCAGTCGAGCAAGCAGTGTTTCGAAGACTGGGGCTAACAAGCAGGACGAGCAGCGTCGCCAGGAGGCCATTGATCTGGTCATGACTACGGTGGAAGGTCTGTTCGAAGAACGAGGCGAGGAGGAAAAAGTATGGGGCTCCATGGTGAAACAAGCCTTGAAGCGACGCCAACCCGGCTTCAATGAGCGGTACCATGGTTTTTCGGGGTTTGGTAATTTGCTAGAAGAAGCCGAAGCACGAGGATTGATGGCACTTGAGCACGACGAGAAATCCGGTGGCTATGTTATTAAGAGTTGTACAGGCGAGGGATAAAACCGGCCGAATCGAGTTTCACAGGGGCGTATCGGCTTCGGCAGTACTGACGTTGATGAGGTGATTATGCGAAATTTGAGGCGGGTGTTGCTCTTGGTGTGCTTAGTTGGTTTGCCAGCGAGTGTTGCAGCGAGTGAGGTCCCGGACGCGGTTGTGGATGCTGTCAAGCATCTCTTTGATAACAAGGCACCCGACAAGATTGGGCCCAGTCCGATGCCGGGTTTTTTCCAGGTAACTTTCGGCGCGCAATTGTTTTATATCTCTAGAGACGGTCTATACCTTGTTGCAGGTTCGATTTACGAGGTTGCGAGTAAGCGGAATCTGACTGAAGAAGGCCAGAACGGCGGGCGTGCTAAGTTAATTAGTACAATGGATGAAGACGGGATGGTTGTGTTTAAGGCTACAGAGGAGCTGAGCCAAGTTACGGTATTTACCGATGTTTCTTGCGGTTACTGCGTTAAGTTTCATCAGGAAATGGCTGATCTTAATGCCGGTGGTGTGACAGTGCGTTATGTGGGTTTCCCACGGGCTGGAACCAATTCTGCGGCCTACGACGTATTAGTGTCGGTATGGTGCGCGGATGACCGCAGAGGTGCCATGACCGATGCCAAGGCCGGGCGCCAAATAGCGCCGTTGTCCTGTGACACGCCAATTGCTCGGCACAAACAGTTGGGTGAGGAGATTGGCGTGCGCGGGACACCAACCATCGTGCTGGAAAACGGTCGAATCATTGGCGGGTATGTACCTGCGGAAGAATTGATCCAGTATGCCCGCGAGGCTGCAGCCACGCGCGGTTGAAGCGCAAAAGATCCCCATTCGTGACGCGTTATCTGGTTCCACTAGCGGGATTCCTGGTCATCGGTGCTTTTTTGGCGCTCGGCCTGCGATTGGATCCACGCGAAGTCCCTTCTCCGCTGATCGACAAGCCGGCACCATCATTTGAGTTGCCCCGGTTGATCGCTCAGGGTGAGGTGGTAGCGCCTCGGCAGTTGACTGGCCGAGTCTGGTTACTCAACGTCTGGGCTTCATGGTGTGTCTCGTGTCGAGCAGAACATGAGTTATTGAAGGAGATTGCCCGGGATCGGCAGGTCGAGATTGTTGGCTTGAACTATAAGGATAAGCGGGTTGATGCAAGGGCCTGGTTAGATCAGTTGGGTAATCCTTACACCGCGATCGCAGTCGATACTGAGGGAAAAGTTGGTATCGATTGGGGGGTGTATGGGGTCCCCGAAACCTTTGTGATTGATGCGCAGGGTTTGATTCGTTACAAACACATTGGACCACTTGAGCGTCCAGTGTTGGAGCAAAAGATTCTCCCCCTGGTGCGTCAGTTAAAGCGGACTTCTGCTTAGGCAGCGGGGGTTAGAAGCCGGACTAGTTCAGGGAGAACTTGGTTGCAGTCACCCTCAATCTTCAAGTCGGCCTGTGAATCTGCGCGCGTATGGCCGCGATTAATGATATAGAGGGGTTTGCCAAGCGCTTTTGCTTGGCGACAGAAGCGGTAACTTGAAAAAACCATCACAGAAGAGCCCACGACCAGCAATGCATCCGAGCGGGTCAACTCATCCATAGCCTTTTTGACCCTTGACTTAGGTACATTTTCTCCGAAAAAGACCACATTGGGTTTTAGCAAGCCGCCGCAGCTGAGACAGTTTGGTACTGAAAATCCCTCAGCGGCGGAGTGGGCAAGAAGGGCATCGCCGTCCGGGCCAGCGGGTGCACTTGTGCGGGCGAGTTCGGGGTTGCATGCCGCCAGTCGCCCCTGTAGGTGCTCGCGGCTTGAGTATTCACCACAGCCTAGACACACGACTTCACTCAGCAGGCCGTGCAGGTTGATGATATTTCGGCTACCGGCGCGTCGGTGAAGGTCGTCCACATTCTGAGTGACGACCGTATTCATTCGAGTAGTCTGGTCGAGATCTGCCAGCGCCTGATGCGCCGGTGCGGGTGCGGCGTTGTGAAACCGTGGCCAACCAATGAGGCTGCGTGCCCAGTAGCGTTGGCGAGAAGCCGCTTTGTTGACGAAGTCGTGCCATTGCACCGGCGGGGTAAGTTTCCACTCGCCGGCAAGATCACGGTAATCAGGAATGCCTGAAGCGGTGCTGCATCCTGCGCCGGTCAGTACAAAAAGGCGCTGAATACCGTTGATACGGTGGCTTAGTTGAGCCACAACAGATGGAGGGGATTCTCGGCTGTAGTGCATCGAATCCGGGTTTAGGTGATGATTTGGGCCCTTGGTAGGTGCCATCATGCGGTGAGCTAGAGGATTTTGCGCAGTGCGTATTCCAGTATGCCCTCGGCACCATGGGTGGCCAGTTTAGGTAGTAATTCGCGCACCTGGTCGCGATCAACCACGGTTTCAAGTGCTACCCAGCTACTGTCCGATAGTGAGCTCACAGTGGGCGCATGCAGGGATGGGAGTAAGGTGATGATCCCATCCAGGGCACTGCGCGGCACGTTCATCTTCAAGGCGACTTTCTGCCTCGCTCGCAACGATGCTTGAAGGAGCGTCGAAATTTGGTCGATCTTCTGCTTTTTCCACGGATCCTGGAGAGCGGCCGCGTTGGTGATCAGGCGGGTATGGGTGTGGAGTATGTCGCACACAATGCGAAGCCCATGCGCGCGGATTGTGCTGCCCGTCTCGGTGATTTCTACTACTGCGTCCACCAGTCCTTCAACGACTTTGGCTTCGGTAGCGCCCCAGGAGAATTCAACTGTGCACTGAATGCCCCGTTCGCCCAGGTAGCGGCGCGTGAAGTCAACCAGTTCCGTGGCAATTCGCTTACCCTGAAGATCTTCCAGCGACTGAATGGGGGAGTCCTGCGGCACCACGAGTACCCAGCGGCAGGGTTGGTCAGAACTTTTCGAATACACAAGATCGCAGACTTCCTCAACTGCGACATCAGATTCCAAAATCCAATCGAGGCCGGTTAGTCCAAGGTCAAGCGTGCCGTTGGCAACATAATTTGCCATTTCCTGTGATCGCACCAATGAGCAGCGCAGTTCCGGATCATCGATGCCGGGAAAGTAGTTGCGCGAGTTAGGACGAATTTCCCATCCTGCCTGCTGGAACAGACTGACCGTTGCTTCTTCAAGACTACCCTTGGGTATGCCCAATTTGAGTTTGTTCATGGTGATGTTGGTTATCAGTGCAGGCATAGAGGCCAATGATAAAAAGGGGCGCGATTATCGCATACTGTGAAGAGAGTTCTGGGTGCGTTGGTTTAGCTGCTTAGTGTCTTTACAGGAGGCGGTTAGCAGCGCCTCAATTGCTACCTAATTCTTGTAACATCGCGCGCTAACTTATTGAAAATTTGGACTGTTGTCAGCGTGTTCAATGCCTTGATCTGGGGTCTTTCGGGGGCGTGTTATGCACAATGTCATGGACTGTAGTGCTTCGATTAAGCAGATTACGCAGTGTGCGGGCGGTCATACGGCCGCCCAGGCCTAACTGACTGAATTTACGAGTATTTTTTTATTGCTTAAATAATGACCAATCCCTGACAATGGGTCGCCGGCCCATTACTCGTGCTGTGAACTGGGAAAGCATTCACAGACTTATCCACAGGTTCTGTGGGCAACTAGGGAACAGTGTTTTACCTCAATGAGTTATCGAACTTTGATGTCACTTGACCAAAACTCAATGCAATAAAGTATCGCCGCTATTGCCGTGACCACTCAATCCAAACGATCAAGCGCTATCGTGCGGGTAGCTTTGCCGTTGCCCCTGCGGCGTACGTTCGATTATCGCGTCGATGACACCATGCCCTTACCGACAGTGGGAATGCGTGTTTTGGTCCCAGTGCGCCAGCGGTCATTGGTGGGTGTGGTGACAGCGATTTCTGTTGAGCCCAGTGTGAACCTTGCGAAGTTGCGGACGGTAATCCAAGTGATTGATAAGATGCCGACGATTCCAGCCACCCTATTAAAAATCTTGTTGTGGGCAGCTGAGTACTACCATCATCCGGTGGGTGAAGTACTGCACGCGGCCATGCCCAGCGTATTGCGTCGATCACGGGATCTGATGCCCGAATTACCCCGAGTATTCCGCCTCACGGCGGCGGGGCAAGAGGCCTTGGCCACGGTCCCCATGCGTGCCCGGGTACAGCGACAACTGCTTGCTCGTTGTCACCTAGAGCACGGACTTGAGGAGAGTGCGTTACGTGAGGGGATAGCCCATGTGCATGCCCCCCTGCGTCGGTTGTTGGCACAAGGGTGGATTACAGCCGAGTCGGCTTATCCCTTGGCGCGCGCTGCGCGCGCGTCTGCCATTGACTTGGATAAAGATCAACAACGCGCAGTAGACGCGATGGTCGCTGAATCGGTGCGTTTTACACCGTTTCTTCTGCATGGCGTGACCGGAAGTGGGAAGACAGAGGTCTATCTGCGAGCGGCGGCGGCGGTTATCGCTCGTCACAGGCAGGTCTTGGTGCTGGTGCCAGAGATTGCACTGACCCCGCAGTTTATCGCGCGCATCGAAAATACGGTCGGTGGGCGCTTGGTGGTTCTCCATTCCCAGATGTCCGCTGGCGAGCGACACCGCGCCTGGTGGGCGGCAAGCGCTGGTTTGGCCGATGTGGTACTGGGTACCCGTTTGGCTGTTTTGGCCCCGTTCAAGGCCTTGGGGTTAGTGATTGTGGACGAAGAGCATGACCTCTCGTATAAGCAACAAGACGGGTTCCGCTACCACGCGCGTGATGTGGCGGTAAAACGCGCACAAGTGGCGCAAGTCCCGGTCGTGCTCGGTTCAGCAACCCCATCACTGGAATCGATCGCCAATGTTCATCGCGGGCGTTACCAGTTATTGTCTTTGCCCGAGCGGGCCGGCGGGGCGCAGATGCCGCGAGTCCGTCTACTGGACTTGAGCACCATGCCGGCAGCGGAGGGATTGTCCCCACCGGTGGTGAAGGCCCTTGCTCGGCGGCTCGATCGGGGGGAGCAAAGCATTCTGTATGTCAATCGGCGAGGTTTTGCCCCTGTGGTCGGTTGCAGCGCATGTGGTTGGCAGGGACGTTGTGGGCGCTGTGATGCTGCTTTGACACTGCATCGGAGAAGCGGTGTGCTGCGTTGTCACCATTGTGGCGGGGTAGAACCCGCCCTCGATCATTGTCCACAGTGTCACGGTGGTGACGTGTATCACGTTGGCGAAGGCACACAGCGTATTGAAGAAGCGGTACAACGATTGTTTCCTGAGGCGCGGGTGATGCGATTCGATAGTGACCGCATCAAAGGCGGCGAGCATATGGCGGCTGATCTGCAGCGGGTGCGCGACGGTGCGGTGGATATCCTGGTCGGGACGCAGTTGTTGTCCAAGGGGCATGATTTTCCGGCAGTAACGCTGGTCTGTGTTCTTAGTGCGGATCGGGGCCTGTATGCGACGGATTTCCGCTCCAGCGAACGTTTGTTTCAACAATTGACCCAAGTGTCTGGTCGGGCGGGTCGAGCCCAGCGACCCGGTGAAGTGCTGATCCAAACCTTGTATCCCACTCTCCCCACATATGAATATCTGACGCGACACGATTTTGATGGTTTTGCGAGCGCTGCGCTGGAAGAGCGCAAGCTGGCAAGTTGCCCGCCATATCGGCGCTTCGTATTGTTACGCGCAGAGTCCCCGCACCTTGAGATGCCGCTAGGCTTTCTGCGGCAGGTCAGGCAGATAGGTGAGCGGCGTTTGCGCGAAAGGCGCCACGCGGGAGTGATGTTGCTCGACGCGGTGCCCTCCCCGATGGAACGTCGTGCTGGTCGTTATCGTGCCCAGCTGCTTGTCAGTGGGCGCGGTCGTGCGGCCTTGCACGCGTTTCTTTCCGTTTGGGTATCGGACATTGAGGGTCTTCGCCGAGCGCGTACGGTACGATGGTCAGTCGATGTCGACCCGCAGGAGATGTACTAATGTGTCAAGAAATTCGTCTCTCCCGAGCTGACGAGGGACCAGCGATACTGGAAATCATCAACGATGCTGCTGAGGCTTATCGCGGACTGATTCCCCTCGAGTGCTGGCACGAGCCTTATATGTCCACGGCTGAGCTGGTTAGTGAAGTGGCCGAGGGAGTCGTCTTTTGGGTACTTGAGCGGGACAACGAACTGATGGGCGTCATGGGGTTGCAGGACAAAGGAGGGGTTGACCTGATTCGCCATGCTTATGTACGTACGCGTCATCGCCGCGAGGGTATTGGCAGCGAGTTACTGCGTCGCGTTGAGGCACAGAGCCAGAAACCCATTCTGATCGGAACCTGGGCTGCCGCCACATGGGCGATTGATTTTTATCGCGCTCACGGTTATCAGGTCACATCGGAAGCAGTTAAAACGGCATTGTTACAGCGTTACTGGACGGTGCCCGAGCGGCAAATGGCAACGTCCGTGGTGCTTGTTAAGGGAGATCTTGCCAGCGTCTAGCGTGCGGTTACGGTCGATGTGTCAGAGCGATGTAATCCCAGGATGCAAATTCGTGCATCCGGCTAATTAACCGTTGAAAGTCCAGCTGTAGGCGTTTCCCCTGGTAAAGAGATTCCGCCGGAGCCGCTGCCGAGACAATCACGTTGACGCGCCGATCGTAAAGTTCATCGATCAGCTCGATCAAACGACGTGTGGCATCGTCCTCGTCGGCACCAAGTACTGGAATGCCTGTAATAAGCAGGGTATGAAACCGTTTGGAAAGGATGACGTAGTCCGCTTTAGAGCGGTGTCCCTCGCACAATGCGTTGAAATCAAACCAGCCCACACCCTCGCCGTGGCCGCGGCTGGCAATGGGCCGTCCATTAATGTCGATAGGTCCCGCACGACACGGTGAGCCGCGACTCACGCGGACGAATTGCGAATAAAGCGCATCGTTAGCGTGTTGATCATCTGGTGTGAAATACACCGGTGCTTGCTGCATTGTCTGACGCCGGTGATCTAGCGTGCCTGGGAGCTCCAGCACCGTCATGTGTGAGTGAATAAGTGCGATGGCTGGGAGAAAACGCTGGCGTTGAAGACCACGCCGGTAAAGCTCGTCTGGTGCAATATTGGAGGTGGTCACCAGCACGGTACCTCGCGCAAATAATTCTTGCAGCACACTCGACAGCATCATGGCATCGCCGATATCTGAGACAAAAAACTCATCAAGGGACAGGACCCGGCAGTCTCCCACTAGTCGGTCGACCACGGCGGTCATCGGATCTGATTGAAGGCGTAATTGGTGGAGGTGATCGTGGAGTTCAAGCATGAAGCGGTGGAAATGGACCCGTCGTTTTTCCTCGAAAGGAATTGAGTCATGAAACAGATCCATGAGGAATGTTTTGCCGCGTCCCACACCACCCCACAGATAAAGCCCACGGTTCCCGTTATGGGGGTGGCGGTCTCGAGTCAGGCTCAGCCGCTGCCTTAGAGAGAGGCGACGGTTCGCAAGCACCGCCTCATGCAAAGCATCCAGTTGCTCGAGCACAATCCTCTGACCTGGATCGCCGGTGATTGATTCTGTTGCACGCTGTGCTGCGTAAAGGGCACTGGGGCTGGCTGGGTTCGGTACGTTCATTCAAACAGGAGTGCTTGAATACTGATGATGGATAAAGTGGGTGCCATCACAGTAGGTCAATCTAATCCCTGTGGTGGCGTTCATGGGCTGGCAGTGTAGCGCTATGCCCGTTGGCGAGAAAAGGATGACGTTAGGCTGTAGATTATCAGTGTCTGGGGTATGCTTTGCCCCGCCATTAGGAATTTGATCTGCTTGTGTCCCGATTGCCTCGTATCACTGCCATTGAGTCGGTTGCAGCGACGCCCCTTTTTGAGATGCAGCGAGTTGATCTTGAGTTTGCTAATGGTCAGGCGGCTCGCTTTCATCGTTTGATGGGGCAAGGGCCAGGATCAGTGGTTGTGGTGCCGATGCCTGATGCCCACCACGTGCGTTTGATCAAAGAATACGCGGTTGGATTCGAGCGCTATGAACTGGGTTTCGTTAAGGGCAAGATCGATGAGGGTGAAACAGCGGCGCACGCAGCGTCGCGGGAGTTGCGTGAAGAGATCGGTTGTCGTGCAGGCACATTGCACCATTTGACAACGGTAACCGTCACCCCGGGGTACTCCAACTTTCAGAGTTGGATTTTCCTTGCCAGCGACCTGTCACATGATCCGTTGGAAGGCGATGAGCCAGAAGAACTTGAGACACAGGACTGGCCGATCAATGAGTTTGATGTGCTCCGTGACCGTCAGGACTTTACCGATGCCCGTTGTGTGCTGGCTACTTATCTTGTCGCAAGCCTATTGAAATGAAACCGGTTGACGCGACTGATGTGTTGGACGAGGTGATTCGAATTACCGTTGCTGCCGGACGTGAGATCTTGTCGGTTTATCAGCAGTCCTATCAGATTGAAAACAAAGCTGATGGCTCGCCGGTGACCACTGCAGATCTCCGCGCTCATGAGCTGATTGTCAGACAACTGTCACTTCTCACTCCAGACATCCCGGTGTTATCGGAAGAATCCTCGAACATAGCGGCCTCGGAACGCCAACGCTGGTCGGCCTTCTGGTTAGTTGATCCACTCGATGGGACCAAGGAATTTATTAAACGGAATGGTGAATTCACGGTCAATATCGCCTTGGTCGAAAACCATCGGCCCGTGATCGGCGTAGTCCACACGCCAGTGGGCGACTCGACGTACTACGCGGCGACGGGCCAGGGTGCGTGGCGGGCAGAGGGTCCTCATGCACTAACCGCAATCAAGAGCCGGCGCTACGACGGCGGGGCTGCCCGTATGGTGGCTAGCCGATCCCATGAGGGGGCAGCGGTCATCGCGTTTCGCGATATGTTGCTGGCTGAGAGTGGTCTACCGGTTGAGTCTGTCAATATGGGTAGTTCACTCAAAGTGTGCCTTGTTGCGGAGGGTAAGGCGGACGTTTATCCGCGTCTAGGCCTTACCTCAGAATGGGACACCGCGGCCGCGGATTGTGTCTTGAACGAGGCGGGTGGCGCTGTTATTGATCTTGACGGCAATCCGTTGCAATACAACAAGGCGAACCTACTGAATCCCTGGTTTATGGCAACTGGCGACACAGGGTACGATTGGCCGGGGTTGGCACAAAGGGCCGGTGTAAAGAACGCTCGTTGAAATTCCCTCGTCGTGTCTGCCGGTATGAGTCACGGGAGGGTTATATAATAGCCGTACGACCGTCTTCTTCTTTTTATGTGTTCCATGATGGTCTTTTGACCATGCTTGAATTCACAAAAATGCACTCGTTGGGTAACGACTTTGTCATGCTCAATGACGTTCGTCGTGTTCTGGATTTGAGCACAGACCAGATTCAGCGTATAGCGGATCGGCATCGTGGCATTGGCTGCGATCAGGTGATCGTTGCGCAGTCTGGTCAGGAGGGGGTCGATTTCTTCATGCGGGTCTTTAATGCGGATGGTACCGAGGTCGGACAATGTGGTAATGGCGCGCGTTGTCTAGGGCGGTATCTGGTGGAACAGGGATTAAGCGAGCGTCGTACGATCTCTATTCGTACGACGACCACAAGGCTAGAGTTGAAGGTCGGGGCGGATTGGCAGGTGCAAGTGCAGATGAATACGCCAGCGTTTGTCCCCACGGAGGTGCCCTTTGATGCTGAACGCGATGAACTGATCCATTCGGTCGATGTTGGTGGAGAGGTGGTGGCGGTGGCGGTGGCGTCGGTCGGCAATCCGCATGCCGTTATTCAGGTCGAGGATCTCGAGCGGGCACCGGTGGGACGGTTGGGTCCGGCCATTGAGACGCATAGCCGCTTTCCCGAAGGCGCTAACGTCGGATTTCTGCAGGTTTTCGATCGTGACCGAGTGGCGCTGAGAGTTTGGGAGAGAGGCGTTGGTGAGACACAAGCCTGTGGCAGTGGGGCTTGTGCAGCGATGGCCGTGGCTCACCGTCAGGGTTTGGTAGGTGATCGTGTAGCGGTAGAGCTTCCCGGTGGTACAGCTATCGTTAGTTGGATGGGTCGTGGCGCTATTTGTCTGGAAGGCCCGGCGATTACTGTTTTCCAAGGCCGCATCGATCTGGAGTCAGGATGAGTGTTTCTCGGCCAGGCCCCATTGCAGACGTCGTGGTCGATGCGCAAGCGGTCGCTGTTTTTCTGCGCCAGCATCCGGATTTCTTCTTACGCTATGCAGATCTGTTGAGTGATCTCGAACTACCGCATTCCCGGGCCGGTGACACCATCTCACTAATCGAGCGGCAGGTGGATGTGTTGCGCCAGAAAAACGCATCACAACAAGTGCAGCTGGAGCAACTTGTTTTTCATGCGAAGGAAAACGAATTGCGCCAGCAACGTTTAATGCGTTTTTTTATCAGTCTTTCAGCGCTGACCGAAGCCAAGGTTCTGTGCGAAAACATGCCCAAACAGTTGGCAGAGACTTTTGATCTGGCACATGTCGATATCAAGTTTATTGCTGAGCGGGTTTCCAAAGTTGAAGGGATGGCAATGCTCTTCAGCGGCAACGAGGGTTACGCCTGGTTAGCCGAGAGATTGGCTGATGGCCACAGCGTGTGTGATAACCGTATGCCCTCCGGGCCCCGTGACCTGTTGCTCGGCTCTACTGCGGCAAGCATTCGGTCACTGGCAGTGGTTCCGGTGACCAATCGTAGCGCTACGTTGGTCGCGATGATCGTTCTTGGCGCCACCCAGGCCGATCGTTACCAGCCCGGGGTGGATACAGTGTTTCTCGATCTTGTCGGCGCCATGGTCAGTGCTACCTGTTGGCGGTTGGGTATCGTATAGCCCATGGGCACTGCGAACGGGATTCAGCGGGATATCAATCGCTTTCTCAATCATCTGCGAGATGAGCGACGTCTGTCGGCCCACACGATCTCCGCCTATCGGCGGGACCTGGAGAAATTCACGGATTTTCTAGCGCGACGTGAAATCACAACATTGCGTCAGTTGGTGATAGCTCAGGCGCGGATGTTTCCCGCGCAACTGAACCAATCCGGTTTATCCAGTCGTTCCATTCAGCGGGCCTTGTCGGCGGTACGCACGCTCTATCGGTATCTGTTGCGTGAATCGAAGGTGGAGATCAACCCATTTTTGACAGCGCGTGACGTTGGTCACCGCCAGGCAGTCACCGCGCCGCGCGCCGAGCGTCGATTGCCGTCGACGCTGAGCATCGAGGAGATTGTCCAACTCGTCACCATTGATCCGCGAACCGACCTTGACCGGCGTGATCGAGCCATACTGGAATTGTTTTATTCGTCTGGCCTCCGTTTGGCTGAGCTCTCGGGCTTGGATCTTGGTGACTTGGACTTGGCCGATGCGGTGGTGCGGGTGATGGGCAAGGGTGCCAAGACACGCATTGTGCCAATCGGTGGTTATGCCCGTGAATCGGTACTGGCTTGGCTTAATGTTAGATCCGCGTGTGCGAGGGAGAGGGAGCAGGCGCTGTTCGTTAACCGCAGCGGCACACGCCTGGGGGCGCGTGCTATTCAGCAACGGGTGGCAGTGTGGGCGCAGCGTCAAGGCCTAGGGCGACGAGTGCATCCGCACATGTTGCGCCACTCATTTGCCAGCCACGTACTGGAATCGAGTAGCGATCTTCGAGCGGTACAGGAATTGCTTGGCCATGCAGATATCTCAACCACACAGGTTTATACCCACCTTGACTTTCAGCATTTAGCCCAGGTCTACGATAACGCGCATCCTCGGGCGAGGCGCAAGAAAGCCGGATGAGAGCACGCAGCGAAAGGGGATGATGCGATGGTGACGATGGTGGTGGGTGGCGCCGGTTTTATCGGTATGAATATCGTAGAACGGCTGCTCATCGAAGAGAAGACGGTGGTTTTGTTTGATAAACGCCCGGTATCTGCTCCGGTGGTTCAGCACTTTAATGCCTTACCGGGCCGCTGGACTGAAGTGATAGGAGACGTGTTGGATACCGTTGCCTTGTGTCATAGTCTCCGGCAGGCCCGGGTTTCACATCTGTTTTTCGGGGCCGCAGTGACGGCCGGTCCGCAGCGTGAGGCGCAGACACCCCGGCGAATCATCGAGACCAACCTGGTCGGTTTGGCGAGCGTTCTCGAGGCCGCGCGTAACGCGGGTCTGGAACGGGTAATCAATCTAAGTTCTGGGGCTGCCTACGGTGAGACGGCACACGGTGCTTCCCCTCTGCATGAGGATGCTTTGCTGGAACCCATCGGCCTTTATCCCGTCACGAAGGCGACGTCAGAACGCATTGTCCAAAGATTGGCAGGGTTATGGTCAATGAATCTGGTCAATGTGCGGTTAGGCCCTGTGTTTGGGCCGTGGGAATTGGATTCGGGTGTGCGTGATCTTTTAACACCCCAGTTGCAGGCAACTCAGTTGGCGTTGGCGTCTGGTGAAGCGATTTTGATGTTCGATGATCATCGGGATTGGACTTATTCGCGTGATCTCGCGCGTGCGTTAGCGGCCTTAATGGCGCATTCTGCTCTGGATCATGATATGTACAACGTCAGCTGTGGAGTAAGCTCGAGCAGTTCAGCGTGGTGTGAGCATCTGGCAGCGCATTTCCCAGGGTTTTCCTGGCGTCTGGCACGCGATGGAGAGGAATCCAACGTGTATCAGCACGGCCCGCCTATTCGGCAGCCTCTGGTCACGGAACGCCTTGAAGCAGCGCTTGGTTGGATACCGCAGGCAGATTCCGACGCCGCGTTTGCCGATTGGCTGGCGTGGCTCGACATCGCGCCGGCTTACTGGGAAGCAGTAGCGGCAGGGCGATGAAAGGCCTGTTTGGTGGCAGTTTGCTCGAATGATTGCACTGATCGCGCTATGTTAATATGTGACTGTTCCGTCAGCGCCCTGCTGGCTCATATCTTGTTCAAAAATTAAGGATTCCCAATGGTTTTAACCTCCGTTGCGCTCATCCCCGTGGTGCTTGGTGTTCTGGGTCTTATTGCAGCCTTTGGCATTTATCGCATTGTTTTGAAGTATCCCGAAGGCACTGGCAAGGTTGCAGCCATCGCCGAGTTGATTCACCGAGGAGCTTTGGTTTTTATCCGCCGCGAGTACAGTTTTCTTGGCATCTTCGTGGTTGTAGTTGCAGCGCTGATTTTCTTCTCTGATCTGGGATGGCGCACTGCGGTTGCATTTCTTGTGGGGGCAGGTTGTTCGGCCGCCGCGGGTTACATCGGTATGTTTACTGCCACTCGAGCTAACGTTCGTACGACTACTGCGGCTCAAGAAAGTGGTGCTGACGCTGCGCTAAAGGTTTCATTTTTCGGTGGTTCGATCATGGGATTGACTGTGGCGGCAATGGGATTGCTAGGGCTTGGCCTGCTGTATTACTTTTTTGGCAGTGATCCGGCCACTTCGCACGTGATTCATGGATTTGGTATGGGGGCTTCCTCGGTGGCGTTGTTCTCCAGGGTCGGAGGCGGCATTTTCACAAAAAGCGCCGATGTTGGCGCTGACCTTGTTGGCAAGGTCGAAGCCGGTATTCCTGAGGATGATCCGAGAAATCCGGGCGTTATCGCGGATAACGTTGGAGACAATGTTGGTGACGTTGCTGGTATGGGCTCGGACATTTTCGAGTCGTATTGCGGTTCGATCATCGCGACAATCGCCATAGCGGCCACGTTGTCACCAGTATTGATTGACCAGTTGGCAGGTGGGCAACAGAACCAGTTGATGTTCCTGCCACTGGCTTTGGCTTCGGTGGGTCTGGTGTGTTCATTGATCGGTATTCTGCTGGTTAGCGGAATGGCAAATAAGTCGCCGGCTGTTGCACTGCGGATCGGTACTATCGGCGCGACCATTATCTTTATCGTCGCTGCATTCGCTACGATTCATTTGGTCGAATTGAGCGTGAAACTTTGGCTCGCTGTTCTGGTCGGGGCAGTGGGTGGCATTGTCATTGGCCTGGTGACTGAGTACTACACTGGTGGGCAGCCAGTTAGGAAGATCGCGGCAAGCGGAGAAACTGGACCCGCAACGGTAATGATCAGCGGGCTCGCCATTGGCATGCAATCGGTTACCGTTCCTGTGCTGGTGCTGAGTGCCATTATTCTTATTTCAAGTGAATTGGTTGGCATCTATGGTGTCGGTATTGCGGCTGTCGGTATGCTGGCAACGGTAGGAATTACGATGGCAATAGATGCCTACGGGCCTGTCGCCGACAATGCAGGTGGTATTGCAGAAATGGCTGGTCTGGGTGAAGAGGTCAGGGAAATCACCGATACCCTGGATGAGTTAGGAAACACCACAGCGGCGATTGGCAAGGGGTTTGCCATTGGTGCAGCGGCGTTGGCGGCACTGGCAATTATCTCGGCGTATATTGAAACCGTAATCCATCGTGTGCCGGAGTTCACACTGCAAATCAATGATCCCTTAGTGCTTTCCGGCATGTTTTTGGGTGGTATTTTTCCGTTTCTCGTCAGCAGCATGACCATGAATGCAGTAGGTGATGCTGCGTTTGAAATGATTCATGAGATTCGTCGACAGTTTCGAGAGATCCCTGGTTTACTGGAGGGAAACGCCGAACCGGATACCGCTCGCTGCGTAGAGATTGCCACGACCGCTGCCTTAAAACGGATGATCCCCCCGGGAGTGTTGGCAGTCGCCGCTCCGGTAGTAGTTGGATTTGGGCTTGGACCAGCGGCGCTTGGTGGCATGCTGGGTGGCGCATTGTTGGGTTGCGTGCTTCTTGCATTAACCATGGCCAACGCCGGGGGAGCTTGGGATAACGCAAAGAAATACGTTGAAAAAGGCAACCTCGGTGGGAAGGGTTCTGATGTCCATAAAGCTGCGGTTGTTGGTGACACGGTGGGTGATCCGTTTAAGGATACTTCCGGACCCTCCATGAACATCCTGATCAATGTGATGGCGATTGTTAGCCTCGTGATTGCACCGTTACTGAGTTGAGCTAGTTAAATTTTCATGCTCAAGTATGGAGTCGATTCCTTAGCCGGATGTTTTGGCTGGAGTCCAAGGCATGGGTTGGCATCTAAAATGATGTGATGGATAGTGTTCCCGTTCGGGTGGCCACTGCGCTGGATCTTGCAGCGGTTGCGGCCATCTATGCGGACGAAGTGCGTCGGGGCACCGCTTCTTTTGAGATTGAGCCGCCGAGCCTCGCTGAGATTAAGCAGCGCTGGGTCGATGTCTGCAATTTAGGCTTACCCTACCTCGTGGCGCATCTAGACGAAAATGTTGCTGGATACACTTATGCGGTGCCCTATCGCACCAGGCCAGCCTATCGTTACACCTTAGAAAATTCTGTTTATGTTGCTCCTTGGGCGCGTCAGCGCGGCGTGGGATTAGCATTGCTCAGGGGGTTGATCAGTGGCTGTGAAATCTGGGGTGCGCGTCAAATGATTGCTATCGTTGGTGATCCGACGGCAAACCATGGGTCTATTCGATTGCACGAAAAAGCAGGGTTTGTCTCTGTAGGAACACTGTCAGGTGTGGGACGCAAGTTCGATTCTTGGCTCGATTCATTGATAATGCAGCGAACACTAGGTTATGGGATTTCGAGCAGTCCCAGAGATCGTCGCGTGCCAGCGTGAGATGATTTCCGGGATGCTAGCCGCCGCGCGCTTTCTTCTTGCCCTCAGCGGTCGGCGGAAGAGGCCAGCACATTGGCAGCGTCAAGTGTTTATACGTTGTGATACCGAAGTTGATCTCTATTTGCCGAGTAGACCGAGCTTTGGAACCGTGGTTTTTGTGCACGGATTAAGTGTTTTGGGCCATCGTGACCCGCGCGTTGAGCAGTTGGGCCGGGCGCTGGCCACAGCGGGATTTCGGGCCGTTATTCCGTCCATCAAGAGTCTTCGCGAGCTGTGGATTCGGCGGGATCAGCCTCAGCAAGTCGAGCAATTGATTAGCGCTATCACGAGTGACGAAGAATTGGTACCAGGTGGATGTTGTGCTTTGATGGCGGTCTCCTTCTCAGGCGTTTTCGTCCTAAGAGCTGCTTGCCGTCCCGCATTGTCGGCGCGCATCAGTGCGTTGGGTTTGATCGGGGCTTATGCAGATGTCAACAGTGTGTGCGATTTTCTGGTGAACGCCAAGCGCGCTGATCCTTACGGCTATCTCCTTATGTTGCGTAGTTACTACGCAGAATTTGAAATGCCCTCGGCAAGGTTTCTTGGGGCCCTTGAACGTTGTATTGAGCACAGCATCTCCGACTCAGGAGCCGGGCCAACTGAGAGCATCCTAGATGCGGGTCAGCCTGAAGAGGCCTACTTAATCCAGCTGATTGCCGATCCGCGAGCCCGAGCCGATATGGGCAGGCGCATACAGTCAGTTTTTGATGCGGATTGGCGTGACTACGAAGTCCCGATTGAATCACTTCAATCTGATGTGCCGGTGTTCCTGATTCATGGGCGAGACGATCGTGTGATCCCTGTTCAGCAGTCACGTGATCTAGCTGATCGACTTGATGGTCGGGGTGTGGTCAATCGTTTGTGTGTGACTGGGTTTTTGAGTCATGGTGATAGTCGTATCCACTGGCTCGAGTTACCCGAAGTATTACGTGTGTGGCGTGCTTTTGCTTGGTTTTTCAGGTGTTGCCAGGTGAGTGCAAAGCGCCGATCGGAGCGGTGAGCGGGCGAAGAAAATGAATAGGGCGCCCAGCGGGCGCCCTATAGCGACAAGCCTGTAGCAATTCAGGTCAAGCGTAATGTACGACGCCGGCCATGATGACCGTCAGAATAATACTTGAGGTGATCACCGCGCTGACCGATTGGATGGCGCTCATCATTTTTCCCCAGATGGCATTGGCCTCGATGATGACAACAATGGCGAGACCAATAATAAGAGCAGTCATACTCATGTCACCGCCCCAAACACCGCCGCTTGCTTGGGTGCCGTGGATCGAGGCGACCATGAAATAAAGCATCGGTAAGGAAAAGAGCGTGTTCGTGCGTGAGGCTAGACCAGCTTTGGGCGCGGCGGCTGCTTTGTCACCTTCGTCCAGGCCAATGACGATGCGTTGATTTGGCCAGATAATTAGCCACACATTCAGCATCATCAGAGTACCCATCAGCGCACCGAGTGTGATGCCAAGACTGAATCGTTGCTGGCTCATGATCCAGCCGAGCAGGATAAGACCAGTGAGAAAGGTGAACATGGCTGCCCAGCGGAACCACCATAGCGCGATTGGCGCGAGTTTCTGCATCACATCCGACTTGGCGCCGTCATCAGCGACTTTGACGTATTCAGTCTGCACAAAGTTGAAGTAGTAGAGCAGGCCAATCCACGCCACGCCGAAAACAATGTGACCAAAACGTAACAGTACATCGAGAAGGTATGCGTTCATGGTTTGTGTCTCCCAGGTGTTTATCTATGCAGTGGGTAAAAATCTGTGACGCAAGTCTAAATGACGTCTTCCCAAAGCGCCAATTCAGGTTGTTTTGAAGGGGTATTATGATTTACACAGCGGTGTCTCCTTTGCAGAGTCCTAGGCAACCGAGGGTAAGCCGGCTAGCGCCATGGCAACTTCCGATTCGTCATAGGGCTGATCGTGGAGTTTGCCGCTGGCAAAGTCGCTGTAGGCCTGCATATCGAAATAGCCGTGTCCGCACAGGTTAAATAAAATGGCCCGCGAAGTGCCTTCTGCTTTGCAACGCAGCGCCTCGTCGAGTGCACCTTTGACCGCGTGGTTCGCTTCAGGCGCTGGCAGAATACCTTCTGCCTTGGCAAACTCGACACCGGCTTCAAAGCACTCGACCTGTTGGTAGGACACGGCTTCAACGTCGCCCGTGTTGACCAGCTGGCTGACTAATGGTGCCATGCCGTGGTAACGCAGGCCACCGGCGTGAAAACCAGGCGGCACGAATGCCGACCCCAGTGTGTGCATTTTGACCAGGGGGGTCAGATTTCCCGTGTCACCGAAGTCGTACGCATATTGACCGCGCGTCAGGCTAGGGCAGTTGGCCGGTTCGACCGCAACAACGCGACAGGCCTGTTCACCGCGCAGTTTTCGACCGATAAACGGGAAGGCAAGGCCGGCAAAATTGCTGCCGCCCCCGGTACAGCCAATGACCACGTCAGGGTAATCGTCGGCCATCTCCATTTGGCGTAAGGCTTCTTGCCCAACGACAGTCTGATGCATCAGCACGTGGTTGAGTACGCTACCCAGCGAATACTTGGTGTCGTCCCGTTGCGCTGCGCATTCGACCGCCTCGCTGATGGCGATACCAAGGCTGCCGGTACTGTCGGGAGTGTCCGCGAGGATTTTTTTACCTGATTCTGTGCGGTTACTTGGGCTGGCGTGACAGGTGGCACCAAATGACTCCATGAATGCTCGCCGATAGGGTTTTTGGTCATAACTCACCCGCACCATGAACACTTCTATTTCCAGACCAAACATTGAGCCGGCGAGGGCAAGGGATGAACCCCATTGGCCGGCGCCGGTTTCAGTGGTAATGCGCTTAACCCCCTCTTCGCGGCAGTAGAAGGCTTGAGCGATGGCGGTGTTGGGCTTGTGGCTGCCGGTCGGGCTCACCCCCTCATACTTATAGTAGATGCGGGCAGGCGTATCCAGCGCTTGTTCCAGGCGTCGTGCACGGTACAGTGGACTGGGTCGCCATTGTCGATAAATATCGCGCACCGGCTCGGGAATATCGATCGTCCGCTCAGTGCTGACTTCTTGCATGATCGCCGCCATGGTGAAGAGTGGAGCGAGGTCATCGGGTCCGATTGGTTGGCCGGTTCCGGGGTGCAAAACAGGGGCCGGGGGATCTGGCAGGTCGGCGGCGATGTTGTACCAGGATGTGGGAATGTCATTCTCGTCCAGTAGAAACTTAATTTGATCAGTCATGGCAGTTATTCGAGGTAAACGGGTCGTGTTCAGGGACAGTACAGGCGACTAAGCATACCTCAAGCGCGGTGACGACACGGCTCCCTGAGCGATCGGGCGAGCGCTTCGAGTATCTCAGCGTTGGCGTGGTTCAGGTCCCAGGGCGGGCGTTGGTCCGGTTGTAGCGGGGCACAGGGCCGTGCAGTGTTTGCCACACTGTATCGCAGGCCGCGCGCTCATTGTTGTCAAGCGGTGCAGCGTCGAGTGCCGCTAGGTTGGCGGTAATCTGTTCGGGGCGCGTTGCACCAAAAAGAGTGACATCAACGCTGTCGTGATCCAGCATGTACCGCAGTGCCAGTTCGACAGTGCTGCGTCCCCCATCGCGGGCGATTTGGGAAAAGGCATCAGCGGCACATTGCTGGCGTTCATCCCAGTAGCGTTGCCGATAATTGGCATCGTTTGCAAAGCGCGTACCCGAGGTGGGTTCTTCACCCATCTGATACTTTCCTGTGAGTAGACCACCGGCCAATGGGTTATACAAACAGGTACCAAGATCAAATGTTCGGGCCATGGGCAACAACTCGGTATCGGCCGCGCGTGAGATCGCGTTGTATAACGCCTGCGTCACGGTGGGTGGTGTCCAGCCGCGTGAGCGGCTGAGATACAGTGCATCGACTATTTGCCAGGCGGCAAAGTTTGATAAGCCGATGTACCGAATTTTACCTGCGTTCACCTGACTTTCCAGGGCGCGCCATGTGACCTCAATGGGAGTGTCGTCATCAGGTTGATGCAGATAATAGATATCGACGTACTCTGTTTTAAGGCGTCGAAGCGAATTCTCAAGTTCTCGAATCAAGACTTTTGGAGTGAGGCCGATGGTCTCGGGGTCGTTTCCGACCGGGTAGCGTACTTTCGTTGCCAGAACAATGTGTTCGCGATTGTTTCGGGCGTCCATCCACTGGCCAACGATCTCTTCAGAGTGGCCTGCGTTGTAACTGTTGGACGTATCAATGAAGTTCACGCCGCTGTCACTGACTAGATCCAACAGTTCCAGCGAGGTCTTTTCGTTGACCGGTTGACCGAGGGTCATTGTGCCAAACGAAAACGGGGATACCTTGAGTCCAGTGCTACCGAGTCTGATACGTTCCATGTGTCGTCCTCCTGATGATTGAACGTCGCGGCGCTAGTGCGCTACTGGGCCTATCTTAGCGGCTATTCGACTCAGTGCCGGATTCCGTAGCCGCGCTGGAGGAGAATCAGGCTGAGGCTAAAAAGCGCCACGATGAAGCCGATGATGATGATGTAGGACGCCCAGAGACTGATGTCTGAAATACCGAGAAAGCCGTAGCGGAATGCGTTGATCATGTAAAGAATGGGATTGGCCAGCGATATGTCTTGCCATAACTCCGGCAGTAGCTTAATTGAGTAGAAAATTCCGCCCAGATAGGTCAGCGGTGTGAGCACAAATGCCGGAACGATAGAAATGTCGTCAAAACCTTTAGCAAATAAGGCATTGAGGAAGCCGCCAAGTGAAAAGAGAATCGATGTCAGTATCACGACGGAGGTCAACACCAGCGGGTTGTGGATTCTAAGATCGCTGAAAAATCCCGACACGAGGGTGACTATGACGCCAATGAGGATGCCGCGTGCAACACCGCCACCAATAAAGCCGGTCAGGATGACATAGTTGGGTGTTGGTGAAATCAGGATTTCCTCTATAGAGCGCTGGAACTTCGCGCCGAAAAAAGATGACACCACATTCGAGTAAGAGCTAGTAATAACCGACATCAAGATCAGACCTGGAACAATAAAATCCATGTAGTCGAACCCATCCATCTTCCCGATTCGCTTGCCGATAAGGTTTCCGAAAATCACAAAATATAGAGTAGTCGTGATCACCGGCGGCAACAGCGTTTGTTGCCAGATTCTGGAGAAGCGCGCAATTTCCTTGATGAAGATCGTATTAAAGGCTATGAGTTGCTCTTGTGCGGTCACAGTTGCATGCCTTCGTTGTGGTTGCGGCGGATCAAGTTGATAAATAATTGTTCCAGGCGATTGGTCTTATTGCGCATGCTCTGAACGTGGATCCCCGCGCGCGACAGTTGTACGTAGAGTTCGTTGAGTCCGCCTTCCCGATCCACATCCGCCTCTAGCGTTCGATCGTCTACCATCCGAGTCGTGCTTTGTAATTCGAGGGGCACGTGAGTTATTGGTTGGGAAAGATCCAGGACAAACGTTTCGACCTGGAGTTTGGTAAGTAATGAGCGCATGGAAGTATTTTCAATCAAGCGCCCTTGATCGATGATGCCGATATTTCGGCAGAGATGCTCGGCTTCTTCCAGATAATGGGTGGTTAGGATAATGGTGGTGCCGGCATCGTTGATTTGGCGCAGGAAGCTCCACATGGAGTGACGAAGCTCAATGTCGACACCAGCCGTTGGTTCATCGAGGATCAGTAGTCTGGGTTCATGTACTAACGCTCGGGCGATCATCAGGCGACGTTTCATGCCACCGGATAATGCTCGGGCCCGGTCGTCGCGCTTAGGCCACAGCCCAAGCTGCGTCAGGTATTGTTCTGCCCGTGTCTGCGCAAGCTGCCGCGCGATGCCGTAATAGCCCGCCTGGTTGACAGTGATTTGCCAGGGCGTTTCAAACATATTGAAGTTGAACTCCTGCGGCACGACACCTAGATGGGCCTTGGCACGAGAGAAATGCCGGTCAATATCGATGCCGAAGACCTGCACTTTGCCTACGCTCTTATTAATAAGGGAGCTAATGATGCCAATTGCTGTCGACTTTCCAGCGCCATTGGGGCCGAGCAGTGCAAAAAAATCGCCCTCGTTAACCGTCAGGTCGATGTCTTGAAGCGCCATCGTTCCGTTGGCATAGGTTTTTCCTAGGCCCTGAATGTTAAGCGCGGCTGTCATGGTGGTGGTGTTCGGCGTGATAGAACAGATATGGGGCCAACTTCAGTACTTTGCAAGGGACTCGCGTGGGATTACTGGCGCAGTACACATTTCTCGTATAAATCTTTAAGCAGCCCGCTCGGATCATAGCGGGTCTTTAGTTCGCGGTAGACTGGACCGTTGTACGCTTTCCAAAATGCGCGGTGGGAGAAAAACACGTCGGAATATAGAGACTTTATGCCACCGAAATTGGTGACCTTGTTTTCTATCATTCGGTTGAAGTGTCCCCTGGGTTTTTGACGGCGTGTTCGGACCACGTCCCAGAAACCAAAGTTGATGTAAGACAAATCCGTCGCCATTGGAAATAAAGGGAAGGATTGTTTGTTGTTATGGACGCGAACTGGGCAGACCCAAATAGGAAGAATGCCGATTTTGTCGTGCAAGAAGTCGAGGAACTCTGCTGCCTTGTCTGTCGGGATGTCCACATCTTGAATGACTGATTCAGTGTGTATAAAGGCCATGCGATTTAGACGTCGTGTCAGGCCAACACGGCTGTTCCAGCGCATGATCTTCTGGTAGGTGGTGGAATTTAATCGTTTCCGTCCGAGTAGGCGTCGAAGCGGTTTACTTTGTATATAAAGGTTCTTCGAGCACCAAAACCAGTCCGTGTCCCAACGCCACAAGTAGTCGCTCGTGGTCAAGTAATCCTCGCTGCGCACGGGGATTGACTGGTAGTAGATGTCGAGAAAAGTGTAATCACTGAGGTAGGGTGCCTCGTCAACAAAGCGACCAATCGTTAAAAAGTGCTGATGGCGTTGCAGTACGCAGCCGTCCAGAAAATCAATGTCTTGGCCGGACCATTTGTCGAGCGCGGCGAAGAAGGCCTCGCTGTTATCAAATTTGAGGTGGGTGAGTTGCACATAAGGTTTCACTGGTATTGCTTCAAGTTTCAGTCGAAGGATGTATCCCAGGGTCCCGTACGAATTCGCTATCCCAAAAAAGAGATCCTTGTGAGCGTTGTTGGGTGTGCATGTGACAACATCGCCACTGGCGAGCAGTACATCCACTTCAAGGACAGACTCATGGGGTAGGCCATAGCGAAAGGAAGAAGACTCGATGCCAATACCCGAGATAGCGCCACCGACCGTGATCGATTTCAGTTGAGGTACGACTTTGGGCATTAGTCCGACTTGCAAAGACTCCGAGATTACATCGGCATAAGTCGTCATGCCCTCAACCTCGATCGTATTTTGTTCCCTATCGATATTTAGAACATGACTAAACGCGCTGACATCAAGTGCGTGATGTGGGTTAGTGTCGCGGGTTCGAAAAAGATTTGACGTTTCTTTCTGCAGGCGCATTGGGCCCGGCGGCAGGTCCGACAGTGTTCTCGTAAGGTCTTTAAGACGACTGGTATAACCAGCCGAAACGTTTGCACTTTCTGTTACCACGTGTATGCCTTTCGCTAGAATCCTGCAGCTAGCCCGTCCTTGCGCGGGTCTGAACCTGCCACGTAGCCACCGGGCGCGCGGACAATGATTTGGCCACCACCAAAAACGCCTTCTTTGTTCGGATCGACGAAACGATGGCCGCGTGCTTCGAGATCAGAGCGCAATGAGGACAGCCCGGGCTCTAGCCATACAGAGAAGTCGGTGGCAACGAACCAGCGCGGTGCATCAAGTGCTTGTTGTGGCGACAGTCCCTGGCAGAACATTCGCAGCACCATTTGCAGGTGGCCCTGCGGCTGCATGTGTCCGCCCATCACCCCGAAACTGGCGACTGGTTCTCCCGTGCGTGTGATGAAGGCGGGAATAATGGTGTGGTACGGGCGTTTACCACCACCGACTTCATTTGCGTGGCCCGGTTGAAGAACGAAACCCCGACCACGGCTCTGCAGACTGATGCCGGTATCTGGAACCACAATGCCTGACCCGAAACCGGTGAAATTGGACTGGATGTATGAAACCATCATACCGCTTTGATCAGCTGTGCTCAGGTAAATAGTACCGTGGTCCGGCCGAATCTCAGCGCTAGGGATGCTGGATTTTGCAGGATCGATCGATGCTGCCCGTCGTGCTAGTTCGTCCGGGTCGAGTAACTGAGCAATCGTTACTTCCATTGACTCTGGATCAGCGACGTGGCGATGCGTTTCGGCAAAGGCGATTTTCATTGCCTCCATTTGCAGGTGAATGCTATCGGCGGAGTCAAGCGGGTGAACCTCAACATCGAGATGTTCGAGGATACCGAGGGCCACCAGCGTCGCGATTCCTTGGCCATTGGGTGGAATCTCATGAATGGAGAGGCCTCTGAAATCCTGCGAGATGCAATCGACCCAGTGGCTCTTGTGATCTGCTAGGTCACGCAGGGTCATCTCGGCGCCGTGGTTTTGTGCATCGGCAGCCATGGCTTTAGCCAGAGGGCCGCGATAGAAACTTTCTCCGTGGGTTCGGGCAATCTCTTCCAAGGTTCGAGCCTGGTCCTGACACCGGAATATGTCGCCGGCGCGCGGCGCAGTGCCACCGGGTAGAAAAGTGTCGGCGAAGGCGGGTAGGTGAGCGAAGTTTCTTGCGTCTTTTTCCCATTGGGCCGCAATGACGGGACTTACAGCAAATCCGTCGTTCGCCGCCCGAATGGCCGCCTCAAACAGGTCCTCAAATGGCAGCACGCCAAAGCGTTCCGATAATTGCACCCAGGCATCGACGGCGCCTGGAACGGTGACACAGTCCCAGCCTGGCCAGGGCATTTCTTTGTATTGGTTAAATCGCGTGGGTGTCCAAGCACTTGGGGAGCGGCCAGAAGCATTCAGTCCATGCAGATCTTTGCCGTCCCAGACAATGGCAAATGCGTCGCTGCCGATGCCATTCATGGTCGGTTCGACTACCGTCAACGTGATGGCGCTTGCGATCGCCGCATCCACCGCGTTACCGCCCTTTTCCATGGCGGTTAGGCCAGCCTGGGTTGCCAGAGGCTGTGATGTCGCGACGACATTACGGGCGTAAACAGAGGAGCGTCGTGAGGGATAGCGGTAATCCGGATCTTGTGAAGAAAACACGGTTGTCAATGGCCTGATGAAAATGGCCCAGCAGTTTAGCATCGCTACAGACGGAGTTCGGTTTCTGTTAACGCCGTTGGAACTAATTGATTATACGAATAGCCAACTATGTAGATTGGTTTGAACGACGTGTCCAGCGCCACAAGAAAGCGAACTATTGTCATGCTGGAACGGATTGTGTCCGAGAGTAGGGATACTGATGAATGCCAAATATCTGTGCTTTAAGAATCAATGGATGAGGCGCTGGACTGACTTTTAGAAATCTTCCTATTGATGTGCTCCCCGGCAGTTATCCCTGGATAGTTTGGAGCTGACCCCGATTTTAGGCATGAGGGTATGCAAGAGATTTCAGCATCGAAGTTTGGGTGTGCAAAAAACCCGATAGCTTGACGTTCCGAACTTGTACGCTGAAGTGCTGTTGGATTGGCAACACGGTGAAGAGTCGACATCCAGTGATCATTCGTCCAGCGCGCCATCATGTCGCCGAGGTTAACGACCAACGTGCCAGGTGGCGGTTTCACAGGCGACCAGCGGTTCCCTGGCAAATAGACCTCTAGCCCTCCGGGTGCGTCTGTTATCGAGAGGATAGTAAATGCACCAAAGTCAGTATGTGCACCGGTACGTAATTGACCAACTTTCTCATTACCTAAGCTGGGTGGATAGTAGTGGCAACCTAGAATGCTGAAGTGCCGATCGAATTTGTCAGCGAAATAATCTTCATGAAGATCGAGTGCGACAGCGAAGATCTGGAACAAACTGGTAGCCAGCTGCTCATACGCGCGATAAGCCGTAACGAGCGCGTCGAATAAATTAGGGGGGTTATTGGGATAGATGTTGGGGGCATAGGCAGTGGCCGCCTCTGGCACGCTGGCAAAGGCACCCATATGGTTATCAACGGGTCCAAGAAACAGGCTTTCTCTTAAATCTGGTGGTTCGTCGTTATCAAGCGTGGAGGCTAGGCCGCGGGTACCCAATGGGTGATAACCGCGCTGCCTAGCGGGTCCTTGAGGACACCATCGGTTCTTCTCGGCTGGGTCCAAGCGAAAGAATGCCCGAGTGGAAACAAACGTGTGTTCAAGGAGTGCCTGGGCAACAGCGTGGCCACTAATCATCAGGAATCCGGTTGTCTCACAGGCACTACCAATTTTTTTGGCTACTTCCTTTTTCTTAGCACGATGACCGGAGAAAAAGGGGCTGATGTCAATGATGGGGATATCGCCGTCGGACGAATGCTTCAGACGCATGATTACTCCATCTGCGTGGTTGAGCGCCAAATAGCTGGATCCGAAAGACCGGCAGCAACCACCTGATGGTAAGGCGCATCGTAACTGATGAGCCCACCGGAAAGGAGTGATGCCTTGAGACGTACAAACGCCGCCGCGGGCAATTCGGGTGATTTCGCCCACAGCTTTGCTAATTGATAAGAGTTAATCATATGGGCTATGCGTTCATGTGTGAGAGATGGGAAATATTTTGACACTATCTTTGCAACTGCCTCTCCTGAGTTTTCCCGCAACCATTTTTGGGTTCTCGCTATCGCACGGGTAAGTCCTACACAAGTTTCCCATTGCGACTCTACAAATTGTCGTGTTGTGTAGAAGGTGGTATAGGCAATGTCGCCGCGACTGGAAAAACGGTGCCAAAGGTGTCCATCACCGTTTGTGATTAGATCATCAGCATACGGCTCAAAGATTTGTACCACATCAAGGTTTCCCCGGCGAAGTGCAGCAACATTTTCTTCCATTGTAAGCCTTGTTCCCCATGCTAGAGATGAAGGATTGATTCCCGCACGTTTTAAGTCGTCTTGGAAGGTCATCTCGGGTGTCGGGACTTCGCTGGCCACTCCGATACGGAGCTCGCTCAAATCAGAAAACTGAAAATTCTGGTTTGGCGTCCGGCCAATCAGGAGAAATGGATCCCGGGCAACTACTTGGCAGAAGCAGACTAATGGACATGCCCGGTCCGCATCGTGATGCATCATTACCCGCATCGGACCACCCCAGGCGACGTCAGCCCGGCCGTTAAGTATTGCCCGCGGGGTTTCTGTGGTTGAAGGTGAGAGCCGGAGGTCTACTTCGATCCCTTCTGCTGAAAAGAAGCCGTGTTCATGAGCGAGGTAAAACGGAACATATGGAATAGCCCGCATATTTTCATAGAGAATAATTTTCGCCATAACTCTATCCCCCTCCACGGAGGCAGATCACGATGGGTTTATTTAATCATCAGTAAAGCATAGTGGCGATTGGTGTTAAGCTGAATATGTTGATTTCAAACAGGCTCAGTCATACGTTTATAAAGGCAGTGCGCTATGGATTCTCGTATTGGAAAGGTGACTCGTCCCCGTTGTTGTTTGGGTTGGCCGGGTGACCAACAAGGGTATTGTTGGGTGTTCTAAACAATGTGCAGTCCATCTTGTTGAGGAGTGAATTGGATGTCTCATTCTGTTGATCCGCACTTCCCTACGATGGCGTGGGGCCTTGAATTGGGTGCCAGTGCGTTGTTAGTAATTGATCCCCAAAATGATTTTCTCCATCCGGAAGGTTGGTATGGTGCGCATGGCGTTGACATCAGCCATATGCGCCGCACTATCGAGCCCACCCGACTGTTGGTTCAGTCTGCTCGGGGCAGGCAGATGCCCATCATCTGGACGCAGCACGGATTTCACAATGAAAGTGACGGCGGACTGTTCCTAGAGATGCGGCCATTTCTGGCAGAAGGGGGGCTCCGCATTGGGACATGGGGCTACCAGATCCTAGAGGAGCTCGAACCGGCAGCGGGTGATTGGCGAATACAAAAGAATCGTCTGAGCGCGTTTTACGGTACCAATCTAGAGCTCTTGTTGCGAGGACTTGGCGTAACCACGATCCTCATCGTTGGCGTTTTGACGAATCAATGCGTGGCTGCAACCAGCAAGGATGCGTATTACCGCGATATCAAGCCGATTGTGGTGGAGGAGGCCACTGGCACGACCTTGCCTCATCTCCATTCACCAGCAATCGAGATGATTCAGGTCGGGTGGGGCGCTGTCCATAGCCTGGAGAAAACCCTGACGAACCTCGAGGAACTGGGTATACCGAACGGCTAGATAATCTCCTCAGCGCATGCCGATGATAGATGTTCCCGTGGCACGTGGATCTCGTTGGGGCCAGCGCCCTGCTTCAACTTGAGCAAGAAAATCTGATATGGCTGCGTTGAACGCAGCGGGCTCTTCAATATTAATCGTGTGACCCGTATTGGGAAGAATTTGAAGGGCCGCTGAAGGGACGGTACGTTTTAAGTAAATGTTGGGGATCAGGCAGGGTTCGTCTTCGTCGCCTGTGAGGACCAACATAGGTACTGTGATTTGACGCAGGTCTGCTTCAAGATCAAACAGCGAGGGGCGCTCTCGTTGCACGCCGCGCATAGTGAGTGCCGCCCCCTCGAGGGAATGTTCAGCCAGTTGGTCACGAAAGTCAGCCCAGCCGCGGGGATCTTTGTTCTGGAATTGCACGCGGGTGGGTCCCTCAGCGTATTGTTTGGCAAAAGCATCACCCGTGCTGGATTCGATCATCTCGGCAGCCTTTTCAGTCTCTTCTCGAAACTGTGTTCGACGATCAGGTTCCGCACCGTACCCACAGCCGGCGACAACCAGCGAGTGAGCACGCTCTGGATGATGAATGCCGAAATGTAAGGTGGCAAAGCCGCCCATTGAAAGACCGACGATGTGCCCTTTTTCGACATCCAGATGATCGAGAATGGCGAGTAGGTCCTTACGGGCGTGGTCCTGTGAGTACATCGATCCTTCGGATGGAATATCTGAGGGGGTATAGCCCCGAGCGCTGTACGCAACGCAGTGGTAGCGGCGTGAAAAGTACCGCATCTGTGCTTCCCAACTGCGGTGATCTCCGGCAAATTCGTGCACAAAGACAATCGTCTGGCCTTCGCCGCTTTCTTCGTAGTGAAGTTGGACACCGTCGGGCGTTTTCGCATAGGGCATGGTCAATGATCCAATGAATGGTTTAAATACCAGGAGAGGATATGGTACACCCCCCGACAGTTTTTCGGGCGTTAATGACCGGTTAGGCGTTGATCGAGGAGTACCGCTAAATGAAATGCCTGGCGACTCGTGCCGTGCATGATCTGTGTCCGGCAGCTCGTTCCATTCGCGACAATGACGTCGGTATCCGGTAGTTTGCGAATAGCGGGTAATAGCGATAGTTCTGCCATTTGGAGCGAGACGTCGTAAGTTTCACGCTGGTAACCGAACGCACCGGCCATTCCGCAGCAGCTTGAAGTAATGAATTCTGGTTCAATACCCGGAAACAGTTGTAGTGCTGAAGTCATTGCGTCTAGCGTGGCAAACGCTTTCTGATGGCAGTGTCCATGAATCGCCACGCGACATGACGCAGTGGTTTCGAAATCAAAACGCAGCTGTTCGTGCGACCGCGCAATAAACTCCTCTAGCAACAGCGATTGCTCTGATAATTTCTTGGTTAAGGATGCTGTAAGTAAAGCCGGGTATTCATCGCGTAAAGTGAGTAGGCACGATGGCTCAAGACCGATGATCGGTGTGCCGCGTTCGAGGTGTGGTGTTAACGCAGAAATTAAGCGACGAGCTTCGGTGCGTGCTTCATCAATCAGTCCTGCGCTAAGAAAAGTACGCCCACAACAAAGTGGGCGCGCATTGATGTCGCCTGCGATCTGCACACGGCAGCCGAGTTTTCTTAGTACCGAGATGAGCGCATGGCCGTTTTCAGGTTCGAAGTAACGGGTAAAGGTATCGAAGAGAACGACTACTTCAGGGCCATCGCCTGCGGGTAGTGACAGTGAGCGCGGCAAAGGCGTTCCAGTGTGCCAGCGCGGTAACGCGCGATGCCGGCTAAACCCGGTGAGTTTTTCCTGTAGCAATTGTGCAGCTGGCAGTTGGGTGGCGCCGTTGATCAGTCGAGCCAGTCGTGCCGCTATGGGTGCGTAGCGGGGCAGGTAAGCAATCAATCGGTCACGCAGTGCAAGACCCGAGGTGGTTAGCTGTTGGGCGAGATATTCAGTTTTCATTCGTGCCATGTCGACGCCCGTTGGACACTCGCGGCGACAGGCTTTGCAGCCAACACATAACGCCATGCTTTCTGCCATGTCGGGTGAAGTCAGGGCGTCCGGACCGAGTTGACCCGATAGGGCCAGACGCAATGTGTTTGCGCGCCCTCGAGTGGAGTCTTTCTCGGCACCTGTGGCGCGGTAAGAGGGACACATGACCGCGGCGTCTCGCTTGCGACACGCACCATTGTTATTGCACATCTCAGTGGCATTCGAGAAGCCGCCCCATGAAGACCAGTCGAATGCGGTGGTGATCGGTTGTGCGTCATAGTCGGGTTGATAACGAAAAAGAGATCGATCATCCATCTTTGGTGCATTAATAATTTTTCCTGGATTCAGCAGTCCGTCCGGATCAAAGGTTCGTTTGATTTTGCCAAAGACCTCGACCAATGCTCGGCCGAACATGGGTCGATGAAACTCTGAACGAACGATACCGTCGCCGTGTTCTCCCGAATGGGAGCCTTTGTATTCTCGAACCATAGCGAAGGCTTCTTCTGCGATTGAACGCATCTTTTTTACATCACTTGTCTCCTTCATGTTGAGGATAGGGCGCACATGCAAGCAGCCCTCCGATGCGTGGGCATACCAGGTGCCTGTGGTGCCGTGGCGATGGAAAATCTCAGTTAATCGATCTGTGTAGTCTGCAAGATGCTCGAGCGGTACGGCGCAATCTTCAATAAATGACACCGGTTTTCCCTCGCCTTTCATCGACATCATGATGTTCAGCCCGGCCTTGCGCACTTCCCATACCTGGCGCTGTTCCATAGGGTCGGTCACCTTGACCAGGGCGTCGGGGAACCCAAGGTCATTGAGCATTTCATTCAATCGATTAAGTTGCGTTAGTAGCTGGTCAAGCTCGGCACCCGCAAACTCGACTAGTAAGAGAGCATCAGGGTCGCCGCGGACGAACGTGTCAAGCGTGTTGCGGAAAAGTGGAATATCGCGGGCGAGTTTCATTAGGGTGTGATCAACCAGCTCTACGGCCTCGGGGTCGAGAGTGACCAGATGGCGGGTCGCATCCATGGCCGCGTAAAAGGTAGAGAAATGGCAAACGCCCAGCACCCGCTGTGCGGGTATAGGGTGCAGTTTGAGTTGAATGCGACGTGACAGCGCCAGTGTTCCTTCCGAACCAACCAGGAGTTGGGCCATGTTGTGTCCCGTGCTCTCGCCACTCGGTGCCAAGGCATCGATGTTATATCCACCCACGCGCCGGTGTACTTTGGGGAAGCCATCAATGATGGTAGTGGCTTCCCGTTTTGCAAGATCAAGCAGTTGTCCTACCATGCGTCGAAATGCTGGTGAACCTTGTATGTCATCACGACTCGGCGGCAGTGCTCCAAAACGCTCTTGGTCGCCATTTGCTAGGGTTGCATCAATGGCAAGTACGTTGGCCCGCATCAGTCCATAACGAGTGGAGCGAGCTCCGCAGCTATTGTTTCCCGTCATACCACCCAGGGTCGCACGACTCGCTGTTGAGACGTCGATCGGGAAAAATAATCCATGGGGTTTTAGGAACGCATTCAACTCGTCGAGCACAATGCCAGGTTGGACGGTGACGTTTCTCTGATCGGGCTCAAAGGTTAAAACCTGGTTTAAGTGTCGGGAAACATCCATGACCAGGGCAAGCCCCACCGTTTGGCCACACTGTGAAGTTCCTGCTCCACGCGCCAACAAGGGGACTCCTTCTTCACGGCAGATAGCGACAATCGCGGCGATATCATCCTCGCTTCGGGGAGTGACCACGCCGATCGGCTCCACTTGGTAGATAGATGCGTCGGTGCTGTAGCGCCCTCTACTGAAGGCATCGAACAATACTTCGCCTTCGATTGCCTGTTGCAACCGCTGAGCCAGATGTTGCTCGCCAATGCGGCGGGTAAGCGGCGAGTCGGCGTAAAATGTCATGGGCCCGTTCGACGAGACAAGTTAATTAAAAAGAAATGTTTTGCCATACGTTAAAGTGTGTAGCGCCTCGAACAAGTGATAGTCTAGCGCGCCCCGAGTGCCAATCGGTTAACGTCAACGCGAATCAAGGAACGTATCAGTGAATCAACGCCGAAACAGTGGCCGTCATTTCCTGCAGATACCCGGTCCGACTAACGTGCCTGATCGGGTACTGAATGCCATTCAGCAGCCGACAATTGATCATCGGGGACCCGGGTTTCGTGATCTGACGGCGGATGTGCTGAATGGCTTGGGCCAAGTTTTCCAAACACGGTCAAAAGTCGTGGTTTTCCCCTCGTCGGGCACCGGGGCTTGGGAAGCTGCGTTGGTTAATACTCTTTCTGCTGGTGATCGGGTCTTGATGTGTGAGACCGGACATTTCGCGCGGTTGTGGTATGGCATTGCGGAACGGTTAGGGCTTGATCCCCAGTTACTGCCAGGTGACTGGCGACATCCAGCCGATCCATTGGCCATCGGCGAAGCGTTGGCCAATGATGTGGACCATCTCATCAAGGCAGTGTGTGTTGTTCATAACGAGACCTCCACGGGTGCGATGTCGGATGTAGCTGCGGTGCGTGCTGTGATCGATGAGCAAAGACATCCGGCTTTATTGATGGTCGATACCATCTCTTCGTTAGCCTCGATTGACTTCCGCCATGATGAATGGGGGGTCGATGTGACGGTCGGTGGATCGCAGAAAGGCCTGATGCTGCCACCAGGCCTTGGATTTAATGCGGTAAGTGATAAGGCGTTGTCGGCATCGCTAAACGCAACCTTGCCACGGGCTTACTGGAACTGGCAGGACATGCTTGATGCTAACAACAACGGGTTCTTCCCCTACACACCGGCGACCAATCTTCTGTATGGGTTGCGCGAGGCGCTAAGCATGCTGTTGGATGAAGGACTTGAGAATGTGTTTGAGCGTCATCGTCGTCTCGCTGAGGCGACTCGTTGTGCTGTAGCGACCTGGCAACTCGAGCTGTTGTGTCTCGACAGCGCCGCTCGGAGTCATTCTCTGACAGCCGTGCAGTTGCCTGAAGGTGTTGATGCAGATGCATTTCGTGCGACAGTGTTGGCGCGGTATAACATGTCGCTGGGCAATGGTCTTGGCCGCCTGGCGGGCCGCGTCTTTCGTATTGGCCACCTGGGCGACTTTAACGAACTGATGTTGATCGGTACGTTGGGTGGCGTCGAGATGGGTCTTGCCGCCTCGGGGATTACACACCAGCGTGGTGGCGTGACAGCAGCGATGGATTACTTGTCGGGATAAGGCCCACCGCGGCAGGTATGCCGGTCTCAGCTAGGTCGACACATTTGCTCGAGAGCCTTTGTTAAATCACCTCGACCGCTTTTTTCCAGGATTTTTTTCAGGCGTTCGTTACAGTGTGCAAGGAGAGGCATTTCTAATGCCGCCCACTGAAAGTTGGTCGATTCGTTCGGTGTAACGTCGCCGAGCAGAATTTGTGCCATTGGGCGCTTTTTTTTGTTTATGACATCCGCATGTGCCAGTCCCTGCCCCGAGATGTAAGTGAAGAGACCTTCGTCATCAAACTCTAACTTCATGTGGATATGGCCATTGAGCGCGGTGTCGACACCGAGTTTGCGCAGTCGCTGGTGTAGCCAGCGACCTTCGCCCAAACCACCGATATCGTGGGCGCTGCCGCCTTCGGGTTTGTCTCGTGGATCGATCAGGGGGCGGTGATAGAAGGCAATGCGTTGCCGCACGCCGGGTCTTGATGCCGACAGTTGGTTGAGTAGTCGACCGCGATTGCCCGCGCTGAAGGGTAACGTATTGGCGGCGGTATCAAGATTGATGAACTCAATGCCTCCGAGTGTGAATGCATGGTTGAGCGGCCCCAGTCGCCGCGTAAATAAGTCAATCAGGTTCTTTTCCCCCGGGGCACGGTAATCGTGGTTGCCGAAGGTGATGTAAGTAGGGATAGTGGCTTCGTCAAACGCAGCCTGGGCACGGTCGTAGTCCCCCGCTTGGTAGTTGAAATCGCCAAGGTGTAGGAGAAACGACGCGCCGAGTTGCTCGCTCCGTGCCAGGACCCAGCGCAATTCTTCATCGCCGCCCGTGTCGCCGATAGCAGCGAATCGGTAGTTCTTCGCGTTGGGAAATCGCCACTCAAGTGCCAATGGGGATGAGCCCAGGGTGCCGCGGACGCGCCGTGAGAGACCGTTTCTGTTTTCATCAACAACAATGCCGTCACCGACAGGTTGGAGCGTTGCCTGGGGGTGAATGTTGTTGATCTGAAATTCAAATTCACCACTACCCATGATCACTACTTTGGGTTCCGGACTGTAGGCCCGCCAGGTTGAGAGAGTGGATCCGACCTCGAGGGGAAAGGCATCATCAGAGCGCCACACGGCATCGTTGACACGGTGTGCTGTCTGAATATCCACCGGTTCGAACTGGAGTCCGGGATAGCGAACGCCACGCACCCACGCGGCGGTGCCGGCAATGGTTCCGCCAATATAAATACCATATTTAATAAAGTTGCGTTTTGAACGGTTCATGAATCAGGCATCGTCAGAGGCAGAGGTATCACTAGAAGCGTAGGGGTGTTGAGGAGTCACCGATAGAGAGTGATGTAGCTAAGATTTGGGACCACACAACAAAGCAGATTAATGCGCTATCCTAGCATTCTTCCTGCGTCATTGAGTGAATGTCCTTGAGTGCTAGCCTGCCACGGCGCATTGTGTGCCTGACTGAAGAGACGACTGAAATACTCTATCTCCTAGGAGAGGAAGACAGAATAGTCGGTATCTCGGGTTTTACCGTTCGTCCGCCGCGTGCACGACGTGAAAAACCCAAAGTGTCAGCATTCACCAGCGCCAAGATTGAACGGATCGTGGCACTGAAGCCGGACATGGTGCTTGGGTTTTCTGATCTTCAGGCCGACATTGCAGCAGACTTGATTCGGCAAGGCATGACGGTGCTGGTATTTAATCAACGCTCGGTTGATGAGATTCTAAGCCTGATCCGAATCTTGGGTGGCCTGGTGGGGGCGCAGGTGCGGGCCGAGTCCTTAGTGAGCGATTATTCAAGTCGGATTGCCCAGTGTCGGGCAGTATCGAGCCAGCAGCTTCGTCGACCACGGGTTTATTTTGAGGAATGGGATGATCCTCCTATCTCGGCTATTCGATGGGTGTCCGAATTAATTGGTATCGCGGGTGGGGACGATATTTTTCCGGAACTCGCCACTTCGCCGGGTGGGGCGGGTCGGATTATTGCGGATTCAGAGGAGATTGTTCGTCGTTCACCAGATATCATCATTGGCTCGTGGTGTGGTAAGAAGTTTCGGCCTGAAAAGGTGGCCGCTCGGCCGGGTTGGCAGGCCATTCCTGCGGTTGCAAATGGAGATCTTCACGAGATCAAGTCGGCGGAAATTCTTCAACCGGGCCCGGCGGCCTTAACCGATGGGCTCGATCATTTGACGCGCATTATTCAGGACTGGCAGCAGCGTGAAGGCGCTTGAAGCATTACTGAGCGATGGCGTTTTCGTTGCTGACATCAAGGTCGAACGCAGCGGTTACCAGGGCCCGTGTGTAGGGGCTTTGCGGATTTTTCAGTACCCGGCTCGCAGTACCGTACTCCACCACTTCGCCCTCGCGCATCACGACGATCTCATCACTTAGGGCGCGCACCACCTTCAAGTCATGGCTGATAAAGAGATAAGCCAGGCCGTGTTTTTTCTGGAGTTCTGTCAGGAGGGTAATCATCTGCGCCTGGACTGCTCGATCGAGCGCCGACGTCGGTTCATCCAGGATCAGCAAACGGGGTTTAAGAATCATCGCGCGTGCGAGCGCGATACGTTGTCGTTGACCGCCGGAAAACTCATGGGGATAACGGTGGCGAGTATCGGGATCGAGCCCCACTTCGGTTAGCGCATCGATCACCTGGGTGTCATGGGTCTCGGCGTTACCGATTTGATGCGCGCGCAGACCTTCCGCGACAATCTGTGCCACGGACAATCGTGGGCTGAGACTGCCGTAAGGATCCTGAAATACGATCTGTATCTGTTTGCGTAGAGGTTTCAGTTGGTGGCTGTTGTATTGATGAATTGGTTGGTTGAGAAACTCAATCTCTCCGCGACTTTCAACCAGTCTTAACAGTGCCAATGCGAGCGTAGATTTACCGGATCCACTTTCGCCCACAATGCCGATGGTGTGCCCGGCTCGAATTAACACAGTGATGCCATTAGCGGCTTTAACGTGTCCTACGGTGCGACGCAGCAGCCCACGTTTGATGGGATACCACACTCGGATGTTCTCGCTTCGAAGCACGATCGCTGCTGTGTCGTCAGCCACGGTTTCTCGTTCCGGTGGTTCTGCATCGATCAAGGTCCGGGTATAGGCTTGTTGCGGTGTGTTGAATACCTGATCGCGATCACCAGACTCGACGATGCGACCGGCTCGCATCACGTACATTCGATCGGCCACTCGTCTGACGACCCCAAGGTCGTGCGTGATCAGCAGCACAGCCATGCCGAATTCACGCTGAAGATCCTGTAACAACATCAGAATTTGTGCCTGGGCGGTCACATCGACTGCTGTGGTGGGCTCGTCCGCGATCAAAAGATCAGGCTCGTTAGCCAGTGCCATGGCAATCATCACGCGTTGGCGTTGTCCACCCGACAACTGGTGTGGATACGCTTTCAGTTTTTCCTCAGGTGTTTGGATACGGACACGTTGAAGTAGTTCGAGACTGCGCCGCTGGGCCGCAGTGGCATCAAGACGTTTGTGTAGTAGGAGTGTTTCTGTCAGTTGTTTCTCTACTACGTGCAGTGGATTAAGTGATGTCATTGGCTCCTGAAAGATCATACTAATGCGGTTGCCACGAATCTGTCGCAACGTCTCATTATCGGCCCCACGCAAGTCGTCGCCCTTAAAACGAATGTGGCCGCTTTCATATCGAGCGTTAGGTGCCAGCAGTCCCAACACAGATAGCGCCGTCACTGACTTGCCTGAGCCACTTTCGCCGACGAGGGCAACGGTCTCCCCTCGCTCTACCCTAAGAGAAAGCGAATGGACGGCATTAACAACCCCATCGTCGCCTGAAAAACTGATCGACAGATCCTGAATTGACAGTAACGAAGTGAGATTAGACATGGCGGCAGCAGTCAGTTGATCTGTTTTCTTGGATCAAAGGCATCGCGAACTGCCTCGCTGATCAGAATCAATAAGGTCAGCATGAGTGCGATGGTGAAAAAACCGGTCAGGCCAAGCCACGGTGCCTGAAGGTTGGCTTTCCCCTGGGCAAGGAGCTCACCGAGCGAGGCAGAACCTGGAGGGAGTCCGATGCCGAGAAAATCGAGTGATGTCAGGACGGTGACCGAGCCGGCTAACGTGAACGGAATAAAGGTGATCGTGGCGACCATGGCATTGGGCAGCAGGTGGCGAAACATGATGGCAAGGTTACTGACACCCAATGCCTGAGCGGCACGTACGTACTCGAAATTCCTGGCTCGCAGAAACTCTGCTCGCACCACTCCAACGAAGCCCATCCATGAGAACAGCAGTAATAGACCCAGTAGCCACCAGAAATTGGGTTCGACAACACTGGCAAGAATAATCAATAGGTAGAGGGTCGGCAGGCCCGACCAGATTTCCATGAAGCGCTGAAAGATAAGATCAAGCCAGCCGCCAAAATATCCCTGGACTGCGCCGGCTGAGACACCAATGATGGCGCTGATGAAGGTCAGGGCGAACCCAAACAGCACTGAAATTCTGAAGCCGTAAATCACGCGGGCCAGCACATCGCGTGCCTGGTCGTCCGTACCCAGCCAGTGATTTCGATCTGGCGGCGCGGGCGCGGGGACCGGTAGGTCCCACGCGACCGTGCGATGGTGATAGCGCACGATGGGCCATAGTGCCCAGCCGTCGCGCTCGATCAGTTCGCTGAGGTAAGGGTTGCGGTAGTCAGCTTCCGTGAGAAAGTCGCCGCCAAAAGTGGTTTCGGGATAGGCCTTAACGATAGGGAAATAGACCTCACCCTTGAAGTAAACCACGAAGGGCTTGTCGTTGGCGATGACCTCGGCCAGTAGGGTCGTGATAAAAAGAATGACAAAAATCCACAGTGACCACCATCCCCTTCGGTTCGAACGGAAGCGTTGCAGTCGGCGCCGAGTCAGGGGTGTGAGTCGAATCGAATCCATGTTCATACTTCGCGACTTTCAAAATCGATTCTAGGGTCGATAACCATGTACATCAGGTCGCCCACCAGGTTCATGACCAGGCCTAAAAGGGAAAAAAAGAACAGAGTGCCAAACATGACCGGGTAGTCGCGAGCGAAAGCCGCCTCGAATCCCAGTAAACCCAGGCCGTCAAGCGAAAAGATGATTTCAATCAACAGGGAGCCGGTGAACAAAATGCCAACGAAGGCGCTTGGGAACCCGGCAATGACAATCAACATGGCGTTACGAAAAACATGCCCATAGAGCACACGGTGTTCGGTTAAGCCTTTAGCACGCGCCGTTAGCACATACTGCTGATTAATCTGATCCAGGAACGAATTCTTGGTCAGCATGGTCAAGGTAGCAAAACCGCCGATCGTCATGGCCAACACTGGCAGTGCCAGGTGCCAGAAATAGTCGACAATGCGGGCAGGCCAGGACAGGCTATCCCAGTTCTCGCTGGTCATTCTGGCCAACGGGAACCAGTCCAGATAGCTTCCCCCAGCAAAGATAACCAGGAGAAATACGGCGAACAAAAACGAGGGAATCGCGGTGCCAAGAATGATGACGCTGCTGGTCCAGATATCGAAACGACTGCCGTCGCGGATGGCTTTTCGAATGCCAAGGGGAATGGAGATCAAATAGACCAGTAACGTTGTCCACAGTCCCAGAGAGATCGAGACGGGCATTTTGTCCAACACCAGCTCGGTCACCTTGCGGTCTCGAAAAAAACTGTCGCCAAAATCAAACACCAGGTAACGTTTCATCATCTCAACGAAGCGAACAGGCAAGGGTTTGTCGAAGCCAAACTGTTTCTCGAGTTCCTTGATGAATTCAGGATCCAGCCCCTGTGCCCCGCGGTAGGTTGGATTACTGGTGTTCCCTCGCCCTGTATCCAGGGTTTCACTGGTGCCTGATCGAGTGACGCGCTCGGTGATGTCAGCCCCTGTCCCGGTGAGTTGGGCGATTACCTGTTCAACCGGTCCCCCGGGGGCAATCTGGATCACTGCGAAATTGACCACCATGATCGCGAACAGTGTCGGGATGATCAGAAGCAGGCGGCGGATGATGTAGGCGCCCATCACAATGGTCCTGGCAGGAGAAGTGGCCTGGTTACTGGCGAGCTTTTTGCAAGGCGGCGGCCTTGACCGGATCGTACCACCAACGTGCGGTCATCACGCCAGAGCGAATAGGGGTCGATGGCCGTGAGAACTTATCCCAGTAAAGGATGCGGTCTGCACGGATGTGCCAGTGCGGAATCACGTAGAAGTTCCACAGCAGGGCACGGTCAAGTGCCCGGGTTCGTTGATTCAACTGCGTCCGCGACACCGACTTGATCAACTGCTCGATCAGAGTGTCGATGACCGAGTCACTGATGCCGGCCAGGTTGCGGCTACCTGGCGTTGCCGCGGCACTACTGCTCCAGTAGTTGCGCTGTTCGTTGCCCGGCGTTTCACTTTGGCCCCATACGGCGACCAGCATATCGAAATCGAACTGACGGAAGCGATTGATGTACTGGCTCTGATCTATCAGGCGGACGTGGGCTTCGATCCCCAGGCGCTTGAGGTTGCGCACGTAGGGTAAAACGATCCGTTCGAAGGCTGGGCTCACGAGGAGGATTTCAAAAGTCAGGGGTTCCCCGGTTTTGGCGTTAACGCGTTTTAGATCCTTAATGACCCAGCCGCTTTCATTCAGCAGGCGAGTGGCTTGTCGCAGATTCTCCCGGGGCCAGCCGCTGCCGTCGGTCACAGGAGGAGCAAATGTCTGCGTGAAAAGCGCCGGGGGCAGTTGATCTCGATAACGTTCAAGAAGGGATCGTTCTTCTCCTTGTGGCAGACCCGAAGCGGCCAGATCCGAGTTAGAAAAATAGCTGACAGTCCGTGTGTATTGTCCGTTGAAAAGGTTGCGATTGGTCCATTCGAAGTCGAATGCGTAACCTAGTGCCTCGCGCACTCTGACATCTCTAAATATCGGGCGTCGTGTGTTCATCACGAAGGCTTGCATACCGGTGGGCATGCGATGCTTGACCAGTTCTTTTTTCAGCCAGCCACGGTTAACGGCGTTAACGTTGTAGGCCTCAGCCCATGCCTTGGCCTGGTTTTCCTCGCGATAGTCAATGTCACCGGATTTAAGAGCCAGGCGGATGGGTGTTGCGTCTCTGAAGTAGTCGGTACGGATCAGGTCAAAATTATTGAGTCCGCGTTGGACTGCCAGATCATGGCCCCAGTAGCCAGTTACACGTTCCTGCTCGATATAGCGCCCTGCCTCGAAGCGTTTGATGCGGTAAGGCCCGCTGCCAAGCGGTGGGTCCAGCGTCGTGCGGGCAAAGTCACGGCTCTGCCAGTAATGGTGCGGCAGGATGGGCAACTGTCCAACGATCAGCGGCAGCTCCCGGTTGCCCGATTCGTTAAAGGTAAAGCGCACGCGGTGTTCCGACAGTGCTTCTGCTTTTTTTACCGCCTGATAGTAAAACCGGTAGCCCGGACGGCCAGATTTGATCAGGGTAGAAAAGGACCAGGTGACGTCCGTGGCGGTGATCGGTTGGCCGTCGTGCCAGCGTGCCTCGGGGCGCAGGTTGAAGATGACCCATGATCGATCCTCCGGCCATTCCATCGATTCTGCGATCAGCCCATAACCGGTAAACGGCTCATCGGCACTGGTTACCAGTAGCGTCTCGACCGAACCGGTACTGGCCGGGTTGCCCTTTGGAATGAAGGGGTGAAAGCTGTCAAATGTGCCTTCAGCAGCGAGCCGCAGGGTGCCACCTTTGGGTGCTTCAGGGTTGGCGTATTCAAAGTGTTTAAAACCAGGCGGATATTTGGGCACTTCGTTATCAAACATTGTCATTGCGTGACCAGAAAGCGCGCCCTGCGCCCCTGCGGGCGCGGTGACCACCCAGAGTAAGAGTGCCGTCCACCGGAAGAGTTGCGTCATGTCAACATTATAAGTCAGCATCTCTCCAGTCATTCCATTCGCGCAGTACACTTTGACGCGCGCCTCGATGAGCGCTGATGACACCCACGGTCCGATCAATCAACTCCCAATCCCCTGATGGCTGACGCTGATTCTTTTTCTAAGTTACTGCTTCGTTGGCATCGGCGTGAAGGTCGAAGCGATCTGCCCTGGCAGCGCGATCGGGATCCTTATCGAATCTGGATCTCGGAAATTATGTTGCAGCAGACTCAGGTCACAACGGTGATACCTTACTACGAACGGTTCATGACGCGTTTCCCCCACATTAGCGCGCTGGCGAGTGCGAAACTCGATGCGGTCCTGGCCGAGTGGACGGGGCTTGGCTATTACGCCCGGGCTCGCCATCTGCATCAGGCCGCCGGGGTCATTGTGGCGCGGTACGGAGGTGTTTTCCCTGATCAGTTTAATGACGTGGTGGCGTTACCCGGTATCGGTCGTTCCACGGCGGGTGCGATTCTGGCCTTTAGCCACGGACAGCGGCACGCAATTCTTGACGGCAATGTGAAACGCGTGTTGTCGCGTTACCACGCAGTTGAGGGCTGGTCGGGTCGGGCCGAGGTCGCCCGTCGACTCTGGTCATTGGCGGAAGCGCACACGCCGACGCGCAGTGTGGCTGCTTATACACAGGCCATCATGGATTTGGGCGCCATGGTTTGCCGGCGCCGTCCAAATTGTGTGACTTGTCCGTTAGCCGGTGGATGCAAGGCGCACCAGCAGAACGAGGTGCATTGCTACCCCACTTCCAAGCCAACTCGCCCGCGTCCACGGCGTGAGGTGGTCATGATCATGATTAAGGACAGCCGGGGCCGGGTGTTGCTCGAGCGGCGCGCGCCGTCCGGCATTTGGGGTGGATTATGGAGTTTTCCGGAGTGTCCGATAGAGGAGGCGCTGGAACCTTGGTGCCGAATGCGATTTGGGGCAGGGATCTTGTTTGAGTCTGCGTGGTCTGTTCTGCGTCATAGCTTCACCCATTTCGAACTCGCGATTACGCCTCAACCCGCGAGAGCGCCAAAAAGATTGACACGGCGCATGCAAAGTACCGGGCTGCTCTGGTATAAACCAGGAGAATCTTTCGACGGTGGGCTGGCAGGCCCCGTTCGGTTTCTGCTGCAGCAGATGGAGACAGGTAATTGAATAAGATGGTGGCATGCGTTGTGTTAGGACATGAGGCCGAAGCATTGGACTTCGCCCCTTGGCCTGGTGAGCTGGGCGAGCGGGTGCTGGCGAACGTATCGAAGCCCGGCTGGGAGCAATGGTTGGCACGACAAACTATGTTGCTCAATGAGAAGCGACTGAGTCCGATGGATCCAGCGCACCGGGCTTATCTGGCGACGCAGATGGAAGCGTTTTTCTTTGGTGATGGGGGTGATGAGCCAGAAGGCTGGGTGGCCCCCTCTTCGTGACTTGTCTCTCGGTGTCTGCTCTGTTGGGAGCGTCCGCCAAGTAATACCAAGCACAGGGCCTCGCGCTTCGCGGGTAGCTGGTGTATCTTCAGACTTCATTATGTGGATCAACTTTTGTGATGACGAGTGAAAGACAACATGGGTAATAAGGGTCGGATGGCCCTCGAGGCGCAGGGCCTGCGAGGACTCGGATCGGTTCACTGGAACCTGTCGACAGCAGAGCTTTACGAGCATGTTCTTCGTCGGAGCGAGGGAAGGCTATCGCGTCAAGGCGCACTGGTGGTGTTGACTGGTCAACACACGGGCCGATCTGCCAACGACAAATTTATCGTTTGTGACGACAGTACCCGCGACACCGTGTGGTGGGGCAAGGTCAATGCGCCCTACGAGTCGAATCGTTTCGAGGCGCTGTTTGAGCGTATGACCGCTTACTTGGAGGGTCGAGAAGTGTTTGTGCAAGACTGTTTTGTTGGCGCAGACCCCGACTATCGTATGCCGGTTCGAGTCGTCACCGATTATGCCTGGCACAGTTTGTTTGCCCGCAATATGTTTATCAAGGCAAGTGCCGAAGAAGCAGAAAATCATGTACCGCAATTCACCGTGATCAATGCGCCCGGGTTCCGGGCTGATCCTGCGCTGGATGAGACAAACTCTGAGACTTTTATTATTGTTAATTTTGCTCGCAAATTAGTGATTGTTGGGGACACTTCTTATGCGGGTGAAACAAAGAAATCGGTTTTCAGCGTAATGAATTACTTATTGCCATTTCGCGATGTGTTGCCGATGCACGCATCGGCCAATATCGGTAGTGACGGGCGTACGGCGATTTTTTTTGGTCTATCGGGAACTGGCAAGACGACTTTGTCAGCTGATGCCTCGCGCACATTGATCGGCGACGATGAACATGGTTGGAGTGACAATGGTATTTTTAATTTTGAAGGCGGTTGTTATGCCAAGGTCATTAATCTATCGGCCGAACAGGAGCCTGAGATTTATGCCACCACCCGTACCTTCGGTACGATCCTCGAAAACGTTGTGGTTGACGAGGACACTCGGAATATTGATCTCTTTGACGGTTCTCTGACGGAGAACACTCGCGGGTCTTATCCCATTGAGCAAATTCCCAATGCGAGTCCTGAGGGTCGTGGTGGGCATCCGGCCAATATTATTTTTCTTACCTGTGATGCGTTCGGTGTTTTACCGCCGGTCGCGCGGTTGACCAAGGCGCAGGCAATGTATCACTTTATTAATGGTTATACGGCGAAGGTGGCGGGCACGGAGAAAGGGGTGACTGAACCCTCACCGACGTTTTCACCGTGCTACGGTGGCCCGTTCATGCCGTTGCATCCGCGTCGTTATGCCGAGTTGCTCGGTCTAAAGATGGAACGTTACGGCGTGAACGCCTGGTTCGTTAATACCGGTTGGACCGGCGGTCCATACGGTATTGGTGAGCGGATGGCAATCAACCACACTCGGGCAATCGTCAACGCAGTGCTTGATGGCCAGCTCGATGAGGTGGCAACGACCACGGATCCGATCTTTGGTCTCGACATTCCGGTGCGTTGCCCGGGAGTGCCCGAAGCGGTGCTCGAGCCGAGAAACACTTGGAATGACAAGGAGGCTTACGACACCCAGGCGCGTAAGCTGGCGCAGCAGTTTGCCGATAATTTTGCGAAGTACGTGGATGATGTAACCGATGAGGTTCGTGCGGCAGGGCTTGATATCGGCTGAGGCCACCGATGACAGCGACGGCCGAATGCGGTGACCTGGTCACCGCATGCCGCTCGCTAATCAGTCAACACACAATGAAGAGTGACGAAACATTATCGGAGATTGGCCAGCGCCTATGGTCACGTGACGTGTCGTTGTGGGTTGGGGAGGCTGATGAGCAGGCGGCTATAGCAAATCGCCTGGGCTGGTTGGACGCGCCCGTCTGGTTTCGATCCCAGATCAATGGACTGGTCAGTTGGGGCGATGAAGTTCGTGCGGCAGGGTTCGATCGGGCCGTAGTGCTGGGCATGGGAGGTTCTAGCCTGGCAGCTGAGGTGATAGCCAGAATCTTTGGCCAGGGTCCGGGCGGTTTGGCGCTGACAGTGCTGGATAACACGCATCCTGATGCGGTTCGTGCGGTGCTTGAGTCGGGGCACCTTAACAGCACGCTTTTCCTCGTAGCATCTAAATCAGGCACCACGTTAGAGGCCAACGTTTTCCTGGCGACTTTTTTCGAAGCGTTGCGCCAAAAGATCGGCGCCGATGCTGGGAAGCACTTTGTTGTCATCACCGATGCGAATACGCCGCTCGCTCGGCGAGCAGCTGACGAGGGATTTCGTCACTGCTTTATCAATCCCGGCGACATCGGTGGGCGGTATTCGGCATTGACCTTCTTTGGCATGGTGCCAGCGGCGTTGCTTGGGCTTGATCTCAGCAGTCTTTGTGACGGGGCTGAAACGGCGCTTGCTGATGCGCATCTCTTTGAGGCGGGTGAGGACAATAGCGCTTTGAACCTGGGCCTTTTCCTAGGCCACTGGGCTGGACGCGGCAGGGATAAATTAAGTGTTCTGTTGTCGCCGGCGTTGACCCCGTTGTCCGTATGGATCGAACAATTGATTGCCGAGAGCACGGGTAAACGCGGTGTTGGTATCGTACCGGTTGCTGACGCACGAGTGCCGCTCGATGCGTATGGGACTGATCGTCTTTTTGTTGCCGTCGGTCTCGCTTCTGATGCTGATCTGACGCAGCGTTGTCAGGCAATAAAAGCGGCCGGCCATCCGGTTCATTACCATAGCCTAACCAGTACGGAGTCGTTAGTCGGGGAATTTTTTAGGTGGGAATTTGCCACAGCTGTGGCGGGGTCATTGCTGGGCATTAATCCTTTTGATGAGCCAGACGTCACTGTGAGCAAGAACACAACTACAGCGCTGTTGCAAGGACAGCTCGAGACCGACACGACACCTTGGGTTACGCTGATCGATGAAGCTGGGATCAGAGTTGATGGTCGACGTGCCGGGTCGGCCGATACAGGCGCGTTGGCCTCGTCACTGAGAGGTTTTCTGACCGCAGTACAACCGGGTGATTACCTGGCTTTATTGGCTTACCTGCCGGGGACACCCCAACACGAAACGGCCATGGCAGCGCTAGCTGACCAGGTGCGCTTATGGGTGCGGGCGCCGGTGACGGTGAATATGGGTCCACGCTATCTCCACTCGACGGGCCAACTGCACAAAGGTGGCCCGGCCACTGGAGTGTTTGTGATCATCACGGTTTCAGCAGATTCAGATATCGCTATTCCCGGTGAGGCGTTTGGGTTTGGCCAACTCAACCTGGCTCAGGCAGAAGGAGATTACCGCGTACTGGCTGGTCTTGATCGACGAGTGATACGTGTTCATCTTTCATGTCCGATGGATATGGGGCTTGAAAAGCTATCTGCCTGTTTGGAGACAGATGCGATGGCGTCTGGGTGATCACCAACGTCGAAGCGGTTTTCTTTGATCTTGATGACACTTTGTGGGCGGTTACGCCGGTCATTCTTCGTGCGGAACGGAAGATTTACGCCTATCTGCAGGAGAATTTTCCGAGACTGACCGATGCAATGGATCTGGAGGCGATTCGCAAAGTTCGTAGCCAGGTGTATGCGTCACGGCCTGATCTCGCCCATGATCTGACGACTTCAAGGCGTTTGGCATTTGAGTCGTTGTTGTCAGATTTCGATTACGACCCGCAGGCCGCTGTTACCTTGACCGATCTGTTTCTGGACTACCGTAACCGCGTTGCCCTGTATCCGGATGTGATACCGGCTCTGGAACGTTTGCGCAATCACTTCAAACTGGTCGTGGTAACCAACGGCAATGCCGATATTGAGCGCGTGGGTATCGGTGAATATTTCTCAGCACAAGTGCGTGCCGAGGAAGCGGGCTGCCGAAAGCCACTGGCGGGTATTTTCGAACTTGCGTGCAGCACGATCGATGTGGAGCCTTCTTCAGTGGTTCATGTGGGAGATCATCCGATCGACGATATCCAAGGTGCGATAGGAGC
>JAKUQS010000100.1 GCA_022451485.1 Gammaproteobacteria bacterium
TGCGATCGCCCTGATGGTGTCCCGGACTGCAACCGGAAATTCGAGCGCCGGATCATTCGATAGCTCCTTGACCGCAACCGTGCACGGGCCCTGATGCTGCGTACAGACGGGCTCGATGCTATCGCCGAGTCGCTGTAATACCGCATCATCAGGATGGCGAAGATCAATAGAGAAATGGACAGCGGCAGGAACAACAGACGGAGCGTTTGGCCGAACTTCAAAACGCCCAACAGTGAATTTCACAACATCCTCACTGTCATATATCGCATCATGCAGCGCACCGATCATGTTGACCGCCGCTACCAAAGCATCCTTCCGCATCGCCCTAGGCGAGGTGCCGGCATGATTTTCTTCACCATCTCCCGTCACTCTGAAAACACGCTTTCCCTGAATGCCACTGACAACACCGATCACCTTTCGCTGTAGCTCTAAAATCGGACCTTGCTCGATATGGGCCTCGATATATGCTGCAAGGGAAAATCCAAGCGGTCGCTCACAGACCTCGGACTCCGCGCTGCGAATTGCTGCAACACTTTCGCCGACACTAACACCATCAGAGTCCAGAATCGCCAGCATCGCGTCAAGCTCTCTCTGACCCCTAAATACTGCCGATCCCATCATCCCGGGCGCGAATCTTGACCCCTCCTCATTGGTCCACGCGACGAGTTCAACTGAGCGATGTGGGCGGTAGCCCGTGGCATGCATTGCCTCAATTACTTCTAAAGCTGCAAGCACACCAAAGCTGCCGTCAAAGCGGCCGCCAGTTGGCTGAGTATCAATATGTGAACCCGTCACAACCGGCGCCAGGTCGCCATTCTCTCCCGGGTACCGCAGAAAGAAATTACCGATCGCGTCACTGTAGGGCACTAGCCCGATTACGGACCCCCATTCGCGTAATTGCTTTCTCGCTAAAATTTCTTCTTTTGATAGCGCCTGCCGGTTAACACCGCCTCTACTGGTCGCCCCAATCTCGGCTAAGCGCTCGTGGCGCTCCCACAACCGTGACTGGTCAATTTGGCTGACAACTTGATTGATCGATGACATACGAAAACGTTCCTAGAACTGTTGCCCGACCTCGTTGAGGCCGCGGGCCATATCTACAGCAGCTGGTAATGCGTCGCAAAATGCTTCCACCCATTCGGTCGGCACTGTGGTGCTGACCTTCACGAATCGTCCTCCGAATCGCTGGGAGTGATAACCACCCTGTCGGATCATGATGTCTTCTCTCTGTAGTACTTGGACCAATGCATCCGGATTGATGCCTGCGGCACTCACGTCAATGATCATGAAATTACCGTTAGAGGGATAAATCGGCGTAATCAGCCCATCAATCTGGCAAGTGGCCGCCTTGATCAAACTCTGATTAAGGCGTTGCACCTGCAAAACGTGGGGGAACCATCGGGCTTTGACCTTCAGGCCAGCAATCGCTGCCCTCTGTGACAAAACATTGCTGCCGAGATTGTTCGGTGGTGCGGCGGCGAAGCGCTCAATTACATCAGCGGATGCCACCAGCGCACCGACCCGTAGGCCAGCCAATCCCAGCCACTTTGAAAAACTATATGTCGTAATTGTCCGTTCAGGATAGTGCAACGCGGCTAGAGAATGGCTGTAAGCGAAATGACGATAAGTACAATCGTGAATCAGGTAAGCGCCGACTTCAGCGCAAATCCCAGCTAAATCATTGATCTCCTCGGGGCTGTAGCAGATACCCAGTGGGTTGTTGGGATCAACCAAATAGACGACCCGAGTTGCGTCGGTCACAGCGTCCTGCAATTGTTCGATGGTCAATTTGAAATTTTGGGCAGAATCGTAAATAGGAATCTCATCGATAGTCGCCCCAGCTTCATCCGCAAAACGAACCGGCCACTGCCAGCCGGGGTCCGTCGTAATGAAATGATCTCCTGGTCTCATCAATGTTCGACAAGCATGATAGAGCCCTTCGATTGCGCCATCGGTCACCATGACACTAAGGTCGTTCAGACCTAGATCAGCAAGGATGAGCTGCCTCAGTTCCTCGATACCCAGAGGCGGCGCATAAAGGCGAATCGCATCATCAACCACGGCGTCGCTGATTGCCTGCTTGACTTCTTCGGGCAACGGCAGGTGATTAGTATTCTGGCCTAACCAACGCAGATTCGGATTACGCGACAGCTTGTCGAAATAGGCGTTCTTAATCTCGAATTGATGCATATCAGTCTCTAGGTCGCGCACTTTGGAGCGAGCAATATAAAGTTAAGCACAGGGAACTGCGCGTCCGCATAGGTTACTCTAGCGTTTTGACCGATAACACGCGCGACTACATCAATAAAATGTTAGAGATTTGGGGACGACCGACATCAATCTGCACCCAGCGTGTATTGTGGGCCTGCAATGAACTCTCACTTGAGTATCAGCTGACCCTCGCGAGCGCGACGATGGGACCGACCGGTCACGTTTCAACGGGTGCATCGCCCTTTGGCGTTGTCGATACCCCTGTATACGAGGCGCTCAACCCCAACCGCACTGTGCCTATGATCAAGGATGGCGACTACACGCTTTGGGAGTCAAATGCCATCGTCACGTACCTCGCCATGCAATACGGTGCCGAACTGCTATATCAGAGCAACAATCATGTGCTGGCCCATGCGAGCCAGTGGATGGCATGGACAAACGAGCACCTTGAGCCGCCTTTGCACACATTGGTGATGGAATTGGTGCGACTGGACCCGCCACTAAGAGATGTCGCGAACGTCGAACCCGCACAGGATGAAATAAGAAGGTGGATCAAGATCTTGGATTCACATCTTGCTACAAATCCCTGCATCTGCGGCGAGCATTTTAGCCTCGGCGATATCACGACAGGAGCGTCAA
>JAKUQS010000101.1 GCA_022451485.1 Gammaproteobacteria bacterium
CAACAGAGTACGCCCTCCGGCTGGCTGAACTGCTGGTAGACCGAATTCCTGCTGCTGAACAGCTTCGATTTTGCAATTCGGGCAGTGAGGCTGTTCTCCTTGCGATACGGGCTGCTCGTGCTCACACCGGTCGTTCGAAAATCGCCAAATTCGAAGGGTGTTACCACGGGATCTATGATTATGCACAGGCCAGTGATTCTTCACGGCCGGGAAACTGGGGAATGGTCGATAGTCCTGAGACAACACTGGAAACGAGTATGGTGCCTAATCTTGGAAAGGACGTGGTGACGTTGCCTTGGAACCGACCAGAGATCTGTCGCCAGCTAATTAAAGAATATGCCGACGAACTTGCTGCTGTCCTAATTGACCCGCTGCCTTCCGCTTTGGGGCTGTTAGCGCCTATTGAAGGCTTTCTCCAGACATTGCGGGAATTGACTCAGGCGCTTGGAGTGATGCTAATTTTCGATGAGGTCATGTCATTTCGTATCGATTATCGGGGAGCCGGTCACGCCCATGGGGTGACACCCGATCTAATGTCGATGGGAAAGATAATTGGTGGTGGCTTTCCGGTCGGTGCAGTCGCTGGTAACGCGGAGATTATGTCTGTTTTCGATCACCGGACAGGCGAGAAGATTCACCACGGTGGCACATACAACGGTAATCCCGTCACTATGGCGGCGGGCTATGAGACGATGCGGTTGATGACCGAAAACGAGTATGGTCGGTTGGCGGAACTGGGTGAGGTATTACGCGGAAATTTATCGGAGATGCTCAAACGACGGAGGGTTCCTCACCAGGTTACCGGTCGTGGCTCTATGTTCTGCGTGTTGTTGAGTGATCGTTGTCCGGTAGATTTTCGTGAGCTGATCGAGTGTCGGAATAATGGACCAGATCTCAGCGGCCTTGATCGAGAAATGTTGTCCAGAGGTGTTCTACTCGGTAGTCGAGGCCTGTTCGGCGTGTTGTCCACTCCAATGACTGAGGTCGAACTCGACCAATTTGTCGATGCCCTTGATCAGTCATTAAAGGCTCTTGCTGTTTACTAGATTCTTCACGTGTCGAGATTCTAGGGTAACTGATCTTTTTCGGATCTCGGTAAATACAAGGATGGTCGTCGACATTTAATGGAATCGCGAATCTAGCCATCCGAGTCGGGTGTCGATACGTAAACATTCCCATCCATCAGTCGGCGGGCGGTGCGGTCGATGCTGGCTGAGCGAGAATGCCAACTTCCGTTTTGTTGTACCACGTCGGCATTTACCTCAATTACACCGGACGGGTGCGCAATACGGATGCTTCGCTCAATTGATCGCGTCTTCGTTAACTGATTGACTAATGTGCCTTTGATCCGAGCCGCAACCGCCGTGCAAAGAGCGCCGGTGACTGGAATTGCGCGATGTGGCTGGCCAACTGAAATCATACGAATTACGAGGTCGCAGTCGTCCTCGCGAATTGTTTCTGCTGATAATGTCACAGTGTTGGAGGAGTGAGAAACCATTGCAATTTTTGGAATGCCCGGGATTGCAGAGGCTTGATTGATATTTCCCGCGATACCCATAGCTACGCTGGCGCTAAGGCGAATATTGTTTAGTTCGTGGAGGACTTCACTGAGTTGTGTCAAGGTGTCGGGCAACTCAGAACCAACAAGGCCAAGATCCTGGGCGCGCACAAATACACAGGGGTTGCCGGCATCAACCATTGACACCTGAAATTGGTTATCTTGAGTCCGGAGTTCGTCAGTTGGTTGTCCAGTAGGGAGAAGTTTACCGGTGGCGCCTCCACCAGGATTTTCAAATTCGAGATTAATCGGTGCGCCTGAGCCAGAAACGCCGGGCAGGCGGAGGTCGCCGTTAACTGCGGCCACTCCTTTATCTAGCGGGAATGTTGAACGAATTATTCGATCGGTATTAACGTTGAAAATGCGAACACAGATCCTGTTGCCGTTTCCTATAACCAGACCTTCATCCACTGCAAACGGGCCAACAGCTGCGGCCATGTTGCCACAGCTTGCCGAAGAATCAACTATGCGGTTTCCGGGAGATAATTGAAAAAACCTGTAGTCCACATCGGCATCTGGTCGTGTTGATTGGGATATAACACAAACTTTGGATAATGACGATAAACCGCCACCCATCCCGTTCAACTGCCGGCCGTAAGGGTCGTCAGCACCGATAGCGGATATAAACAGATCTGGCCACAGATTTTGCTGCGTGGGAAGGTCGGAAAGGTGAAACATCAATGCTTTGCTGGTACCGCCACGCATGAATACCGCAGGGATTTTGAATTGGGCCATGAGCGATTTGAACAGGCAGTTTCTGGTCTCGATGTTCAATTGGGCCTAAAAACTGACCTGAAGGCAAGTTTTCGCATATCCTTGGGTTCAACAGATAACAATCAACCTACTGAGGGGAAGAGATGACCTGGCTGACTGACAGCGACGTACACAGCGAAGCGCCTGGTGTCAGATTGACACAGCTCATTGAGCAACAGGGAATTGTTCAAATTCCTGGCGCGCATAACGCACTTGCTGGCCTACTGGCAAAGCGTGCGGGATTTGAGTGCCTCTATGTGTCTGGTGCTGCAGTAACCGGCAGTATGGGCTTGCCGGATCTCGGTATCATAACAGTGGAAGAACTATGCGGTCATGTCCGGTCAATCTACCGGGCCACCAGGTTACCGCTCGTGGTTGACGCCGACACAGGTTACGGTGAAACGATTAACGTGATGCGTACGGTTCAGGAGTTGGAGAGCGCCGGTGCCGCAGCGATGCAGATAGAGGACCAGGTGTTGCCAAAAAAATGTGGTCACTTAAGCGATAAAAGGCTGATATCGAC
>JAKUQS010000102.1 GCA_022451485.1 Gammaproteobacteria bacterium
CAGGACGCGTCATCCGGGAACTACTCGAATGAGGAAACCTCGAGAACTGAGTCTGGACGATATTGAGTCGTTGGCCGTCGGGGCCTGGATCCTTGGCACGGGCGGCGGCGGCAGTCCTTACCTGGGTCTGCTTAACATGCGCCAACTGTATGCGGCAGGGCATCGCGTCCGTCTAATTTCCCCAGATTCCTTAGAGGACACTGACACGATCGCAGTTGTGTCCAACCAGGGAGCTCCGCTCGTCGGCCAGGAACGGCTGACGGACAGTCGCACTATGGCCAGAGCTGTCTTGCTCATGGAAGAAATTACCGGTGCAAATTTTCAGGCCATCATGTCGCTCGAGATTGGTGGTGGAAATTCTATCCAGCCGCTGATGGCTGCCGCACATTTAGACCGGCCCGTAGTCGACGCCGACTGTATGGGTCGCGCTTACCCTGAAGCACAAATGACTAGTTTCGCGGTTGGTGACTTAAAACCTTACCCGCTGACCAGTATCGACCCGCGTGGTGTCGAATCGGTCGTCTATAAAGTACCGAGTTGGAAATGGATGGAACGCGTCAGCCGCAAAATATGTACCGAGTATGGATCAGTTGCAGCAACCTGCAAGGCACCGCGAAGTGGCGCTGAAATCAAGCGCTGGGCGATACCGTATACCACTAACAAGGCCATTGAAATTGGATCAGCCGTGCGCAATGCTCAGCAACTGCATCATGACCCGATCGAAGCCATTCTTCGTGTCGAACCCGGCAAAAGACTCTACAGCGGGAAGGTGACTGATGTTGAACGAAGGACTACAGAAGGTTTCTTACGCGGACAGATCACGCTAGAGGGTCTGGATGATTCCCAGGGCATGCTGATGCAAATTGGCTTCCAGAATGAGTGGATCGTCGCCTGGCATGATGACACACCACTCGTCACATCCCCGGATCTGATCTGTGTACTGAACACGGATTCCGGAGAAGCCATCGGTACAGAAACAATCCGTTACGGACAACGGGTCAGTGTGATTGCCCTACCTCCGCCTGAGGTGTTTCTCTCGGCACGGGGTCTCGAACTGGTCGGTCCCAGTGCGTTTGGCTACGATATCCCTTACACCTCGGTCTTTACGTCATGAGACGCATCGGTATAGACGTTGGCGGCACTAACACCGATGCAGTTCTGATTGATAACGGTGAAGTCCGGCGTGCAGTGAAGGCGCCCACCAGCAAAGACGTCACTGGCGGCATCATCACAGCCCTTTCAGAACTTCGTGCTTTACCTGCCGGTCAGGGCGATGTCGACAGTGTGATGATTGGCACCACACATTTTGTGAATGCGATCGTGCAGCGCCGCTCACTGTCGCCAGTCGGCGCGCTCCGTATTGGCGATCCGGTCAGCAGTAGCTTGAAGCCGTTCTGTGACTGGCCAGGTGACCTCGCACAAACCGCCAAGGGTGGAGTGTGGTCGGTTGAAGGCGGGCATGAATACGACGGTCGGCTTATCCTGCCCCTTGACGAAGACTCCGTTCGCCAGTCCGCTATTCAAATGCGTGACCAAGGTCTCACCGCAATTGCCATATCATCCATCTTTTCCCCCATTGATACCGACCATGAACACCGTGCCGCCGCGATCATTTCTGATGAAATTCCCGGCGCTGTGATCACGCTTTCGTCCGACCTGGGTCGGATCGGTTTGCTGGAACGAGAAAATGTTGCACTGCTGAACGCAGCATTGAGCGGTCTGGCAGTTAAGACTATCAACGCATTCGAGGCGGCACTCCATCAGGGCGGTATTAACGCGCCGCTATATATCACTCAAAACGACGGTACGGTGGCCGAAGCCGCAACAGCGATTCGGTTTCCAGTCTACAGTTTTGCCTCCGGAGCGACCAATTCCATGCGCGGTGCTGCCTACCTATCCAGCATAAATGATGCCATCGTGGTCGATGTCGGTGGCACTACTACCGATATAGGCCAACTAGTCTCTGGTTTCCCGCGTGAGTCCAACACGGTCGTCGAGATTGGTGGCGTTCGTACCCTATTCCGAATGCCAGAATTGCTGTCATTCGGACTGGGCGGCGGGAGTCATGTCTGCCTTGATCCGCTGCAGGTCGGACCGTTATCGGCCGGCTATAATCTGATAAATGACGGACTGATTTTTGGTGGCAGTCAACTGACGGCAACAGACATTGCTGTCGCCCGTGGACTGCTCGACCTCGGTAACGCAGAACTTCTACACAACGTAGACACCAACACACAGTCTGCCGTACTGGCTGAATGTGAACGGTGTCTAGAAGAAGCCGTCGACCGTGTCAAAACTCGCGCTGGCGATACCCCGCTAGTTGCCGTCGGTGGCGGTGCTTTTCTGGTACCTGACCAACTTAAGGGTGTTTCCGACGTACATCGTGTCACCCATGGCGACTGCGCCAACGCAGTGGGAGCGGCCATCGCACAGGTATCGGGCGAAGTCGACCAGATCTTTCGGGATCTCTCGCGTACAGAAGCGATCGATCAGGCTACTCGGCTAGCGACAATACGCGCTCGGGCAGCAGGTGCATCTGAAGACTCGCTAACAACTATTGAAACCGAAGATATGCCGCTGTCTTATCTGCCCGGCAATAGTCTCCGCGTCCGCGTGCGACGGGTGGGTGATGTCGCTGGATCGTAATACATAGTTGCGAGTAATATCGACTTCCACAAAGGTTAACGTTCCAGGGGCTTTCTGAATTGTTGCAAGCTGCTATAGATACCCTGTTAATCACTATTTGGGAGGAATTCACCCGCGGGACCAGTGCCGCCTGTCAACGTACCACTGAATTACTCCGTTCAGT
>JAKUQS010000103.1 GCA_022451485.1 Gammaproteobacteria bacterium
TCGCTTGATTGCTGCGGTTTCAGTCTCTTTTGGGAAAAATGTTCGATAGTCAGTCACCTCACGATCGTGAACATGTAAGTGAAACATGCTGCCTACTCCAGTGACTTGTCCTTTGAATCCGCTCGTCGCAAATGCATTCTTTACAACCTGTCTGGCATAGGTGCCTAAGTCTTCTAGGTAGTGGTAGGCGTTGCCGTCGAGTATCTCGAGAGTCTTGAGTCCCGCTGCCATAGATACCGGGTTGGCTGTGAATGTTCCGCTAGAAGAGTTTGAGGGTTTCCCTTGATCATGGCTAAATACTGACATGACCTCGTCAGTTCCTCCCACGGCTCCAATAGGGAAGCCACCTCCAATAATTTTTGCAAACGTTGTGAGATCTGCGTTGATCCCAAATCTTGACTGAGCACCTTGGTAGTCAAGGCGGTAGGCAATAACTTCGTCAGCGATAATCAGAGCGCCAAGATCCTGGCTGACGTTGTGGAGCATGTCGATAAAATCGGCGGTCATTGGTACCAGTCCACACGACAAAGGCACCGGGTCGATCAATACCCCAGCCAATCTGTCCCCACACTCACGCAATAGTCGCTCACTGGTATCGCTGTCATTGAGTGGGATGACAACAGTGTCTTCCACAATGCTCGCAGGTGTACCTAGGGTATAGGCGAGAGGATTTGGTGTGTCACCCCAATTGTCTGGCGAAGAATCTAAACTGACTTCCGCATAGTCATACATTCCGTGATAGGCACCTTCAATTTTGGCGATACAGGGTCGGTTTGTTCGTGCTCGCGCGGCTTTGATGGCGAGCATGACAGCTTCTGTTCCACTGTTACAGAATCGGATTTTGTCTACTCGTTGGACTCGTTTCGAAATTAATTCTGCTAGCTGAATTTCTAGTTCGGTCGGCATCGAAAAACAGGTGCCTTTACTCATAGCATCACTGACAGCTGCAAGAACTTCTGGATGCGCATGTCCGTGTATCAGTGACGCAAAATTATTCATAAAATCTATTCGCGGCACACCATCTGCATCGATGATCGTTGCCCCTTGTGCTTCGGTAGCATAGATCGGAAAAGGCTGAACCAGCGTCTGTAGCCTTGAAATTCCGCCAGGTAGAACCTGCCGTGCTCGGGAGTACAAAGATCGCGACCGCGAGGATTGATTTGGCCAAGTCATAATTCTTTATAGTAGCCGTCCAGTCCGGGCCCCATCCACCATCGCGTGTCGCAGGTGCCGCGGAGCGAAAGCGTCTCCGATCAGGTGGAGTTCGTGGTTTTTCGTTTCAGCGAGTTCGTTATAAAGGGCATCGCGCCCGACACCGCTGGAAGATAGGACGACAGTATCCGCTTGAATGAGTCGCTCTTCATCTGTGAGTACGTGCATTAGACGAACTCCGGACGTCGTTATCTCGACTGGTGTGTGTAGGGTGGTGATATGAACACCAGCACGTAACAAACGCTCATGCAGGACGGCCCTGACTGTGGTTCCAATGTCTTCACCCAGTGCATATTGTCGAGTGACGATCTCGACCTCATGACCCAGCTGACTTAGAACATCCGCTGTTTTTACTCCAGGGGTATATCCTGTTTCATCAAGGATCACGCAGCGTCCTGATGCGTTGGTGGTGCTAGTTAGAATGTCCGAGACTGTGAAGACGTGAGGTAGGTTGGCGCCTGATAGATTCGGTTTTCTTGGCTCCGCACCGGTCGCAACAACTATCGCGCTGGGCGACAACAATCCGATCAACTCTGTTGTTGCATCAGTCTCTAATCGGATATCGATCTTAAGTTGTCGCAGTTGTTGCTCAAGCCAGTTAATGCACTGCAAGTAACTTTCCCAGCCTGGTGCACGTGCGGCGAGGCGTATAGCTCCGCCCAACTCGCTGTCGCGCTCGAGTAAGGTTACCCGGTGCTGTCGCAGTGCAGCCACGCGGGCCGTTTCCATACCCGATGGACCACCTCCAATCACAACAATGTGCTTCGCCTTTGGGGATGGCGTAATTTGTCTCCACGATTTTTCTCTTCCAACAACGGGGTTCTGCACACAACCAATTGGGAGCCCCAAATACAGTCGGTCAATGCAACCCTCGTTAGAGCCCATACACACACGGATGTCTGCAGTCTTTTGGTTTTTGGCCTTTGATGGTAGATCAGGATCTGCAATCAGTGCTCGGGTCATTCCAATTAAGTCAGCAGCCCCACTCTGAAGTATTTGTTCAGCCTGCTCTGGTGTCACGATCCGACCCGTCACAATTACAGGTGTTTTTACGACAGACCGAATTCGTCCCGCCAGACTGACGAACGTACCAAGACCATAATAGGCGGAAGGGATGTTCCAGCCGCGTGACCGGAACGTCGAGATCGTGCCACCGGTTACCGTTAAATAATCAAGATGCCCCGTACGATCCAACCGTTGAATGATCTCCAGAAGATTCTCTGGCGACAGTCCACCCGGTAATCTGTCATCGCCGGATACTCTCGCACCAACGATAAAGTTATGGCCTACAGCGCCTCGAATCGCTTCCAGAATGTCTAGGGAAAATCTGATCCTGTTGTCTAGTGAACCACCGTAAATGTCACAGCGTTGATTAGTCTGAGGGCTCCAAAACTGGTCTGGCAGCTGGTCGTCATAAAAGGCAAGATCAGCCCCATCAAAGCCGCAAGATTGAAGGATGACACAAGCATTCGCATAGTCAGCCGCGATCTGTTCAATTTCTCCAATCGTCAGTACATGGGGGATCGATGGATACAGTTCACAGGAAGTGGCTGAAGGTC
>JAKUQS010000104.1 GCA_022451485.1 Gammaproteobacteria bacterium
ATGTGGCTTAACCGCAACGACTCGTTCATCTCCCATCATTAATGTCCTCAAGCTATACGTTTCAATCTCAGGCCAACCTACCGTTTAAATTATGATTCGCTATCTAGCGTTTCGATTCCGAGTCGCCTCAACCAATCACGGTGCGCGACCAGTTCATTTTCATTAGCCGGCACCACCAACGGGGAGCGTGCTGTCGGATTATATTGCTCACCAGTCCTCGGTCTAGTTGATGTTTTTCCCGGGCGAGCCGAGGCCGACACTTCAAAATGCAGTGCTGTTTGCCCACCGGTCATCGCAAGGTACACATCGGCCAGAATCTGTGCATCGAGCAAGGCGCCATGATGCGTGCGATCTCGCCCATCGACGCCATACCGACGACTTAGTGCATCCAGACTGTTGCGTTGACCCGGATGAAGGCGCCGAGCCAAATCCAGCGAGTCATGGATTTCGCACATATCCTGAAGTAATTTCGATGGATCAGGTAATAATTTAATCTCCGCATTGAGAAAACCTACGTCAAATTCTGCGTTATGAATCACCAGCTCCGCGCCCTGTAAAAAAGCGAACCATGCCGGTGCAATCTCACTGAAATCTGGCTGGTCCCTCAGAAACTCATTAGACAGTCCGTGAACAGCATAGGCCTCTGGATCTACCTCTCGGTGTGGATTAACGTGTGCCTGAAACTGCTCCCCCGTAACCCGTCGATTGACTACCTCAATACAGCCTATCTCTATGACTCGGTGACCTTTTCGCCAGTCAAGTCCTGTGGTCTCTGTATCGAGCACTACCTGCCTCATGGTCCACATCCCGAATCCGTTGCACCGTTAGCCAGCCAACGATCGATCGCCGCGTTAGCCAGGCCATCGGCGCGTTCATTGCCCACGTTTCCGGCATGACCGCGAATCCATTGCCATTCGACTTCATGGCGGCTCTGTGCTTCATCGAGAGCCAACCACAAGTCCCGATTCTTTACCGTTCGCCCGCCTGAGGTCTGCCAATTTCGTCGTTTCCAACCGGCGATCCATTCCGTCATTCCTTTGCACACATACGTGGAATCTGTATAAACACGCACGCGAGCCGGCTCGGGCAAGGCCCGCAACCCTTCCAAGACCCCGCACAGATCCATCCTGTTATTCGTCGTATTCCCAGTCGCACCCATCAATTCCTGTTCCCCATCAGCGGTCAGCAAAAGAACTCCCCAACCACCCGGTCCTGGATTTCCCCGGCACGCCCCGTCGGCATAGATTTTAATCAACGGCTCCGTATACCCTGCACTCATTATTAATTGGTCCATTAACACCTAACCCGTTTAACGACGCCACCCAACTGCCGGTGGGCACCACCGACGACCGCAAATCTGCGACTACTGGCCCTGCGGTGGAACCGATCTTGCGCTGGAACTAAACGGGCAGAGGCGCTGCGTTTACGTGCCACCACTACGTACGCACCTCCCAATAGTGGCCACCATCGATCTCCCATAACCTCCATAAAGCCTAGACTTTCTAACCACCGAGACGATTGTAGCGGGGGTCTGTAGAAACATGAACGACCCCCAATCACCCTTAGTTGTAACAGTGACAACCAATCATGTAATCGTCTAAGCGACAGGTAACGACCGTTCCAGGGTACCTGTCGATTGCGACCCATCATCTTCGCCCCGCCCCACAATCCGAGGGGATTAAATCCGCAGATCACCACAAGACCTTCAGGTGCCATGATTTGGACAACCTCCCGCAACACATGACGCGGATCGCCCGCAAAATCCAGAGAATGCCGCAACAATACCAGATCCACCGATCGCGCCATCAACGGGAGCTGATCGAGCCGGGCGGTCACTCCCGCCGGTAGACTAGTAATGGATGGCGGGGAAACACGGACACGGCGTTCACTTTGAATTCCGCTAAACGTACTCACCCGACCAGGACCGACCTCAACCACCACATCGTAATAACGTGTCGGCAAAATTGTTGAGATCACGCCCTCTTCTGCCTCGTGCAGCGCAACCCCCAGAATTGAATCAAACCAATTCGTCATGGCAAGCTATCAGATCAGGCTGCGTTGTGCCAAAACCAGGTCTAACCAGACTTTTCGCTTGGCAAGCGGAGAACGAAGCAAATAAGCCGGATGATAGGTAACAATCAGCGGAATCTGAAAGGGCTCGTAGGAATGCAATTGACCCCGCAACTGCCCGATAGATTCCGTTGTCTTGAGTAAGGATTGCGCCGCGAACCGACCCAATGCCATGATCATCGAGGGCTGCACCAATTCCACCTGTCGATGAAGAAATGACTCACAGGTAGCGACTTCTTCTCCCCCAGGGTCCCGATTATCGGGTGGACGACATTTCAATACATTAGCGATGTACGCGTCTTCTCGATCGAGGCCCAACGCGAATAGCATCGAATTCAACAGTTGCCCCGAGCGCCCAACGAAAGCCTCGCCCAGGCGATCCTCTTCCCGCCCCGGTGCTTCCCCCACAAAAAACCAACTCGCCTTGACATTGCCGGATCCGAAAACTACACGGTTGCGAGTCTTGTGGAGAGCGCAACGAGTGCACTTCGCTGCCTCTAGGGCCAATTCATCAAATGTGGTGGAGCAAGTGGTTGTTCGCCTGACTTCGATAACTGCGCTGTCTTCTGACGGTGTCGTCGCCTCCTTATCTGCTTTAGTAACTAACCGACGATCCCGCCACCGGGTAACCCCAAGGGCTTTGAGATAGTGTGCCCGCCGCGCTC
>JAKUQS010000105.1 GCA_022451485.1 Gammaproteobacteria bacterium
AGTGCGTACAGCCGAACGAATCGATAACGGACTGGGTGAGGGTAATTCCTGTGCGATACCTCTCAGAGGAGATTCAAGATTTTTGTTGATATCGTTGGACAGCGCTTTGAGTGGGGAAACGTACAAAATTCGAGTTTCATCCGGTAGTCCGAACGTTTCGCCTTCACGTACCAGTTCGTCAATGACGGCAAGAAAGGCAGCTAATGTCTTGCCCGAACCAGTGGGCGCGGCCATCAAAGTGTGTGTGCCTGCCCGAATAGCGGGCCACGCTTGCACCTGTACGTCGGTGGGTTGATCAAACTGCTTGTTGAACCAGTGAGCAACAGCGGGGTGAAAATGGGAAAGTGGCATCGAGACATTGTAATGCCTTAGAGGCTCATAGAATGAGTGTTCTCAGTGCAACGTGGACCGATAGCCTTGTGTTTTGGGGTAGGGTCGATTCGGTTATGATCGGGTTGATCAGAACAAGTAACAGAGGAGGTATGGATGTCAGTATCGCTTGAACAGGCCCAGGCCATTGCGGCCGCTAGCCTAGCGAAAGCTCGGGAGTTAGCCCTAAAACCGGTTAGTGTGGTGGTGTTGGATCCAAGAGCTACCGTGATTGTGGTGTTGTCTGAAGATGGTGTCAGTACGTTGCGGGCTCGGATTGCGCAAGGCAAAGCCAATGCAGCCATAGCGATGGGGATGGGTACGCGTGCACTGATGGCACGTGCCGAACAGCAGGCCTACTTTATTCAGGCAATGAATGGCCTAGCTGATGGCAATTTTGTACCGGTGCCCGGTGGTGTACTGATCCGTAACGAGGGTGGGGTTCTCCTCGGTGCGGTCGGAATATCGGGTGATACGTCGGACAACGATGAAGCAGCCGCCGTCCACGGGATTACCGCAGTGGGCTTGGTCAGCGAAACGGGTTAGAGAGGGCAGTTGGAATGAAATATCAGGACGATGGAGAAAACACGAACAGCACTGAGATTGGTTCTCCCCAGATTTTTAGCTGGGACGAAATTGATCGCTATAGATTCGATGAAGACGACAGTGAGGGTCAGATAATTAGCGGTGCACATATGCACCTGCTCCGGGCTGTGTTTGAACCGGGATCAACCTACCCGATGCATTCCCACCCGCATGAGCAGTTCAGTCTGTTACTGTCCGGGCAGATTCTATTGACGGTGGGTAATGAGACACGCGAGATTGGTCCTGGTGACGGATGGTATGCCGCGAGCAATGTGCCGCATGGGGGTCAAATCATTGGTGACCAAAAGGCAGTTTTTATTGATGTGTATTCACCGGCCACGCGTTGGATATTCGATATTCTAGACACTGCGAAGAAATTACCTCCGATTAGATCAGCTAATCAGAACCTGTTTGAAAATTGACCTTTAAAAAGGGGCTAACTATGGATGAGCTTAAGAATACTTTCTCGTGCGACGCTTCGGTCGAGGCCGTTGCTGCGGCAGTTGCAGCCGATGGGTATGCTGTTGTGCGTGATGCGGTCGACGCCGATACGGTTACTGCCGTCAATGCCGAACTAGCGCCTTATTTTGAGAAAGCCCATGATGGGCACGAAGAGTTTTATGGCAGCCTAACCAAGCGGTTCGGGGCGCTGCTTGCGAAGTCGAATTCTATTCAGTCTCTGTTGGTTCACCCCACGGTTCTGGCGGTAGCAGACGATGCTTTATTGCCACATTGTGTCCGGTATCGTGTTCACTATACCGGCGTGATGCATATTGAACCGGGCGAAACTCGTCAGGTTTTGCACAGGGATATTGGTCTTTATCCAATTGCGAGTCCATGCCCTCCATTAACTGTAGCGACAATGTGGGCGCTCAGTGATTTTACCCGGAAGAATGGCGGTACCCGCCTGGTACCGGGGTCGCATCTTTGGTCCAGTGACCGAGTACCAAAACCCGAGGAAGTTGTGGCTACTGAAATGACAGCAGGTTCAGTACTGATTTATACCGGAAACACCATCCATGGCGGTGGTTCGAACCACGCGGACCGTCCTCGAAGCGGTGTTGCCTTGCATTACAACCTGGGTTGGTTGCGGCAGGAAGAGAACCAGTACATGGCGGTGCCCCCTGAGCTCGCTCTACAGTTACCGGATCAAATCCAAGAACTGATTGGATATTCGCTGGGGTCGAGCAGTCTAGGTGTTGTTGACCACATGGACCCAAAAGACTATTTACATGGGGTGCGTGATCCGGCTAAAAGTAGCCTCAGCTCTCCAGAGTTAGAAAAGCAAGTTCAAGCATTGTCGCGGTTTCATATCAGCCACAGTGAAGATGGGCTTCCGAACTACTATGATGTAAATACCGATTAGGGCGTAACGGGTTTTTATTTGGCATTACTCTGACCCAGATATTTAAGACTGAGTTCTCATGGACGATCATTTGCTAGCGGGTGACTTTGAAGAGGAACCGTGGTGGTGGCCCGCGGCCCCTCGGCCTGCACAGTCCTCGGTGGACAATTTTCCGGACAAGGCCGATGTGGTCGTTGTGGGGTCCGGATTTACAGGCCTGTCGGCCGCCTTGACTCTTGCTCGGGCAGGGCGAGAGGTCGTGGTATTGGACGCACAGGCCCCGGGTTATGGGGCGAGCTCACGTAACGCGGGTTTCGTTGGCCGAACACTTAAACATAGTTT
>JAKUQS010000106.1 GCA_022451485.1 Gammaproteobacteria bacterium
AGGGTTCGGTTGATGCGATGGTGGATCTTCCCAGAGCCGAAAGAGAAGACCGTGACTACCTTAATGCCATGCTTTATTCGATACACTCACCGCCCATTGTTGTCCGCAACAAGGTGATCCATGGATCGCAAATAGCCGACCGGCGGATCACCAAAGAAGCCATCCCGGGTTGGGTGCGGGCGGGGGATGTGCGGCCGGGTGAGCACTCGTGGGATTTTCATACGGTGCCGGCCAGTGCGGATGAGTATGGTGTTGACACTTGGCTCAACGAGTCATGGCGTTACTATGGAAATGCCAATGTGTGGTCGATGCTCGCCGGCGATAGTGCATTAGGTCACGTTTACCTGCCGACAGGTACTACGACGAATGATTTTTATGGCGGTGATCGTCTTGGCGACAATTTGTTTTCAGAGACGTTGATTGCCGTAGATGTCGAAACCGGAGAGCGAGTTTGGCACTTTCAAGCAGTACATCACGGGTTATGGGACTACGATTTTCCCACGCACCCAAACCTTGTTGACATCACAGTTGATGGACGGGCGATTAAGGCTATCGCGCAAGTCAGCAAACAGGGATTTGTTTATACCTTTGATCGCGTGACGGGGGTGCCGGTGTGGCCGATAGAGGAACGGCCGGTGCCGCAGGAGACCAATTTGCCAGGTGAAGTTCCGTCGCTGACGCAGCCGTTTCCGACTAAGCCCGCGCCGTTCGATTATCAGGGCATCACACTTGATGATTTAGTGGATTTCACGCCTCGGGTGCGGCAAATGGCGGTGGATGCTGTCGACGGGTACAGGTTGGGTCCTCTGTTTACCCCGCCAACGCGGCCGGTCGAAGGTGGTGTCCAGGGTACGTTGATGCGTCCACCTGATAACGGTGCTGCAGGCTGGGCAGGGGCGGCGCTCGATCCGGTGACGGGAATGCTATATGTTCCTTCCCGGAACAACGCGGTAGTCATTCCGCTGTATGCCCCCGATGCAGCGCAGGGGGCGTCAGTGCCGTTCACACACGGAGCACCCGAAGCAGAGCGGCTTGCTCGTGCACGTGAAGGGCGCCGAGCGGGGCCACAAATGCCTCAAGGTTTGCCGCTGGTGAAACCGCCATACTCTCGCATTACGGCCATTGACATGAATACGGGTAATCATGAATGGATGGTGCCATTGGGAGATGGTGATCGTTATCGAAACCATCCGTTGCTTCGTGAGTTGAATCTTCCGCCGTTGGGCGACGGTGTGATCAACGGGCCACTACTGACGAGTACCCTTCTCATTACTGCGCTAACCACTGGTAGTAGTAATGATGGACCTAGATTAGTGGCCTACGACAAGAACACAGGTGAAATCTTAGGAGCGGTTGACCTTCCAGCTGGAGCTATTGGAACTCCCATGACTTATATGGTCGATGACAAGCAGTACATTGCGCTCACTGTTGGTGGTAGTCCGCCGAAACTCATCGCGTTACAGCTTCCTTGAGCGCTGTCGAAGTGTTCTTTCGTCGACATTGCCGAGGCTACTTCAGTTGCATTACCTTCTCAGGGTCATTACGAAAGACCAGATAGTCGATTGTATCGGTTGTGATCTCACTCCACGCATGAGACACGCCTTTTGGGATGATCGCGATGTCACCGGGATTCATAAGGCGACTCTCTCCGCCTCGCATCATTCCAATCTCCATAGGGCCAAGTAGGTCGCTATTCGTCTCTCGCTTGTCATCCAGCATTCCACCGGTGACGAGTGTCCCACTTCCAGACACCACGTAATAAATCTCGTCGAGTTCGACATGGGCGATACCCCTGAGTTCGCCTCCTGCGCGTCGAGCGGTTCGTTGAACCACTGACACGCCGAGATTGCCTTCACCCACGTCGGAGTGACGAATGACCAAGTCGCTTATCGATCGGTTCTCTTCTGCAAGTCTTGTTTCGCCTTGCTTCAGCGTTGCTGTGACGTCAGCGGCACTGACGTGGGTGGCGGTGTTTGTTTGAGCTCCCGCAGGTTGAATCCAGGACAAAGATACGATGAACAAGGTAACAATAAGGCTCAGCCGCAGCATTTTTCTCTCCCGTATGTGTGTTGTAGGTCTTAAATTTTCACTCATGTTACTGCCAGAAAAGAAAGCGGGGCAATGTCGGGCACTGTTCTCCTTAATGAATCAAAATCAATTGGCTGGCACCGAATGTTCTTGATTAATCATATATTGGGGGTAAGCTACGGCCGAACTCGGATGAAATCGTTTAGGCGGCAACATTTCAAATTATTCAATGTCTGTTCCGCAATTAAAGGCGGTTTTTGCTCGGTCACAGTCTTCAGTGGGACTGAGTTTGCCAATTTACCGGACGGGTGTTGGCATCTGGGTTCCCACCCCTGTTGACGTTATCAACGAAGCCGTGCTCTGGCTACTGGATCACGAGTGGTGGAAGCGGGCAGCTTCTGCTGCTGTTATCGATGCAGGAATGGGTGAGGGCCGAGTTGCGATGGGTGTCTCGCATCTTGCTGCCACCCATCAGGTCTTAGGTATCGAGTACGACCCAATACTTTTCAACCATGCGGTTAGCTGCCGAGATCGCCTGCGCAAGAAGAAAGTTGTTGACCCAAGTCGTCTGCATCTAGTTCAGGGAAATTATCTAGATATTTCTGTCTAT
>JAKUQS010000107.1 GCA_022451485.1 Gammaproteobacteria bacterium
ATAACCCGCTGTAACCATAGCGGGTGCAATCATCTTGCATAACAGAAACTGAGATTCAACATTTACCCGCTGCGTGTGCCGCCATTGATCCAGCGTGGTTGACAAAACATCTTCGTAGTAAGAAAAACCGGCGTTGTTTACCAGTGCCTGTATTGAGCCAAATGTTGCGATCACGGTCTCAACGCAAGATGTCAGTTTCTGGTGGTCTTCCACATCGATGACATGAGGAAAAAATTTGTCTCGAGCACTGCCAAACACGTTTAGGATACTTTCGTTTTTATCAATTCCTATTACTGTAGCGTCTTCGGTTAAAAACCGTTCGCTGATTGCGAGACCGATCCCTTGACCGGCACCAGTCACAACAGCTACTTTGTTGGCTAATCGCCCTCCCATCCCATAGTCTCCGACGTTGTTAATTGTGCTTATCATCGATCTTTTAATGACTCAAGTCTAGTGATACCTGTATCATACTAACGTCGAACAAAACAAAAACAGTTAATTGGGAGATCAAGCTTGGAACCCATAGAGCGGCTGTTAGCGTGTTACACCAGTGCAATTCACGATGTTATGGTTGCCGAAGGGCTGACCAATTTTGTTTTGCCGAGGACAATTCAGCCATTGCAAGCTTCCCAACGGATCGCGGGTCCGATTTATACGGTCTCGGGAAAACGGGATGACCGGATGGATCCTCATGAAACATTATTGGCGTGGACTAAACTCTTGGGTGACGTCCCACCCGGCCATGTTCTGGTATGCCAGCCAAATGATGATGACCTGGCTTTTATGGGGGAACTATCTGCCGAAGTACTCCAGAAACGAGGCCTGATTGGCTATGTTGCGGATGGCGGCTGTCGCGACGTGGAGATTATAAAGAAGAGTAGTTTTCCCGTATATTGTCGTTACCACACACCTACTGACATCGTTGGCAAGTGGATCCCCCAGGAATTAGGGGAACCTATACGAATCGGGCATGTCGACATAACGACCGGTGATTTCTTGCTCGCTGATGCGGACGGTATTGTTGTGTTGCCTTCCCAACACCTAACAACGGTGCTGGAAAAAACAGAGGTTGTCATTAACACTGAGAATCAAATGAGGAAAGCAATCCGGGGTGGCATGAAACCTCAGGCAGCTTACTTAAAATACAAGAAGTTCTAAGTGCCCCGTACCGTCGACCTCTCTTCATAATAGGTAAAAGAAATATGGTTTTAATGCTACCCTTCGACGGTAAAGTCTCGGGTTGTGGCCATAGACGCTTCTCAGCTACGCCCGTTAACGAAACCTGAGGAACAGCAAGCGTGAAAGTTGTATCCTGCGAAATTGTTGTAATTGGAGACGGACCCAAAGTTGAGCCAGACTTCGGGGGCGTTGAACCGTTACCGCTGTTAACAGTTCACACCGACGAAGGTGTGACAGGCATGTCAGAGATGTTTAGAGTTCCCCCTGGAGTAGCGCGAAGCGCCTTAGTGGGCAACGATTCTTTTTTTGGATCCCAGATTATTGGAAAAGAGTTTGTGCATCCAGAGGCCGCATGGAATCGGCTGTACGAAAGTATGCTGCACTCGAATCGCAGGGGCTGGGCAATGAGATGCTTAGGCGCTCTGGATGTCGCGCTGTGGGATATTTATGGCAAGGCACTCGGCTTGCCCGTTTTTGAGATTATGGGCGGTTCAGAACGAAGCTCCTATAAGACAGGGCGGTCGGTTCAAGCAACCCATATTACTCCGTACGCAACAATCGTCTCCGATGCCTACGACCGACAAACGATTCTACGGCAACAGGTCGAGCGCTGCGAGCTTCTGGCGAAAGAAGGATTTAGCGCATTTAAAGTCGAACCCCTGTATTCGTCCCGGGAGACTGCGGTTGAATTACTTCGCCTGGCCCGAGAAGCACTCGGCCCAGAACCAGCTCTCGCTTTGGATGTCGGTTATGGGTACAGTGATCATGCGACTGCTTTGTGGGTCGCTCGTCATGCCGAAGAATATGATGTTTACTTTTTTGAGACGCCCTTTTCAGTCGACGGCACAAGTGCCTATGCCCGCTTGTCGTCTATGACCTCGATTCCCCTCGCCATGGGTGAGCATGCATCCAGTCGCTTTGAACTGATCGAGATGATGGATCATGGCGGCGTAACCGTGTGCCAGCCTTATGCGACTAATTGTGGTGGTCTGACCGAGTGCAAAAGAATTGTAGAAGATGCAAAACTGCGTGGAGCGGTTGTGCTTCCGGGTAATTGGTCAACCCAGATCCTGGGTATGGCGACCAACCATCTGGCCGCCTATTCCCCCATTACCCCGTATATTGAATATGCGCCGGCCCAGATATACGCCTCCCCATTGAGGCAAGAAATTCAAAAGTTGGCCAGCCC
>JAKUQS010000108.1 GCA_022451485.1 Gammaproteobacteria bacterium
GAGTCCCGCTTGCTGACGCCGCGAAGCCTCGGCGGAGCAGGGTTCCGAGTCCGGCATAGTCAATGGCCGATAGAGTGGTTACCGGTGGTCGTCACATCCGGTTAAAGAGTTGTACATGGCAAAGGCCAGGAACCCGTAGGGACCTGGCCTTTATTGTGCAAGGTCGGTGACTAGGACTTTCCGCTTTCACGTGCCAGTTTTTCTGCAGCTTCTTTTGCCCGCTGCTCTTCTTCAAAAAATTCTCGTTGCCAGGTTGGCATTTCTTGAGGACCTGTTTTAAAGCCGGCGATATCAGGGTCATGGTCGGTTGGTCGATCTGGGGCTTCGGCTCGTCTGATGCGCGCGTTAGCTCTTTGCGCATCCTTTTCTTTAGCTTTTTCCATCCGCTTGCGTTCGCGCTGTCGTTTCGTTTGAGTTGGACGTCCTCTATTTGCCATAAGTGCTCCGCGTTAGAGAGTGAGGTGGATACACGCAGTACCCAAATAACGGCTTTTCATTTTACCAGACGGGCGTAGCTCTAGAAATCTAGAGACCGAGGTCGTCCGCGACCCGTGTTGCGAAGTCAATCGCCTCCGAGGGCGTTTCGTAGCTACTCAAGACCTGGTTGCCTTGGTACCCAATGTCTCTAATACCGATTGGGCTGGTGTAGTAGGCGTCAACGGCCATCCGCCTGACCCAGCCGAAGAAATTCACGCCTTCACTGAGATTGTGTGAGCTGTCTCCTCGTTCCGCTTCAACAAGTTCGTCGAGGATATCGGTCTGTGCTTCGGCAGACGTATCAATAAAATTGTCACCGGATCGTTCACGGATTATCGCGTCTAGCCAGCGGATCCCGTTTTGGTAAATAGTTGTCAGTTGATCATTTTGGCTGCACAACAAGTCGATGAATTCAGGCGCTCCGGCGTCAACGGCGCTTCCCCCACGGGCGTCGGCGGGCACAATGAGTTCGGCCAGCCGTGAAACGGTACGAAATTCATGGTCGGTCAGTTGCACTGGCGTGTAGCCGCCTGGTTGAGACCGTGACTCGCCGGCAATGGTATGAACGAGACGTGCTGCTTCAATGTTTACGGATCCACTTCCCGCTGCAGTAATCGCAAGCGCTAACTGCCGTAATACTGCGCGTCGCGATAGGTGAGGAACTGTCACAGGACACCTCGACGCATTTCATTAGCCAGATAATCGGATGCGCGCCATGCAAGGGCATTAATCGTGAGGGTCGGGTTTTTATCTGGATTACTTACAAAACTTCCCGCATCACAGACGAAGAGATTCCGAGTGTCGTGGGCCTGACAAAATTGATTAAGCACAGATTCTTTGGGGTTATCTCCCATCCGTACGCTACCAACCTCATGAATAATGCTGCCACCGATTGAAATTCCGTCAGCATCACGCCTACCGGGTGCGTGAGGTGTGCCACCCATTGATGTAATGAGCTCAGAAAATACATTGTTCATGTGTTGTGCCTGATTGAGTTCGTAGTCACTCCACTTGAAGTGAAAGCGAAGTACGGGGATGCCATAACGATCGACCACAGTTGGGTCGATTTCACAGTAGCTTGCCTCGTTCGGAATCATTTCTCCACGGCCGGCGAACGAGACCTGTGTGCCGTAGTCTCGGTAGGCCTGTTCTTTGATCGCTGAGCCGTAGCCCGCGCGAGTTGCTGCACCGCCAAACATCCCAACGCTTGGCATCTGGTAGCCACCGCCGATTTCAATGTGATAGCCCCTCGGAAATCCGAGTTCATTTTCTCGGTCGAGCCCCCACCACGGCATATATAAATGCGACCCACCAGCGCCGTCGCTGTTGTAACGGGGCATGCCTTCAAACGCGGGGACAGTGCCTCCAATGTCATATCCGACGGTGTCCATAAGATAGCGACCAACCATGCCCGATGAATTTGCTGTGCCGTCCTGGTGGTATGACGATTTTGAATTAAGTAGTAATCGTGCCGATTCACAGGCACTTGCTGCGAGCACAAGGACACGACAGGAGAGACGGCGTTCTTGACCACTACGTTTATCAACGTAGACCACCCCATTAACCAAGCCAGTTTCATCAGTGAGGATTTCTCGCGCCATCGCCATGTCGATGAGTTCGAGTCGACCTGTTTCGAGCGCGGGGAAAATTTGAGTCTGACTGGCAGAATAATTCGACCCGGCCCGGCAGCCGCGACCACATTGCCCACAGTAGTGACAGGCTGGTCGCCCGTTGAGGGCGCGCGTAATTACTGCCCGACGGTTGGGGATACACGGAATCCCCATTTTATGACTCGCGCGCTGGATCAACCGTTCATGGGCTTTTGGCGGTGGTGGGGCATGGAATAGACCATCCGGAGCGCTGCGCAGGCC
>JAKUQS010000109.1 GCA_022451485.1 Gammaproteobacteria bacterium
CGGATATGTGGCGCATTCGCTTATTCGAAGAGGAAGCGGATCGCCAGACTAACTTGGGCCACGTGGTTGGTACTTTGCACATGTAATGTGGAGAGGAAGCTGTTGGCACGGGAGTCTGTGCCAACCTGAGAGACGACGATTATGTACTCGGGACGCATCGGAGTCACGGCCATTGCATAGCCAAAGGCGCAAAAACTGATCAGATGATGGCCGAGTTGTGGGGAAAGGCAACGGGTACCTGCAAGGGTAAAGGGGGTTCGATGCACGTCGCTGATTTCTCGCTCAATATGCTAGGTGCAAATGGCATTGTGGGTGCGGGTATTGCGCCTACGACCGGTACGGCACTGGCCAGCAAACTGCGGGGTACGGATCAAGTGTCAGTGTGCTTTTTTGGTGACGGCGCAGCCGCTCGGGGTACTTTTCACGAAGCAATCGCTATGGGATCACTGTGGTCCCTGCCTGTTGTCTATGTTTGTGAAAACAATGGGTATCAGCAGTGGGTGCCGCGTGAAAACGTAGCGGTTGTCGACTCGGTTGCGGATATGGCTGCGTCTTATTCAATACCCGGCGTGTCGGTCGATGGCCAGGATGTTGTAGAGGTATATGAAGCTGCCGGTGAGGCCGTCAAGCGTGCGCGCGAGGGTGGGGGCCCCACTCTCCTTGAGGCTCGCACTTATCGGTTCTATGGTCATAGCTTAGGAGATGAGCAACAGTACCGTACGGCTGAAGAAGTCGATGAGTGGAAGCAAAACCGAGATCCGATAAAACTACTGGGACAGTTTATGCGTGATCGAGATTGGCTTAGTGAAGAACAGGATCAGGCTATCCAAGCTGACGCTAATGGTGAAATCAATGCTGCGACCCAATTTGCCGAAGAGAGTCCTTGGCCAAGTGCTGAAGAGGTTACAACCGACGTTGTAGCACCGATTCAGGAGGTGGCGTAATGAAGACCATGGCATTCAATGAAGCGCTTCGAGAAGGGCTTCATGAGGAGATGGCGCGAGATGACTCGATATTCGTCCTTGGGGAGGATGTAATCACCCATGGTGGTCCTTACAAAGTGACTGACGGTATTGCAGAACGTTTTCCAGGTCGAATATTTGAGACGCCGATTGCAGAAGCCGGCATTGTTGGCGTAGGTGTTGGTGCTGCGTTGGCAGGTATGCGGCCCGTGATCGAGCTGATGTACCTTGACTTTGTGACGTGCGCGATGGATGAGGTCGTTAATCAGGCAGCAAAAATGCGCTACATGAGCGGCGGTCAGGGTAGCGTGCCAATGGTGATTCGCTTACCTTGCGGTGTCGGCCGACTGCTGGCCGCGCAGCATTCACAAATCATGGAATCGTGGTTTATGCATGTGCCCGGATTGCAGGTAGTGGTGCCGTCTACACCGGCAGATGCGAAAGGCTTATTCAAAACTGCCATACGTTCGCCCGATCCGGTGCTGTTTTTCGAATACAAACGAATCTATACCAGTAAAGGTGAGGTGCCAGACGGTGAGCACATGATCCCTATCGGATTGGCAGACATTAAAAGAGAAGGTGAAGATGCCACAATCATTGCGGTCGGTCCGATGGTTCAGAAATCTCTGGAAGCAGCAATCACGCTTGAGGACGACGGCTATGATGTGGAAGTTGTAGACCCGAGATCGTTGTCGCCACTTGATACTGACACGATTTGCAGCTCGGTGAGGAAGACGGGGCGGGCTATCGTCTGTGGTGAAGATTCCGCGTTTGCAGGTTCTGTATCCGAAATAGCCGCAATGATTGGCGAGAATTGTTTTCACGACCTTAAAGCCCCTGTGGCAAGGGTTGGCAGTCCGCATGTGCCAATGCCATTCAGTGCTGAACTGGTTAAACATGTTGTCCCCAGTAGCGTAAGTGTTGTTTCGGCAGTTCAGAATGTTATGAGCTGATCTGACAACTATTATGGCAATTCAATTCAAATTGGCGGGAATGGGCCACACGATGGAAACAGGTCGAGTTGTTGAATGGCATGTTTCAGAGGGGGAAAGCATCGATGAGGGTCAGTTGTTAATTTCTATAGAGACGGATAAAACGGTAGTCGATGTTAATTCGCCTGTGTCAGGTGTACTGCTTAAGGCTGTCGGTCAGGTCGACGCCGAGTATAACGTGGGGGATCTCCTCGCCTGGATCGGAGATGCAGGCGAACCTGTTCCGGATCAACCAGGCGCGCAAGGTTCAAAAAAACAATCTGTGGCAACGGGGTCGCAGGTGACGCCGGTAGCGCAGCGTCTCGCTGATAGGCACGGTATCGATGCAGATACTGTAGCGGGTACCGGTC
>JAKUQS010000011.1 GCA_022451485.1 Gammaproteobacteria bacterium
GAGCGGGCGATAGCCGGTGCCTTTTTAATGCCGATTGAGGATCTTTTTTCAATTTCTGGTCGTGGCACGGTAGGGACTGGTCGAGTTGAGAGGGGTGTAGTAATGGTTGGCGAAGAGGTAGAGATTGTTGGCATTAAAGAGACGGAGTAGTCGACCTGCACGGGGCTAGCGCGGGGCAGGAAGTTGCTTGATGAAGGTCAAGCGGGTGACAACGTGGGTGTATTGTTGCGTGCTGTAAAGCGGGATGAAGTGGAGCGGGGTCAAGTGTTATCGAAGCCTGGTTCAATCACACCGCACACAGTATTTGAGGCGGAGATTTATGTGTTATCGAAGGATGAAGGTGGTCGTCATACGCCGTTTTTCCAAGGTTATCGTCCCCAGTTCTATTTTCGCACGACCGATGTAACCGGTCAGTGTGAGTTAGCAGAGGGGGTGGAGATGGTGATGCCTGGAGACAACGTAAATCTTAAGGCGAAGTTAATTGCGCCGATTGCGATGGAAGAGGGCTTGCGGTTTGCCATTCGAGAAGGTGGTCGAACAGTAGGCGCCGGCGTCGTCGCCAGTGTCATTGAGTGAATGTGGTTCGGCAACACACACGCAACGCTAATTTAAGAGACAAGTCATGGCAGCGAACGTAGCGAGTCAGAAGATTAGAATCCGCTTAAAAGCGTTTGATCATCGAATGATTGATCGTTCGGCTCAGGAAATCGTAGACACCGCTCGGCGGACTGGTGCGATTGTGCGTGGGCCAATTCCTCTTCCGACAAAGAAGGAGCGTTACAACCTGCTGCGCTCTCCGCATAAATACAAGGCCTCACGTGACCAGATGGAAATACGAATTTACAAGCGGATCATGGATATTGTTGAACCAACCGACAAGACAGTTGATGCATTGATGAAGCTTGATCTCGCTGCGGGCGTTGATGTCGAGATCAAATTGGGCTGATTTGGATCAGCAGAGCACAGCACGGGACAAAGGATCAATCATGGCACTCGGTATCATAGGAAGGAAGGTGGGTATGACCCGCATATTCGATGATGCTGGCCGATCCACACCGGTTACTGTGGTGGAGGTGGAGCCGAACTACGTGACACAGGTCAAAGGCCTCGATCGAGATGGTTACTGTGCTGTGCAGGTTACGGTTGGTAGTCGACGTCCTGGCCGTGTCAGCCAAGCGTTAAAGGGCCATTACTCGGCCGCGAACGTTGAGCCTGGCCGTGGGATGTGGGAGTTTCGAGTGAATGCCGATGTCGCTGCTGCCTATGAGTTGGGGAGCGCGATTGGCCCCGATATGTTAGAGGTCGGCCAAAGTGTTGATGTTCAAGGCACAACCAAGGGCCGCGGGTTTGCAGGCGTGATGCGACGACATGGTTTCGGTGGCGGCCGAGCGACCCATGGCAACTCAAAAGCGCACCGGAAACCGGGTTCGATCGGACAGAATCAAGATCCTGGGCGAGTTTTTAAAGGAAAGAAGATGGCAGGCCACATGGGTAATGTGAATCGCACACAGCAAAACCTAACGGTGGTTCGAGTGGACAAAGAGCGCAATCTCATCCTTATTCGGGGTTCGGTCCCGGGGCCACGGGGATTTGATCTCGTTATTGAACCGTCGGTGAAATCGAGGGGCACGGCGGTCGTCTCAACGCCGGCAGCCGAACAAGATCACGGATGAATGTAATGGATCTTCCCGTCATACAAGCAGATGGTAATCCGTCCGGCACGGTTGCGGTGGATGACGCTGTGTTTGGTGTGCCGTTTAAAGAGCCTTTGGTCCATCAGGTGGTAACGGCGTATCTGGCTGGTGGGCGCGCTGGAACCAGCGCGCAGAAAAATCGGTCACAGGTACGAGGTGGTGGGCGAAAGCCATTTCGGCAGAAAGGTACAGGTAGCGCTCGAGCTGGCACGATTCGCAGTCCCTTGTGGCGTGGTGGTGGTACGATATTTGCCGCTAGCACCCGCAGCTATGCGCAAAAAGTAAATCGCAAGGCATACCGTGTTGCGCTCCGCTCGATTTTGTCGGAACTCGTACGCCAAGAGCGGTTGCGGCTGTGCGACGCTATCGAGCTAGAAGAGCCGAGAACGCGCCTATTGATTGCGCTCCTTAGGCAGCTAGGTGTCGTTGACAACCGAAGAATTTTACTCATCACCGCTGAGCACCATGAGTCTTTAGCCCTGGCCTGTCGCAATGTCGTGGGTGTTAATGCATGTGAGGTGGCGCACATTGATCCTGTTAGTTTGATTGATCACGATACCGTGATATTGACGTCAGCGGCTTTGAAGAAATTGGAGTTGTCACTGCAATGAACGCAGAACGGATGCATCAGATTTTGCTTCGGCCGGTGATATCGGAGAAGAGCACTAATGCCGCGGAAGCTAATCGACAGGTTGTTTTTGAGGTGTTAGAGAATGCGACTAAAGCCGAAGTGCGAGAGGCGGTAGAGAAATTATTCGATGTATCGGTCATAGCAGTACAGGTGTTGAACGTGCGTGGAAAAATTAAGCGATTTGGGAAAACTCCTGGTAAGCGCAATAACTGGAAAAAGGCTTATGTGCGGCTGGCGGTAGGCGATGACATTGATTTCCTGGGTTCGGGTGCTTGATCTTAGTAATCCAATTATGGGTTAGGTGATTTAAAAAAATGCCACTGATTAGACAAAAACCGACATCACCAGGCCGTCGTGGCATGGTCAAAGTTGTTTCGCCCGAGCTTCACAAGGGGCGACCCTATGCTCCATTGGTGGTGCCGAAGAAGACGATAGATGGGCGCAACAACATGGGTCGCATTACTGTGCGGCATCGTGGTGGCGGTCACAAACGTCATTATCGAATGATTGATTTCAAACGGAATAAGACGGGTGTGTCGGCTCGGGTAGAGCGCTTGGAGTATGACCCGAATCGCAGCGCGCATATCGCTTTGTTGCTCTATGCTGACGGTGAGCGTCGCTACATCGTCGCTCCGCGAGGTTTAACGGCAGGGGATCGTGTCGAGTCCGGGCCTGAATCGGCAATTCGTGCTGGTAATAATTTGCCGTTGCGTAACATACCGATTGGTACCGTTGTTCACTGTATCGAACTGAAACCCGGAAAGGGTGCACAACTGGCCCGTTCGGCGGGTGTGTCTGCTCAGTACGTGGGGCGCGAAGGGCAGTATGCCCTGTTGAGACTGCGCTCCGGGGAAATGCGCAGGATTCACGTGAACTGTTCTGCTACCGTCGGGGAAGTGGGCAATCAGGAAAACTCTCTCCGCAAATTAGGTAAGGCAGGTGCCAAGCGATGGCGCGGAATTCGGCCTACTGTGCGAGGAGTGGCCATGAACCCGGTCGATCATCCGCACGGTGGTGGAGAGGGGCGGACCTCCGGTGGGCGTGACCCTGTTACCCCTTGGGGCGTTCCGACAAAAGGACACAGAACGAGACACAACAAGCGAACGGACAGCATGATTATGCGTCGGCGTAGGAGAAAGTAGCCATGCCCCGATCAGTTAAAAAAGGCCCTTTTGTGGATAGTCATTTGTGGACGAAAGCGATGGCAGCTCGCGGTGCAGGGTCGCGACGCCCAATTCGCACCTGGTCGCGCCGTTCAGTGGTGATGCCAGAATTTGTCGGTCTTACAATTGCGGTTCACAATGGTCGTCAGCACATTCCGGTCCTCATTACTGAAAACATGGTGGGCCACAAGTTGGGTGAGTTTGCAGCCACTCGTACATTTAGGAGCCATGCGGCAGACCGCAAGGCCAAGTAACGGAACTAGGTAATGGAAGTCAAGGCACTTGCCAAATACATTCGCATTTCTCCACAGAAGTGTCGACTTGTTGCGGACCAGGTCCGCCGCCAACCCGTAGCACGGGCGCTGGAGTTGCTTCAGTTCAGCCCGCGTAAAGCCGCTTTGCCTATTCGTAAGGCGCTTGAGTCGGCTATTGCCAATGCAGAGCACAACGAAGGCGCAGATATCGATGAGTTGCGAGTGCATTCGATCATGATTGATGAAGGACCTGTAATGAAGCGATGGAGGGCGCGAGCCAAGGGCCGTGCGGCGTCGATTATTAAACGCACCAGCCATATAACTGTCACGGTCAGTGACAAAAAGAGGGGGGGTAATTAAATGGGTCAGAAAGTCCACCCAGTTGGTTTTCGCCTCGGCATCATACGGGACTGGGACGCAAAGTGGTTTGCAACGGGTAAGAATTACGCCACCAATTTGGTTGCCGATCAGAAAGTCAGACGCTTCCTCCGTGGCAGATTGTTAAACGCAGCGGTCAGCAGGATTGAGTTACTGCGTTCTGGAAATTCTCTAAACGTAACGCTACATACTGGTAGACCCGGTATTGTGATCGGTAAAAAAGGTGAGGACATTGAGCGCCTACGCAATGCGTTGATGGTTATGAATGGGGGGCCAGTACAGGTTTCTGTTGAAGAAATCAGGAAGCCAGAGTTGGATGCAAGACTGGTAGCTGACAACATTTGTCAGCAGTTGGTTAAACGAATCATGTTCCGTCGTGCCATGCGCCGGGCCGTGCAAAATGCGATGCGCCTAGGTGCCCAGGGCGTCAAGGTCATGGTGGCTGGTCGTTTAAACGGGGCGGAAATTGCTCGGACAGAATGGTATCGCGAGGGTCGCGTGCCGTTGCATACCCTAAGAGCAGATGTAGATTATGGATTCGCTGAAGCGAACACGACTTATGGTGTCATTGGCGTGAAGGTATGGATCTTCAACGGCGAAATCATGCCGGCCGATGAGCAAGAAGAGACTGAGACTCCGACCGCCGCAGCCTAGCGGGCATCGCATCAACAGGAATAATTGACAGACGGAATACCAGGGTCATGCTGCAGCCAAAAAGAACCAAATACAGGAAACAACAAAAGGGTCGTAATCGGGGCTTAGCGCAACGGGGCAGTCGTGTCAGTTTCGGTGAGTATGGGCTGCAATGCACAGGCAGAGGTCGGCTTACCTCGCGACAGATCGAAGCTGCTCGTCGAGCGATTAACCGTTACGTGAAACGTGGTGCTCGAGTTTGGATTCGAGTGTTTCCTGATAAACCAATATCAAAGAAGCCGCTGGAAGTGCGGATGGGTAAGGGAAAGGGTAACCCTGAATATTGGGTTGCGTTGGTTCAGCCTGGGACGGTGTTGTACGAACTTCAGGGGGTAGGTGAGCCTCTTGCACGAGAAGCATTGCGCTTGGCGGGTGCCAAACTTCCCATCGCCACTTCCTTTGTAAAACGTCAGGCCGCTTAATATGGCAGATAAAGAGAAAATTGCCTCGTTGTCAACAACTGAGTTGGAGTCAGAACTGCTTGAGTTACGAAAGGAGCAGTTCAATCTGCGAATGCAACGGGGTACTGGACAGTTGGCTAATCCCTCCAGATTTAAGAGCGTGCGCCGAGATATTGCCCGAATAAAGACGCGTATGACTGAAATTGACAGGAGCAGTGCATGAGTGATCATGAGCCAAGTAATGTCGGCCAGGTGAGCGCGGCGCCGGAGGGACGCACCGTAAGGGGGCGTGTCATTAGTTGCAAAATGGATAAAACCGTCACGGTTTTGGTGGAGCGGCGATTGCAGCATCCGTTGTATAAGAAATACATCCGGCGCTCAACAAAATTGCATGTTCATGATGAGAGCAATGAATGCCGTGACGGAGATACCGTTTTGCTTAAGGAATGTCGCCCGTTATCAAAGACCAAGAACTGGCAGGTTGTCGAGGTCGTCGGCCGATCTCGCCAGGGAGGCGAGGGATGATTCAGGTGCAGACCATGCTGGATGTGGCTGACAATAGTGGTGCCCGACGCATTCAGTGCATTAAGGTGCTTGGCGGCTCCAAGCGCCGTTATGCCGGAGTGGGGGATGTGATTAAGGTTTCTATAAAAGAAGCAATACCAAACAGTCGTGTGAAAAAGGGTGAATTATTTGATGCAGTAGTGGTGCGCACCCGGCATGGAGTGCGGCGAGTAGATGGATCTTTGGTTCGTTTTGACCGCAACGCAGCGGTACTGCTCAACCCTCAGTTGCAGCCGATTGGAACCCGCATTTTTGGACCGGTAACCCGGGAGCTGAGAACAGAAAAATTCATGCGAATTATTTCGCTAGCGCCAGAGGTGCTCTAGAGGTGTTGCGACGAACACAAATTAGGGACGCCGCAGTATGAATAAGATTATTAAGGGTGATGATGTCATCGTTCTTGCTGGCCGGGACAAAGGGAAGCGGGGAACAGTGCTGCGTATATTGAATAACCGTCAGGTGTTGGTCGACAGTGTCAATGTGGTCAAGAAACATGTTCGACCCAACCCCAATAAGGGTGAGACGGGTGGGATCATTCAAAAAGAGATGCCGGTAGCCATGTCGAATGTCGCTGTGTACAACCCGAATTCGAACAAGGGTGATCGTATCGGTATTAAGTGGCTTGAAGATGGACGCAAGGTGCGTTTTTTCAAGTCAGATGGCGAAGTCATTGACCAAGATTAGAGATTAGGCGCGACGAAATGACGAGGCTAGAAGATTATTACCGAGATACCGTGGTGCCGGCATTGTCGGAACAGTTCAAGTATATGAGCATTATGCAAGTTCCCCGAGTCCAGAAGATCACGCTAAATATGGGCGTGGGTGAGGCGTTGGTAGACAAGAATGTGCTGGAATCGGCCGTCAACGATCTCACCAAGATCGCTGGGCAAAAACCTATCATCACAAAGGCGCGGAAGTCTGTTGCGGCGTTTAAGGTGAGGGAGGGATGGCCCATCGGATGCAAGGTGACCCTCCGTCGAGAACGGATGTATGAGTTTCTTGATCGGTTGATTTCTGTGGCATTGCCCCGCACGCGTGATTTCCGTGGCCTTCCCGAGCGGGCGTTCGATGGGCGCGGTAACTACAGTTTGGGTTGTCAGGAGCAGATCATTTTCCCCGAAGTTGACTATGACAAGATCGACACAATTCGAGGATTGGATATAGCGATAACCACATCGGCGAAAACTGATGTGGAAGCGGAAGCGTTATTAAGGGCATTCAATTTTCCGCTGCGTAACTAAATTAGATAAGGATCGCCTGATATGGCAAAGAAATCGATGGTTGCGCGTGAAGTGAAGCGCAAAAAGCTTGAGCAACAGTATGCTGATGCGCGGGCGACGTTCAAGAGACAGATACTTGACGAAGGATTGAGCGAAGAAGAGCGACGTGAAGCGATGATGAATCTTCAACGATTGCCTCGCGATTCTTCACGAAGTCGGCAACGGAATCGGTGTGCCTTGACCGGTAGACCGCGAGGTTATTTTCGTCGTTTTGGATTAAGTCGGAACATCCTTCGGGAAATTGTCCTGCGTGGAGAAGCGCCAGGCGTCATCAAGGCCAGTTGGTGAGTAAGGGGAGTCGATAGAACTTATGAGTATGTCTGATCCGATTGCCGATATGTTGACGCGGATTCGTAATGGCCTGTCAGCAGGCAAGTCAACAATTACCATGCCGTCTTCAAAGGCGAAGACGGCTATTGCCAAAGTGCTCGCTGACGAGGGGTTTGTTACTGGTTATGAGTTGACTGACATTGAGAAAAAACCGACCCTCAATGTGACCCTTAAGTATTACCGAGGTGAGCCGGTGATCGAGGAGTTGACGCGGGTCAGTAAGCCAGGTTGGCGAGTGTATTGCGGGGCAGATGAATTGCCTTCTGCTAACGGCGGTTTGGGAATCGTCGTCATATCGACCTCACGTGGGTTAATGACTGATAAACAGGCTCGCACGGAAGGGTTGGGTGGCGAAGTTTTGTGTCGAGTGTGTTGAGCGACAGACCTCCAATCATGTATCAGCGAATTATTTGGATCTATCGAACGAGAGGCCGAGTTAGATGTCACGCGTAGCCAAAAACCCAGTCGATCTGCCGTCAGGTGTTGAAGTGAAAATGAGTGGCCGAAATATCCAAGTAAAAGGTCCCAAAGGTGAGTTATCACTTGATTTGCACCCGACCGTCGATATGGTGCACGAGGATAATCAGCTTCGCTTAGCGGCAACAACAGAAGATAGTGCGATGGCCATGGCTGGGACCATGCGTGCACTAGTTAGCAACATGGTTACGGGTGTGTCTGTCGGTTACGAGAAAAAATTAACGATCGTAGGCGTCGGTTACCGAGCCCAGGCCCAAGGGAATTCCCTAAACCTGAGCCTGGGATTTTCCCACCCAGTGGTTTATCAGATCGCTAAGGGTGTTTCGGTTGAAACTCCGAGTCAGACCGAAATAGTTGTTTCGGGTACGGATAAACAGCTGGTTGGTCAGACGGCCGCTGAAATCCGTAGATTTCGACCCCCTGAACCCTACAAGGGAAAGGGCGTGCGCTATGCGGATGAACAGGTTCGTCGAAAGCAGGCGAAGAAAGTGTAAGTACAGTCTAAGAATTTGAGAATATGTTTAATAAGAAAAAAGCCAGGTTAAGACGCTCAACTAAGACGCGCGCACGAATTAGGCGTTTGGGATCGTATCGCCTGTGCGTGTATCGGTCTCCACGACATGTTTACGCACAGATAATCGATGAGGGCAAGGCCCAGGTGTTAGTTAGCGCGTCGACGACAGAACGCGAATTGCGGGACCAGATTAAGTATGGCGGTAACGTCGCCGCTGCTCAGGCGGTGGGTAAGCGCTTAGCCGACAGGGCTATTGCGTCGGGGATAAGTCAAGTTGCGTTCGACCGGTCCGGTTACAAGTACCACGGTCGGGTAAAGGCGTTGGCGGACGCAGCAAGAGAAGGTGGACTTCAGTTCTGATTCCTTTAAGGGCGAATACATTAATGGCAGAAAAATCAAATCACCAGGCAGCAGATAACTCAGGCCTGCATGAACAACTGATCAACATTCGGCGGGTGGCGAAAGTGGTTAAAGGGGGTCGTATCTTTGGGTTCTCTGCACTCACCGTTGTTGGTGATGGCCAAGGTCGAGTTGGCATCGGTCGTGCTAAGGCGCGTGAAGTGCCTGTTGCAGTGCAAAAAGCGATGGAGGACGCACGGCGGCGAATGATTAAGGTGAATCTTCGCAACGGCAGTGTCCATTACCCTGTTGTTGGACGGCACGGTGCCGCAAGAGTCGTGATTCGACCGGCATCGGAAGGCACTGGCGTGATCGCCGGTGGAACGATGAGGGCAATTTTTGACGCAGTCGGGGTTCGTGATGTTCTCGCAAAAGTTATTGGTACAACCAATCCGGTTAATGTTGCTCGTGCAACGATCGATGGCCTACGTCGAATGCGCAGCCCAGAAGAGGTGGCAGCTCGTCGCGGCAAGGTTGTTAACCAGGTATCAGCATGATCTGTTTTAACTTATCTGAAGCGTGTGAGGAGTCGCAATGACAGATAAACGGTTAAAGGTCACATTGGTGCGCAGCAAATACGGACGTGGGGCCAAGCAATTGGCGACTGTCCATGGTCTTGGTCTACGCAAAGTGCGCCAGACGGTAGAGGTTGAAGACACACCGGCGGTGCGTGGAATGATCAATAAGGTCATTCATTTGGTGCAGGTTGAGGAGAATTAGTATGCGGTTAAACGATCTTAAGCCGGCAGATGGATCTCGACCTAAGCGGACACGGCGTGGCCGCGGTCCTGGTTCAGGCATCGGGAAGACAGGTGGGCGCGGGTTCAAAGGCCAGAAATCGCGGTCAGGAGGGAGTATTAAGGTCGGTTTTGAAGGTGGACAGATGCCTTTGCAGCGGCGGGTACCGAAGCGTGGTTTTCGCTCCTTGACGCGCCGGCGAGTAGCGGAAGTGCGACTGCATGAACTTGGACAACTAGAAAATAGTGATGTTGATTTGAGCGCTTTGAAGGCAGCAGGAATTGTTAATCGCAATACGATTCGTGCCAAAGTGATCGCGTCGGGAAAGATTGAGCGGGTTGTGGTATTGCGCGGTATCAGCGCGACTAAGGGAGCGCGTGAAGCGATTGAGCAGGCCGGGGGCCGGGTGGAGAGTTGAAGTATGGCGATCTCGGCATTAGCAGGACTCGGAAAATTAACGGAACTCCGGCAGCGGATTTTGTTTGTTTTGGGGGCGATGGTCGTTTTCCGACTAGGTACGCATATCCCGGTGCCGGGTGTCGACCCGGTCGCAGTAGCAGCGTTGTTCGAACAGACTCGTGGGTCGATTGTCGACGTATTCAATATGTTCTCGGGTGGAGCCCTTACTCGGCTATCAATCTTTGCTCTAGGGGTGATGCCTTACATATCGGCATCGATCATCATGCAGATGATGAGCGCTGTTATTCCGCAACTCGAACAGTTAAAGAAAGAGGGCGAGGCGGGCCGTCGAAAAATCACACAGTACACCCGGTACGGCACCGTAGTGCTTGCAACGTTTCAGGCTCTTGGGATTGCGATCGCGATCGAAGGACAGATGGCAGGTGGAGGGCCGGTTGTTCTTATCCCGGGACTCGGCTTCAAGATCACCACGGTAGCAAGTCTCGTGACTGGCACCATGTTTCTAGTTTGGTTGGGAGAGCAGATTTCCGAACGAGGAATCGGCAACGGCATCTCGTTAATTATTTTTGGCAGCATCGTTGCCGGATTGCCAGCGGCGGTCGCTGGCACACTGGAACTCGCACGAACAGGCAGTTTCACGCCACTGGGTGTGTTGGCGCTATTTGTCGGAGCCATAGTGATTACTGGAGTTGTTGTGTTCATAGAGCGCGGCCAGCGGCGGATCACCGTCAATTATGCAAAGCGTCAACAAGGTCGGCGGATGATGGCCGGGCAGACCAGTCATTTGCCGTTGAAACTCAATATGGCCGGGGTTATTCCTCCAATATTTGCATCAAGCATTATTCTCTTTCCGGCGAGCCTCGGAAGTTGGTTCGGTCAGGCGGAAGGAATGGGTTGGTTGCGAGACATCGCAACGACACTGGGCCCGGGACAGCCAATTTATGCTTTGCTGTACTCTGGAATGATTTTATTCTTTTGTTTTTTCTATACGGCGTTGGTTTTCAATCCGACCGAGATTGCAGACAACTTAAAGAAATCGGGAGGTTTTATCCCTGGTATTCGACCCGGGACACAGAGTGCTCAGTACATCGACAGGGTAGTGTCTCGGTTAACACTCGCTGGTGCGATGTATCTTACGGTTGTTTGCCTAATTCCAGAATTTATGATTGTGAAATGGAGTGTGCCGTTTTATTTCGGTGGGACCTCCTTGTTGATTATTGTCGTAGTGATGATGGATCTCATGTCACAAGTCCAGTCGTATCTAATGTCGCGCCAGTACGAAAGCTTGATGCGCAAAACGTCACTGGTCGGTGGTGGTTTGGGCGCGATTCGTTAAGGCGTGAGGCAGAAGCGAGCAAAAAAGTGGAGAGGGTATTATGAAAGTACGTGCTTCGGTTAAGAAGATCTGTCGCCACTGCAAGATCGTTCGCCGCAAAGGCGTTCTACGGGTCATTTGTAGTGATCCGCGCCATAAGCAGCGTCAGGGATAACGCGCTTAGAAGGTAGAAATAATGAGCCAATTAGAGTGCTGAGTATGAGTCAAGGAAATGTTACGCAACGGGTTTGTTCGATTAGTGAACTGACCATTCGAGGAGATGACCAATGGCCCGTATAGCCGGGATTAATCTGCCGACCAATAAGCATGTTGGAATTGCTTTGACATCGATCTATGGTGTGGGGAGCGCACGGGCACAGAAAATCTGTGATGCAGCCGCCGTAGTGCCGTCAACCAAGGTCTTTGAGTTGTCTGATGAGGATGCCGATCGATTGCGTTCTGCTGTCGCTAACTTCCAGATCGAAGGAGACTTGCGGCGTGAGGTGTCGATGAACATCAAGCGTTTAATGGATCTCGGTTGCTATCGGGGTCTGCGTCATCGACGAGGCTTACCTGTGCGGGGCCAACGAACCTCAACCAATGCTCGTACCCGTAAGGGGCCGCGCCGACCCATCAAGAAATAACGAGCAGATATCATGGCGAAGGCGAAATCAAAAAAACGTTCGAAAGTGAAAGCAAAACGTGTTGTTGTCGAGGGCATTGCGCACATTCATGCCACTTTTAACAACACAATCATTACGATTACCGATCGGCACGGCAATGCTGTGTCCTGGGCAACTGCCGGTGGAGCCGGCTTCAGGGGTAGTCGAAAGAGCACCCCTTTCGCAGCGCAAGTCGCTGCGGAAGCAGCCGGAAAGGTCGCTCGAGATATGGGGATGCAGCAGCTTGATATTCGTATAAAAGGACCGGGGCCAGGAAGAGACTCGTCAGTTCGGGCCCTCAATGCATTGGGGTTCGAGATTAATACTATTTCCGATGTAACCACTATCGCACATAACGGCTGTCGGCCCCCAAAGCGTCGACGCGTCTAGTTGGAGAATTTGGCTAATGGCTCGATATAGAGGACCTACCTGTAAGCTGGCTCGGCGTGAAGGAACAGATCTGTTTCTGAAAAGCCCGATACGACCGCTTGATTCGAAGTGTAAATTTGATCGACCGCCTGGGTTTAAAGCGGGCGGCCGCAGACCGCGCGTGACAGTTTACGGAACTCAACTCCGAGAGAAGCAAAAACTTCGCCGAATTTATGGCATCATGGAGAAGCAGTTCCGTAACTATTACCAAGAAGCTTCTCGACGGACCGGCGCAACTGGTGAGCTGTTGTTGCAGTTGCTCGAATCGCGCCTTGATAATGTGACCTTTCGGATGGGTTTTGCGATTACTCGAGCGGAGGCACGGCAGTTAGTAACTCATAATGCTGTGACTGTTAACGGGCGCCGTGTGAATATTCCTTCTTATCAAGTAGCAGTTGGCGATGAGATAGAGATTCGGGAAAAGAGCAAGACCCAGTTACGGATTAAGGCTGCGATGGAGATTGCCGAACAGGTCGGTTTTGCACCCTGGGTAGATGTTGATGTCAAAGCCATAAAGGGTACTTTCAAAGTGTGTCCAGAACGTATTGATTTGTCGCAAGACATTAATGAAGCCTTAGTTGTAGCGTTGTATTCCAGATAATTTTCGGCGCTCCACTATGTGGATAGCGTAAAAGTTGTTTTTCTCAGTTTTAACGAGGGCAGGTGCTGATGCAAGTTTCGAGTTCTGATTTCCTAAAGCCAAACGTGATTTCAGTTGAAAATATTAATAATGCGCGTGCGCGTGTCACGCTAGAGCCACTTGAACGTGGCTTTGGTTATACCCTCGGCAATGCACTGCGCAGAATTCTGCTTTCCTCCCTGCCGGGAGCGGCCGTAACAGCGGTCAAAATTGACGGCGTACTCCATGAATATGGAGCAATTGAGGGTGTCCAGGAGGACGTTATCGATATACTGCTCAACCTGAAGGGGTTAGCAATTCGGATGCACAGCCGTCAAGAAGCGGTTCTGCGTCTCAGTCGAAAGGGTGAAGGTGTAGTGACTGCTGCTGATATACAGCTCGACCACGATGTTGAGATCGTTGATCCCAATCATGTTCTGGCAAACCTATCCGGTGATGGGGAGCTGAATATGACGTTGACTGTTACAACGGGGCGGGGCTATCAGGTGGTTGAGTCCAACAGGGACGAGGACGAGGCGCTGACTATCGGTGCGTTGAAACTCGACGCATCCTACAGTCCAGTGCGGCGAGTCTCCTATGTGGTTGAAAATGCCCGAGTCGAGCAGCGTACAGATCTTGACAAGCTGGTTATTGATTTAGAAACCAACGGGACGATCGATCCAGAAGAGGCGGTGCGCACTGCGGCTACGATCTTGCATGAGCAAATTTCTGTTTTTGTAAGGCTTGAGGAATCGCAGCACGCGACTACTGATCCCGCACAGGAATATGTTGATCCATTGTTACTCCGAACAGTGGATGATTTAGAGTTAACGGTGCGCTCTGCAAATTGTCTGAAAGCTGAGAATATCTATTTCATTGGTGATCTAGTTCAAAGGACCGAGGTCGAGCTTCTCAAGACGCCTAATCTTGGTAAAAAATCTCTGACGGAAATAAAGGATGTACTCGCCAGTCGGGGACTGTCGTTGGGAGTCAAAATCGAAAATTGGCCTCCGTTATCATTACAGCGCGATGCCCACGAGGGCCTGCACTAGTCTAGTCGGGGATTGTTCCAATGCGCCACCAGAAAAGCGGTCGTAAACTCGGCCGAACATCAAGTCATCGGCAAGCCATGTTTAGAAATATGGCCGTGTCATTGTTTCGCCACGAACAGATACGAACCACCTTGCCTAAGGCCAAGGAGTTACGCCGTGTTGCCGAGCCGCTGATTACGATGGCTAAGAATCCAACGATGGCACGGCGACGCCTCGCTTTTGCACGACTACGTGATAAGGATATTGTCGGGAAACTGTTCGATGAATTGGCGCCACGGTACAAGGCGCGACTGGGTGGTTATACCAGGATACTCAAGTGTGGGTTTCGACGCGGCGATAATGCGCCCATGGCTTACGTTCAATTGGTAGACCAGCCAAATGAAACGGCTGAGGGCGACGCAAGTTAACTGACACAGCGCCTGAATTGTTTCTGTGTTCGAGCGGCGTGGAGAAGGAATACACCTACACGTACAGCGCTATGACACTAGGGGTGGCCACAATCTGATGGCAAAGGCGTCACCAATACGGTGTATAAGAGATGTCGATCGAGTAACCTTTCTTGAATCTCAGGCCATGGCTTCAGAGGGGTAAATACAATTGACCAACGACGCGTTATTTCCCGTTGACAGCGAGACCGGTTGGGTCTCTGGGCTTCGCCAATTACCGTCACCGAATTGTGATGCCCGGCCTGAAGGCGCCCAAGTAGAGGTCATTGTGCTTCATGGAATCAGCCTTCCTGCCGGGCAATTTGGTGGCGATGCGGTGATTCGATTGTTCCTTAATCAGCTCGATATCAACGCGCACCCCAGTTTTTTGCCGCTCAAAGAACTCCAAGTCTCGGCCCATTTTTTGATTCGTCGCGACGGAGAAATCCTCCAATTCGTTCCAGTCAGTATGCGTGCCTGGCATGCCGGAATTTCCTCTTGTCTGGGCCGGTCTGCGGTAAACGATTTTTCCATCGGTGTTGAACTTGAAGGAACTGATACAAATCCCTACGAAGAGGCCCAATATCGGTCTCTAGCTCGACTCAATCAGTCATTGATACGGGAATTTCCAGCGGTAACGGCAGACCATCTCTTTGGACACAGTGACATTGCACCCGACAGGAAATCAGATCCAGGGCCATGTTTCGATTGGCCGCGGTGCCGTCGCGATGCGGTGATATTGTCTTGAGGTGTCAGCATTAATCAGGGTGTTAACTTGAGTCCAGGCAGGTCATTGAGGTTCACGTTCATGGTGCCACAGGACGTCAGAGTCTCCAGCCGCACGATTCAGACTTCGTGCGGTTACAAACAAGAGATCAGACAATCGATTGATGTAAGCAAGGCCTGTTGCTGATACCGGGGTTTCGTCGTTGACAGCAAGCAGACGGCGCTCGACGCGCCGGCAGACGCTCCTGGCCTGATGACAAAACGCGGCACTTCGACAGCCGCCCGGCAGGATAAATTCTTTTAGTGGCGTCAAATGCGCGTTTAGCTTATCTAGGGTTTCTTCTAGGTGGGTTACATCTTGAGTCTTGACCAGACTATAACCAGGGATGCTGAGTTCACCGCCAAGATCAAACAGGGTGTGTTGAATTTTGGTGAAACATTGATCAATGTCATCAGGTAGCTTTTCGGTCATCAACAGGCCAATAACGCTGTTTAACTCATCAACCGCACCCATCGCTTCCACTCGAGGATCAGTTTTCGGCACTCGTGAACCGTCCCCAAGGCCGGTGGTGCCGTCATCACCGGTACGTGTATAAATTTTGCTGAGTCTGTTTCCCATCTATTACTACTCCTGGTGAGTCGAGGTGAAAACCGGCTATATCAAGTATTGGGTTGATATAACAACACCCTAAAGTCATTAACATTTGTTCGAGTTGGGCCGGTGTTAAGATTGTCATCAATAGCGGAAAAAAATTGCCCGACATCGTTTGTTTCGAGTGCGTTAGCCGCATCGAGACCAAGAAGCGCGGCGCGTTGTAGGGTATCAGGACTAATCACAGCGCCCGCGTCATCGTCGCTACCGTCTATTCCATCGGTGTCACCCGCCAGCGCCCAGATACTTGGGTCAGCATTGAGTTCTAACGCCAGCGCAAGGAGAAACTCTCGATTTGGTCCCCCGCGGCCCTCACCGCGCACCGTCACGGTAGTTTCGCCCCCGGAGAACATAACGAGTGGCAGAGTGGGATTGGCGGCGATGTATTGACGAAACTGGGCAGCATGATTAAGTGCAACTTCGCGCGAATCGCCCTCGATCTCATCGCCAAGGCTGATCACCCGAAATCCCTGCGACTCGGCCAGCGACATTGCTGCCGCTAAAGACTGTAGCCCCGATGCAACAATATGATGGCGGGTTTGTTCAAAGAGTGGGTCGTCAGGCCATGGGGTTTCCGAGATGCCGGCTTTGAGCATATCGGTTAGCGTGGAGGGTACCTTGATGTCGTAGTGTTGGAGGATGCCCAAAGCATCGGTGCAACTGGTCGGGTCACCGACAGTGGGTCCCGAAGCAATCACCGCGAGGTCATCTCCCGCTACATCAGAGATGATTAGGCTTTCGATTCGTGCCCCACTCGCTGCTTCGGCTAGGCGGCCTCCTTTGATGGCTGAAAGGTGTTTCCGCACGCAGTTAATCTCGGTGATTGCAGCCCCCGACTTTAGTAATTGTAGGTTAATTAATTGTTTATCTTCTAGGGATACTCCAAAGCCCGGTAACGTCAGGAGGGCCGACCCGCCGCCCGACCATAAGCACAAAAGCAGATCGTTCGGAGTCAGGGATGCTGCAAGGCTCAGTAGGCGCTGAGCCGTTGTCTGTCCGATTGCGTCTGGTATTGGGTGCCCCGCCTCTACCACCTCGATTGAGTGGCAAGGTGAATTATGCCCGTAACGTGTAATAACAAGACCTTCCATTGGCCCTGGTGAGGCAGCTTCGACGGCACTCGCCATGGCAGCCGCTGCTTTCCCCGCGCCCACCACAACGGTTCTGCCGGCCGGAGGCAAGGGTAAATAAGGTCCGACAACGTGATGCGGGGCCGCCGCACTAACTGCTGTCTCAAACAGACGACGAAGAAAAGTACCAGGATGTGTCATGTTGAGAATTTCGAAGTGTTGGCTAGTTGTAAAACATCGACAGGGCTAAGAGTTGGCCCCTTGGGGTCGAATTTGGTACACGGGATCATGGATAATCTATCCTTTCTATTATGCCGTGGAAACTTATACACGAGATGGAGAATAACGATGTATAAATACGAGGGATTTTCAGATCCGATACAGCGTCCACGTTATACTGGAGTGCCGACCTTCCTGCGCGCCCCTTACGAAGAAGAACTGGGTAATGTGGATATTGGGTTAGTCGGGGTACCGTTTGACGGAGGTGTTACCAATCGTACCGGGGCACGGCACGGCCCACGCGAGATTCGCAATCAGTCAAGTTTGATGCGTCGAATGCATCAATCGAGTGGTATCAGTCCACATGATTTGGCTCGTGTCGCTGATGTAGGTGATGCATGGGTGCAATCGCCATTTCATCTAGAGAATAGTCTTGATGAGATTGCAGAATTTTTCACACGCTTAAACGAAGCATCGGTGACTCCGCTATCTGCTGGTGGCGATCATTCTATTACCTTGCCAATTTTACGTGCTATCGCCAAGACCGGACCGGTTGGCATGGTTCATTTTGACGCACATTGTGACACTGGGGATGACTATCTTGGTTCCAAATTTCATCATGGTGCGCCATTTCGGCGAGCGGTTGAGGAAGGCCTGCTTGATCCTGAGCGCACGATACAAATCGGAATAAGAGGATCAGTGAACGAACCTGACATATGGAAGTTTAGTCACGATAGCGGCATGCGGGTGATCTATATGGAGGAGTTTTATGAGCTCGGTATTAAGCGGGTCATCGATGAAGCACGCCGCGTGGTGGGTATAGGGCCGACCTACATATCATTTGATGTTGACGGTCTCGATCCTGTTTACGCACCGGGAACAGGAACACCGGAAGTCGGTGGTTTCAGTTCTATGGAGGCCCAATTCATGATCCGAGGCTTGAAAGGGTTAAATTTGATTGGTGGTGATGTCGTTGAGGTTGCACCACCGTTCGACCCGAGCGGGAATACAGCCTTAGTGGGCGCGACAATGATGTTTGAGATTCTATGCGTGCTCGCTGATGCGTGGGACCAGCGTCAACGGTAGGCTTAACATTGAGTGATTGTCTGTTGCCTGGAAGAATGGGTGTGACAAGAATCTGCGTCATTTATGGCGCCTATATGGAGAGAAGAGATGTCCGCATACACGCCACCGATCGATGACCTTCGGTTTGTGCTCGAAGAGCTCGCCGATCTGGATAGCATCCGCGTATTGCCGGGTTACGAGGAAGTGCAGTCTGATTTGGTTGATGCCATTTTGTCTGAGGCAGGAAAAGTCGCCGTGCAAGTTCTGGCACCACTGAATCGAGTCGGCGATGAGGTGGGTGCTCGGTTAGAAGCCGGTTTGGTTGTGACGCCGCCGGGCTGGCAGGAAGCTTTTCAGACATTTGTTGCCGGGGGGTGGAGTGGTTTGATGTTTGATCCAAAATTTGGTGGCCAGGGATTACCGCGGGTTGTCTCAACTGCGGTCCAAGAAATGTGGGAGTCCTCTAATATGTCTTTCGCGCTGTGGCTGCTACTCACACAGGCGGCAGCAGAGGCCATTAGCATTATCGGTACCGCGGAGCAGAAGTCAGTTTATTTGTCGAAACTGGTTCGGGGTGAGTGGACTGGTACGATGAATTTGACAGAACCTCAGGCGGGTTCCGATTTGAGTGCTATCAGTGCAATTGCTGTGCCGGAGGAGAGCGGACATTACCTGTTATCAGGCCAGAAGATGTTTATCACCTATGGTGATCACGATCTGGCAGAGAATATTATTCATCTTGTTTTGGCACGTACTCCCGATGCTCCGGACGGCGTCAAAGGGATTTCACTTTTTATCGTGCCGAAGTTTATTCCGGACTCTGTCGGGGAACCTGGACTTAGAAATGAAGTGCGCTGCGTGTCCTTGGAGCACAAATTGGGGATTCACGGTAGCCCAACAGCCTTGATGTCCTATGGCGAGGATAGGGGTGCAGTGGCTTACTTGGTAGGGGAGGTGAATCGCGGCCTGGAGTACATGTTTATTATGATGAATGCTGCGCGCCATGCGGTCGGTGTCGAAGGTTACGGGATTGCCGACCGTGCCTATCAGCAGGCATTGGCTTATTCGCAGGAGCGGATTCAAGGTAGATCGGTCGGTCAGAGAGACGGCGCGCGCGTCGCCATCATTAATCACCCCGACATTCAACGGATGTTGTTGGAAATGCGTTGTCAGATAGAAGCAATGCGCGCGCTCGGTTGCTGCACAGCAGCGGCAATGGATCGTGCGGAAAGGCATCCAGAAGCGCAGGTTAGACAACAACAGCAGCGACGGGTCGACGTACTGATCCCGATTGTTAAGGGCTGGAGTACTGAAGTTGGAAATCAGATTACCAGCCAAGCGCTGCAGGTCCATGGGGGTATGGGCTTTATGGAGGAAACTGGCGCAGCGCAACACTATCGTGACGCACGGATTACAACAATTTATGAAGGAACAACGGGCATTCAGGCGTCTGATCTTGTGGGACGGAAACTCTTGCGAGATGGTGGCGAAATGGTGCGGGAAGTGATTGCCGATATACGGGAAGATCTTTTATCAATCAGAAACACGCGTAACGAAGCAAGTGATGTTGCAGGCCATGTCGAAGAGGCGTTATCCGATCTGGAGGATTCAACTACGTGGATGTTGGAATCTGCTGGTCGAGATCAACGAATTCCGTTTGCTGCATCATTCGATTACCTTATGATGTTTGGGACCGTTGTCGGTGGTTGGCAAATGGCGTGCGCGGCAGGTGCTGCGGCGCAGCGTTTAGATGGTGGGCGAGGTGACGCTCGTTTCAACCGTGAGAAATTAGCAACTGCACGATGCTACGTTCACCAGATTCTGCCGCGTGTGCGTGGTTTTTCTGTCCAGATACGGTGTGGTGCCGAAGCGGTGGTCGCAGCAGGCGATATTGTTTTTTGATTTTCTCGCTAGGCAAGTTTGAGTCCGTTATCGACCGGACGTTCTGGTTGTGCGAGTACCACAGCACCATCAATCTGGGTGAATCCGGTGATGAGAAATTCGGAGCGCACGGGTCCAATTTGTTTGGTCGGAAAATTGACCACACCAATAATCTGACGACCCAGTAGATCGCCTGGTTGGTAAAGATCCGTGATCTGGGCGCTTGATTTGCGAATTCCAATATCCGATCCGAAATCAGCATGAATGATATAGGCGGGCTTTCTTGCCTCCGGAAACAGTTCTACGTTGATAATAGTTCCGCTGCGCAGTTCTACGATTTCGAATTCTTGCCAACTGATTTCTTTCACGTCCCAAGGTCTCCACTGGTGTTGCATCGCTTGATGAAAAGCGACTGTAAGTTAACTAGATAGGTTGGCCAACGCTTACAGACAGTGCGGTCACGCCATGGGCTCGCGATTAGGTACTTCGGGAAGGTGTTGGTCAAACCATTCCCTGACCGGCATAACCAACGGGTGACCTAGTCTTAGGGATATAAGCTTGAGTACCCTGGGCAGGTGTTCACGATAGGCCGGTTTCGCGTCCCGTGTTGCCAGGCGAGTGAAAATCCCGGCGACCTTGCAGTGTCGTTGCAAGCCAAGTATGTGATATGAGTTCATGAATAAATCAGGATGGGTATCAGGCATTGACGTTAGGTAGTGCAGTAGCATTGAGTCGACGCTCTCCGGTGTGATATCTCTGCGGGCATCTTCGAGTAGCGACATCAGGTCGTAAGCCGGAGAACCAATGACAGCATCCTGAAAATCAAGTAAACCACATTGACTGGTGTTACCGTCGCGATTTACTTGAATAAGATTGTCAATATGAAAGTCACGCAGGACCAATGTTGGCTCAAATGCTGGCAGATGATTCAATACTTGATGCCAGGCGTCGATGTAATCTTGCCGAATTCTGGTTGAAATGTGGGATCCGCGGATAGCTGGATAGTACCAGTCTGGCATCAGTAAACTCTCGTCGATCAGGGTTTGTCGATCATATGGAGGAACATGAATCTGAATGGCTGCACGATTTTCGTGTAGCCTAATAAGCACATCGACAGCCGATCGGTAAAGGTCGATTTCGTTTGTGCCGGAATTCAGTAGCTGTGTGAAGGTGTTATCGCCAAAATCTTCCATCAGGATAAAGCCATTGGTCTTATCATGATGGAAGATTTCTGGTGCCACCAGGCCGAGTTTATTCAGGTGATGAGCGATAGTAATGAACGGTGTAATCTGTTCGCGCATCGGGGGAGCATCCATCAACATAGCCGATACACCGGCGCGCTCTAATCTATAGTAGCGACGGAACGACGCATCTGGCTGCAGTGCAGTGATTTTTGCATCGAACCAGCCGATTTGGCGAAGAAAGATGTTGCGCAGACGTTCTCTCTCGCTAGATGAAGGCAGCATAGCAGTTGGTAATCTATCAAGTAGAAAAGATTTAGCGATAGAGAGGTTAGAAGATACCATGGGCAAACCAGTGCCCGGTGTTTAATTCTCGAAAGATCCATAGATCAATATGGTGATTATTTCGTGCGTGATAATAATCACGTCTGACAGGAAATGTATCCCACCATCCGCTGACAATGCGTTCATATTCTTTTGCCACTTCTAAAGGACCGTGAAAATACGGATTGCCATCGATGACCTCCAGGATATGCGGCTTTAGGAATAACCACAGAGGACGTGGGGCGTATTGATGTTTTGGATCAGTTTCTCCAGGTTCGCAGAATGACCAGGCGTGTTCTGGACGATATTCTGCATGGGTGCGCAAGCCGAGTACTTGTTGATTGCCAAGGCGATGACGTAATCGATCCAAGAGCATTGGCCATGTATCCATATCGGTGGCCGAAAAAAGGGAGGAATTTTGTTCGCCAATGTGACGTAATGGCGTTGCACAGAGTGTTATCTTTTTGACTGCATCGGTGAGATGAATCGCATCAAAGGCTAGATGGGTGAGCTCTAACAACGATTTTTCTCCGTATCGTTCATCAGTCAGACGCAGAGTAATAGGGGTGGGAGGTTGATCAGCATGATGTAGCAACCAATCAATTTGGTTAACATGTTTGCATGTGTGTAGTAATTGGCTGACGAGTGCTTGCACTAGTATTTTTGCCCAAGGCATTAATTGCTCAACTTGTGTCCTGGCGGGCAGACATTCCATAGTTTTCTCAAATCTATACGATGGAATAAATGTGATTTGGGGATCGGCTTCTACACCGGTTAGCCGATCGAGCATGTTCAAAATAGCGGGTCCCAGGCGACGGGCGAGCCCACTTCGCGGTAATCGTAAGAGAGCTCCAATTTTTTGAATACCGATCTGTTGTAGCAGTTTCTGTTGGTGCTGGTTCAGTTCCAATAAATCGACTGGTATTTGACTGATAGAAGCAACTAATCGAGTTTGGTTGATAATTAGAACACTGCTGGAATGACGAGCGCATAGCATTGCGCTAGACGGAGTTGGCGTAATTGCTAGATGAACACATGAGTATTGTCGATTTATCCAGGACTTAATTTCTGCTAAGAGGGGGTTAAGTCCGCCGTAAAGTCTTAGGCTGCCAGCGATTTCTAGCAGTAAGCCACTTGAATGCACGACCACATTTGGCGACCAGTAGATAGCCTGTGTTGCCAGTTTTACTAGAGCTTGTTGCTCAGCTTGGTGGTTTCGAATGAATGCACGTAACCCGGTGAGGCGGGCATGTGCAACCGATAGAGACATGCCAGTAATAATGCCGTTACGCTGTGCATGATTATCAACTGCCACAATGGAATAAGGTCGCTGACTTGTTTCATAGACCACAGTGGGTGTGGTGATTGGGCCAAGCGCGAATACCTCTAAGGGTAACAGCGGCAAGTGTATCGCCAGCCACAAGGTGTCGCTGTGATGTTCTTGAATCTCATTCCTGGTAGATGAGTTGGGCACACAGCACAGCGATTGATTGGCACCGAAGTTAATCGTGGGAATAGTTGGGATGCTAGGTGACATATAGAGATCAACGAATACGGACTACTGCGGTGCCAGTTTTTAAACAATTAGATCAAATGTGTTTGGACTGTTGAGGGGGTTCATGGTGTCGCGGCATATCGCCAGTTTGCCTTCCGTTTTCCCACCCCGGCACTTGAGAATAGTGAGCATGGCTCCTGTTCCAGTCGGTTTAAACAAGAGACGCAACGCAGCTGTGGTTGGCATCGTTGCAGCACGCCAATGTCGAAAGCACAACCCCCAAGTACCGCCAACCTCAGAGGCCAGTTGTAACCGTCTTGTAGCTGTAAATGATAGGTTTTTTGGCCAGTACAGAACGGCACTGCAGGCACCGGAACGAAGCGCTTGTTCTGCCGCCCATAGTGCGTCGGTTTCTTGTCGTGGTTTTAAAATCACCGTCTTGTCAAGACTAATACCCCGGCTTGTTAAGGCCGGTGGGTATGGAATATGTGGAGGATGTATCCAGATTTGATGATGCTTAAGTGCGGTTAATTGCAAAAGCCCTGGCAGTACCAGCCACAGTGGACTGTGTGCAATATCATCAATAAGAATTTCTGTCAGGGCGCCTAATGGCCAACCGCCACCTGGCAGATAGGCATCAAGTGGACGAAAGCCGCTTGAGAGTACTCGCCCTGCAGAGGGACTGTTTTGGAAACCTCGCCAGATATCTCTTCGTTGCAGGCATGACGCTAAACTCACGGTAATTTTCCGTTACGGATTACGCCGACTCCGATGCCTTCGATAGCGAGTGATTGATTTCTAAGATCTACCCGGATGGGTTCAAAGTCAGGATTGTGGGGTAGCAGGGTAACAACGTTACCTCGTTTTCGAAACTGCTTGACAGTCACCTCGTCTTCCAGTCGGGCGACCACGATATGACCGTTGTTGGCTTCCTTGCTTCGATGAACAGCTAGCAGGTCACGGTCAAGAATTCCAGCATCTCGCATGCTCATACCACGTACTCGTAACAGGTAATGAGCTTTGGGTCTGAACAGTCGGTCGGGCAGTGGATAGTGGTCTTCGATATGTTCGCTGGCTAGAATTGGGTTGCCGGCTGCTACTTCACCCACCACGGGCACTCCGGCGGGTGCCAGAAGACGAATGCCGCGCGAGGTGCCTGATTGCAGTTCTATCATTCCCTTGCGGGCAAGCGCCCGCAAATGTTCTTCGGCCGCATTGGCCGAACGAAACCCCAGTTGTTTTGAAATCTCGGCCCGGGTCGGCGGCATGCCAGCGCGGTAAACAAACTCCTGGATACATGCCAGTACTTTTAACTGCCGGTCGGTCAATGTTGTGGCCATGGAAAGAATCCTATGATGGGTCTAGGAGCTAATATTTATTAGCATCATATACTGTAATTATATACAGTATATTGAATTTCCTGTCCATCTATTGCAGATGTATCTGTCGAGTGAGAAAAAATTTATCGTAGGAAACTTATCCTGGCCAGTGAGGCAAAACACCTTTCAAACAGAGAGCCCCTCTCTGCTAGTCGCCCGTGCTAGGCTCGGAACATGATCCGGATGGGAGACGAAGATGGAACCGGAAGCGTTTTTATCAAAGGCAGACTTGATTGTTACCGACGGTAAGGTGGCAACCCTTGATGCTGCTGGCACGATAGCTGAGGCGATTGCCATTAAAGGCGAGCGGATACTTGCTGTTGGCCGAACTGAAGCGATTACCGAGTTTGCCTGTTCCCAGACACAGGAGATTAACGCAGCTGGCCGTCTTGTGGTTCCAGGACTGATCGATGGACATGCCCACATGGATCGGGAGGGATTGAAGGAGGTATTGCCCTCTCTCGCAGGCTGCCGATCGATCAACGAGATCTGCGAGCGTATTCGACATCTCACGGAAGAAACGCCTCCGGGAGAATGGATTGTGACGATGCCGGTCGGTGACCCGCCGTTCTACCAGGATGTGCCAGAACTACTGAGCGAAGGACGTTTCCCCGATCGCCATGATCTAGACCGGGTTGCTCCGGATCATCCCGTTTATATTCGTGCTATTTGGGGTCATTGGCGCAACACTTTGCCGCTGGTTTCGATTGCAAATACGAGGGCGTTAGAACGTGCGGGGATTACGAGCGCTACGCAATCGCCTTCGGTAAATGTACATATTGAGGCACTCTCTTCCGGCGGTCAGTTGACCGGGCGTTTCTTCGAGTGGATCTATAAACCACTTGTCGAAAAAACACTCATGGCTTGTATTCCACGTTTCACATTGAAACAACGTATCACTGGTCTGCAGCGCTCTATGCAGGTATACAACGGCTACGGAACGACCAGTGTGTTTGAGGGGCACGGCGTTGCAGGAGAGGTGCTCGCGGCTTATCAGGATCTCCGAGCGGCGGGACCATTGCCGGTTCGTGCCAATCTCATGTTCAGTCCGGCGTGGCCTAATGTCGATGCGGCGGTAGTAAAAGACCTGTTACTCGATTGGGGTCGTTGGCTCGCGGGACGTGGCTTGGGAGATGAGTATCTCCGCATCGCAGGCCTCTACACCGAAGCAGATTATTCTGAGGAGAACCGTTTGCGGGCGCTTTGCTCCCCTTATACCGGCTGGGCAGGGTTCAATTTTGACGCGGCATTGCCCGAGGATGTGATGATCGAAATGATGGTCGAGGCCGCACGGGCTGGGATTCGAGTGGGTTCTTTTGACACAAATATTTTGGATTTGTATGAGAAGGTTGACGCCAAGGTCCCGATTGGAGAGCAACGATGGATAATCGAACACGTGGGTATTCTTGACGCTGATCAGGTACGGCGTCTCCGAGATCTGGGTGTGGTTCTTCAAGCTTATACCTATAAATGGATCTATCAGGATGGTGAGGCACTTCGTCGTCGATTGGGACCCGATGGTGAAGAGACTGTCGTGCCGATGCGCGATCTTATCGATGCTGGTGTACACGTCTCGCTGGCTACGGATAATGTCCCCCCCACGCTGTTTGTGCCGATAAGCCAGGTTGTGGGGCGCCGCACCGAGGGTGGCAGTCGACCGATTGGCGCGGGACAAACCATTAGTCGAATGGAAGCCCTCGCCGCTGCTAGTCGTGAGGGCGCATGGCTTAGTTTTGAGGAGGCAGAAAAGGGAACGCTGGAGGTCGGTAAGTTTGCCGACCTCGCGATCCTAAGTGAAGATTTACTCACCGTGGAGGAAGAACGAATTTCCGCCATTACCTCTGATGTCACCATCACTGGGGGTAAGGTAGTTCACCGGGCTTAGCTCTGATGCGGTTGCTACCGTGGTGCTTCTTATCGATCGTTACACGAAAACGTGCGACATTGGGTCAAGAGATTAAAATACCGGGTTAATGAAGAAAACTTGATGTTTAGCTTACGGAGAACACTTGATGTCGGATTATGACGTGGTGGTTGTTGGCGCGGGTAATGCCGCTTTGTCCGCGGCCATGGCGGCTCGGGAAAATGGCGCCCGGGTTTTGATTCTGGAAAAGGCTTCAGAAGAGGAGAAGGGCGGCAACTCTTACTTCACCGCGGGTGGATTTAGATTCTGCCATACGGGCATCGATGATGTGGCAACCGATGTGTTGACAGATCTGTCGCCCGCGGAACGTGAGCAGACGGTATTACCAGTGCATGATCGCGAGATTTTTTATGAAGCGCTAATGAAAGTCACTCATCACCAGTCTGACGAAACTATGGCATGGCAGCTTATTGATGGATCTCGTCAGGCTTTAGTTTGGCTTCGAAGTCACGGTATCCGCTTCATTCCAATGTTTGGTCGCCAGTCTTTCCTGATCGACGGGAAGCACCAGTTTTATGGGGGCGTGAATATAGAAGCTGTAGGAGGTGGTTCCGGTCTGGTAGAAATGGAACTCGCCGAAGTGAATCGAATGGGTTGCCACATTCGTTATTCAACGGGCGCGACGAAACTTCTCCAGGGAAAAGATCGTCGGATCACGGGCCTCGAAGTACGTGGATCTGAGGGCTACGAGACGATTTCAGCGCCCGCCGTGGTGCTGGCATGCGGTGGGTTTGAATCGAACCCGGAGATGCGGGTTCGATATCTGGGGCAGGGCTGGGATCTTTGCCGCGTACGCGGCACTCGACACAATATGGGTGATGGTATTCGAATGGCTCTGGAAATTGGTGCCCAACCTTATGGCAACTGGTCGGGCTGTCATTCAGTCGGCTGGGATATTTCTGCACCACCTTATGGAGACAGGTTTGTCCTGGATAACTTTCAGAAACATTCCTATCCCTGGGGCATCATGGTCAACATAAAGGGAGAGCGTTTCGTCGACGAAGGTGAAGATGTGCGCAACCACACTTACGTAAAATTCGGCCGGGAGATTATGGGCCAACCCTTTCGAACCGCTATTCAGATTTTCGATCAAAAGACTATTCCACTCTTGCGTGATGAGTACCGCATCAAACAGGTGACTAAGTACACGGCAAACACCATCGAGGAACTGGCAGGTGAGCTAGAGATCAACCCGCAGTCGTTAAAAGCTACGGTAAAGGAGTTCAACGGGGCCTGTCAGTCAGGTGATTTCAACCCATCTATCCTTGATGGCCTGACTACGCAGGGTCTCGCTATTGACAAGACTAACTGGGCGTTGGCGATCGATGAGCCACCCTTTGAAGCCTATGTGACCACGACGGGGATCACTTTTACATTCGGTGGTTTACGCATCAATGAATGGGGCGAGACACAGGATCTGTCCGACCGTTCGATTCCTGGATTGTACGCAGCCGGTGAATTGGTAGGCGGACTCTTTTTCGAGAATTATCCAGGGGGATCAGGATTAACGGCTGGAACGGTCTTTGGCAAACTGGCGGGTGAGAGCGCTGCAGCCTATGCCGTGTCTAACGCAACGTGAGCGATTTTGGCTGCGGGCCTCGGCGTGTAATCAGATACCAGGACAGTGCAAGGATCTGTAGTGCCAGCATTAATCCAAATCCGAGGCGGTACCCATGGTCGAGATATCCGCCATTGATAGCTGGCCATTGATTAATGATTAGGCCAAGTCCCGCCTGCGCAAGAAATGCGCAAAGGAAAGTACACACATTCTGCGCTGTGATCACGCGACCGGCGAGCGCCTTTGGAAACTGTTGTGCGAGGCCAGCGTAGGTCAGTATGGTGGCACTGGAGAGGAACCCATAGGCCATCCATGTGATGCTGGCTGCATGGGTGATGCCGGCCACGATCACAACCTGGGGCAGTAGCCCGATCGACATGGCGACGACTGCTGTCGTCATAGTGGTTATGCCTTTTACTGATAATGCTTCAGTGATCTTTCCGATCACCAAATAACCGGCAATAAGGGCTGCGGTCATGGCAGCGAGGGCGTTGGCAGCGGATGTGCGGTCGAGTTCTGCTACATCCATTAGCCAGGCAGTAGCCCACAAACCCTGTATGGCCATCATAGTGCCGGAGGTGATTGCAGTGAGTGGGGCGATGGAAAAAAATCGGCGATCGGACAGGACGTGCCACAGCCCCTGGGATCCTACAGTTTGTGGCGGTGAATCGCTGACCGTATCAGGATCCGGTGGCACAATAATCCAGAGGATGATTGCAACGACCAGTGCCATTGCGCCTGCCAGGACAAAGATGTCGCGCCACGATATGAATTGCAACAGGATTTCGATAGGTCGAGTTGCTGCCAGTGCGCCGAGACCGCCGATGGCCATTTGTGCGCCATTAATGACAGGCAATCGATTGGCTGGAAACCACATAACGTACGCTTTGAACGCGCCCATCAGACATGCGGATACGCCGAGACCGATCAGGCAACGACCTACGACAAGTCCAGCAAGGCTATGGGCATTGGCGAAGAGAAATGCACCGGCTGCAGCGATCGTGAGTAGTGTGGCTTCCGTTCGGCGCGGACCAAAGCGATCGAGGAGTAACCCAAGCGGCAACTGAAAGACTGCAAATGGCAAAAAGTAGGCGCTGGTTAAAAGGCCAAGGCTGGCCGCATCCAGATGCAGATCGACGGTAAGATCGGTGGCGATAATGGCATTACCGACCCGGAAGGCATAGGAGAGAAAATAACCCAGTGCAAACGGGATAAAGACTCGTACGACCCGTAGTGAGCTTAATGAATGAGAGGAAGAGGCCACTATAGAGTTGTTAGAAAGCGGGAAAATAAGTTTAAGGGTCACCGGTACCAAGCAGCGCCGTTTCGCATTGACGCCGCGTGTCGAGGTGTTTTCACGCCTGTGCTAGAGTACGCCGCCTCGGGGATTCGATTGGTTAGTGAGATGATTATGGACGAGGAAGTCTTCAACATACAGCTCAGAAAGTTTCTGAAAAAAGTTGGCATTCAGTCGCAGCGTGAGATTGAACAAGCGGTGCGTACCGGTGTTGATAGCGGTTCGCTAAGTGGAGAAGAAAAACTCAAGGCTTCGGTGTTACTAAGGGTTCCCGAAGCTGGCGTTGAAATTACTATCGAAGATGATATCGCGCTGCGTTAGTGCATTGTTACTCGACATCCTCCAGGACTGATACGGTTCTCTATCTCGCATCGCTGCAGTCGGCGTACGATTATTCTTGATGGTTCCTCTGGTCGAGATTTTAAATGCGACTGTATTCCGAGGTGATACTCGCGTTTTTCAGTCGTTTAACCTGAGTCTGAATCAAGGTCAGAATACGGCTATTCTTGGTCCAAATGGTTCCGGTAAGTCGACTTTGCTCAAGTTGTTGACGCGGGAACTTTATCCTGTGGTGGAGCCTGGAGCGAAGATTAGGATACTGGGTGAGGAACGGGTGAATGTGTGGGCACTACGTTCGCGACTCGGCATCGTTTCTGGTGATCTACAACAGACTTACGCTGCATATGTTCGCACAATCGAAGTGGTTGTATCAGGATTCTTTGCTAGTGTCGGGATATGGAACCATCATCAGCTCAGTGATGAGCAAGTCGAGCGCAGTCGTGCTGTTCTCTCAGAAATTGGCATTGGTGATCTGGCAAACCGTCCGTATGGACAATTATCAACCGGTCAGCAACGCCGAGTGTTGCTTGCGCGTGCCCTAGTCACTGAACCGGCCAATTTAGTACTGGATGAGCCAACCAGCGGGTTAGACTTGACAGCGACTTTTCGCTATCTGGATACGTTGCGTCATTTGATGGCGAGTGGACGGACCATTGTGCTGGTAACTCATCATATTCACGAGTTACCACCGGAGATTGAGCGGGTGGTGTTATTGAAAGAAGGTGAGGTCTTTGCTGATGGTCCCAAGGCATCAATCTTGAATGCCAAGAACTTGTCAACACTTTTTGATGCGCCAGTAGGTTTGATTCAATCTAACGGTTGGTATCAGGCTGTACCCGGTTAGCTTGCGTTTTTACTGGCGTGGTGCCTTTGCGCGGGCAGGTGCGGTGCTACGCGGCGGTATCTCATCGTAAATCACCGTATCGTCGCCATTGTAGACAAGAAAATGCCTGCCCTTGGCCCGGGCGATGAGCGCGACACCCAGGTCTTGCGCGAGTTCCAGGCCCATGTGGGTGATGCCAGAACGCGAGATCAGTACTGGAATTCCCATGTGTGCGGCTTTCATCACGATTTCTGATGTTAGTCGCCCGGTGGTGTAGAACAGTTTGTCATGGCCGGTGACGCCTTCCAGCCACATCTCTCCGGCAATGGCGTCGGTCGCGTTATGTCGACCCACGTCCTCGACGAAATGCAAAATCTCTGGTCCATCACATAAGGCACAACCGTGGACTGCGCCTGCCGCACGATATATTTGGTTGTAGTCGCTGATATTTTTTAGCAGTGCGTAGATCGTTGATTGCTTCAGCGGCACTGGTTCCAGTCGAGTGTCGTAGAGTTTGTCTAGCGTACAGCTGAAAATAGTCCCTTGGCCACAACCGGTCGTTACTGTTCGTTTTTTTATTTTTTCATGCAGGTCGATAATTCCCTCCCCGTGTGTGGTAGTTACTTCGACCGTTTCGCGTTCCCAATCCACCTCGACAGAGGCGATTTCACCAATGTCGTCAATCAAGCGTTGATTTCTGAGGTAGCCTAAAGTCAATGTTTCAGGATACGTGCCGAGCGTCATTAAGGTGACTAGTTCCCGCTCGTCAACTTTGATTGTTAGGGGGTACTCACCGGCAACGTGAAGTGATCGGGAGTCACCGAACTCGTCTCTGGCTTCAACGGGTTGTGTTGGATCAAGTCCTGCATTTGACATCTGTGGACGATGTGTCTTTGCTGCGTCAGATGCCCTGCTTCTGGCCATTTTGTTTATTGATCCTGCCGATTGAGCGTAAGTGATAAAGATCGGTATAGTGTCTGGTGATGAGTGAATCCAAGTCCGATCAGCGTGTTCCCATCGAGCGATTCCCCGTTACAGTCATTGTGGAGCGAAAACGCCGCGATGACAAATCCTGGAGTATCGATCACTGGTCTGTTACTGGCCTATTGCCCGCACAAGCGAGCAAAGGGTTTGAAAGGACGACGCTCCAAGACGATGGCCATTTGAGCCAGTATAGTTGGCGCGGCTATGATGTTGCACTCTACCTGGATGATATTGAGAGCTATCATTTTAATCTGGAAGGTGAGAGCCCCTGGATATTTGTTAGCGGTGAATATGCTGACGCCGAAGATGAGGCAGGCGAAATCGTCGCTTTACTCGTGACGTTGAGTTACGACGAAGCCGCTTCTTACATGGAGACAGACAGTCTAGTTTTTAACCTGCCGATTCCCGGAGAGATTCAGTTGTGGGTCGAACGATATGTGTTGGATCACTATCGACCGCTACAAAAGAAGAAACGTAAGCGCCAGCGTTGGCAGCAAGGTGCGTGGGTATGCAGCAAGCGACCGCTCGGGGAGTATCGTTGATGGATATTCTTGAGCAATAGGTAGAAATTCTATGCGGGAGTCACGAAGTTTTTATGCGCGTTGGTCGCGTCGCAAGATGGAGAGCAAGACGGACTTAGACATCGTGGAAGAGAGTGTCTCGTCGGAACAGAACGCAGATGAAGAGCCCGCAGTGCCCGCCTTAACTGATGCGGATATGCCAGCCCTTGAGACGCTTCACGATGACAGTGACTACAGCGGATTTTTGTCACCCAAAGTTAGCGATAAGTTGCGTGAAATAGCACTGCGAAAACTTTTTCATAGCAAAGCATTCAACATTGTTGATGGATTGGATGATTATGATGATGATTTCATTACCGCCTTGCCGTTAGGCGATATCGTCACAGCTGATATGCGTCACCAGGCAGAGGTTAAGTTGGAAAAAGAAAAAGCGGCTTTACTTGAGGATTCACGGCATGCTGGTGCCGCCGAGGAGTGTGTGAATGACGGGTTGGAGAATGACCAATCTGTTGCCGTTGACACGAGTGATGTGGACAGTGGGGATGGGCATGAAAGCCAGCATGAGGCGGCTGACCCTGTGGCGCAGATCGACAATGATGACGTCGTGGAATCTAACAGGCACTCACCAACATGAGTTGAATGATGACCGATTCGGATATCTCAGCAGTTGATGAATTTCTTGCATTTAGCTTGCCCTCAGATAGCGCTGCGCAACTGGCGCGTCGCGATGCCATTGCGAAGGCAATGGACTCTCGGCAGAGCACGACTGCGCTGGTCGGCTATCGCGCCACTGGCTTGGTCCTAATAGTAGGTCCCGAGCCTTATGCACTATCCGTAGCTGAGGAACTTGTCGGGAAGGTCACGCTGGCCATTCTGGCAACTGAGGGCAATAACCTATCGGCGGGATCCGAAAAGCCCGTGTTTACACGCGAAATCGGCGGTCAAATCATTCTTGTGGCGGCTGCTGATTTGATGGACGTTGGTGGGTATTTGGGTGCGTTCGAAGTCACTGTCGATGTCAATGGTGAGAGCCAGAATTTGGCTGGTTTGATGAACCTTACTAGTCAGACATTTGATGTCGTCCTTGATCTTGGTCGCAAACCGGCAATCACTCTGGAACTGCCACCGCCCGGTTATTTTGCTGTATCGGCGAATCGCGAAAATATGCCAAAGGTGTTGGAGGAAATAGCTGGCCTTAACGGGGAATTCGAAAAACCCCAATACGTGCATTACGACCCTGATATCTGTGCTCATGGTGAGCGGGGTATTACCGGGTGCACACGCTGCATCGATACCTGCCCCGCTGGTGCTGTGATCTCGATTGGAGAGCGGGTAGAGGTGGATGTGCATCGGTGTCACGGCATGGGTTCGTGTAGTGCGGTTTGTCCGACTGGAGCTTTAACCTACGCGTATCCGTCACTCGGCGATACGATGAATAGACTTCGTCAGGTGCTAACTGCGTGGCGGATTTCTGGTATGCCCGCACCTTGCATTTTGTTGTATGACTCTGACTCTGGCGCAGAGTATTTGAGAACGGTGTGTGCGGACTTCCCCGACGGCGTACTGCCTTGGCGGGTTGAAGAGATCGGTTCAACAGGTGTTGAGGTTTGGCTAAGTGCGCTTGCGTATGGTGCGGTGGGTATTCGCATCTTGACGCATGAACGTACACCAGGGGCAGTGCTAACAACTTTGGCGCAGCAGATCGAATTGATTAGGTGCCTGCTAGAGGGACTTGATTACGACGGGCAGTCTATCGCCGAGTTGCCAGCAGTAGAGTTCTCAAGTGCCGATTGGCCGCAGTATGTTGATGAAAGCGTCGTCGCCGATGTCGCGACATTTGGTGGTGTCGACAACAAGCGCGATGCCTTACGTCTGGTGTTTGACCACTTGACGCCAGAGAGTTCACCGATCGAAGCAATCGCGCTGCCTGCGGCGTCACCGTTCGGCCAGATTCATGTCGATACCGCGCTATGCACTTTGTGTATGGGCTGCGTTTCAGTGTGCCCGGCAGGTGCGCTGGCCGACGGGAGCGATACGCCCAAACTTGATTTCATCGAATGGAATTGCGTTCAGTGTGGCCTGTGCGAGCGTGCCTGTCCCGAAAATGCCATTGCCTTGGAAGCGCGTTTGCTGGTCGATTCGGATAGTCGACTAATGAAACGCACCCTGAATGAAGAAGAGCCGTTTGGCTGTATTGTCTGCGGGAAACCGTTTGCGACGAAAAGCATGATTGATAAAATGGCTGAAACATTGGCTTCGCACAGGATGTTCCAGGGTGACGCGCTCGATCGCCTCAAAATGTGCGAGGACTGCCGGGTCAAGTCGATGTTTGAGGCGTGATTGACACACCGTCTTTAGGTGTTGTCGCTTCCTGTCAGAAAGTCGATAAAGAAGCACTCGGAGGCTTGCAGTGGAGGGCTGATAATAGATCCAAAACTCCGTTAGGATATCCTTGCTGCGAGGAACTCGCGTTAAACTCTGATTTTGGAATGGTCCTTGATGTTTGCCGGGATAGCTTGGCAACCCCGAAAGGGTCTGGAGGCGATTGAATCAAATGGCATCGAAGGGGGTTGATTTCAACCGTGTCGAAGCGTCAAATCTCAAACTATTAAATCTCACGGAGAGGTGGCGGAGTCCGGTCGATCGCACAGCATTCGAAATGCTGCGTAGTGGCAACACTACCGTGGGTTCGAATCCCACCCTCTCCGCCACATGGTGATCGATGGAACCTGCTCAAAACCGCACCGCATGTGACATTCAAGATCAACTGGATGTTGGTTAGAGAACCCCGTGGATCATCTTGCTTACAACCATGCAGTGAGATCGCAAGTGCCGGTTCAATCGCTGGAAACCATAAGTCATAACGCTTTTCAAGCGTTGGAAAATGTGGTTAGGGTGCCGTTTAAAATACAAATATGTTGCCGGTGTGGAGGCTAGTCTTCGGCAGTGGCCATGCCCTCCAGTATTTCGAGATTATGTTGCGCCTGATAGACCCCTTGTTGGGCAGCGGCGTGGAACAAGCGTAACGCGGCATCGGCGTTTGGTTCCACGCCTAACCCCTTCATATAGAGCCACCCCAAGTTATTTTGGGAGCCTGGGTGGCCTTGCGCGGCTCCTTTTTTATACCAGAATGCCGCTTGTGTATAGTTCTTCTCAACGACCAAGCCGTCAGCAAAATAATCACCCAGTGCTCCTTGTGCCCAGGCCACTCGTTGATTAGCCTGTTTCCGAATGGTGGGCAGCGCCTCAAGTAAGAGAGGGGTTGCGGCTTGTGTGTTGTTAGATTGGTGTAGGCCGCGACCCAGAATTAGACCTAGGTGAAACTGTGCCTGGTGATTTCCTTGCGCGGCCAACGGCCGAAATAGGCGATACGCCTTGCCATAGCGACCACGATAGTAGGCATTAATCGCATTGGCCAGGTTAGTTCCGTGTCTCCTTGTCGGATCAGAATCAATTTGCTTCACCGTGGCGAGGCTGGCCGCTTTAATGTCAGACAGTTCAATGCTTGCATTAGCATCGCTGACGAGTCCCGTGCTACGTTGATTGTGTGAACCCAACAGTTCGATACGGGTCGACGAATGGGTTACTGGAGGTGGGTTATAAAGTTGTAACCAGAAATAACTGATCACACCGATCGCAGTCACAGCAACTAACCAGGCGAGCCACCTCAGCCCTTGTCGACGATGGGGTGTGGACGGTCTGTCCTGATGTTGATTCTCCATCGCAGGCGCGTCAGCGACGTGTTGAGCAGGCCCATCGGTGTTAAGTATCTGATCATGTGGTTCATAGATTGACAGGCCAACGGGGGACGCCGACCGATGATCATTTTGCATGTCGTGTCGAAGAACATCTTCGTTCGGGTGTTCGGTTAAAGTCACCGGGGCGTGTGGGGCGGTTGATAGCAAGGGGCCGCCTGATGGGAGTTCGACTCGATGGGTCAGGGTTGGAATCGCATCCTGTGTAGTTGTTTCGACTGCCTCTATTGAGTTAGATAGATCAGAATTAACAGGCGCTGAACGATATCCTGTGTGGGTGCTACCTTGAGTTGATCCATCTAATCCAGCAAGAATAACAGCTGAGGCGCCTTCACGCGGCGAGTTCGTTGGCGTAGCGCTGCTGTTTAATATTTGTCCGTTTCGCAATAAGGGTCGGGTGTCAGGAACGTCTGGGTCTTCAGTGTCGCGCGTGGAATTCGCCATTAAAGGGCCGAGCTTAGGCTCGGCGGAAACGTCGGGTTCGATGATAGAGGACCGCGTGGTTAGCCGGCTAAAAGCGCGCCCAATGGCAAGCAAGGGTCGGTTGCGCTCATCTTCTTCATCGTTCGGTAAACTGCTACCAAAGGCCCTGGTGATCTCATCAGATGAATTTGGGCGAGCTGCCGGTTCGAGCGACAGTAAATGGTCGATGATCTGAAGGAGTGAATCGCCGTAATAGCCTTTTGCGGCCTCTTTTGCTGGGATGAGGGGGTCGGAACGTCCTTCACTGGTTTCCCGAGTGCGGCGAATAGCATCGGCGGGTGGTATTCTCATGACCCCCTGGTATAGCAATGCGCCCAGTGAATAATAGTCTGTCCATGGCCCCACTGTATCGTGATCATTCGACAGTTCTGGCGCTCGGAAAGGAGAGCTATGGGCTAACAGGTGGGATGGACTTTCAACGGCGGTCGGATTAAATCCCATCAGAGAAAGCTCTTCATTCTCGGATAGCAGTAAATTGTCGGGTTCCAGTTGGAGATGAAGTAAACCTGCAGCGTGGGTGGCTCCGAGATAATCGACTGCTGACAGTAATACTGATCGTAACGTGTCTTCAGGCAAGCGTTGCCCGGTGCTAAGCAGATCTGCCCATGTAGTGCGCGGCTCTAGTTGTAAGACGTAATACGCCGTATCGTTTTGTTCCTGGTAATGAGTAACACGTCCTGGGTGATCAGTTTGGCTCAGCACACGGGCAAGCAATAGAAAAGCAGACAACCCTTGTTGATATTCCTCGTCTGCTGTCGCATCCCAAAGCATGACCGAGACTCCATCCAGATCTCGTACCGCGATCTGTTGCGGGAAATATTCCTGAATGATCAGAAGGCCATCGTTCGCAGAATAAGTATAGCCAGCTGCCGACTCATGAATCAGATGGTCAACATGGAACTTATCCAGACGTGTTCTGGGTGGTAATGGCGCGGCTGTGTAAAACACCTCTTCGGTGCTACTGGCCGGTTCGCTTTGCGCGGGTTCGAGACTCGGGTCGAGTGCCATATCCTAGATCTGTCGTGTTGTGTAGCCGCTGCCCGAGACAACGATTACGCCTGTCTGTCGCAGCCGCGCATGCGGTTGACAGTGCTGCATGGAGAGGGCGCCGCAACCTGGCGTGCCGCCGGGTTGACCCAATGGACAGTAGGTGCGGTATGAGGTCAGTGGACGAGTCCTAGGTTAGTCACCAGTGGAACACCACATCGGGATGTGCTCATCGTATGATACCGTTCTAAGGATAGCATTTGAAGTTCTTGGTCTGTTATTTTTCAGGCTCGATTCATGTCACGGTATCAATATGCTAAATGACGCACCGACATCCGGCCGGATCCGTTCGGTTCAGACGCCCGTGATTCCATTGGTGCAGGACTTGGTGGCAGCCAACCCGGGCACGATCCCCCTGGGTCAAGGAGTTGTCCACTTCCCACCTCCGACGGAGGCTATCCAACAGTTGAGGAACTTCGGAGATGATCCGGGCGATCACTTGTACGGACCGATAGAAGGGATAGAGCCATTACAGGTTGCGATTCGGCAGAAACTACAACGAGAAAATTCGTTCGATCTGGACGGTAGTGCAATCGTTGTCACAGCAGGTAGCAATATGGCGTTTCTACAGGCCTTGTTGACGGTTGCGGACCCTGGCGATGAGGTGATTCTTTTCCTGCCGTATTATTTTAATCAGGAGATGGCGATTCGAATGGTGAATTGCGTGCCCGTGTTCGTACCAACCGACGCACAGCACCAACCTGATGTTGGTGCACTGGAGCGTGCCATCACTCCTCGTACGCGGGCTGTGGTGACGGTGTCGCCGAATAACCCAACGGGTGCCGTCTATCCAGAAACAACGTTACGGCAGATCAATCGTCTGTGTGCGCGCAGAGGAATTTATCACTTCAGCGATGAAGCGTATGAGTATTTCACTTATGCCGATGTGCCCCACTTCTCGCCAGGTTCAATCGATGGGGCATGTAGACACACCATCAGTTTTTTTTCTCTCAGTAAATCGTTTGGTTTTGCCGGGTGGCGAGTGGGTTATGTTGTGCTCCCAGAGAACTTGCTCTTGTCGATGCGTAAAGTGCAGGACACTAACTTGATATGCGCGGCGATGCCGAGTCAATACGCTGCGATCGGCGCGCTAGGCGCCGGTTATGCCTATACGGCAAAGTGGATACCAGATCTGCGTCGCGTTCGAAACACAGTACTGACGCGATTGGTTGAGTTAGGTAGCCGAGTATCGGTGGTCGAGACCAGTGGCGCGTTCTATGCTTTTGCTCGAATCAACGACACACGGATGAGTGATCTTGAACTGGTTCGTTGGTTGATTGAGGCGCACCGGGTTGCTGTGGTTCCCGGTTCGGCCTTCGGTTGTGAGGAGGGTTGTTGGTTGCGCATTTCGTACGGCGCGCTTCGACCGGAGTCAGTCATTGAGGGTATTGGGCGTCTCGCCAGGGGGTTGGAAGTGATTCCAGCCTGAAACAGGGCGGCATCTGGTTTGCGCCTGGATAACAACTGGTTTAGGCTCTGGCGGCCTCTGGGAGAGGTGGCCGAGCGGTTGAAGGCGCACGCCTGGAAAGTGTGTATACGTTAATAGCGTATCGAGGGTTCGAATCCCTCCCTCTCCGCCAATTGCCTGTCGAGGCATTCGCTATGATGCGATCTTAACTCGGCGAATGCCTGTTTAACTGTAGATGGTCTCCTCACACTTACTTGGAGTAACACCATGGTCAATACGATGCGTGCAGTGATTCTGAAATCGCATGGGCCTGCCGAGGGATTGGTCTTGGGGACAAGTCCGCTGCCAGAGGTCGGTCCAGAGCAAGTGCTGATAAAGGTTCGGGCGGCGTCGGTCAATCGGCCAGACATTATGCAGCGTGAGGGCAATTACCCGCCGCCGCCGGGCGAGTCCGAGATCCTCGGTCTGGAAGTTGCGGGGACTGTGGCGCCGGTGGGTAAAGAGGTCACTAACTGGCGCGTCGGTGATCGTGTGATGGCGCTTATTGGTGGGGGTGGTTATGCAGAGTATGCGTTAGCACATGCGGGCCACATGATGCATATCCCGGCCGTCCTCGATTTCCATCAAGCAGCCTGTGTCTGTGAAACCTATATTACAGCTTATCTCAATCTTTTTATGCTCGGAGGATTGAGCGCAGGGCAGTTCGCACTCGTGCACGGTGGGGGTGGGGGAGTGACAACTGCAGCGATTCAATTGTCTCAAGTGTTAATCGACGAGCCAAGACTCATTGTGACGGCATCAACAGGAAAAGTAGAGCGAGTACGAGCGCAAGGGGTTTTACATGTCGTTGATTATCAGACCACTGATTTTGTTGATGCAGTTCATGAGATTACGGACGGACGCGGCGTTGACCTGATACTTGACCACATTGGCGCCGACTATTTGAGTCGAAATATGCGGGCGTTGGCGGTCAGTGGCAAAATGGTGTTGATTGGTGTCATGGGAGGCGTGAAAGCTGAACTTCATTTGGCACAGCTGTTGGTTAAACGACAGCAGATTTTGGGTTCGGTATTAAGACCGCGGCCGATCCCCGAAAAAGCGAGAATCATCAGTATGTTTGCTGCTGCGGTATTACCGCACTTTGCACAAGGCAATATGGTTCCATTGATCCATAGTGTTTTTCCACTGGCTGAGGCTGCGGAGGCTCACCGTTTGATGGAATCAAGCGGTCACTTCGGTAAGATCGTGCTCGACATCGATTAATCTTTTTTGACCGCTTTACTGGGTGTTCATGCTCGCGCTACATTATTTATCAGGTACTCAGACAAGAGGCCGTGGGAGTGCCTTATGCTGGACTATGTGTTGACCGGTGGAATGAAGATATCACTGGATGGATGAATGCTGGCCATTCAATGAATTTGTAGATATGTCTTCTTCGACTTCCAGTCGTCAAGTTCAGAACACTGTGCGTATTAAGAAAGGAGGATTTAACAGATGAAACATTTAAAAAGTTTTGTGTTGTTGCCAGGAGTTATTTTGACCGCATTGCTCGCATTGGTATTGTCCGGTGCTGCACAGGCGGGCTGGGAGCCAAAGAAGCCCGTTGACTTTGTCATCATGGCCGGTAAGGGTGGTGGTGCTGACAAGATGGCCCGCCTAATGCAGAGCGTCATTGAAAAACACGGTCTGGCGTCGAAGCCATTCGTGCCTGTAAATAAGCCCGGTGGTTCCGGTGCCGAGGCATTGATTCACCTAAAGGGAAAGCAAGGGGATAACCACACCATCATGGTGACGCTCAACAGTTTTTATACGACGCCGTTGCGTCAACCCAAGTTGGGCGTAGACATTACGACTTTTGCTCCGATAGGTCGCATGGCCGAGGATACCTTTCTGTTATGGGTAAACGTGGATTCGGGTATCAAGAATGTTCAGGAGTTCGTTAAGGCAGCTAAAGCCGCGGGTAACAAGTGGCTCATGGCGGGGACGGGCAAGGGACAGGAAGATCAATTATTGACCGCATTCCTTAATCGGGCATATGGCCTGGATATCAAGTACATACCTTTCAAAGGTGGTGGTCGAGTCGCTAAAGAACTTGCTGGAAATCACTGCAATTCCACTGTGAACAATCCGTCAGAGCAATTAGGCTTCTATAAAGCGGGCAAGACGCGTGCCTTGGCGGCCTTCACCGCAGAGCGTCTGCCGGTATTTCCCGATGCACCGACTTTTCGCGAACTGGGCAAGGATTATGTCTACTTCATGCAACGCAGCGTAGTGGGTGCGCCGGGCATGAGTGCCGAGGCTGAAGCTTATTACCGCGGCGTCTTCAAGGCTGTTTATGAATCGGCCGAATGGCAGAAATACATGAAAAAGAAGAGTCTCCAGGGTGATTTTCTGACGGGAGCGGCGTTAAAAGACTACTGGGTCCGGGAAAAAGCCATTCACAAAGTCATACTGAAGGATATCGGTGAGATCTAGTTGGCCAGCGTTGTTTGGGTAGGAAAGGCGGGATACAGCGTTATGCGCAGAGCCGAGTTGTTGATGGCGTTGGTGCTCGCGTTGCTGTCTGTCTATTTGATGTGGAAAAGTTGGGAACTCCCCATCGGCTGGATTCCTGATGAAGGACCCGGCGGTGGGGCGTTCCCCTTCTGGCTTTCTGTTGGCATGTTGGGATCGTGCATCTGGATAGTCGTTCGTTGGGTTCTCCGATCAAGTCCCCTGTCACACTCCAAAGCGCCATATATGACTGGTGATGTGGCCGTCACATTTGCCGCGGTGGCAGGATCGCTGACTGTAATGCTCGGGGCTATTCACTTTATCGGTATGTATTTTTCGATCCCCTTGTTTTTGATGTTTTATCTTCGATTGATGGGTCGTCATGGTTGGTTGAGTTCGCTCTGCATCGCCCTGGTAACACCTGTGGTTACGTTTTTCTTTTTCGAGGTCGCGCTTCGAATCACTTTGCCTAAAGGTTGGACTGAGCCGCTTTTTTATCCGCTTTATGACTGGTTCTTCTAGCGTGGGAAAGGAGCTGATGGCAATGCGTGGTAGTGAAAAAGGATATCTGTCATATGCTTGAATTGCTGGCACAAGGTTTCGACATCGCATTCCAACCGCTGAACATTGGATTGGTCATTGCGGGTTGCTCCTTAGGGTTATTTATCGGAGCTATGCCGGGCTTAGGTTCAGTTAATGGTGTTGCTATTTTATTGCCAATGACGTTTCTTGTCCCGCCAACCGGGGCAATTATTTTTCTGGCGGCAATTTATTACGGTGCCATGTATGGCGGTGCAATCAGCTCCATCATGCTCGGTATACCGGGCGCATCGACAGCGGTGGCTACGACTTTTGATGGTCGGCCGCTGGCCCGTAAGGGTGAGGCCGATCGGGCTCTGATAGTGGCTGCGGGTGCATCATTCATAGGCGGCACGATTTCAGTGGTGTTGTTCACATTGTTTGCACCACCACTGGCAGAGGTCGCGCTTGCGTTTGGTGCTGCTGAGGAATTTGCCTTGATGATGCTGGCCTTTGCGACTTTCATTGGTCTGGGCGGCGACGATATTCCTAAAACTTTATTCTCAATTTGTATTGGCCTTGTTTTGAGTGCTGTCGGCCTTGACATTATCAGTGGCCAGCCACGGTTGGTCTTTGGCGATCTACCAGGATTCATGCACGGGATTCATTTTCTTGTTCTCGCCATAGGTATCTACGGTATTGGCGAGATGTTGTGGACTATCGAAAGTACGCGGGGCGAAGTAACGGTCTCGCAGGCAGATATTACGGTAAGACGCGTACTAAACAATCTTAAGGATCTGCTACGGACGATAAAGACCGTCGTCATGGGATCCTTACTTGGTTATTTTGTTGGCATTTTGCCAGCCGCTGGAGCGACGCCGGGTGCGATCATGGCTTACGGGGTAGCTAAAACTATCTCAAAAGATCCCGATTCTTTCGGCAAAGGAAGTGTTGAAGGGGTGGTTGCCCCAGAGTCGGCGAATAATGCAGCCAGCACGGGATCAATGCTGCCCATGCTGACGTTAGGTATTCCTGGTTCTCCGACAACAGCGATCCAGTTCAGGGGAATGGTGATCTGGGGATTGGAGCCTGGACCGATGCTGTTTGTGGAACACGAGAATTTTGTGTGGGGACTGATTGCCAGTTTGTACGTCGCGAATTTGTTTGCGGTTTTGATCAACTTGGCATTTATTCCGGCATTTGTTGCAGTACTCAGAATGCCATTCACGATTCTGGCACCGATTATCTTCGTCTTATGTGTTGTTGGGGGCTATGTGCCAACACAGGATATGCACGACGTGTGGTTAATCCTGATATTTGGGGTAGTCGGTTATCTGATGCGCAAACTGGACTATCCCATGGCGCCTGCCGTGCTGGCTATTGTTCTCGGTCCTCTGGCCGAGACCTCGATGCGTCAGGCGCTATTGATGAGCGACGGTAGTTTCGCCATCTTTTTCAATCGGCCGATCGCCTCACCCATCATGATCATTGCCCTGTTGCTATTGGCCATACCGTTATTCAATGCGCTTCGCAAACGGCTGTGGCGGTCGCGGTCACCTGAAGGCCTTCGCTGATACTGAGAGTGCGGCGGTGGTGGGGAGCGAAGTGGGGAAGATCAATTCAGAGCGGCAATCGCAATTAGCCGCGGCGTGGTATACCATATACCAATGACAGGATATTTTCGCTGATGGCCAACGTCAAACTCAAGCCAATCAAGACTGAACCGGTATTAAAGGACAAGGTCTATTCGGCATTGAAAAAGGCCATTATGTCGATGGATATCTATGCCAACGAAGAATCGGCTCGGCTCGATGAACGACGCTTGGCCGAAGAACTCAAGGTTAGTCGTACCCCCATTCGGGAAGCATTAGCATCACTGGCGCAGGAAGGATTGGTAGAGATCGTGCCCAGAAAGGGCGCCTTTGTGGTGCGTAAGCGAAAACAAGACATTATTGACATGATTCATGTCTGGGCCGCGGTGGAAAGTATGGCCGCGCGCCTTGCGACCGAACGTGCGAGCGATGAGGAAATTAGTCGACTGCGTGATCTTTTCACCACATTTGATCAGTCCGAGGCAGTGCATGCCAATATCGATGAGTATTCCGATACCAACATTGCATTCCATCAAGCCATCGTTAATCTCGCAGATTGTGAACTGATTCGTGATATCGCTGAAGGTCTCTTTATTCACATGCGTGCTATTCGTGTTCGCACCATCAGAGAACGCAACCGTATGGAAAAGTCGATCATTGATCACCTGCGGATTATTGAAGCCATCGAACAGCGACAGACTGTCGTAGCGGAGCAGTTGGTGCGTGATCACGCGCTCAAACTGGCTACCCATGTTGACGCATACGTTGATTATTTAGACTAAATTAAAATGGGAAAGGCCTGCAAGGGAGGGGAGAAGAAAATAATGACTAGCGCAAAGAACCAAGTAACTTCTGATACCGCACAGGACACCTTGGCACAAAAGAGTGAATCGGCAGACCTCATTTCCGGAGGGGGCCTGGTTGCCAAGGCGCTGAAAGCCGAGGGTGTGGATACCATCTTTACTCTTTGTGGCGGACATATTATCGACATTTATGACGGTTGTATTGACGAAGGTATTCGCATCGTTGATGTGCGTCATGAACAGGTTGCTGCGCATGCGGCCGACGCTTATGCACGCCAAACGGGTCGGTTGGGCTGTGTCGTAACGACGGCTGGGCCGGGTTGCACTAACGCAATGACGGGTATTGCGACTGCGTTTCGGTCTGAGAGCCCCGTCCTGCACATTGGCGGACAGGGTGCGTTGAATCAGCACAAGATGGGTTCTCTACAGGATTTACCGCACGTTGACATGATGGCGCCGATTACAAAGTTCGCGGCAGGCGTGCGTTCGACGGAGCGGGTTGCCGACATGATCTCGATGGCAGCAAGAGAATGTTTTTCTGGTGCGCCAGGGCCGGCGTACCTCGAGATTCCCCGCGATACGCTGGACCGAGAGGTAGAGTTAAGTAAGGTCGTGTTGCCCGAATCGGGGCGCTATCGCGGTTCCACTCGGTCAGTAGGGGACCCTGCTGACATAGAACGCCTGGCTGATATGCTGGTTGCCGCCAAGCGCCCTGCCATTTTGCTCGGCACTCAGGTTTGGAGCGGTCGTGCCCATGAGGAAGCGGTTAATCTGGTTCGACAGTTAAACGTTCCTGCTTATTTTAATGGTGCCGCGCGCGGTATTTTACCGCCGGGCGATACGCATCATTTTCATCGCACTCGACGAGATGCATTTAATCAGGCTGATGTCATCATCATCGTTGGCACCCCCTTTGACTTTCGTATGGGCTATGGGAAACGGTTGCGATCAGAGGCAACCGTGGTGCAGATCGATATGGATTACCGTACGGTGGGCAAGAATCGAGATGTGTCGTTAGGGTTGGTTGGGCACCCGGGCGCCATTTTGCACGCTGTATTGGAGGCGACAACGGGTCGCAAGGACAATGGAGCAAGTGCGCGCGAGGTGTGGCTAGACGAACTGCGCACGCTGGAAGCACAGAAAACAGAAAAACTGATGCCCCAGTTCCTTTCGGATAAAAGCCCAATCTCGCCCTATCGAGTCGCGTGGGAGTTAAACGAATTTCTGACTGAGGACACCGTCTATATTGGTGATGGCGGCGATGTTGTCACAATTAGCGCGCAGGCAGTGCAACCCCGTGCACCCGGTAATTGGATGGATCCCGGTGCTTTGGGGTCACTGGGCATTGGTACCGGGTTTGCTATGGCAACAAAATTGGTGCACCCCAATAAGGAAGTGCTCTGCTATTACGGCGATGGTTCTTTTGGTATGACCGCTTTTGATATGGAAACGGCCAACCGCTTTGATGCGCCTTACATCGCGGTGATCGGCAATAATTCGGCGATGAATCAAATTCGATTTGGGCAGATTACCAAGTACGGTGAGCAACGCGGTGGTGTTGGTAACTTGTTGGGTGATGTGCCCTTTTCAAAGTTTGCTGAGATGTTGGGTGGCTATGGAGAGGAAGTGACTGAGGCCCGTGAGATTGCTCCGGCACTGCAGCGGGCGCGTGAGGCGGTACGAAGCAGCGGAAAATCGGCTGTAATCAATGTCTGGGTTGATCCTAGGGAATATGCGCCAGGCACGAAGGCGCAAACAATGTACAAGTAGCTGTTAGGCATCGATCGATTACACACCGGAGTTAATGATGAAAGCACTCGAAGGCGTTCGTATTCTGGACATGACCCACGTCCAGTCTGGACCGACGTGTACCCAACTGCTGGCTTGGTTTGGTGCTGATGTGATTAAGGTTGAACGTCCTGGTGTTGGAGATGCTACTCGAGGGCAGTTGCGAGACATACCTGATGTGGATAGCCTGTACTTCACTATGCTCAATCACAACAAACGAAGCATCACACTCAACACTAAGAGTGTTGAAGGGAAAAATATATTCACCCGTTTGATAGAAGAATGCGATGTCATGGTGGAAAATTTCGCCCCTGGGGCGCTCGACCGAATGGGTTTCACCTGGGAAAGAATCCAAGAAATTAATCCCCGGATGATTTATGCCTCCGTTAAGGGCTTTGGACCAGGGCCGTACGAAGATTGCAAAGTTTATGAGAATGTCGCGCAGTGCACAGGCGGAGGTGCCAGCACCACCGGATTTGACGGCGGGCCGCCTACGGTCACTGGTGCACAAATTGGTGATTCAGGAACTGGTTTGCACTTGGCCCTTGGTATAGCCGCGGCATTATTTCAGCGTGTCACTAGCGGTCGTGGTCAGCGCGTCGAGTGCGCAATGCAAGATGGTGTATTAAATCTTTGCCGAGTTAAATTGCGCGACCAGCAACGTTTGGCGCATGGTCCGTTGACCGAGTACCCGCAGTATCCGAATGGCACTTTTGGCGAAGCAACGCCAAGAGCGGGCAATGCCTCTGGAGGCGGTCAGCCTGGGTGGGTTGTGAGGTGTAGGGGTTGGGAAACTGATCCTGATGCCTACACTTACGTTATTGCCCAGGCAGCGGCCTTCGAGGGTTTGGCGCGTACGATCGGTCATGAGGATTGGTTGGACGATCCGGAGTGGAATACACCTAAGGGACGGTTATCAAAACTCGAGAAAATGTTTGAGGAAATCGAAAAATGGACCATGACTAAATCTAAGTTTGAAGTCATGGAGATTCTAAATCCGCTGAATGTGCCGTGTGGGCCGGTGTTGTCGATGAAGGAATTGGCTGAAGAGGAATCGCTGCGAGCATCTGGCACCGTGGTCGAAATTGACCATCCAACCCGCGGCAAGTATGTGTCTGTGGGTAATCCGATCAAGCTGTCTGATTCGACCACAGCTGTGGAAAGATCCCCTTTGCTTGGGGAACACACGGACCAAATTCTGAGTGAGGTGTTGGGGATGGACAATGCTGATATCGAGGCGGCGCGCTCGGTAGGTGCGGTTTAGCCATTGCGGGAAAGGAGAGCGACATGCGTTTGATTGTTCATGGGCAGCAGGCGTTTGGCCAAGCGGTGCTGGAATCATTACTGGCACGACAGGAGGATGTGGTGGCGGTGTACTGCTCGCCAGATCGTGGGGAACGACAAGACCCCCTGAAGACATTTGCAGTTGAGAAGGGATTGCCGGTGTATCAGCCAGTCTCTTATAAGGATTCGGCCGTGTGGGACGAGATGGCTGCGTTGAAGGCCGATCTATGCGTCATGGCTTATGTCACGCTGTTTGTTCCCGAGGACGCATTGAATACGCCACGCTTGGGATCCATTCAGTATCATCCATCCTTACTGCCGTTGCACAAGGGGCCGAGTTCGATTAACTGGCCCATTATTTTTGGTGAGAACAAGACGGGCCTTAGTATTTTCTGGCCGGATAATGGGTTGGATACGGGACCCATTCTGTTGCAGCGGGAGGTTGATATAGGTCCAGACGATACACTTGGAAGTCTGTATTTCAATCACTTGTTCCCCATGGGGGTAGAAGCCTTGGTGGAAGGTGTCGATCGTGTTCGCGATGGTACTGCTGAGAAAATTCCACAGAACCCTGAGGCGGGCACTTACGAAGGTTGGTGTCGAAAAGAAGACGTCGAGATTGACTGGACGCAGTCGGTCGACACGGTATACAACCTCATTCGCGGTGCTAACCCACAGCCCGGCGCGTGGACAACCTATGACGATCAAGAGTTGGGAATTCTGGATTGTCGTAAAGCCGATGCCAACGGTGCACCCGGGGAAGTGGTAGCGGTTCAGAGCGATAGCTTGGTTGTCGCGACGGCATCGGGCGGTCTCCAGATTGATCGATTACGCGCCCCTGACTTTGGCAAGATTGATGCAGGCGAATTTGCCGCGCGAACTGAACTTGCCCCGGGCAGTGTATTTGGCAGGCAGATTAAGTGACGTTTCCAACCCGCAGCCTATTGTTCGTGCCGGGCAACAAGCCCAACATGATCAACAAGGCGTTGAGTTTTCAGCCAGATGTCTTTATTCCCGACATGGAGGACTCTGTGCCAGACTCGGAGAAAGTCAATGCTAGGGAGGTGGTCGCAGATCATCTCAAGGCATTCTCTGGGACGGGACGTGTCGTGATCCCTCGACTCAATAGTATGCAAAGTGGGCACTTCGAGGATGATCTTCGAGCGGTTGTGGGTCCGGACATTGTTGGTATTTCGGTAGGCAAGATTGATCGACCGGAGGATGTGATCAAAGTCAGCCAGCTGATGCTGACAGTTGAACGCGAACATGGATTGGAAACTGGCCAGCTTAGAATCATTCCGTGGCTTGAAAGCGCGAGTGCGATTGTCCACGCGTTCGAGATTCTTTCTGCGGACGGCCGTGTTGTCGCAGCCGCTTTCGGTGCGGAAGACTTCACACACGATATGGGTATTCGGCGGGTCGGTGATGAATCCGAGGTCGCCTTTGCTCGACAGTCGATGTGTATTGCCGCTCGTGCAGCCGGGATGCCAGCGTTGGATACACCGTACTTCTCGTTTCGCGATGAACAGGGGCTACGGGAAAATATTGCGGCATCCAAGCAGTGTGGATTTAAGGGAAAGTTTGCCATTCATCCGGCGCAGGTGGAAATCATCAACGGAGCGTTCGCACCGAGTGTTGAGGAAATAGATTATGCGCGCAGAGTGGTTGCCGCTTTTGAAGAGGCAGAGCGCAACGGCAGAGGATCGACATCTCTCGATGGTCTGGTCATTGATGTGCCAGTGGTGAAAAGGGCCCGCGCTTTGCTCGGAGCAGTCGCTGGCCCGTAGTTTGATTGAGTAGGGTAACATCGCGCGAAACGATCGCTGCCGTGCCTTACGGCTTTTCGCCACGCGCGAGGCGATCGTTTATGTCGGAGATAACCGCAGGCAGTTCGTCAAAAGTATCAATGACGTAATGTGCCCCGGATTTGCGTAGGATGTCCTGGCTCATCGCTAGGCGTTTGCTGATGTCCTGACTCGACAGTGCTGCGGCTTCCTCTAGGCTATTGATGTCCATGTAATTGCTATAGCGGGCAATGCCAACGCCCCAGCAGCCCGCTTGTAGGGCTTCGCCCACACCCGAGGTGGTGTCGTCTACTTTGACGACAGACTGGATGGGATGCACGTCCATCAAATCAAGGTTGCGATACAACATGAACGGCTTAGGTCGCACACCATTGATGACATCGTCGCCGGCGACCGAGGCGTCTGGCGTATAGCCCTGTTTTTTGGCATCGGCTTCGAGTATGTCGACCATGCTACGCACGAAGCCAGTCGACGATCCAATCTTAATTCCCTCTCTTTGCAGTTGCTGTGTAACAACTGCAACATGTGGTAGCAAAGTCGTGTAGTTGCGAAGACAATTCAGTTGCAATGGGACGAAATCCTCGAACATTCGGTCGACGTCCTTCTGATTGGGCTGGTTACCGTGCACACGGCTCCAACGCTCTCGTATGGTGGGTTCCTCCGTCAATGCTTTAATATGCAGGTCCTTGCGCAGGCCCATTGGCCCCCGGGCTTCGGACATGCTGATTTCGATGCCCTGTCGGTTAAAGACCTCAACGAAAACCACTGCCGGCGCGAGGACGTAAGCATCTGCTGTTGTTCCGCTCCAATCGAGAACTAGACCTTTTACTTTTCCAAGATAGTGCTGAGGGTTATCAGAGTTACGATGGACATTCATATGGATATTCCTCAAATTGACGGGTTATTGCTTAGGCAGTGCGGTGTTGGCGTGACGGTCATAAGCCTAGATATGATCGGGCCGTCCTGACGGAGTGTAGGGCCCGCGTGGGTTAACGGATGGTGGAAGGGGCTGAATGGTGTTAACTCTGGCCGCGTTCAAGCACTAAAACCACAATTCCCAATATCAGCATCCCAATACCAATCACTTCGATACGGGTGACGCGCTCTCGAAAAAAGAAGACCGCAGAGAGGTAGGAAAAGACCAGCTCGATCTGACCCAATGCACGGACGTAGGCCGCGTTGGTCAGAGCGAATGCGGTGAACCATCCAAGGGAGCCCAACCAGCCCACGAAGCCAACGGCACCTGCAGTGCGCCATTGGCGCATTACCAGTGTGATTTGGCCAGGTTCTCGTAGCCGTAGCCACACGGTCATGATGCCGGTTTGTAGTACGGTAGCTACCGCCGCCGTGTAGGCCGCCTTAGCTAGGACTGACTCGTGTTCCAGTGCCAGGGTAGCGCCCCGGAATAAGACGGCAGAGGCACCAAGAACAAGACCGCAGGCCAGCCCGATTAAGGTGCTTTTCTGTCCCAACCCCCGCGCTAGGTTCGCCATGCTCAACTTGGCTTTCCCAGCAGAGATCACCAGCACCCCGATAGTCGAAAGTACGATGGCGCCAGCCCCAATCCAACTAGTGGTTTGACCCAGTAAGACCAGTTCCAGCATAGCGACCTGTACCACCTCCGTCTTGGAGTAGGCGGTGCCTACGGCAAAGTTTGAGAATGAAAAAAGCCACAGCAGAAGGAACGTATTAATGATTTGTGAAACTGAGGCGGCGATGACCCATAGTAGGAATGCCAGATTGGCACGTGGAATAGAAATGTCAAAACCAAAGATCAGCAACGCGAGGAAAGCGATGGCGAAGGGCCACGCGTAGACAAATCGGACATAGGTTGCGCCCATGTCTGAAAGTTGTGACTTGAGGCTTTTCTGCAGCGCGGAACGGATGTTCTGCAGAAAAGCAGCCGCGAGCGTAACGGGGATCCAGAGCATTAATTATTCTCTTATGGGTGTCTGAGCGGTTAAAGGACTAGATGGAATGCAATAAATGGTGATGTTCACATTTTAGAGCTGTCGACTAAGGTGCTTAGGGTCTTCAACTTTTCATGATGGCGCTGTTCGAGTCGAATCGGAAGATAGTCGAGGGTCGGTGCTAGCCAGCAGTACAGACGACGTTTGGATCCGCGGTCTACAAAATACCGGATGGTATCAATTGGTTTTTTCCTCAATTGGATCATCTGAGTTGCCTCTTCGACAAAATTGTAACGTCGAATGCGATCGCCTTCGTGCACGTGTACAACGGGTGTCGTCTCGCCACGCATTAACGAGCGTCTGGCTGCCAGTTGAAATGTCAGCGGATCCAGCAATCCGGAGATCAGAGGCAATGTCCGTTGTTTTCCCTTAGCGTAACCATGACTTTTCCCTGAAGGCCAGTCAAAGTTAATTTGAATGTCTTTATCGTGACTATCACTGCCGTCTTCCAGTTGGTAGCGTAACGGTCGAATGCGATTGTTTTCGAGAACGAAGTGTGATTCCTCAATGATGGGGCCGCGTCCGGTTAGGGCAAGCAGGCCTGTGAGTTTGGTGGTGGCGACCAATGTATAAGTGTTGCCGTTCAGGCGAAGCTCAATGCGTCGTTCTGCAGTCAACCCAGATCGACTGACCTTGTAAATGGCGTTGTAGGGTAGCAGTGCGTCAGCGGCCCCCAAAGGCATGCCAATGAGAGCCAATAGGATGCCCATGCCCAGCCAACGGATTAGGCTACGATAAGGGGCGAGACACAGTTCGCGATAGGTTTTGGGTTTGTTGATGGCCATCCCATCTGAATTCTAGAGCAACGATAGGCCAGCGCGTGATGTATCGACTGAAGCCGTGTCGCCTTGTGCTAGGCTACCAACCCGGTCTTAGGTGAGCATATTTGATGATTAACTTGTTGTCCCAAGGGCATTGGGCCTTGTTCTCTATGTTGCTTGTTGCCATTGTTATTGCGCTGTCGTTTCATGAATTTGGACACGCCTGGACGGCACGATGCTTCGGCGACGATACGGCTGAGCGAGCGGGGCGCCTAACGCTTAATCCAATAGCTCATATTGATCCCGTTGGTTTACTGATGGTGGTTCTTGTTGGCTTTGGTTATGCCAGACCGGTACCAACCGATCCCCGAAAATTCACGTCGCGTTATGCTGATCTTCTGGTATCGGCGGCGGGACCTGGAATGAATCTGTTACTGGCCGTGGTGGCGATAAACGGCTATTTTCTGATGATTGAATTCGAGTGGTTGTCGGCTAGTCAAGAAGGTCCTTGGGTTTTCTGTCTATATTTTACGGTGCTCAACCTGTTGTTGATGTTGTTTAATTTGCTGCCAATCGGTGCGTTAGATGGACATTACATATTGCCGTACTTCTTGCCGCGACATTGGGCGCAGCGGTACCGTTATTACAATCAACGTTACGGCAATCTGTTGCTGTTGGGTCTGATCGGTTTGTCGCTGCTGGGTGTCCCCGTGGTCAGTACATTATTCAGTCTTGCTCAGAAGATGATGTCGTGGATTATGGTGGTACCTGTGGGATAGCGGAGGTCAATAGAATGGGCCATATTGTTTCACTCAAGGCCTGGTTGTTGGATGGCACGATGCTACACTCCCCCGCCTAAAATGGGTTTGTGGCAGCGCCTTCGCGGATTGAACAATGGCGGCGGCGGCTGGTCTCCTTGGTGGCGACAGGTTGTGAACCCGGTCAGGTCCGGAAGGAAGCAGCCGCAGCAATCAGGTCGAGTGCCAGGATAAGGCTGGTCGGCGTCGCCTCCAATTCCTCTCTGTTATATTGACAGGCTAACCCCGATGGTCCGGACTGGTCGTATTGTGACAATTTTGATATGAGTTATCAGGCCCTTGCGCGACGCTGGCGCCCACGCCAGTTTGCAGATGTTGTCGGTCAGGAATCAACGGTGACAGCGTTGACTGCAGCGTTGACGCAGGATCGCGTCCATCACGCCTTTCTCTTCGCGGGAACCCGGGGTGTTGGCAAGACTACCCTAGCCCGCTTGCTGGCTAAGGCATTGAATTGTGATGGTGGTGTGTCGGCAGAGCCGTGTTCAAAATGTGATGCGTGTATCGCAGTGGATGAAGGTCGTTATGTCGATTTGATCGAGGTCGATGCGGCTTCTCGTACGCGGGTAGACGATACGCGGGAGCTTCTCGACAACGTTCAGTATGCGCCGACGATGGGTCGGTTTAAGGTGTACCTAATCGATGAAGTACACATGTTATCTGGGCACAGTTTTAATGCTTTGTTAAAAACGCTGGAGGAACCCCCCTCCCATGTGAAGTTTCTGCTTGCTACTACCGATCCACAGAAGTTACCGCCGACTATTCTTTCTCGTTGTTTGCAGTTTAATTTACGTGCATTGCAAGTCATTGAAATCGTTTCACAAATGGAGAAGATACTGAAATCGGAAGCGGTGGAGTTTGATGTAGATGCACTCAATACGCTGGCGCGGGCAGCGGCGGGCAGTATGAGAGACGGACTCAGCCTGCTGGATCAGGCGATTGCTTTTGGCAGTGGAACGGTGGCCGGTGGTGCTATACGTGACATGCTCGGCATGATCGAAACGCGGCAGGTCGAGCAATTGATCCGTGCGTTGGCAGAGGCAGATGTCGCGGCACTGCTGGAAGTCGTGGAAGCACTCCGGGAACGCGCATTGGATTATCGATTAGTGCTTGACGACTTGCTCGTGTTGCTCCATGACATCTGTCTGTATCAGATTGCTCCGGATGCTGTCGATGCCAAAGCGTTAGACGTCGATGTTATCGCTGAATTATCCGAATTAATAACGCCGGAGGATGTACAGTTGTTTTACCAGATTGGATTGCTTGGCAAAGCTGATTTGCCGTTAGCGCCTGATCCGGCCACCGGCTTTGAAATGGCGTTGCTGCGCATGTTGTTGTTCCGCCCCGATACTCCAGCAGGGGAAGAGGACGTCTCTGAGGGGGGCGAGAGCTTACCGACTCAACGATTACCCGTGCGGGTTGCTCCGGACAAGAAGAGTTCGCACAATGACTCAGTGCCCAAGTCGCTTAATCCTGCGGAGCCATTGGTGTGGGCTCGGTTGGTTGATGATGCTGCTCTTGAAGGCGTTTCACGAGAGTTGGCAATGAACCTTTCACCACAGACGTACGAATCGGGCACATTGACCGTTGGACTAGCGGGTGGGTTGCAGCATCTCGATAAAGCGACTCGTCGTCAGGAGCTCGAGAAGAAAATCGGCGCTTTGTTGGGTGAGGAGACCTTTGTCTTGCAGGTGGTGGAGGCATCGAATACAAACGATGTTGCGACACCGGTTGTGGTCCAAGCAAAGCGTACCGAGGAAGCGAAACAGCAGACTTACGATAAATTGATGCAGGATCCGGTCGTGCAGGACATTATTGATCGATTCGATGCGACTGTTGTGCCAGATTCTGTTCAGACCGGCCAGAAAGGAGGCTGAAAATGAAAGGACCATTGGGCAATATCATGAAACAAGCCCAGGAGATGCAGGACAATCTGAAAAAGGCGCAGGAAGAATTAGCGACGATAGAGGTGACAGGCAGTGCGGGAGGCGGTTTGGTTGAGATCATCATGACCTGTCGACATGACATTCGGCGTGTTTGTATCGATGACAGTCTTATTGGTGATGACAAGGAGGTATTGGAAGACCTTGTTGCGGCTGCGGTAAACGATGCAGTGCGCCGGGTTGAAAAAACCAGTCAGGAGAAAATGGGGGGCTTGACCGCTGGACTCAATCTTCCGGGTCTTAATTTGCCGTTTTGATTCATGTCTGAGAACCACTCAATTGATCGATTAAGGCAGGCCCTAAAACGGTTGCCTGGTGTTGGGCCGAAGACGGCGCAGCGAATGGCGTTTCACCTGCTTGAAAGAGATAGAGAGGGGGCGCGTCTATTGTCTGAAGCGATTAATGATGCGGCCGATTCGGTCAAGCATTGTGTGCGCTGCAACAATTTCAGTGAAACTGAGACGTGTGCCATATGCACCTCCCCCAAGCGCGAAGCGGGCTTATTGTGTGTGGTTGAAACACCGGCAGATCTCGAAACCATCGAACAAGCCGGCGCGTACACGGGGCTTTATTTTGTACTCATGGGGTGCTTGTCGCCGTTGGATGGCATCGGTCCCGATGAATTGGCCATCAGTCGACTGGTACTGATTCTAGATGAATATCCTGTGACCGAAGTCATTCTGGCGACCAATCTGACTGTCGAGGGACAGGCGACGGCAGATTATTTGGCAGATCAGTTTGCCAGCAGAGAGGTTGTGATTAGTCGTCTGGCCCGCGGCGTGCCAGCGGGTGGAGAGCTGGAGTATATGGATTCAAATACCCTTAACCAGGCGTTCGCCGATCGGCGGGCTATTCATTAACACGAGCCCACCCAATGCTTGGGAAGCCGAGTGGTCCCGGTTAGAGAGTTTGTGTGGCATCGAAAGTCAGGGGTTGCCCAAAGACACCTGGTCGGATTCCACCATCCGCGTAGACTACCCGGCCACCGACCACGGTAACCAACGGCCAACCGGTTAATCGACGACCTCGGTAGGCGGTCCATCCCGCTCGACTGACGACATCTTCATCTCGAAGTAACTGAGTGGTGTCCATGTCGACTAAGGTCAGGTCGGCATCAAAGCCTTCGGCAATTTGGCCTTTGTTGGGTATGCCATAAAGCCGCGCGGGACCACGACACATCCAGTTCAGGATCTCTGCGAGTGTGCATCGCCCCTCGGCCATTGCGGTTAGCATTAATGGTAGCGAAGTTTCTACACCCGGCATGCCGCTAGGTGTTGCTGGGTAGTTCACTGATTTCTCGGTCAGGGTATGGGGCGCGTGATCCGTTGCAATGATATCAATTACGCCATCGTGAAGCCCCGCCCAAAGTTGATCAGCATTGGCGGGTTCTCGAATCGGGGGATTCATCACCACCCGCGCGCCTTGAGTTTTGTAATCCTCAGTGCTGAGAAAAAGGTGATTGGGAATGACTTCGCAGGTTACCTGCGAAGGTTTTTTCTGGCGTAATAACTCGACTTCCTCCCCGGTGGAGAGATGCAGAATATGTAGGCGTCGACCGTAGCGCTCGGACAGTTCTAGTGCTCGCCGCGTGGCGATACACGCAGTTTCGGCATCTCTTACTTGCGAGTGGGTCGAATAGTCATACGTTGTGTTGTTATCGTTGAGTAACATGCCAGTCCGTTGCTTGATACGACTCTCATCTTCGGCGTGGACGGCAATTAATCGTTGACCGTGGGAGAAGATCTTATCCAGTGAGTCGTCGTCATCAACAAGTAGGCTGCCCGTGCTTGATCCCATGAAGATCTTTATTCCGCAAGCGGGATAAACACTATTCAAAGATTCAAGGTTAGATTTCGTGGCACCGACAAAGAAACCAAAGTTAGCAACGCAGGTTTCAGAAGCCCGTTTTAGTTTCCAATCCATTTGTTCCTGGTTGATAGTGGGCGGGTTGCAGTTAGGCATCTCCAAAAAAGAAGTCACGCCGCCGCGCACGGCGGCCCGTGCGCCGGAGCCAAGGTCTTCCTTGTGAGTCGCCCCAGGCTCGCGGAAGTGAACTTGGGGGTCAATTACACCGGGAAGCAGAAGGTGACCGTTGCCATCAACGCTTTCTCTGCTCTGCGCATGGATGGATGCGGAAATTTCCTGAATGCGCCCGTCACGGCACCCCACATCACCCGCTATGGTACTGCCATCGTCGCAGGCGATGTTGGCGTTGCGAATGATGAGATCGTACATCAGTTAACACTGCATGCTGCGCATCAGCGGGTTACGGAATGCTAAACGAGCACGAAGCATTGCAAGCTGGTGGGCAGCAGAGTCGCCTCGCGTTAGTACCCCTGTTTTTCTCGCAATTCGTTTAAGTTTTTGCAGTCGATGCACTGTGTTGCCGTGGGTCGAGCTTCTAATCGTTGTACGCCAATCTCTATACCACAATTATCACAATAACCATAATCACCGCTTGCAATTGAGGCGCGTGATTCATCAATCTTGCGAATCAATTTGCGCTCACGGTCTCGTGTTCGAAGTTCAAGTGATCGATCCGTTTCCTGGCTGGCGCGGTCATTTGGATCAGGTAGATTGAGTAATTCATCCTGCATAGCCGATACGGTACGTTCGAGGTCATCCACAAGTTCGTGGCGCCAGGACTTAAGAATGGCGTCGAAGTGGCTAATTTGCTGTTTATTCATATAACGCTCGTTCTGTTTTTCTCGATAAGGAACAATGCCGTGGATCAATTCGAGTGAGGCAGGGTTTGCTCGAGACGATGATGTTGCTACCCTAGGGTTGCTGGTTTTTCCGCGAGCCTTTTTCCTGGCACCGGGTTGGGTTTTGCTACCGGTTGCTTTTTTCTCGGCCGAAACCTTTTTAGGGGGCACCTTTTTGGTGGCCCCAGGTTTGCCAGCGGCCTTTTTCGGACTGGCGGCGCGGGGGGCAGCCGCGCTCGATCGAGTTTTCCGCTTCTTTGCGGTCTGTGTTGGAGTAGCCATAAGTTGAGTCTTGGGTTTGGTGAGTTCAGTTATTCAGTGAGATAGGCGGCCGGGGGTTATAACAGACCGATTTGGCCCGTGCAATGGGTATACAAGGTTAAGGGGTAGCTGCCTCTATCAAAGGCACGCGCGGAATGCGGGTTTTGACTAAATTGCCCGTACCGAAGACAGGGTTCCGGTATAATTGATCCCGCTTTGAGCAGATTCACGCCTCTTTATCCTCCTCCCTACGTTGCAGAGCCAAAGGGCTTCCGCGCACTGAAATCAAGGGTCTTAGGTTGTGCTTTTTCGTGTCAGCCAATTACCTGAACTGCCTTATGCGCCTTAAGAAACTCCTACTCGCCGGATTCAAATCTTTTGTAGAACCAACGACGATTACCTTGCCGGGTGATCTTGTCGGCATAGTCGGGCCAAATGGTTGTGGGAAGTCAAATGTAATTGACGCGGTGCGATGGGTCATGGGCGAAACGTCAGCTCGTAATCTGCGTGGCGACACCATGCTCGATGTGATCTTTAATGGTACGGATAACCGCAAGCCAGTGGGGAAAGCTTCTGTTGAATTGGTTTTTGATAACAGCGACGGCAACCACGCGCCGGAAGGTTATGGGCAGTTTTCCGAGATTTCGGTTAAGAGAACACTGTCACGCGATGGCAATTCGGAGTACCAGTTAAATCGAACTCGTTGTCGGCGCCGGGACATCACCGACATATTTCGAGGAACGGGGCTAGGACATCGTTCGTATTCAATCATTGAGCAGGGAATGGTCAGTCGCATCGTTGAGGCGAAACCCGAAGACTTACGCACATTTGTTGAAGAAGCCGCTGGAATCTCGAAATACAAGGATCGTCGACGCGAAACGGAGACGCGGATAAGGCACACACGAGAGAATCTTTCACGGGTAAACGATATCCGGAGTGAATTGGAAACGCAGTTACGTCGACTTCACAGACAGTCCCAAGCCGCACGGCGTTATCAGAAACTAAAAGATGAAGAACACACGGTTAATGGTGAGCTACTGGCCCTGCGTCATGTAGAAATGATGCGGATTATAGAAGGTGAGCGTCAACAAACGACTGTGGCCGAATCAAATGCTGAGTCAAAGCTGGCCGATCAACGCGAATTGGAACGAATTATTGAGGAGATACGAGCCAAGCAACTCTCATCGCAGGAGAAACTGAGCACCATTCAAGGGGATGTCTATGCTGTTGGTGCGGACATCGCGTCAGTTGAACAGCGCATTGAACATGCCCGTCAGACTGAGCAGCAACAGCGAAGCGAACTTCAGCGCCTGGACGAATCGATTGAGGAATTGCGCTTAGAAAAAGAAGTAGAGCTGGAACGAAAGCAGGTTCTGGAGGTTCAGATTGGCGTGTCGCGGGAATCGAGATCTGTAACCGTTGAATCGGTCACCATGACTGAAGAAGAACTTAGTTTAAATGAGCATGCTCTGGAAGACTGGCAAATTCGTTGGCAGGCATTTACCCATAGGGCAGCTGAGCCTGCTCGAGCGCAGGAAGTACAGCGCGAGCGGATCTCGCAAATTGAACATGTAGATGAGCGCGCACAGGAACGTCTGGCACGACTCGATGAGGAATACCAATCATTACTGGATGATGAAGAATCACTCGATTTAGAGCATCTACGTGCGGCGGTTGATAGAAGTACGGCCGCAGTTGACGCTGAGCAGGCCGCGCTGACTGAAATTTTGGAACGTATCGGAGGGAAGAGGGCAGAAGGGGAACAACAGCGCGTCTATATGGACGCGGCACGGCAGCGATTACATACGGAAAGTACCCGGCTGGAGTCCCTGCAAGAATTGCAGGCGGCCGCGCTGGGAGACGAGGATGATCAATATCGTGAGTGGTTGGAAAGGCGAGGTCTGACTCATGCGCCACGGTTGGCAGGAGAAATCCATGTCGCTCCCGGTTGGGAGCGTGCTGCGGATGCAGTTCTGGGCGATCGGCTAGTAGGTTTGGGTATAGGTAACCTACAGACGGTTATCAACGATGAGGCCAGCTTGCCAGATACGAGGAATGTTTTCTTGATTGAGGCGGGGCATGGCAATGACGGCGATGCAGCGGCAAGTGCGGACACGCTATTGGAAAAGTTGAGTTGTGAACGCTATGACTTGGGGTTTTTGCTGAACGGTGTGTATGTCGCGGATTCACTTGGAGACGCGATGAAGCGTCGTCCTGACCTGGCCATGGGGGAATGTGTCGTCACACGTGACGGCAGTGTGGTTGGAACGAACTGGTTGCAGTCCGCAAGAGCACCGAGTGCCCAGACAGGCATGCTGGCGCGCGAAGAGGAAATCCATGAATTGGTTACTCAGGTTGGACTGATTGGCAAGGAGGTCGATCAGCTTCAGCAGCGCCAGGAAAATCGGGTCCACGAAATTGAACAACTAGAAAAATCACAGCAATCCTCGCGGGAGGAGGTGGCGAAGAGGCAACAAGAACAATCGGATCTTCGTCAACAATTTGCCGAAAAGGAAACGCAGCGCACCCAAATCGACAAACGACGTGTTCAGTTACAGACTGATATCGACGAAATTGGGCAGGAGTTGCTCAATGCTGAAGGCCAACTACTCGAAGCGAATCGGCATTTCGCGCTGGCAGAGGACGAGACTGGAATGCTGGAAATGGAACGAAGTGAGCTTGTCGAGGAGCGCGGACGTCTGACTGAGGTGGTGTCAGTGAGCCGCCAGAGGATTCAACACCAACGCAATGAATTGCACACTTTCGAACTGGAACTGCAGCGAGCCGAGGCCTCACGAGACGCATTAAATGCCTCTGTCGATCGGTTGATGATTCAAATTGAGAGCAACCAAAGGCGGAAATCGGAACTGGCCGAAACGCTTGACCATGAAGAAGAGCCCATCACGGAGTTGAATCAGCAGCTACAGCAATTACTGCAACGTCGTCAAGAAACAGAAAAGCGGCTTTCGAGTTCGAGAAGCGCCCATTCTGACCTTGAAGTGGAGTTTCGCGATCAGTACACCCGGCTCTCTGAATATGAGCAGGATGTGGCGGCAGCCCGTGATTCGCTAGAAGAACAACGCATGAGAATGCAGGAGTTATCTGTACGTTCAGAGACTCTGCTCGAGCAGATTACGGCCGGTGGTTATGAGTTAGGCGCTTTGGTGCGGGAGCTGCCGGAAGGCGCAGCGGAAGCCGCGTGGCAGGAAAAATCAGCTCAGTTGGCTGACAAGATTTCTAGAATTGGGCCAGTCAATCTGGTAGCCATAGAAGAGTTTGAAGAGCAGAGCGAGCGAAAGGAATACCTTGATCGACAACACGACGACCTTAGTGAGGCGTTGAGCACACTGGAAAATGTCATTCGCAAGATTGACCGTGAAACGAAACAGCGATTCAGAGACACATTTGAATCTCTTAATACGAGTTTCCAAGAGTTTTTTCCGAAACTCTTTGGGGGCGGTAGAGCGATTCTCCAGTTGACAGATGACGATCTCCTATCGGCTGGCGTCACTGTCATGGCCCGACCGCCAGGGAAACGAAACAGCACTATTCATCTTCTTTCTGGTGGAGAAAAAGCGTTGACGGCTGTCGCGCTCCTGTTTTCTTTGTTTCGATTGAATCCATCGCCGTTATGCATCCTTGATGAGGTTGATGCGCCGCTTGATGACACCAATGTCGAGCGCTATTGTGCGACATTACGCACGCTCTCAGATCGCACGCAACTTGTCGTGATCACGCACAACAAGATCACAATGGAAGCGGCCGATGTGCTTCTGGGAGTGACCATGGGCGAGCCAGGTGTGTCGGCAATCGTATCGGTTGATGTCGATCATGCGGTTGAAATGGCGGCCAACTAAATTTTTTCTGTGTGAATTCTCGTGTGTCAATGAAGGCTGCGGGCAACACAACTAGCCGACTGCGTGGGCTTCGTAGGGAGATTGAATACCATAACTATCATTATCATGTGCTGGATGAGCCGAAAATTTCGGACTCAATGTTTGATCAATTAATGAACCAACTGATCTCACTTGAGCGGGATCATCCACACCTACAGACAAGCGATTCACCGACCCAGCGGGTGGGCGGGCAGCCGCTTAGCGGATTTGACGAAGTGGTTCACGCGGTGCCGATGCTTTCTTTGAGTAACGCTTTTTCCGATGAGCAGGTCAGGGCATTTGATCAACGCTGCCAAGAGATGTTGGAGGTAGCGTTGATCACTTATCTGGTCGAGCCCAAATTGGATGGTTTGGCGGTTAGCCTGCGCTATGAATCAGGTATCTTGGTTCGGGCCGCAACGCGGGGTGATGGTAATCGGGGGGAAGATGTAACACAGAATGTCCGAACGATACGATCGATTCCGTTGCGACTAATGGGTAAGCGGCACCCGAGCGTACTGGAGGTCCGAGGAGAAGTATATTTGCCTCGTGAGGGATTTAATCGTTTGAACGATCGTCAGAGGTCGCGCAACGAAAAAGAGTACGTCAATCCGCGCAATGCGGCGGCCGGTAGTTTGCGACAGCTGGACCCTGCCATTACCGCGCAGCGACCCCTAGAGTTTTTCTGCCATAGTTTAGGCACGAGAGAGGGTGGAAGCTCGCGGACAGGGCATGCTGAAACACTGGTGCAACTTCAGTCATGGGGCCTGAGGACGAATCCACAGAACGAGACCGTACAAGGTATCGAGTCGTGTCTAATCGCGTACCAGAGATTATTGGAGACACGTGACAAGCTTCCCTATGAGATCGATGGTGTGGTCTACAAAGTGAATGGCTTGGCAGAACAAGCTCGCTTGGGTTCAATTGCACGTGCGCCACGGTGGGCGCTGGCACACAAATTCCCTGCTGAGGAAGCGTTGACGTTTGTTCGGGGCATTGACATTCAGGTTGGTCGAACTGGCGCGTTGACGCCTGTTGCCCGTTTGGAGCCAGTCTTCGTCGGGGGCGTTACTGTCTCTAACGCCACGTTGCATAATCATGACGAAATACGCCGCCTGGATGTTCGCGTGGGTGATCAAGTGGTGATTCGGCGGGCTGGAGATGTTATCCCCGAACTGGTCTCAGTAGTAACCCGTGAAAGATTGGCAAATGCTGCGGCCTATGAATTCCCCAAGCACTGTCCCGCCTGCGGTGCCGATGTGATAGCAGATGAGGGTGGTGTCGTTATACGATGCAGTGCTGGATTAATATGTAAGGCCCAATTGAGTGAGTTGATTAAGCATTTTGCATCTCGCAAAGCGATGGATATAGAGGGACTTGGTAGTAAATTGGTTAAGCAGTTGGTCGATAACAATGTGATTGATGATGTAGCTGATTTGTATCAACTTGATGTGAATGCATTAGAAGCGCTCGATCGCATGGGTAACAAGTCGGCTACAAATCTGATCGCATCGATTGATCGCAGTCGACAGACTACATTGGCGCGATTTATTTTCGGATTGGGTATTCCCCACGTTGGCGAATCAACAGCAGAGCGACTGGCATTGAGTTTTGGTTCTGTGGAGGCACTGTCGAATGCTGATGCGGCAGAAGTTGAACGAGTGCCGGACGTTGGGCCAGCAATCAGTTCATCTATTGCAACCTTTTTTGCACAGGATCGACACCGCAAAGTCATTCAAAGGCTGCGTGATGGCGGAGTCGAATGGGCACGTCCGTCAGCGCAAGCAGTGAGGAAAACTGCGTTAGCGGGGAAAACGGTAGTGATTACCGGAGCCTTGAAAACAATGTCTCGGAGCGAAGCCCGCCAACGATTGCAGGACTTGGGTGTGCGGGTGACTTCTAGCGTCTCGGCAAAGACCACTTATCTGCTTGCTGGTACGGATCCAGGAACGAAGCTCGACAAAGCGTCAGCGTTGGGCGTTCAAGTTATCGATGAGGAAGAATTTATAAAGTTGTTGGGTTGAATGATTTGCAGAAATAGGTCATTGCAATAGAATGTGTATCGTAGCACTACACTGTTAGAGGGTGGGTTGGTTGTGCATAAACCCGAACCGTAGTAACCCAGAAACTAAGAAACAGGTGATATCGGTATGATGAATTCGTTTGGCACGGCATCAACTTTGGAAGTAGGTGCTGAAACCTACCACATTCATGATCTTACGCGCTTGGGCGCGAGCTTTGATGTTGAAAGTCTACCGTACGCACTAAAAATCCTTTTGGAAAACCAGCTTCGCACAGAAGACGGGATCAATATACAGGCCGAGGAGATTGAGAGTTTAGCGTCATGGGTACCTGAGAAATCTAGTGGAGATGTTTTGTTCTCACCAGCACGGGTTTTGTTGCAAGACTTTACCGGAGTTCCAGCTGTAGTCGATTTGGCAGTGATGCGTGAGGCGATGGAGTCACTGGGCGGCGATGTAGACCGGATCAATCCGCTGTCCCCCGCTGATCTTGTAATTGACCATTCAGTGATGGTCGATTTCTTTGGATCTTCGAATGCTTTCGAGAAGAATACCGAACGAGAGTATGCCCGTAACGGCGAACGATACGAGTTTCTCCGTTGGGGGCAACAGGCGTTTAACGACTTCCGTGTGGTTCCTCCGTCCACGGGTATTGTTCACCAGGTCAATATTGAGTATCTGGCAAGTGGTGTCTTCAGCACGATCCGTGACGGTGTCAATTGGGCATATCCAGACACTGTCGTGGGGCTTGATTCCCATACGACCATGGTGAATGGCCTAGGCGTGTTGGGATGGGGGGTCGGAGGTATCGAGGCGGAAGCTGCGATGCTAGGTCAACCGATAACTATGCTAGTGCCTGATGTCGTTGGATTTGAATTGATCGGGCGGTTGCCTGAGGGAGCAACGGCAACTGATCTGGTGTTAACCGTAGTGGAAAAACTTCGCGCATACGGTGTTGTGGGGAAGTTTGTTGAATTTTTTGGCCATGGACTCGATTACTTATCATTGGCTGACCGTGCGACGATTGCGAATATGGCACCAGAGTATGGTGCCACCTGCGGTCTTTTCCCTATTGACCGGGAGACGATCAACTATCTTCGTTTGACGGGTCGAAGTGAATCCCAAGTGGCGTTGGTTGAGGCTTATACACGCCGCCAGGGGCTTTTTCGTGATTCAGATTCCGTAGTGCCTCGGTACTCGGCGACGTTAGCACTGGATCTCAATACGGTGGTTCCCAGTATTGCGGGGCCGAAGCGACCACAGGATCGAATAGATCTCTCCGCTGCCAAGCCCACTATCAAAGCCGCGCGCCGAGATCTTCGCGGAGAAAAATCGGTGTCTTCGAAGGAAGTTGTCATCGACGGTCAGTCGGTTGAACTCACAGATGGTGATGTCGTGATTGCGGCGATTACCAGCTGCACCAATACATCTAATCCTGGCGTCATCATGGCGGCAGGTCTGTTGGCGAAGAAGGCGGTTTCCCGGGGGTTACGGGCCAAACCATGGGTCAAAACGTCTCTGGCGCCAGGATCAAAAGTTGTTACAGGGTACCTTGAGGAAGCCAATTTGCTTCACGACCTTGAAACGATTGGCTTCAGCATAGTGGGTTATGGTTGTACTACATGTATCGGAAACTCGGGACCTTTGTTGGATGTGGTGAGTCAGGCGATCGACGAAGCTGACCTGATCGCCTCTTCTGTCCTTTCAGGCAATCGAAATTTTGAGGGTAGAGTGCATCCAGAAGTCCGTATGAACTTTCTTGCATCACCGCCGCTGGTAGTGGCGTATGCGATAGCCGGAACCACGGATATTGATTTTGACGCAGAGCCGCTGGGTAAGGACAACGCGGGTGCCGCTGTGTTCCTGAGAGATTTATGGCCCAGTCAGGCCGAGGTCAATGCTGCAATCGACCAAGCGGTGACTCAGAATTTGTTTCAGAGCCGCTATTCGAACGTGTTGAATGGCGATGAATACTGGTCGAAGGTCAACGCCAGTGAGTCCACTCTGTTTGATTGGGATGCCTCATCCACTTATGTTCAAAGGCCCCCTTATTTCGATGGTATGACCCGAATTCCCCAAGACCTCGAACCGATATCGGGTGCGCGTGTGCTTGCGATGTTAGGTGACAGCATCACCACCGATCATATCTCACCGGCTGGGGGCATTGCCGCGGATAGTCCGGCTGCGGATTACCTGAAGGACAAGGGTGTTGCCCAACCTGATTTTAATTCATATGGATCGCGACGTGGTAATCATGAAGTCATGATGCGCGGCACCTTTGCCAATGTGCGGCTGAGAAACGAGCTGGCTGTTGGCACTGAGGGTGGATGGACCCGCCATTATCCGAGCGGAGACACGATGTCTATCTATGATGCCGCTATGCGCTATGCCCAGAACAAGACGCCATTAATGGTGATTGGCGGTAAAGAATATGGTTCGGGCTCTTCTCGCGATTGGGCAGCGAAGGGACCGTACCTACTCGGTGTTCGGACTGTTTTGGTCGAAAGTTACGAGCGAATTCACCGATCTAATCTGTTAATGATGGGGATTTTGCCTCTCGAGTTTTGTGACGGCGCATCGAGATTAACGTTAGGGCTGACAGGGCAAGAGACATACGATCTACACGGCCTGGAAAGAGATGCCGATCAGGTTACGGTGAGAGTCACAGACGATGACAATCAGATAAAAGAGTTTCTAGCGACAGTCAGGATCGACACGCCTCGCGAGTGGGATTATTTCCTTAACGGCGGCATTCTGCCTTACGTGGTTCGGCAATTGCTCGAGGACTGATGTGAGCTCAGCTTTGTTATCGGGCTAGGGTAACAATGCTAATGCCACTAAGTACTAGAACAAGCGCAGAGATCAGTTGCCAATTCAATGCCTCACCCAGAAAGACGACGCCCAGAAAAGCACCAACCAGAGGGATGAGATAGTTCACCTGAGAAAAGATCGTGGCGCCGACTCGACTGATGAGATGAAAGAAAAGCAGTATCCCAACCGCTGAAGGCAGTAGACCGAGGAGGACTGTCGCACTCACCCCCATAAGGTCTGGCGTCAGTGACCAGGGGCGATCATAAACCAGTGCGAGTGGAAGTACCCAGAGAAACCCCATCATGGAAGATCCAGTGGCCATGATTAGGCCAGGGTGAGCCACCCGCAGACGGGTAAACGTTGTTGTAATCGCATAAGCCGCTGCCGCGCATAGCATGGCAATTTGGGCTGTTACCGATGAATCAAAGCCACTAATTGCATCGATTCCTACGAGGACGAGTAAGCCACCGAAGCCGACGAAGATACCGATCGCTTTGCGCCATCCGAACGGCTCATCGGGGATAAAGAAATGCGCGAGCAACGCTGTCGTGATTGGCATAATGCCCATCAGAACCGCCGCGAGTCCGCTCGGGATGTGAATTTCACCCCAGTTGATGAGCGTGAATGGCAAGGCGCTGCCAAACAAGCCGATGAAGGCAAATAGAGCGAGAGACTTACGGTCTAGCGGTAACTGCTGGCCCCGCAAGATGAGTACGACGAATAATGCCATGGTCGCGACCCCCATGCGGCCCATGGTTAATGTGTAGGGCGGGATGGTGACAATGGCAATCTTGATCAACAGAAACGCCGATCCCCACAGTAATCCGGTGAGCGCAATGAGGCAGTAATCTGACCACGCGACCTTGCCGGGCATAGATATGTTGTTCATCACCTCGTCAGCTCAGAAGGGATGATGGAAACGATTCGAGAATAGCGTTAAGCCTTAGCCACGATATTGGTAGATGACTTAATTGAGGCGGCAAACGCACGGAGTGCCTCGAGATAACGCTGCGAACTGATTGGCATGGGTACGCGAATAGCGGCGATGTCTCGCAATAAGTTTCTCCCTTCACGCAAGAGAAGACAACCTTCGGTGATCTGGTCGGCGCTCAGGGAGTTCTTCCTATCAGCGATGTTAGGCTCAAAGCGACTGATCTTTTCGCCTAAAGAGACAAATTCAGGCCAATTCTGGAAGAAGTCCAGATCACTTTTCATGATTTCTGTTTCTTCGCAGGCAGCGCGTGCATAGTCCCAGACAATTTTTTCAACACGATCGAATGCTTCTTGTCCAGCAAAGGTGTTGACTATTGCTTCCGCAATTCCATCAATCGCACGCATCGTCTGTGCAATTTTTATATAGCGACTGGCATAGTAGTCTTCTATCGATAAGGTAAAAACCTTAAATGGTTCACCCCATAATTCGTCTACACCATCATGGCCACTGGTATGTTTGACATATTTTCCAAGTTCTAGTGCTTCCTCAAAAGATGCACTACATGCGCGCATAAGCTCGTTGTTGGGACTGACATCAACCCCTTTTTCTTCGAGATCAACAATGCTGGTAAAGATATCAGTCGCCCGGTTAAAAAGGGCGCCAGCCAGCATCGCAGCGTTGACCCGCTTTCGATCCAGATCAACTTCATCATTCCAGGCTTTTCGGGCAGCATCTACTTTGCTGCCGGGGGTGTTAATCCCAGACTCGGTATGATGAAAGGTGCGACGGGTTAATTGATCGATTAGCGTTTTTTTGTTGGCCAGTGTTTCCGCGGGCGGAGGGTAGTAACGAATCCAGTATTGATCGTAGTAGACGTGGGCTTTGCCGTTAATATCTTTGCGGGCGCCATTTCGAATCTTTCGGATCGCCGTGTTTCCGTCAGCTTCTGCCATTGTTATTAAATGAGGTTAACCGAACTCGCGCTGGCGGAATGTATACAAAGCGGTGTTATCGAGAATCATTGCATTGCGATCCAATTCAAACAGGCACATATCATCAGCACTATAGATATTGCGCAATTCTACGCCGGCATGGGTCAAACATGAAGCGTGTTACTCATTCAACGTGATGACGTATGAATGCCGGCCAGTAGTTACTGGGCTTGCCCGGGTCGTCCGCTGGCTGTCGCGGTGATGTGGCTCTCGAAAAAGATAGGGCGGAGTTCATCATCCGATTTTACTGTATTGTCATTCCTTGAAACCTGCACTTCGATTTGTTCAGCACCTGCAGCGCGGGCACGCATTTCTGCCATTCGCCGGACTATTTTTTCAGCGTATTCTGTAGCTGCCTCAAAATCTGTGTAATCACTGGTACCAGTGTGGTCGTGAACTCGGAATAGGCCCTGGATTGGTTGGGTGATAGCAACTCGTTCACGTTGAACAACACTGCCGACGATAGCGCCGATAGCGTTGGTAACGGCCGCGTGTTCGGGGATTTTCAGTTCAAGACCAAGAACAGTCGCTACTTGTGGGTAATAACTGGAGGCGGGAGCACCTACTGAAATCAGAGAAACTGTCTCATCGTATGTTAATGAAAGCAACGAACTGGAGGGGTGGTCCTGGCGGCGATGGATCCATTCGATGACCAGTTGATTAAGTGCCGTAAGTTCTGATTTGCTGCTGTTGGGATGGGCACATTCCAGACTGGCCCTCATGATTGCTTGGACAATCGAGCTGATGACTTTTTCATGTACGACGCGGGCAATTTCGCATGGATCATCAGAGGATCGCCGCCCCCAGCCGTAAACTTGACGCATTTGTCGCTGCCATATTGTCGTTGCCAGTTGAGCCGCTTCAGTAGACCAGTGATTCATCAATCCGAGCACGTGCGCGGCATCGGAAGGTGTATAGCCACTGTAAAGCGCCAGTCCTCTGCGCACCAATTCGGCAATGGATCGGGTCAGTGGTCGGTCACTCATTGCCTTCAGCGAAAGATCAACGGGTCCCTCGGACAATATTTCCCAAGCCTGTTTTTCCGCTGCGGGAAGACTGTCATATTGGGCTTGGGTCGCAAAAAGCGGAACTGCAAAACGGTTGCTCCGGGCACTGGGTGTCGTTTTGGTTTGCGTGATCAGAGCAGACATCAGTTGTGGATGGCGATCAACCAGAAGGCTCATCGGAATGACTCGACGTGGACCAATGGCAAGCCCGGCTCCGCCACTGAAGCCAACTTCGCTGTCGCCACCTAAGCCAATCGATAGGACGCGGACCGATTCAACCATAGGCTGCCAAGCGCCAACCTGCGTCGCATCCTGACTGAGAACAGCACGGCCATTGGCGATGATAGCGATATCAGTAGTTGTGCCTCCCATGTCCGCGACAATTGCGTTGTTGCAATGTGTGTAATGCAATGCGCCGACGACACTTGCCGCTGGACCAGAAAGGATTGTTTCGATGGGTCGTTCGAGGGCAAGTTTTGCTTGGATAAGCGATCCATCGCCTTTGACCACCATGAGCGGTGCGTTGATGTTATGTTCATTTAGTGTTTGCTGAACTGACCGGATCAGTCGATCAATGTAAGAAACAAGCGTCGCATTAAATGCAACAGTAATTGCTCGTCGAGGTGCGTCTAGGGCGTCCGCAAGTTCGTGGCCACAGGTCACTGGAAGATCAGTTTCCGAAAGGACAAGTTCGCGAAGTGCGATTTCGTGTGCAGGGTTGCGTACGCTAAACATTCCCGAAATACCGAAGGCGGTGACTTGATCCCGGTGGCGTCGAATTACTTCCTTGGCAGTCGCCAAGTCCAGTGGCTCGATCTCATTGCCGGCCGCGTCGTGTGCACCAGCCAACAGGACGCACTGACCGCCAGCCACCAAGTCATGCAGTCGCGCGCGATGCACTTGCGTTTCGGTGTAGCCTGCAAGCAGCAGGCATGCCGGTGTTCCACGACCCTCGACCACCGCATTGGTTCCAAGTGTTGTCGACAGAGATACCAAACGAGTGTCCCTAAGTCGCACTTGTGGGAGTGTGTCCAACACATGACGGATACTGCTGACCAAGTCCTGGTGGTTGGTTAGAACTTTGGCACTTGCTTCGACTTGATCAGCACCATCAATAAGGACAGCATCTGTATAAGTGCCGCCTGTATCAATGCCAAGACGCAGGCTTTGCATCAGATAGAGTCCGCCTGGTCCGTGGTCGAAAAATAATCAGCACACGTCCATGTTAGGTGCATAGAGCTGTTCTTTTTTTTCCACTGGAGCGTCATTTATTGTAATTGAAAAAGCCACGACCACTTTTTCGACCAAGGTACCCCGCATTGACCATTTTTTTGAGTAAAGGGCACGGCCTAAATTTGGAGTCAGCAAAGTCATTGTGAAGAATTTCCATGACAAACAGACAGACGTCAACACCGATCATGTCTGCGAGTGCTAATGGGCCGATTGGGTGGTTAGCGCCAAGCTTCATCGCTGTATCGATTTCCTCGGCACTGGCGAGGCCTTCATGCAACACAAAAATTGCTTCATTGATCATAGGAACCAGCATGCGGTTAACGACAAATCCAGGACTATCCTGAACGCTGACGGGTTCTTTCCCGAGTTGCCGAGTCAGTGTGTCCATCTCGGTAAATGTTTCATCTGAGGTTTGTAAGGCGCGCACGATTTCAACGAGTTTCATTATTGGAACTGGATTGAAGAAGTGCAGACCAATAACGCGGTCGGGCCGTCTCGTCGCGGCGGCTAAGCGGGTAATCGATAATGAAGACGTATTCGAGGCAAGAATCGCGTCTGATTTACACAGTTCGTCAAGCTGCCCAAATACTGCAATCTTAAGATCAATGTTTTCGGTGGCTGCTTCAATGACTACGTCGCACTCAGAAAGGTCTTCCAAGATGGTTGTCCCCTGAATTCGGGCAAGAGCCGAGGATTGATCATCGCTGCTGATTTTTTCGCGAGCAGCCAGACGTTCAAGACTTTTAGTAATACCCTTGATACCCGTAGCTACTTGTTTGTCCGAAATGTCTTGCATGGTCACGTCATATCCAGACAGCGCGCCCGCTTGTGCGATACCGCTGCCCATCGTTCCCGCACCGACGAGCCCAATTGTTGTAGTCGCCATTTACGTTGTTTCTCCCGCTTGTTTGATGCCGTAAAGGGGAAGGCTACATGATCAACTCGGCGCCGCCAAACACTACTTTCTCTGGGACAGCTTGTCCGGTGTAGACTGTCTCCTGTATCACCGGACTGAAACTATGACACCGATTAAGATGATTGAACGTCTAATTGCGTTCAATACCGTTTCCCGAGACAGCAATCTGGAGTTGATTGAATTCGTAGAGGAATACCTTCATAGCCATGGTATTGACTCAACCCGTGTGCCGAATGATACCGGTGACAAATCAAATCTTTACGCAACCGTGGGCCCACAGGAAGCTGGCGGTGTTGTGCTTTCAGGTCATACGGACGTTGTGCCAGTCGATGGTCAATCATGGGACACCGATCCATTTTGTATTACGCCGAAAGAAGGGCGGCTTTATGGGCGTGGGACCTGTGATATGAAGGCGTTTATCGCGATTGGTTTGGCACTGGTGCCAGAGATGAGGCAACTGAACAAGCCTATACATTTTGCACTTTCTTATGATGAAGAAGTGGGATGTTTGGGTGCGCCGCGTATGGTGCGCCAGATGGCAGAGCGCCTACCACCACCGGCGGCGGTTATTATCGGTGAACCGACCAGCATGGGCGCTGTTAACGGTAACAAGGGGGTAGTTGCGCTCCGGACCACCGTGAGGGGTTACGAAACCCATTCCAGCCAGACCAACCGTGGAGTGAGTGCCGTGATGACAGCGGCTCGTTTGGTGACTTACTTGAATGATATGGCCAGCCGCCTTGCACAGGAAACCCCGTTGGATAACGGCTTTGATCCGCATAGCACCTCGATCCATGTGGGAGTCATTTCTGGTGGCACCGCATTGAATATTGTGTCACGGCATTGTGAATTTGTGTGGGACATTCGTAATATTCCTGGTGATGATCCGGCTAAGTTGATTGGCGAATTTGAGCGTTACTGTCGAGATGAGATACTACCGAACATGCGCTCACGCCATGCTGACTGTTTTATCAAAACAGAAAATCTGTCTCAGGTGCCTGCATTGATACCGAGTGAGTCGCCGGCCCTCACATTGGTTCAATCGCTGTCGGGATCAAACGAGGTGCGACAGGTCGCTTATGGGACTGAAGGGGGACAGTTTCAGGAAGCGCAGTTTCCAACGGTAATTTGTGGCCCGGGCTCTATTGATCAGGCCCATCAGCCCAATGAATTTATAAGCGAAACGCAGGTTCAGGAGGGAGAAATCTTTGTCAGACGCCTGATCGAACGTCTATCGGCTTGAGTTGGTTGATTAGTGGTGTTGAAGCAGCGAGCTAATGGCATCGGCGGTTGGTTCTGCACCGTTATTCATCCCGGTGCGGTCTGCCTGCGGCAAGGACAATAGATCGGGTAACTGTTGCAGCCAGCAAGCGTGGGCATAGGTTTTCATATCAAGCTCCACGCCTGGCACGGTGTGGTTAAGAAACGTCACCAAAGCGGCCATTTCCGGATTGTTTTGTCGGCAGAAGTAGGCAAACCGGGTACCAGCATGGAATACCTCTGAAAGGGTGCTGTATCCGGCTTTGCCAATGACAAGATCAGCGCTATGAACGAGGTCTGGATGGAAGTACGTGCTCTGTGCCGGCAATATGTGGACATTGTGAGCGATGCGGTTGGCTGATTCGGCGCCTGCGACGAGAAAATAGTACGGGCCGGGTTGGTCTATCAGATGCTGTAAATAGGGATGGTCGTGTGCGACTCCACCGAGGGTGATAAATATCAGATGCTTCTTGGCATCAATGCCCAATCGTTCCCGAGTTGTCTGTCTTTCTGTGCGTGGTTCTCGGCTCACAGGAGGTACTGTCAGAGCCCGCGAATCGGGACTGCAAACCGGCTGGGTCTGTATATGTAGGTCCGCCTGTGGGATTAGCGGTGCCAGTATGTCGGCATAGTGACCGAGTATCGGCAGGCGCGGGCTAAGGGCATGATAAATCCAGTCCCACGTGAAATTTTCTACTAGCACAGACGGTAGGCGCGCAATTTTGGCAACGGCAATTCCAAATACGGCGACATCGCAAAGGATTAGACGACAGCGTCGCTCATTCAAGCGTTTCGCTATCGTTTTGATCTGAATCTGATCGAATGGTAACAATCGATTCAGAGCATATGCGCTGCCTTGCAGATCGACATCGAATGGGTTGGTCTGCTTGAGACCTGGGTCACAGTCGAGATAATGATAGTCAAACTGGATGTGCGCGCTCTTAAAAAACCACTCAGGCACGGCCGTTAACAGGTCGAATTGGAGATTGGGAATTCGCTTTGATAAAGCTTCTGCTATTGCTGTCGCCCGTGCGGCATGGCCGAAGCCATGTGAGGAAATAAAGATAGCGATGCGCAAGTTATTGGCAGGTTAGTCGATTTTCTTCTTTACGCCGATATCTGGCGGAAACTCGGGCTACTGAGCAAAGTAGTTGCCAAGAAACCTGTCAAAGCTGATCTTATCACTCGCTTCGATATCTTTTTGTCGGGCGATAGAGTCAGCCGCGAGAGTGTTGAATGCAATGACGTCCGTCGGTGTTAGCGGATAGCGGAGAAAGAATTGCGCGTGTTCTATCGATTGCGCCATTGCAAATTCAAAAAAAGATCCATCGTGTTCTTCCATCATGCGCAGTGTCCTGGCTGAGGGAGTATTCTCAGGGTTGGACAACTTACTGCGCTGGTAACGCAGGGCGTCCCTGTAGGCGGTGCTTTCAGTGCCATCAAGTAGCGTTGCCAGGTCGACAAACTCATCGAGCAACCTACCGCCTTCTTCGGTGAGTGTTTGACGGTTACCCTCCAGTCTTTTTAGCTCTGGTCGTCGGCCCTCCAAAACGACCTTTTGCAGATTGTGGTTAATCTCTCGGATTCCCTGCTTGCTTAACGGTGGACTGTCGTCGAAAAGGCAATAAAGTAATAGCAGGTCTAGAAAGCAAATCGTGTGTTGATCAATCCCAACGGGTGAGAATGGATCCAGGTCGAGACAACGCACTTCGATATATTCGATCCCCCGATCTCGCAGCGCATGGGAGGGTTTTTCGCCAGATCGAGCAACCCGTTTAGGACGCACAGGCGCATAGTATTCATTTTCTATCTGAAGCAGGTTGTGGTTTAGCTGGCGATAGACATTGTCTACTTTGACGCCGATTTCTTTATACGGGGTGTGTGGTGTCTCTGTTGCTTTGCGCAAGGCCTCAACGTAATCATTGAGGTTGTCAAGGCTGAAATCGACTTGCTCTTGCGCTGTGCTGCGGTAGCCAAGGTCGCTCATGCGTAGGCTGGTCGCGTAAGGCAAGTAATAACTTGATTGGCCGAACGGCTCCAATTGGTGTTTTTTCCCTTCCACGAAACTTCGACAGACGGCGGGTGAGGCACCGAAGAGGTAGGCCACCAGCCAAGTATGACGATAGAAATTTCGTACTAAACCGAGGTAGCTCTCAGAGCGATAACCTGCGATAGGCAAGGTGTTGCCCTGGATTTCCTGCCAGTGTGACCAGAAGTCGTCGCTGAGCGAGAAGTTATAATGGATACCGGCGATTGCCTGCATCAACCTGCCATAACGCGAACCGAGACCGACACGGTAGAAGTGCTTCATTTGCCCAATGTTTGAGCTTCCGTATCGTGCGATGGGGATGCTGTCATCGCCGTGAACAATGCAGGGCATGCTAGTAACCCACAATCGTTCCTGGTGAAGGTGTTGATACGTAAATCGATGGGTTTTTTCCAACTCATTCAAGACCCCAGCAACAGACCTTTTCACAGGAGTGATGAACTCGAGCAATGCCTCGGAGTAGTCCGTCGTGATGCTCGGATGGGTCAGGGGTGATCCCAGGCCAGGCGGGTGGGGGAGTTGCGAAAGCATGCCGTTGGCATCCACCCGCAGGCTTTCCTTTTCAATGCCGCGTCGAATTTGCCTGAGCGTGGGCGTCGCGCCGGCATACTCGATCTTTTCCAGTACTCGTGCTAGTTTTCGACTCACGCTTGCTCGCTAAATATCATTCGTTTTCTATGTTAACGCCAGAAACTGTGTGGTTTCAGGACGAGTTGCAGGTCAGGACGGAAGGGCGTGGAACCTGTGACATTACACGCGACGTCACGGCGCTGGTTGGTCGGTCCGAGGTACGCACGGGGTTATGCCATATTTTCATTCGACACACCAGCGCGTCGTTAATGCTTTGCGAGAACGCGGCTGTAGAAGTTCGTGAAGACCTTGAAGGATTGATGCAGAGGATTGCGCCAGATGGAGATCCAAGCTATCGACATGATGATGAGGGTCCCGATGACATGGCGGCGCACATTCGCACTGTGTTAACTGACGTGTCACTGCAAATCCCAGTGTCGAAAGAGCGACTATTACTGGGGACATGGCAAGGTATTTATCTCTGGGAGCATCGATTGCAGGCGCATCAGCGCCAGGTAGTTGTGACAGTAGCGGGGGTGAAGTCGTGACTTTGTTTATGTCGCACCGGTTTTGTGTTGCACCGATGATGGATTGGACGGATCGTCATGAGCGATTCCTGTTGCGTTTATGTAGTCGCCGGACACTGCTGTACACCGAAATGGTAGTAGCAGACGCGTTGCTACACGGCGATCGCGAACGTTTTCTCGCATACGACAGAGCGGAGCACCCATTGGGTTTGCAAATTGGCGGATCTGACCCAGACAAGATGGCGCGCTGCGCAGAGTTGGGCGAGGAGGCGGGTTTTGACGAAATCAATATGAATGTGGGTTGTCCTAGTAGTCGTGTTCAGGCAGGACGTTTTGGGGCGTGCCTGATGGCAGAGCCGATGTTGGTCCGCGAGTGTTTTCAGGCCATGCAGTCTGCGGTGAGGATCCCCGTGACGATCAAATGCCGCATCGGAATCGATGATCACGATGATTACGCATTTGTCGCGCACTTTGTCGAAGTTGTTGCGCAGGCAGGTTGCCGTACCGTGATAGTTCACGCCCGCAAGGCTTATTTAAAGGGCTTGAGCCCCAAACAAAACCGAGAAATACCGCCGCTACGCCACGATGTCGTCTATCGTTTAAAGCAGGATTTTCCAGATTTGAGAATCGTCATCAACGGTGGTATTCAGACGTTGTCCGAAGTGGTTCAGCACTTGGAGTCAGTTGACGGCGTAATGATCGGACGTGAGGCATATCGAGACCCTTATTTACTGACGGATGTTGATTCGTTGATTTTTGACGAAGACCGAACCTATCAGTCACGGTGGACTATCCTGGCAGCGTATAAAGCCTACATAGCCGATCAATTGGCTCGTGGAGTGTATCTCAAACACATGAGTCGGCACTTGCTTGGATTTTTCCATGGAGAGCCTGGTGCGCGGGCCTGGCGCAGTCACATTGGACGTTACGCTAGCGATCCACGGGCAGGATTGGAAGTGATCGAGGAGGCAGAGCGCAAGGTTCAAGCAGCGTTAGAGCAGGCAGCGTAGGTTCTTTCTGATCTGCTATGCTGCACCGGTTTATTGACACCGCCCTCAATAGTTCGCGATCCGACGACTGGGCGATTATCTGGGAGGAAGAATGAGTAACAAGTTAAATAAGATCAGTTCGCGCGTCACTCAACCTCGTTCACAGGGCGCGTCACAAGCTATGCTTTATGCCACGGGTTTGACAAAGTCAGACCTCGACAAAGCGCAGGTTGGGATCGCGAGCGTCTGGTGGGAGGGTAACCCATGCAATATGCACCTTAATGACCTGGCGGCGCATATCCGGGAGGGTGTCGAGGCTAGCGGATTGATCGGTATGCGATTCAACACCATTGGCGTCAGTGACGGCATTTCAATGGGAACGCGTGGTATGAGTTTTTCCCTCCAATCGCGCGATCTGATTGCCGACTCTATTGAAACGGTGATGGGAGGCCAGTGGTATGACGGATTAGTGACTGTTCCAGGTTGTGACAAGAATATGCCAGGGGTGATGATGGCCATGGCTCGCGTCAACAGGCCGTCTTTGATGGTTTATGGCGGCACGATCAAAGCGGGTAAGGCCGCAGGTCAGACCGTTGATATCATCAGCGCGTTTCAGAGTTATGGTCAGTATCTAGCAGAATCAATTAATGATGAGGAACGTCAGGAAATTGTCTTGAATGCTTGCCCTGGCGCTGGAGGTTGTGGCGGTATGTATACGGCGAATACGATGGCCACTGCGATCGAGGCAATGGGGATGTCCTTGCCATATAGCGCCTCCAATCCGGCTGTTGAGCAGGTCAAGATTGATGAATGTGTCGAGGCTGGTAAAGCCGTGCGTCGCTTGCTTGAACTTGATCTCAAGCCGCGAGATATCATGACACGGGCGGCGTTTGAGAACGCCATGGTCATGGTTTCTGTGCTGGGGGGATCGACGAATGCCGTCCTGCACCTCATTGCCATTGCACGTGCCGCAGAAGTCGAACTCACCATCGATGATTTCCAGGCGGTTAGCAATCGAATTCCTTTGATTGCAGATCTAAAGCCCAGCGGGCGCTACGTGATGACAGATGTCCACGATATCGGTGGGATTCCTGCCGTGATGAAGTACCTCATAAGTGAAGGCTTACTGAATGGTGATTGCATGACAGTCACTGGCAAAACGATCGGAGAGAATTTGGAGTCGTTGCCAGGGCTTCAGGAAAATCAATCGGTTATTCATCCGATTAGCCAGCCAATCAAGGAAAGCGGTCATATTCGTATATTGAAGGGTAACTTGGCACCCGGTGGCGCGGTTGCAAAAATAACCGGGAAAGAGGGCGAGGTGTTTACAGGCCCGGCACGGGTGTTTGATGCGGAGGAGGACATGCTGACTGCCCTTGAGGAGGATCGTATCCAGAAGGGAGACGTCATTGTCATTCGCTATGAAGGCCCCAAAGGCGGGCCGGGTATGCCCGAGATGTTGACGCCAACATCGGCTATTATGGGTGCGGGTTTAGGTAACGATGTTGCGCTGATGACAGATGGTCGTTTCTCAGGCGGATCTCACGGATTTATCATTGGTCATGTTGTTCCAGAGGCGCAGGAGGGTGGACCGATCGCTTTGGTTAGGGACGGTGACACCATCACGATTGATGCGGTGGCAAACGAAATCAAAGTAGATTTGTCTGACGAAGAGTTAACGGATCGTCGTACGGCGTGGAATGCCCCGCCGTTTAAGGCAAATCGTGGCACACTCTACAAGTATATTAAGACGGTGAAGAATGCGAGCGAGGGTTGTGTGACAGACGAATAAGTTATGCACTGAGGCTGATTCGAAGGGCGGTCCCCGTTGCCAAAGGCGCCAAAGTGATTGCCAGCGCGAGCATCGCGCCCAGGGCATAGAGTTCGGATGCGGGCGATAGGCCAGCCATGGTGACTTGAATGGCAGCGGTGCCAAAGATGAGCACCGGGATATAGAGTGGTAACACAATCAGAGCGCTCAGGAGACCCCCGCGACGGAGGCCGACGGTCAGAGCGGCCCCGACTGAGCCGATCAAGCTTAAGGTGGGTGTCCCTATCAGTAGACTGACGAGCACGATTCTGATTGCGCTTGCATCGAGGTACAGTAACTCGGCGAGCAGTGGCGTTACTAGGAGCAATGGCAGGCCGGTAGCTATCCAGTGTGTCCCGACCCGTGTTAGAAGCAGCAAAGCAAGCGGATGTGGACTGAGTGCCAATTGTTCTAGTGAGCCGTCATCAAAATCACTCCGGAAAAGGCTTTCTAAGCCAAGTAATGTTGAAAGTAATGCAGCGACCCATAGAACAGCTGCGCCGATTGTTTTGAGTGGGCCTGGATCAGCGCCGGTGCCCAATGAAAAGAGAATGATGATAATAAGATAGAAGACGACTGGTTGGATGATATCGCCCCAACGACGAACGATAAGGCGAATATCTCGAGTAAACAGTATCCGTAAGATCGCACTCAGTTTGGCAGGCTGAGTCACAACACCAACTCGTTGATTGTGACATCGCGAAGAAGCGGCACACGGTGACTCGCCATAACCACCATGCCACCTTGCCTAGTGTGCGTCTCGAGCAAGGTTTCCAGGTCAGCGATACCGTTGTCATCGAGGGCGGTAAACGGTTCGTCCAGTACCCACAGCAGGGTTCCGCTTAGCCATAATCGACCCAAGGCGACACGTCGTAGTTGTCCTTGGGAAAGATAGCGGCACTGTAAATGGGCCTGTTTCCTGAGTCCTAGTTGATCGAGAGTGGTTTCGATCGAAAGGCGATTTTCTTGCGCTTGGTTGACTGCGGCGAGCTGCAGGTTTTCCTCTGGTGTCAGGTCGAGTTTGACACCTGCTCGGTGACCTACGTAAGTCAATATGGTGCGGTATTCACTAGGTTCCTGGTGGATGTTTTTATTGTCCCAGAGAACTACTCCCGATTCGGGTAATGCCAATCCACAGATGATTCGAAGAAGGCTGGTTTTCCCGCAACCATTGGCCCCCCTTATCAGTAGAACCTGCCCCGTTTGAAGTTCAAACATGAGGTTTGAAAAGAGCTTACGCGCACCGAGAATTTGCGACAGCTCAACGCCGCTGAGTTTTGCCTGGAGATTCGAGGAGTTCAGCATTTTAGTCGTGGGGCTAGGGTCGTTGCGTCGGGTGACATCATCACGTGTGTTTTATTGGGATAATGATGTGGAGATCAGCAGCAGAGCCCCTATAATCCGGGCGCAGCGGTCATGGTTAATAATGGTTGCGAGCAGGAATATCCATTTTCTGTGGCGCTGTATCGAGTTCTGTACTTGAATGTACTCGAGCATTCGTGTGATGCAAGTTGATATCGCGGAATCTCAATGGATTTCTCATTACGATGTACGGTAGCGGGGCTTAAGTGATCATCCTAGGCAGTAGAATATGCACCAAAATCGATAGTAGCAGCCACTTTGGTCTATGATTCGCATCCACCGGATATCAAGGTAGAGGGTTTAATTTAAGATGGGCAACGCGGTCAATGACAATGATGAGTAATGAAGTAAAGCCTCGCCGCGGTGCGGGTCGCGGCAAAGGGCGGACTGTCAGTCCAGCCGCCCTGGCAGTTGTCCGGGATGCAATTTCTGATTTGCCGCGCCGGCGTGATCTGTTGATTGAATATCTTCATCGACTCCAGGATCGAGAAGGTCATATTGCTGCAGACCGAATGGTTGCGTTAGCTGAGGAGTTAAAGCTGGCGCCGGCGGAAATCTATGAAGTGGCGACGTTTTACCATCATTTCGACGTTCTCAAGGAAGGTGATGCACTGCCAGCATTGACCGTACGCGTTTGCGATTCAGTGACATGCGAGTTATTTGGTGCCAACCAGCTCTTTACAGCGTTGAGTGGCGCTTTGGATGGTCGGGTCCGCGTACAAAGAGTGCCGTGTGTCGGGCGTTGCGATCAGGCACCTGTTGCTGTCGTCGGTCAGCGGCCGGTGCCCCGTGCGAAGGTCGATATGGTCAAGGCACTAATCGATGACGGTCGACAGACATTTGAGTCATCTAATGACTGGATTGGACTGGCCGATTACCGTCAGCAAGGCGGCTACCTCCTTTACCAGCAGTGCCACGATGGAAGCTGTGATCCAGAGGTGATTATTAGCGCACTAGAGTCGTCGGGTCTGCGTGGCCTTGGTGGTGCGGGATTTCCTGCCGGACGTAAATGGCGCATCCTGAAAGAACAATCATCGCCTCGGCTGATGGCGGTTAACATTGATGAGGGTGAGCCTGGCACGTTTAAGGATCGCGTTTATCTCGAGCGAGACCCACATCGATTCCTTGAAGGGGTGTTGATCGCTGCAAAGGTGGTGGGTATTGATGCCTGTTATCTTTATGTGCGCGACGAGTATCCTGGCGTGCTTACTGTTCTGCAACAAGCAATAGAGGAAGTCCAGTCCTTATTTGGTGACACATTACCGGTCTTCGAATTGCGCCGTGGTGCTGGCGCTTACATTTGTGGCGAAGAATCAGCGATGATCGAGTCCATAGAAGGGAAGCGGGGTATGCCAAGGTTGCGGCCGCCTTATGTAGCCGAAGTGGGGTTATTCGGTCGACCAACACTCGAGCACAATTGTGAAACGCTTTATTGGGTGAGAGATATTGTCGAGCGTGGGGCTGATTGGTTTGCTGGACAGGGGCGGCGTGGACGAAAAGGCCTGCGATCTTTCTCAGTTAGCGGCAGAGTAAAAAACCCGGGTGTGCATCTAGCGCCGGCCGGAATCAGTCTGAGAGAATTAATTGAAGAATACTGTGGAGGCATGCTCGAGGGCCACGAACTTTACGCATATTTTCCGGGTGGAGCTTCCGGTGGGATCCTACCTGAGGCATTGGCTGATGAGCCGCTCGATTTTGATACGCTGCAACCCCACGGATGCTTTATCGGATCGGCAGCCGTGATTGTTCTTTCTGATCAAGACCGCGCTCGCGATGCAGCTGTCAATGCAATGCGCTTTTTTGTTCATGAATCTTGTGGACAGTGCACGCCGTGTCGAGTGGGGACTGAAAAAGCAGTGGTATTGATGAGCCAATCAACTTGGGATAAACATTTACTCGAAGACCTTGCCCAGGTAATGGAGGATGCCTCTATCTGTGGTCTGGGGCAGGCAGCACCTAATCCGTTGCGGTGTGTGATGAAATATTTTCCTAAAGAGGTTGGCCTAGAGTGAGTGATTCAATGATTAAGCAGGCGCAATCCATCGGTTTCGATCTGGACGGTGTATCGGTCGTCGCCCGAGGGGGTGAGAGCATTTTGAAGGCCGCCCAGCGCGCCGGGCATGACATTCCACACTTGTGTTATAGCGATGGTTTGCGGGCTGACGGTAATTGCCGGGCATGTGTTGTAGAAATAGAGGGGGAGCGGGCATTGGCGCCTTCGTGTTGTCGGCAACCAACCGAGGGGATGGTGGTTTACAGTAATAATGCGCGTGCACGGCAATCTCAGGCACTGGTGCTGGAACTTCTTAAGACAGATGTGGGCGACGCGAAATTCACCGGTACTTCGGAACTCGACCAATGGTGCGATCGACTCAATATTGGGCCGAGCCGTTTTGCGAGTCGAAATCAACCAATGGCGGATGTTTCTCATCCAGCAATTGAGGTCAATTTAGAAGCGTGTATCCAATGTACTCGTTGCCTGCGGGCGTGCCGCGAAGAACAAGCCAACGATGTGATCGGTTTTGCTCATAGAGGTGCTCATGCGGAGATAGTGTTCGATTTGGGTGACCCTATGGGTGAGAGTTCCTGTGTTGGTTGTGGTGAATGTGTGCAAGCGTGCCCAACGGGAGCGCTGATGCCAGCGGGGGGGGTGGGACTTGAGCAAATGGACCGTAAGGTTGACTCTGCATGCCCATACTGTGGGGTGGGTTGTCTGCTCACCTACCACGTAAAAGATGATCGTATTCGTTACGTTACTGGACGTGATGGTCCGGCTAACCATGGGCGTCTTTGTGTTAAAGGCCGTTATGGGTTCGATTACGTGGATCATCCGCAGCGGATTACCACGCCCCTGATTCGACGCGAGGGAGTAGTCAAAGGTCTCAACGACGACTTTGATCCGTCCGAGCCACTGCGCATGTTTCGAGAGGCCACTTGGGACGAAGCGCTCGATTTTGCAGCGGATGGTTTAAAGCGGGTGCTTAAGGAGAATGGACCGTCTGCGCTGGCAGGATTCGGGTCCGCAAAAGGTAGCAATGAAGAGGCCTATCTTTTCCAGAAGTTGGTACGTACCGGATTTGGTACCAATAATGTCGATCACTGTACTCGCCTGTGTCATGCGTCTTCTGTCGCGGCGTTGCTTGAGGGGATTGGGTCTGGTGCGGTGTCTAATCAGGTGGAGGACGTTGCGAATGCCGAGGTGATCATCGTCATTGGTGCCAACCCGACCAACAACCATCCTGTTGCGGCAACGTTTATGAAGAATGCCGCTCGCACCAACGCGACCTTGATTGTTATTGATCCACGGCGCACGGATCTTGCTCGGCATGCGCACCATTTTCTCCAGTTCAAGCCAGATAGCGATATTGCGTTGCTCAACGCGATGATCGCCACCGTGATTGAGGAGAATCTCGTTGACCAGGAGTTTATTGAGCAACGTACCGAAGACTTTGACGCGATCAAACAAAACATTGCGGATTGCAGTCCAGAAGTCATGGCGCCATTGTGTGGGATCGAGGCAGAACGCATACGCGAGGTGACCCGGTTGTACGCGAACACTCGTCACGGAATGATTTTCTGGGGCATGGGGATATCACAACATGTCCACGGAACAGATAACGCTCGTGCCTTGATCGCGCTTTCTATGATGACGGGTAATGTCGGACGTCCAGGTTCTGGTCTTCATCCGTTGCGGGGACAAAATAATGTTCAAGGGGCATCCGATGCAGGTTTGATTCCAATGGTTTTCCCTGATTATCAACGGGTGGATGACAGTGCGGCACACCGCTGGTTTGAGAATTATTGGCAGACGCCGCTCGATAAAACGCCGGGACTGACAGTCGTAGAGATTATGGATGCCGCACTCACTGGGGCGATCACAGGGATGTACATCATGGGTGAGAATCCGGCGATGTCTGATCCTGATCTTAATCATGCGAGAAAAGGCCTCGCGTCTTTGCAGCACCTGGTGCTACAGGATTTATTTCTGACTGAGACAGCGGCGTATGCTGATGTGTTCTTGCCCGCTTCGGCTTTTCCAGAGAAGACGGGTACTTTCTCTAATACGGATCGACGGGTCCAGTTAGGCCGACAAGCGTTGCCGCTTCCCGGAGACGCGAAGGGAGATTTGTGGATCCTTCAACAGTTGGCAGGACGGCTAGGTCTTTCCTGGGATTATTCTGGAGTTGCTGCTGTTTTCGAGGAGATGCGTGGTGCGATGCCAAGCATTAAGGGTATAAGTTGGGAACGCCTAGAACGCGAAGGGAGCGTGACGTACCCATGCGAAAACGACGACGACCCAGGTCAGGGGGTTGTATTTCGGGATGGATTTCCTACTGAGAGTGGTCGAGGACGGTTTGTTCCTGCCCAATTGAGATGGGCTGATGAACAAACGGATGAAAAATACCCTTGCGTGCTGATTACCGGACGCCAACTTGAACACTGGCATACCGGGGCTATGACACGTCGTGCCTCGGTGTTGAATGCGATTGAGCCTCATCCCATCGTCGATATGCATCCGGATGATCTTGAGCAGATCAGCGCGGCTGAAGGAGATCTGGTTCGAATTGCATCTCGTCGAGGAGAGGTGGTTGCTCATGCGCGGGCAGATTTTGGATTACAGCCGAAACAAGTATTTATCCCATTTTGCTATGTTGAAGCGGCGGCTAACCTGTTGACCAATCCAGTGCTCGATCCGGTAGGCAAGATACCCGAGTTTAAATACTGCGCAGTGCGGATCGAAGCCGCGTGAAGTGTTCCTGTTGAATCTATAACGAGGTCTGTATGACGGATATTATTGATGGAAAGGCAATCGCTGCTGTCCTGCGTGAAAAAGTTGCAGTCGAAGTAGCGAGCCTACGAGATAATCACAATCTAGTGCCGGGGCTTGCCGTTGTCTTGGTCGGGGAAGACCCAGCGAGCCAGGTATACGTCAGAAATAAAGGTAAGCAGACGGTAGCCTGTGGCATGCAATCGTTTGAGCACAAGTTAGCGCATACAACAAGCGAGGCGGAGTTGTTGCGATTGGTCAATCAATTGAATTCAGATCCGGCAGTACACGGCATTTTGGTTCAACTGCCGCTACCAGACCAGATCGATACCCACGCCGTGATCAATGCGATTGACCCGGCAAAAGATGTTGATGGATTTCACCTTAGTAACGTCGGTTTACTCGCGACCGGAACCCCACGACTTGTCCCGTGCACACCGCTTGGTTGCATGATTCTCTTGCAGCAGACGATGGAGGATTTGTCTGGTAAGCAGGCCGTGGTAGTGGGTCGTTCTAATATCGTGGGAAAGCCCATGGCTTCTTTGCTGTTAGCGGCGCACTGTACCGTTACCCTTGCCCATTCTCGCACGCAGGATTTGCCCGGCGTCTGCCGCGATGCAGATATTCTCATAGCGGCTGTCGGTCGGTCGCAGATGATTACCGGAGAGTGGGTAAAGCCGGGTGCTGTGGTGATCGACGTGGGCATCAATCGTATTGACGCCGGAGAGGGAAAAACACGCCTCGTTGGCGATGTGGATTTTGATTCGGTGACGAAGGTCGCCGGTGCCGTGACCCCCGTTCCAGGCGGTGTCGGGCCGATGACGATTGCTTGTTTGTTGCGGAACACCGTTCAGGCGGCCTGTAGCGCCAGTTCATTGCCTTTTTCGATGTAGCGTATGGTGAAAATTGGTGATAGTGCATTCTCGACTAACTTCCATTAAGGGCACGTCCCTTGCTTAGTGTCGACCTTGTTATTCTTGATTTCGATGGAGTGCTGACGGATAACCGAGTCTATGTATTTCAAGATGGCCGGGAAGCTGTTGTTTGTCACCGGGGTGATGGTTGGGGTATCGGGTTGTTGCGTGCGGCGCAGATTGAATTGCTTATTTTGTCGACTGAGACTAATCCCGTTGTTTCTGAGCGTGCGAAGAAGTTGCATATTGATTGTCTACAGGGATGCCGTGATAAGGCCATAGCGGTAGCACAGTTAATCGCGGATCGAGGTTTGGATCCTGATCGAATTGTCTATGTGGGGAACGATACCAATGACCTCCAGGCGATGGAGTTGGTGGGGCATCGGGTTGCGCCAGCAGATGCGCACATGGCTGTGAGATCGATTGCGACGCTGGTTACAGTGGCTCGAGGGGGAGAAGGTGTTGTCAGAGAGTTGGCAGATGTGATTTTAGGTGATGAGTCAACCAATAAATAATTTTTATCTAAAGCATGTTGACTAAATCCAGCTCAAACATATGAATGATTGTTCAAAAATGTACCGAGAGATCAGATGGAGGTTGTCGCAGTCACAGCTGCTCGGGGTGGTTGTAAAACGATGCCACTGAAAAATGTCGCGCTCCTTCTCGGTAAGTCGCTGATCTACTGATCAATTCATAGCCGCACTAAGATCTCATCAGGTGACGCGGGTTATTGTTTCGACAGACGATGAGGAAATTGCCCAGATCGCTGCTATGCATGGCGCTGAAGTTCCATTTCGTCAACCGATGAAGTTTGCAGAAAATCTGGTGGTGGATGTTCCAGTGATACAGCATGCCCTTGATGTGCTACGTGAAACGGAGGGCTATTTACCAGATGATGTTGTTCAGTTGCGACCAACCTCCCCACTTCGTCCAGTCGGGTTGATTAAACGTCATTTCACGCTTGATCGAATATGGAAAAGTGCTGATCATGCCGCATCTCTCGAACCGAATGGGTTCGTCGACTTGGTCGAAATCTCGATCAGGTGACAGAGGCGTTGACTTATATAAGGACGAAGAGATATTGCTGATTGAGAAACCCCAGAGAGCCAAGCTCAAATGGAAAAATAGGTCAGCGGAAATCCCGTGATTGAATCGTGAGATTATCGATTAGATATGAGAGATCGATCAATTGGTCAGTAAGTAAGTGAAGGACATCGCCCTTGCGTTGAATTTTTCCTGACGCGCCGATTACAGATGCGTCAAGTAATATCGAAGCATATTGTTCAGCGATGTTTTTCCACACCACAAGGTTGATACTGCCTGTTTCGTCCTCCAGCGTTACAAAGGTAACGTTGTTTGCGCTGGCAGGTCGTTGCCGAGCGATGACTAGGCCGGCAACTTTTGCGATTTTCCCGTGTGATTGTCGATAAAGCTCTTCACGCGTAGACAGACCTAACTCGGATAGAGTGGATCGTATTAGTGCTAGTGGATGAGGTCCGAGAGTCAATCCGATACTCGCGTAATCGGCATGTGCGTCATCAATAGGAGTTGCTTTGGGTATCATTGGTGTGCCTTCGTTGAAACAAGTTCTATTTAGTATCGGAGCCGGTGTTGAGATGCCGGCCACTTCCCAATAAGCCATTTTCCGGTGGCTCCTAACCAATGCTATAAAAGCGTTGGCTGCAGCGAGTGCCTGTAGGTCAGTTTTGTTGAGGCAGGTACGTTGGGCGAAATCCTGAAGATCTCTGAATGCCCGGTCTGCGCGAGCGTTTAGCAGGCGAATAGCACCGGTTTGGCTAAAGCCATTAATCATGTGTAAGCCAAGACGCAACGCAAGGGTTTCCTTGTCTTGCTCAAGAGTTGATTCCCAGTCGCTGACTGTCACATCGATAGGTTTTACTTGTACGCCATGGCGGCGTGCATCTTGTATTAGCTGGGCGGGTGCATAGAACCCCATGGGTTGACTGTTGAGAAGTGCGCAGGTAAATGCAGCAGGCTGATGGTATTTTAGCCATGCCGATACGTAGACCAGCAGAGCAAAACTGGCGGCATGGGCTTCAGGAAAGCCGTATTCCCCAAAGCCAAGAATCTGTTGGTAGATCTGTTTTGCAAAGCTTTCTGGATAGCCTCGCTCACACATGCCATTGACAAGCATTTCCTTATAATCCGATAAATCGCCATGGCGACGCCATGCTCCCATTGCACGTCGCAGATTGTCGGCTTCTCCAGGTGTAAACCCAGCGGCTACCACTGCCAGTTTGATAACTTGTTCCTGAAATATAGGGATCCCCAGAGTGCGCCCAAGGACTTGACGCATTGCATCGTTAGGGTAAGTCACCGCTTCGTGCCCTTGGCGCCTCTTCAGGTAGGGATGCACCATATCGCCCTGTATTGGGCCAGGGCGGACAATCGCTACTTCGATGACCAGATCATAAAAGCATACCGGGCGGAGTCGCGGCAGCATGGCCATCTGTGCACGTGATTCGATCTGAAATACGCCTATGGTATCGGCATTACCCATCATGTCATAGACGACTGGGTCTTCGGTGGGAATCGTTGCCATGGTCCAGCTGTTGCCACCGTGTTTTTTAATTAGGTCAAAACACCGATGAATTGCACTTAACATACCCAAGCTCAGGCAGTCGACTTTGAGTAGTCCAAGCGTGTTGATATCGTTCTTATCCCATTGAATCACAGTACGTTCGGCCATGGCCGCATTTTCAATAGGCACTAGGTCACACAACGGCTCGTGGGAAATAATGAATCCTCCGGAGTGTTGTGAAAGGTGGCGAGGGAATCCTACTAACTCTTTGACAAGTGCGAGCAGTCGGGTAATAGGTGGGTTTTCTGGGTTGAGACCAAGCTTGCGAACTTGCCGGGGGTTAATAGTTCCACCTTCCCACCAGCCATTGTCGGCAGCCAATCGGTTGACCTGGGCTAATTTAAGGCCCAGTGCGTTACCCACATCGCGAAGAGCGCTACGGGGTCGGTAAGTGATGACAGTTGCTGTCATTGCAGCATGATCACGGCCATATTTCCGGTAAACGTATTGCATTACTTCTTCACGCCGTTCGTGTTCAAAATCTATATCTATGTCGGGTGGTTCATTACGTTCACGCGAAATGAATCGCTCAAACAAAAGATTCATTCGCGCAGGATCGACTTCTGTAATTCCCAAGCAGTAACACACGGCAGAATTAGCGGCTGAACCACGTCCTTGGCACAGAATATTTTTATGGCGTGCAAAATTGACAATATCGTGTACGGTGAGAAAGTAAGCTTCGTAGCTGAGCTCTTCAATGAGTGAAAGCTCATGTGCAATCTGCTGATAAATAGACTCGGGCGCACCTGTAGGCCATCGAGTTTGCATACCTGCATACGTCAGCTTGCGCAAGTATTCGGCAGCGTTAAGTGGTTGAGAGATAAACTTCTGTGGATATTGATAACGCAGTTCTGTTAGGGAAAACGAACATTGTTCAGAAATGACAACGCTTTGTTGTAGAAGTGCTGGAGGATAGAGGCGTTGTAGTAGTACGGGCGAGCGCAAATGACGCTCTCCGTTACTGAACAGGTGGTGTCCAGCATCATCGACAGTCGTTCCAAGGCGAATGCTTGTTAGAATATCCTGCAGTGGTTGTCTGCTGCGTGAATGCATGTGTACGTTGCCGGTGGCAACTAGGGGCAGGCTGAGTTGTTTTCCAATCGAACGAAGCGCAGTCAAATGTTGGCGGTCAAATCCACTGGTTGATTGTTCCAGTGCTAGCCACGTGCAGTTCGGCATTAATGTTTTGATTGAGTCAGCATGTTGTGTGAGTAAGGTATATCGCTCCTTCATGTCGTCTTTGGTCGTTAGGTTGGGGTCGCAAGGTAATAAGGCGAGGCAATCAGAAAGCCTCCCCTCACCGATATCAGAAAGAGATAATTGGTAATGCCCTTTAGGCGCGGCTCGACGTCCCTGGGTAATGAGTTGTACCAATTGACGATAGCCGTTACGGTTACGGGCCAGTAGGACGAGTTGTTGACCATCGGTTAGCTTGAACTCGCTACCAATGATTAGATGTAGGCCGTGTTCGACTGCGGCCACATGTGCCCGCACAGCCCCGGCTACACTGCATTCATCAGTGAGGGCCAGCGCCGTATAACCGAGGTGAACGGCTTGTCGAACAAGTTCTGCCGGGTGCGAAGCACCGCGTAGGAAAGTAAAATTGGATATACAGTGCAGTTCAGCGTAATTGATCAATATGGGCGTTATTTATTGTGTATAAAAGACTGTATAAATATACAGTATTTATCCCTTTATTGCTGAATACGATACAGGTACTGCTTTGCTGTTGCGTTGGCATTTTGCTCGAGAAGAGGCGTTAATTACGATTCCAATGCCGATGAAAGTTCCGCAAAAAAAGACGCTTTGTCTCTATTTGATCATTGTAATTTTTGCCGTTTTGACAATTGAAGGACTGTCGTGGCTGGCTTTAAAACAGGTGTTCTTACCGCGTGGTTATGTATACAAACCTAAGTTGATTCAAACATTGAGCAGTTATGCTAAATACCAGGCGTATGGGGTGGCGAGTTGGGGAATTGGGCCAGATCTAGTGGCTCAGCGATCATCTGGACCCGGTGAAACGCAGCCTCTGACTGAGTCTGCATATGCTTCTATTTGTGTTTCCCTTTATGGGGATTCGTTTACAGCGGATCTTCGTTGGGGGGAATGGGTCGCCGATATGATGGGTTGCTCCGTGGCCAATTACGGTGTGCCTGGATTTGGTATCGATCAGGCATTGATGCGATTTGAAGATACAGCGTATGACACTGCAGGTACGGTCGTGCTCAGTTTTTTTTCCGAAGATATCGCTCGCCACGTTACTCGCAATTTCGATGTATGGGTGTATCAGCCGAGCGAGTTTGGTGGGAGCGTGTTTGCTTCGAAGGCCCGTTATATCACCCAGCCCAATGGTCGTTTGAAGTATGTACCGGCAGAAGCACGAACATTTGTTGAGTTTGAGGCCGCCGTTCATGACCCGGCGGCACACGTTCCGCATGACTATCTTGTCGCTGGAGGGATGTCGGGACTACCGATTTGGCGCTTTCCGTTCACGCTCACGCTAGCGCGGATATTCTTCCATTGGAAGGTGCAGGCAAAACTGGCCCAATTGCCCTGGTACGGGCAACTCTACATGCCTGATCATGAGTCAAGTGCGTTGCCTATCTCAGTGGAGGTAGTGCATCGCTTTGTTGCGGTTGCGCAAGCACGTGGTAAGCGATCAGTGGTGCAGTTATTGCCATCGATTCTTGATTTTCAGCATTACGCGAGAACCGGTGTCTGGCCTTACCAGTCGTTAATTGACGCGCTGGTTGCTCGTAACGTGCAGATGCACAACTTGGGTGACGATATGCTAAAGGACATCAACATTGACGAGGCTTGTGCGTTATTTGATACGGGGCAGTCTTCTGGCATCGAAGGTTGTGGTGGTCATTACAGTGAATTGGGCTACCGTATCCTGGCTCGCCACACCGCAACCCAGGTGGAGGCGTTGTGATGGAAGCAAATGAATTGCCTGTGTTTTCCTCGCCGGAGGGCATGGTTGATGCGTTAGCTCCAGATCAACCGGTTTTTTGTTTCAGACCGCAAGCCGTGCGGGATATGGCACAGGTTTTCCTACAACATTTTCCCGGCAAGGTGCTGTACGCGGTGAAGTGTAATCCTGGTAGACATATGTTGGGAGCACTCAACGCTTCGGGGATTGGTCATTTTGATACAGCTTCTCTAGCTGAAGTCGAGTTGGTTTCAAGTTTATTGCCTTCAGCACAGTGTTACTTCATGCACCCCGTTAAGTCCCGTGCGGCGATTTATCGTGCTTATCAGGAGCACGGTGTGCGGTATTTTGTCGTCGATCATTTAGCGGAATTGACGAAACTAAGCGACGTGATTCCCCCGTCGCGCAATATCGTCATTGTGGTCCGGTTGGCAATAGACCATGGAGGTGCGATATACGAATTATCCAGTAAGTTCGGAGCTGACATCGGTGCAGCGGTGGAATTGGTGCGCGTAGCAGATCAAATTGGTTATGCCACCGGCCTCGCATTTCACGTCGGTTCTCAGTGTGTCGATGCACAGGCCTATCGATTTGGGTTGGAGATGGTGAAAAATGTTGTTGAACAGACCAGCGTTGCGCCAGTCTGTATTGACGTAGGTGGGGGATTTCCTGGTGATTATGTCAATTCTCCGATACCGACGATCGTGCCTTTCCTCGAACTCATTGATCGAACTTATCGCGAGATACAAATGCCGACGGACTGTGAGTTGTTATGTGAGCCGGGGCGGGCGCTTTGTATGCATGGTGAGTCATTGGTTCTACAGGTGCAACTGAGAAAAAACGACATGATTTATCTTAACGATGGCATGTATGGCGCGATGATAGAGGAAAAGCTAGGCTTACGGATGCCCGTCCGTGTCGTTGAATCACGGCTATTCTCTGACGTTATTCAATCATTCAAAGTATTTGGTCCTACCTGCGATGCGCTCGATGTCTATCCCGCACCACTTGATCTACCTTCTGATATACGTGAAGGTGATTGGATCGAGTTTCAAAGAATTGGAGCGTACGGTGCGGCTTGTCAGACCGCATTCAACGGATTTTTTTCTGATACGGTTGTGGTGATCGAATCTGATGATGGTGTGTGCGTCATCTAAACAGTGGTTTGCGCTGTGGATCTAAATGACGAGTTAGAATAGCAGTGAATGTTTGATAAATACGCGTAGGAGAGTTCGCCAATGACTAAAGCGTTTCTGGTATATGAGCCTGGAGGAGCCGAATGTCTTCAGTTTGAAGAGATTCGGGTCGATGACCCTGGACCTGGAGAAGTCAGACTGCGTCACACGGCAATCGGACTGAATTTTATCGATGTTTACTTCCGCACGGGTGCTTATCCTGCGCCCCAGTCACCGTTTACGCCAGGATTAGAAGCCGCTGGTGTCGTTGAAGCGATAGGCGAAGATGTTGATGATCTGACGGTCGGTGACCGAGTCGCTTATGCTTCTGCACCGATCGGCGCTTATGCAGAGGCCCGCCTGATGCCTGCGGGGCGCGTTGTTAAAGTGCCTGAGGGTATAGAGGATCGGACTGCTGCTGCTGCCATGCTCAAAGGAATGACGACTCAGTACCTACTTCGCCAGACCGTCCCTGTCAGCGCGGGTGACACTATTTTGTTTCATGCGGCTGCCGGTGGTGTGGGGTTGATGGCGTGCCAGTGGGCCAGCCGTCTTGGAGTAACGGTAATCGGGACGGTGAGTTCGGACGAGAAAGCCGAACTGGCGCGCCAGCATGGATGCACCCACCTGATTAACTACACCCAGGAGGATTTTGTTGAACGTGTTCGAGAAATAACCGATGGTAAGGGAGTGGATGTGGTCTATGATGCAGTTGGAAAGGATACATTTCTGGGTGGTTTTGACTGTCTTCGACCGCGAGGCCATATGGTGTTGTTCGGAGCATCTTCGGGTGCGCCGGACCCTATCGATCCGGCGCTGCTCCAGGGCAAAGGCTCGGTTTACCTGACACGGCCGTCTTTGTTTAACTATATTCCAGATCGCAACAGTCTTCTTGCTTGCGTATCAGAGTTGTTTGAAGTGATGCAGGATGGAACGGTGCGTGCAGAGGTGCACCAGGAGCGACCCCTGTCTGAAGCTGCAGACGCCCACCGTGACCTTGAGGCGCGTCGGACGACAGGCGCCACCGTGCTGATTCCCTGACCCGTATTACGGAGTCGCTTGATCATGGATATGCATAGCGCGATTCGCTCAGTTGCTAGGAGCGTAGATCTCGATCGGGAACAGATGAACAGCGTCATGCGGATCGTGATGCAAGGGGATGCGACACCAGCGCAGATCGGTGCATTCCTTACTGCGCTGCATATCAAGGGGGAAACGGTTGACGAATTGACTGCTGCGGCGATCGTTATGCGAGAGTTTGCGGCAGCCGTATCAGTAAGATCAGACAAGGTTGTAGATACGGTTGGCACCGGCGGTGATGCGGCGGGGCTCTTTAATGTTTCTACCGCTGCTGCGTTGGTTGCTGCGGCTGCTGGTATCACGGTCGCGAAGCACGGTAATCGTGCTGCTACTGGTAAATCGGGCAGCGCTGATGTGTTGGAGGCGGCCGGTGTTCGCATAGATCTGACACCTGATCAGGTGGGAGAAACGATTGATCATGTGGGTATTGGATTTATGTTTGCTCCAACACATCATGGTGCGACAAGACACGCAGTGGGACCCCGACGTGAAATCGGTGTCAGAACGATATTTAACTTGTTGGGGCCACTGACAAACCCCGCTGCCGCCCGTTGGCAACTGGTTGGTGTATATGAACAGCGTTGGTTGCGACCCCTAGCCGAGGTGTTTGGGAATTTAGGGAGTATTCACACTTTGGTAGTCAGTTCATCCGATGGTCTCGACGAGATCAGTATAGGTGACAGCACACCGGTGTGTGAATTTGACAAGGGTGAGCTGACAGAGTTTGTAATCAGCCCCGAGGACTACGGCATAGAACGACAGGCCCTGTCCTCAATCAAAGTCGAAAGTGCCAGTGAGAGTTTGGCGTTGATTCGTGGAGCTTTGTCTGGTGAGAAAGGCCCCGCTTATGACATGGTTGCGCTTAATGCGGGTGCGACTTTATATGCAGCAGATGTGGTTAATTCGGTCGGTGCTGGAGTAGACCAAGCCCGTGCGGTGCTTGATGCGGGAGGTGCTGTGAGAAAACTTGAAGAACTTGCTTCTTATACGCAGCGTTTTGGGGAAGGGTGAATGATTTGTCTTGGTCAACTAATTTGACTGGGCAATCATATAATCAACGACAGCTTTCATCTGATCATCGCTCAGAGCAGGATTGCCTCCCTTGGCGGGCATGACACCACTGCTTCCTTGCAGGCCATTAATGGCATTGGCGTAGAGAGTAGTCACACCTTTATCAATGCGCTCAGCCCAAGCGTCTTTGTCCCCGACACGAGGTGCTCCGGCCACGCCAGCGCCATGACAGGCTACGCAACTCCCGTTATAGATTTTTTCCCCATCAATAATTGGAGTTGCTGTCGCTGCCACTTGCGTTGTGGCGTTTGATGCAGCCGTACTCGAAGCCAAGTTTATCTGCCCGACGGCCTTCACTCGATCGACAGTGCCGGAATCGGTGCCATAACGTGCATTCCTATCTGCGCGCTGGCGTTCGTTGACGTCGCCTGCGTAGATGTTGCCGAGGAGTATCAAAAATAGAGTTAGCACGATACCTCCTATTCCGCCCCAACTGGCGGTTCGGATCAGTGCTTTATCGCTCAACATACTCGACATGCAGTTTTCCTCCACATCACAACAGTTCAAAGTAATTAGGATGCTGGGGATTGGCGCATGCCAAGCCAACAGCAGAGATGATTATAACGTATAGCTCAAGCGGTTTTCGACACCATTTTGCTACCCACGCTTCAACAACTGGGTCCAGATAAACCAAATCAAGAAGAGAGTAAAGGCCCATTGGCCAGGGCCGAAATCAAACCAGTTAGTACCCGCTTCACATTCCCCTCCGTGGCCGAAGGTCAATCCGCAAAACCAGTCCCCGAACCAACCCCCAACACTTTCAGCCACATCGTTATAGAGACCTGATGCCTTAGCATCGGCGTTATAGCTAGCTCTTTCAGCCATAGCGGGGACATTCCAATAGTCGTTGAAGCCCCTATGCTATCCCGTTAGGGTGGGTGTTTGTCCAGTTATTGTTGGGCTTGCCCCGAATGAGCGAGGCTTCCTGAGCGCTAGGGGTGCTGCCCGTTGATTGAGTACTGGGCGAAGTTATATCAACACCGCATCATTGTCGTGATTTCCTTGCCGAGATCTCAAGCTTATGTAGTGCGCCTTCGCGCGGTAAGGGTTTGGTCGACAGTTGTGTTATGCATTGCATTTATTTGATCGCCTAATATTATTTTCTCCAAGCGCTTGTTAATTTGAAATAGGTTGCCCTTTTATTCGAGTCGACTGATTGTCGAGTCATTGAGTGATAAATCGCTTGAAAAGCGGGTTAGAGGTTTTATGCTCTTGATTTTTTGCTGAAAGTGATTGGATGGACTACAAAGAATCAGCATCCCAAATTTATTGGTAAATCTTCTGCTACCAGCAACTTTGTTAAACTCTTAAGCGGAAGATGCACCGGATCATTCATTGTCGATGGGAGGCATTAGTGGAGACTATATTTGTACAGGTGAAGTGTGGGCCCGGTAGTGCTTACAGCGTGGCTCAGACGCTGGCTGATATGGATGGTGTTTCCGAAGTCTATTCGGTGTCCGGGCCTTATGATTTGCTCGTCAAATGCCATCTTGAAGAGGATGTGGGTCATTTTGTTAACGAGAAGATCCATCTAGTCGATGACGTAGTCGATACTTCAACAATCATTACATTCAACGCTTTCAACTGATTGTCGGGATAAGGAAGTAGGGCAGTTGACGATGTGGTCGGCGGAGCTGTTAATCCGAGTTTCCGCGCTAAATGCTTTGCGTCAAGGTGGGTATGAGGCGTTAGTATGCGGAGAACTCTGTTAGCCGTAGTACATCAGGCCAGTAATGAGCGGAGTCTTATGAGTAGGTT
>JAKUQS010000110.1 GCA_022451485.1 Gammaproteobacteria bacterium
GTCCAGACCGTCGCCGCTCAACAACAACTCCATCACCCCATCATCAACCATATCGTCTCTACCGTCGATCAACGGCTTCAAGCCAATCAAGCATTTTCAGAGCGAGCGGCCGCGTGACGCGGTAAGTGAGTCCCATGGATAGACGAGTAAACTGCGCGGGACTCCTGGTTGATGCGCGTCTTGTGACTTTGGTGGATGACGAGGTTTTGCCGGGGACGGGCATTTCGCCTGTTGATTTCTGGAGCACGTTTTCAGCAATCGTTGACGATTTTTCTCCTCAGAATGCCGCCTTGCTGCAGACAAGGGATCGGTTGCAGAGCGAGATAGATGACTGGTACCGGCAGCGTCGTGGTCAACCCATCGATGAGTCAGCCTACAAGGAGTTTTTGACCGATATTGGGTATCTCGTACCAGATGCGGGTACTTGCCAGGTCACGACCGAGGGGGTGGACGATGAGATTGCTCGGATGGCCGGACCGCAACTCGTGGTACCGGTTAATAATTCTCGTTATGCATTAAACGCCGCGAACGCACGCTGGGGATCGCTGTTCGATGCGCTTTATGGTTCTGATGTGATCTCAAATGACAATGGTGCAACAGCAGGAACTGCATACAACCCGGTTCGAGGTAAAGCAGTGATCGCATACGCCATGACTTTTCTCGATCGCGTGGTGCCATTGGATAAAGGATCGCATCACAACGTGAGTGCCTATTGTGTTGTTGACGGATGCCTGCAAGCGCGCTTAGTCGATGGACATATCAGTCATTTGGCAAGCCAGGATCAATTTGTTGGTTATAACGATGAGCCGGCAGCACCGACGGCGGTGCTGATTCGCCACAATAATCTGCACATCGATATACAAATTAATCAGGGTCAGTTGACCGGACGGGAGAATGCCGCAGGCGTGTGTGACCTGGTGATCGAAGCGGCGCTCACCACTATTCAGGACTGTGAGGATTCCGTAGCGGCGGTTGATGCTGAGGAGAAAGTCGAAGTCTACCGGCATTGGCTTGGTTTGATGAAAGGCCATCTGGTTGCACGTTTTTCCAAGGACGGGCAATCGGTTGAACGTCAGCTCAACTCGGATCGTCACTACGTTGCTCCTGATGGCATGCCGTTTTCACTACACGGACGCTCGCTCATGTTAGTGCGCAACGTCGGTCATCACATGACCAACCCTGCCATCGTCAGTCACAGTGGCACTGAGATATTTGAAGGCATTATGGATGCCATGATCACGGTCGCCATTGCATTGCATGACCTGCAAAAATCCGGTGCCCATTGCAACTCACGCACCGGCTCGGTCTATGTCGTTAAGCCGAAGATGCATGGGCCGGAGGAGGTTGCATTTACCGTGCGGCTCTTTGAGGCGGTGGAAAACGGGCTCGGTTTAGTACGAAACACCATCAAGATTGGCATCATGGATGAGGAACGCCGTACCACGGTCAATCTCAAAGAATGTATTCGGGCGGCTGCCGAGCGGGTAATTTTTATTAATACCGGTTTTCTTGATCGGACAGGTGACGAGATTCACACGGCGATGGAAGCAGGGCCCATGGTCCCCAAGGGAGAGATGAAACAGGCTGCCTGGTTTGAAGCCTATGAGGATTGGAATGTCGATGTTGGTCTCGCCTGTGATCTGCCGGGACATGCCCAGATTGGAAAAGGCATGTGGGCGATGCCAGACGAGATGGCGGCTATGATGGAGGCAAAGATCGCACACCCCAAAGCGGGCGCGACGACCGCGTGGGTGCCTTCTCCCACGGCGGCAACCTTGCATGCGTTGCACTACCACGAGGTCGATGTATTCGCTTTGGAGCGCAAACTAAAGATGCGCTCGCCTGCCAGCTTGGACAATATTCTTACGCCGCCCGTTGCTGCGGGTGTGAACTGGCAGAGCGAGGTGATCGAACGCGAACTGGATAACAACTGTCAGGGGATCCTGGGTTACGTTGTTCGTTGGATCGACCAAGGGGTAGGGTGTTCGAAGGTGCCGGATTTTAATCACATCGGACTGATGGAAGATCGCGCTACCCTCAGAATCTCAAGTCAACATCTTGCCAACTGGCTTTATCACCAGGTGGTTACTGAGTCCCAGGTCATGGCGTCACTCACTCGAATGGCCGAAGTGGTCGATCGACAGAATGCGAGTGATCCTGGCTACCAACCGTTGGCTCCCGATTGCTCGGGATATGCGTTCGAGGCGGCTCGCCAGTTGATTTTCGATGGTCGAAACAGTCCCAATGGTTACACCGAACCACTCCTCCACCAAGAACGTCTGCATC
>JAKUQS010000111.1 GCA_022451485.1 Gammaproteobacteria bacterium
TTGGACAAATGTTCCGGTGTAGAGATTTTGTCTCCCTGGCCGATTCTGATTTGGTTTGGGGCGCCCTCTGTACCACCCATAATTCCAGGCGGTCCGCTACGCCCGTGCTCCATAAGGCATGATGCTTTGCCTTCACCCCGGAGCATTTGGACACGATAACTGACACCGAACCCACCGCGCCTTTTTCCAAGTCCAGCGGATTCTTCACGGAGCGCGTACTGCTCGAACAGTAGGGGATAGTGCTGTTCCAATATTTCGATGTGCTGGGTTTTGGAAATGCCGACCGTAGAACAGCCGTTGGTTAGTCCATCACCGTCAGCCCAGCCACCATAGCCTCCGCCGGAAAAGAAATACATGATGTAGTCGCGTCCGGTTTCCGGATCGTGCCCACCAAGTGCCAGGTTGCCACTGGTGCCGGCTGGCGCACCAAATAATCGTTGTGGAACAGGTTGTGCCATTGCCCCAAAAACGGCTTCCATAATTCGTTGAGCTACTTCAGCGGCGCAACCTGCGACTGGTCTGGGGTATGTGGCATACAGAAACGTACCTTTGGGTGGTTTGATGTGAAGAGGGGCAAAGCAGCCTGCATTTATTGGTACTTCTGGAAAAATATGCTTCATCGCTACATAGACGGCGGACTGGGTCGTGGCCCATACCGAGTTCATCGGCCCCCGACAGGGAGGGCTGGAGCGAGAAAAATCAAAGTAAGCGTCGCTCTGATCGATTGTTAAATCTAGGGCAATGGCAAGTGGTTCGTCTTTCACGCCATCGCTGTCTACGTAGGCCGTGAAGCTGTAAATCCCGTTGGGAATTGCCGTGATGACTTCGCGCATGTGTTGTTCGGAGCGGACTTTGAGTTCCTCGATAGCGGCTCTGACAATGTCTGCACCATACCGATCCAGTAATGCAGTGAGTCTTTTCTCACCCGTTTTGAGTGCGCCGATCTGCGCTCGAATGTCCCCGATGCGTTCGTCCGGAACACGAATATTGTTCAGAATAATATCGACCACATCCTGCTGAATCTCACCACGGTGCATGAGTTTGACAGGCGGTAAGCGGAGTCCTTCTTGTTGGATCTCTGTTGCCGTCGAATTGAAACCACCCGGTACCATGCCACCCGTGTCCGGCCAGTGTCCGGTATTCGACAGGAAACACCAGAGCTCCCCGTCGTAGTAAAACGGCATCATCATTTTGACATCCATCAGGTGAGTACCGCCCAGATACGGATCGTTCTGGATGATGACATCACCAGGTTCAAGGTCCTGACGTCGTTCCAGTACAGCCTGTGTAGCGAACTGCATCACGCCGAGAAATATCGGTAGCCCGAGTTCTCCCTGAGCAATCATCTCGCCGCTTTGTGGATCGTAGATCCCATTCGAACGATCAAATGCTTCCGAGATTACGGGTGAAAATGAGGTCTTTTCATGGACCAGGTCCATTTCAGAACATACCTGCCGCAGACCATTTTCAATTACTGCCAGTGTTACAGGATCAATACTCATATCTCTAATTTATTTGTTGTGTAACATAACATCGATGATGAGATTTCCGACGCTATCGATCTTTGCCGTGCTGCCGGGATCGATGACGCAGGTCGAATCCACTTGCTGGATGATTGCTGGTCCTTCTATGCGCGTGTCGCTGCCGATCTGAGTCCGGTCGTAGACGTTTGATGTGAGCCACTCACCGTTGAAATAGACCATTCGGGTCGGTAGGGTTTCGCCAGTCGCTGTCGAGTAGCTTGTGCTGAATAAGGAATGGGTCAGGTCGTGTCGGCGGCCAATCACCGTGGTTCTTAGGCTGGCCAGTACGGGTGTCATATCTTCAAGAATGATGTCGAAGCGTTCCCGATAGCGATCTGCAAAGGACTCGGCTACCGCATCAGATGAAAATCCCGGGCTTTGTACTGCTACCCGAAATACATGACTTTGGCCCCGGTACATCAGGTCAGCCTCGTGAAAGATTTCGACCTCGTCGACTGGCACAGATTCATCGACAATGGCACGTTGTCCGGTCTCGCCTTGATGTTTGAGGATTTGGTCTGCGATATCTTGATCGATATCTGCCAGTGGCCGCCATAATGTTTCCACATAGTCATGACGTAAGTCAGAGATCAGGCAGCCGAGCGCCGAGGTAATACCGGGAAAACGAGGTACCAGGACCTGCGGGATAGCGAGTTCTGCGGCCAGCGTGACAGCAGGCAGGTGGCCGGCGCCGCCGAATGCGAACAACGCGAAGTCACGCGGATCATGACCCTTTTCTAGGGAC
>JAKUQS010000112.1 GCA_022451485.1 Gammaproteobacteria bacterium
ACGTGCCAAGAATGCGTGCCGCAAGTTTCATGTTACGGTTCATGAGTTGCGCCCGCTGAGACGCCGGGCGGTCCAGGCAAAGACGATAACCAGGACAGCGACAATCGTCATTGAAGTCAGTGATATCGCGGCACCCGACGGCCAGTTGCTGCCACGGCCAAACTGGAACTGAATTACATTGGCGATCATGTAGCCATCGGAACCGCCCACCAGTGAGGGTGTCACATAGTCCCCTACGGTAGGAATAAAGATCAACACAGATGCCGCCAGGATACCTGGCAGCGCTAGCGGTAATACTACGCGGAAAAAGCGTATAAACGGGCTGTCGCCCAGATCCGTTGCTGCTTCCAGAACCGACCGGTCAATTTTTTCCAGAGATACGTAAATCGGCAAAATAGCCACCGTTGCCCAGGCGTGTGTCAGCGTAATGACCACGGCCGTGGGGTTATACATCAGAAATGTCAACGGCTCGTCTATTACACCGAGTGATATCAAACCCGAGTTGACTGCACCGTTGTATCCGAGAATAACTTTCCAGGCAAAAACCCGTAGCAGGTAACTTGTCCAGAAAGGCAAGGTGACCAGGATAATCCACACCATCTTGTGACGTTTGACATAAAACGCAATGAAGTAGGCTAAAGGAAACGCCATTACCACTGTCGCGATCGTAGTCAATCCAGAAATGCTCAGAGATCGCAAGAAGAGCACTTGGTACATATCCCGTGTGAGTGCCTCGACGTAATTTTGCAGAGTGCCGCTCGTGTCAAAAGACATGTGGCCGGTCTGATGCCAAAAGCTCATAAGACCCATCGCCAGGATGGGAATGCACATTAGAGCTGCTACGAGGCCCAGTGTTGGAGAGAGCAGTAAATAGCCGCGCACCGCTGGCCGCTGGATCAAATAGGCGTGCAGACGTCCAAGGAGATTGCGGGATGTGTGGTTCATCAGACTAGCGATTGGGACTGACCTGCCTTTGGATCACTACCACGTTGTTTATGGCGTACCGAATTCAAATCTCCAGTGCGATTGGGTGGTACGCACGAGCAAGTATCCATACCTTGCCGGTCCAAGCATGGGCAACAGCAACAACAGAGGCAAAGCGTTGCCTGATTTAAACCAGGCAACGCTTCACGGCAAGATCAAAAACCGGTCTTAACTGCCTCGAAGTCGCGGTTGATACGAGTTTCGGTCTCGTCTGTTTGGGGTATCCCCATGTGGCCTGAATTGAGATAGGCGATGGGATCTTTGTCCAACCCCAATTGTGCGAGCACGCCCGGGTCGGCCATCTTGAACGATTCGGAGTTGGAATGACCATAACCCCACCAGTCAATTATGTACACTCCCGTTTCGCGGGATGTCATCGCGTTCACAATGTCATAGGCACCGTCCAGATTAGGCGCGTCTTTGTGCATCATCAAACCGCAACACCAGGTTAACGCGCCCTCTTTCGGGCTGGCGAATCGGACAGCATGGCCTTCGCCTGCAAGGCCAACCGGAGTTTCGTTCCAGGTTATGGCCATCACGATCTCGCCTGACGCCATTGCTTGGCTCAGTGACGTCATGTCGTTGGTGAACATCCGAACTTGAGGTCGTAGTTTTTTCATGAGCGCATTGGTCTTGTCGATGTCTGCCCCGGTTAATGGCTTTCCGATATCGACCCCAGCAAGAATTGCCATGCAGTACCAGGTATCTGCGGCACTATCGATTACGGCAATGCGTCCTTTGTATCTTGAATCAAACAGCATCTCCCAGGATTCTTCTTTACCCTGAAGGTCAACAAGGTCGGTACGATAAGTAATCGACGTGGCGCCCCAGTCAAAAGGCATAAACCACTGCCCAGCTCCATCACTCGCGCCTTGCAAATTCACAAGAGCACCAAAAAGATCTCCGTAGTGATCCAGACGCCCTTTATCCATCGCCTGGAACATACCCGAGTCTTTCCATCTCGGTATGTCATTAGAGCAGGGGTGCGTAATATCGACAACAAAGCCTGCTTTCATCTTCGTAAAGCCTTCCTCGGCGTCGCCAAACGTTACGTAGTTTGGTGGGCCGCCATGCTTGGCAATATAGGGAGCAAACATGCCGTCGTCGTCATAACCGCCCCACGTGAAATAGGTTTCGT
>JAKUQS010000113.1 GCA_022451485.1 Gammaproteobacteria bacterium
TACGGCACTAATCGAGACTGGTATGGTGGCAGTTCAGGAACCTGTAACGCGCCTCACCCTAGATACACCCGCTGGCTTGATAGTGGTCGAGGCGAGAGTCGACGCTGGAAAAGTCAAACAGGTTACATTTGAAAATGTTCCTGCCTTCGCCGTGCATCTAGACGTTCCAATCGAGGTGCCTGAACTGGGTACTGTTATGGTGGATGTAGCCTGGGGCGGTATGTTCTATGTGATCGCTGAAACCGAACCCTTAGGACTGGAACTTACACCGCAACGAGCTGGTGAAGTCGCCCGAGCCGGGGAGATGATTAAAACTGCAGCCCAAGCACAGCTTGAGTGTGTGCATCCGGATAATCCGGAAGTTTCTGGCGTGACTATCGCCGTGATGTCCGGCCCACCAACTCAGCCTGGCGCGACGCTGAAAAATGCAGCCGTAGTGTCGACTGGGCAGTTAGACTGGGAGCGACCCCAGACTTGGACCGCAGCGCTTGATCGTTCACCGTGTGGTACTGGGACCAGCGCCAAGATGGCTGCCTTGCATGCGAAGGGCAAACTGAAATTGAACGATGACTTTGTCCATGAAGGGATATTGGGAACAACCTTCACTGGGCGCCTCATCCGCGAGACAACTGTAGGGGATTACAACGCGGTTGTGCCGACCATATCAGGTCAAGCCTGGGTCACGGGCATTGCACAGTACGTGCTTGATCCAGATGACCCGTTTCCGAACGGATTTATCGTGGGCGATATCTGGGGTGGTGGATAAAAATAGATTCTGTGCTAACTAGCGTTGTAGTCGTAATTACATCCAGTTTATAAGGACGACGCCCGCAACCACCACGGTCACACCGCCCGCGATTTGGAGTGTGATTTTTTCCTCTTTCAAGGCCAGCGCCGCGAGCAATGTAAACACGGGATAGGTTCCTATGACGGGCGATACTAGAGTGACGGAGTCACGTAGGAGTGCCGAATACATACAGGCGATAGCAATAGCGATGAAGCAACCCGACAGTCCAAAGGCACGAAGACCAGCCCCGGATGTGTTGAGTGGTAACCGACCACGCCGAAGTTTATAGACCACGAGAACGCCCAGACCACCGACGGCATGGGATAAAAAACCGGCCATCATTGCGTTCGGCATCAGATCAAGCCCAAACTTTCCAGTGGTATTGATTAACCCGCGTATCACGGCAGCGGCGGTTGCAAACAACAGCGCGATACGCATGACCTTTGTAATACCAGTGCCTGGAATCCATGTCAGCGACATCACACCACACATTGTGACCAGAGTACCGATTGCAATCAGGAGCGTCATGTTTTCGCCCAGCAAGATCATTGCCGTCAGTGCTGCGAAGATCGGTGACGTGGCAGCCAGAGTGGACGAGACCGTTGCGCCGGCCCGATCCATGGATTCCAACGTGAAGTAAAGCGAGAGAGCTGGGTGGAATAATCCAGTAGCCGCAAATATCCAGAAACCGGTCGTAAACCAATCCGATGAGCGCATCCACCATGGCGATGAAATCAGAAAAACAGCCACGACAGTCAGAATGCTGATCAGGGCACCGGTTTGAGTGTCAGTATGCGAGAGTCCTCGTTTGGCAGGAATGGCAGACAGCCCAAAAAAAATTGCAGCCAAGAGTGCAAAAACAAGAGTGCTGTTCACGCTCGATGTATTTAGTGTTTAGCGGCCGTGCTGCAATTGTGTACTGTGTCTCCTAAGGGATAGCACAGTGCGAGGTAGCCGATCAGGTGTGACAAATGGGCGGGGCTAGATCGAGAGTCGGATTGCGTTCGAAAAAGCCAACCGGCTTTAGGGTAAAGCCCACATATTCAACTGGCATGACTGGGAAATCTGCAGGTCGCAGCAGGTGAAGTACACCAATCGTATGCCAAATCACAACATCAGTATCTATCAATGGCCTGTTCTCTTGTATCCATTCCGGCAGTCCGGGCCCACCTTCGTTTTGGCTTACATATTGGCCTGGCGCATGTAGCTGATTGGAATCATAGGCAGTACCCCAGAGATCATGATTAACAAACCCTGCACGTCGCATGAATGGGGAGTCGGGCTGATGCATTGGCTTAATATTC
>JAKUQS010000114.1 GCA_022451485.1 Gammaproteobacteria bacterium
AATCTATTTTAAGTTTGGTGAAAACGAAGATAACTAAAGGTAGAAGTTCAACTGAATTGACAACGAATACGATAGTTAGAAATGTTCGGGTGTTGGTTTTTGTAGGCACTAAAAAAAGCGGCTGCCGAAGCAGCCGCCATGAAGTTTGGATCGTTAACCGATCAAGCGAACCACCAACGTTCGGCATTTTTCTCTCCATCGTGACCCCAGTTTGAAGCCATAATTTTAGGACGCGCAACCTTATCGGTAATGGCATGACCATAGGCAGAAAAGATAGGAATAATCACGCTGCAGTTGTCGTGCACAATGTTTTGCATCTCGACGTACATTTCACGCCGCTTGGTATCATCAAGCTCTGCCCTTGCCTGCGGCAGTAACTCTTCAAAGCGTGGGTTATCGAAAAATGTCTCGGACCAACCGGTGGCGATCGCATTTTTTGAATACACCTGACTGAACATCCAGTCCTCTGTCGGGCGGCCGCCCCAGTAAGACGCACACCAAGGATCGACTAGCCAGACATTCGACCAGTAACCGTCATCAGGTTTGCGTACTACCTCGATGTTGATACCCGCTGGACGAGCTGTTTCCTGGAATAAAACACAGGCGTCATCTGAGTTCTGAAAGGCCGTGTCTGCTACCGAGATTTTTAGATCAACCGAGGATCGGCCGGCCTGTTTCATGTAGTACTTGGCCTTGTCAAGATCATATTCCCGCTGTGGGATCTCTTCATTGGTCGCTCGGTATCGGTTGGCTGGTCCTATAGGGATGTCATTTCCGAGTGAAGCATAGCCAAACCAGATCTTATCAAGCCATTCCTGGCGATTGATCGCATGTTTAAGTGCCATGACCACGTTGTTGTCATTAAATGGTGACACATTGTTGAGCATGGGAAGCGTGCAGTGTTGATTGCCATTGGTATAGAACACCTCGATTCCGGATCTTTTCCCCAGGCGAGCTGCAGTCGCCGCCGCGGGGGACGTAATGAAGTCGAGCTCATCGGACATCAGCCCATTTTCTCGGGCGCCCGTGTCAGAGATGAACAATGTTTCAATCGAATCGAAGTGCGCCCGCCCGGCCTTCCAATAGTTTGGATTACGAACGGTCAGAGTACGGACGCCAGGATCGAATGATTCCAGTTTGTAGCCACCAGTTCCAATGCCGGACTGAGTATCTATAGTCCCATCATCGTTCGCAGGACAAATTCCGAGGTGATAATCCGACATCAGATACGGAAAGTCTGCATTGGGACCATCTAGTACCATCATCACCTGATGGTCGCCGTGTGCCATGATGTTGGTGATTGGCGAGACGATACCTTTGGCTGCTGATTTGGTTTTCTCTCCTAAATGATGCTGGATAGATGCGACTACATCGCTGGCTTTGAGTGATCGACCATTATGAAACTCAACACCTTGACGCAATTCGAAGACCCAGGTTTGGCCATCCGAAGTATCCCATGACTCCGCGAGCTCTGGAATAAGCTGGTTGTTTTCATCTATCTCGGTGAGGTTGTTACGCAGCTGCCCCATGCCGACATTGATCATGTAGGAGTCCAAATATGTTGCCGGATCCAGGCTGTCGCTGGATGCTGCGCCGGTCAGTGCCTGTCGAAGCATTCCACCTGGTTTGGGTGTGGCTGCCAACACTGTACTTGATAACGATGTGGCGGTTGGTAGTGCAACGCCCAATGCGATAGCGCTGCGAATGAAATCTCGCCGTGTTATTCGGCCTTGCGAAAGCCGTTCTTTAAGTTGGTTAATCTCTTTCATAAAGTTCCTTCCTCCTAGAAGAATCAAATTCTGTGGGCATAGCGTTAGGCTGTGCACAAGAGTGACTTACGCCACGTCATTTTCTCTACAGATGCCAATCTTCACTGTTTCCTTAAGTCTCGTCAAATTTTGGTCGAAACGCAGGGAAACTATAAAGTTTAGGCCCATTGCGATCGACAACAATAGCCAATGAATTGAGAGTGGATGCTGCTAACACTAAGACTATGAATTGGTAGCTAATGAGTCCGAGCGTCGTGTAAAAAATGAGTGCTCGTAGATCATGAGCAGGGCT
>JAKUQS010000115.1 GCA_022451485.1 Gammaproteobacteria bacterium
TGAGTGAGCCGATACCCGAAAAGGAAATTACCGCTCTACAATCGCACGATAACCTACTATGACAGTTCAACGTCGTTTATAGAATTAAGAGATATCAAAATGACACAACAACATTTCTTTGTGACCGGCGCGATGGGCTGTATTGGCGCGTGGGTGGTTCGAAACCTAATCCAGGACAATACCCAAGTGACAGTATTCGATTTAAGTAAAGATCGCCACCGTCTCGAGTTGATTATGACGCCGGATGAACTCTCTCATGTCACCTTTATTCAAGGTGACCTTACACAGACCAAATCCGTGTGCGATGCGGTGACAAGCTCTAAAGCAACTCACATCATTCACCTGGGTGCACTGCAAGTTCCTTTCTGCAAAGCTGATCCGCCCCTGGGGGCCGCAGTCAACGTGGTAGGCACGGTTAACATGTTCGAAGCCGCTAAGGCGGCAGGAATTGGACAACTAGTTTATGCCAGCAGCGTTGGAGTCTATGGCACCAAGGATATGTACGAGGAGAGCCTCGTTCAGCACGATACTCCTCTTTACCCACTTAATCACTACGGTGTTTATAAGCAAGCCAACGAAGGTTCAGCCCGGGTTTATTGGCAGGACGACCACATTGCCAGTATTGGGTTTCGCCCTTATACAGTCTATGGACCCGGCCGTGACCAGGGAATGACATCGACTCCAACACAGGCAATGCTCGCTGCTGCCCGTGGAGAGGCCTACCACATCAGCTTTGGCGGCTCTAACGGCTTTCAGTTCGTCGACGATATCGCTAAGTTGTTTATCCAGGCGGCAAGACATGATATTGAAGGTTCAGACGTGTTCAACATCCGGGGCGCCGTTGCACATATGTCAGAGGTCGTCGCAGCAATTAATGCGGTATTACCGGGTGCCGAGATCACCCATGAATCAGACGGACTACCCTTTCCAGACGGGCAGGTAGACACCGAACTCCGACAAACACTCGGTGAGATTCCCGATACACCGCTTACAGTTGGTGTTGAACAAACAATTCGGCATTTTCAAGCTGCCCTTACCGACGGTCGACTGCCGCACTCAGCTTAGAGGAGCACCAACTGAATTCAGCTTCATAGGTAGTCTTCGATATAGTACGAGACGACTTCTTCTAAGCTCTCTTCTTTGGTGAACCCTAAAGAGGTTGCCAAAGAATGCTCACAGTCCTGCGGCCAGCCTGCGCAAATCTGTTCGATGAACGGATCAGGTTTTACTGTAATTTGGCCAAGACTACGGTGTCCGGCCGCAGCCTTTAATGCATCGATCATGTTTTGAACGGAAACAGTATGACTGGGTAAACTGACTGCCCGATCATCTTTGAGTTGATTCTTCTCCAGTTCGTGTAGACGGATAATATTGTCGACGATTGCTCGATAACCCAGAAGTGGCATGACAGTGTCGACCGACACCGGTAATTCAAAGTCTTCACCGTTCAGAGGCTCACGAAATACACCACTGACAAAGCTGGAGGCGGCCTGGTTAGGTTTTCCAGGTCTAATGATTACGGTAGGCAGTCGAGCTGAACGGCCATCAATGTAGCCTTTTCGAGTGTAGTCATTGATCATTAACTCGCCCATGGTCTTCGTTACCCCATAAGTCGTCTGGGGCGTCTGCTTGACATGATCGCCGACAACATCGGGCATTCTTGATCCCCCAAACACTGCAATGGAACTGGCAAATACCAATCGCGGCTGACTTTCTCGAGCCCGCAAGGCTTCTAAAACGTGTCGACCACCATCCAAGTTCACCCGCATGGCCAGATCAAAATCCTTCTCACCACCACCACTGACAACAGAAGCCAAGTGAAACACCGCAATATCATCTCTATCAATGAGACTTCTAACCGTCTCCCCTTTGGATATATCACCCACAATACGCTTGACTTGGATATTACCCTCACGCTCTTTAAACAGCCCCGGCACATCGACTGAATCAAATAACAAT
>JAKUQS010000116.1 GCA_022451485.1 Gammaproteobacteria bacterium
ATCGGCCCCAAGGAACTCGCATTGATGAAACACTACGCGTATTTAGTTTACAGCTCGCGCGGCCCGATCGTCGTGGAAGACGCGCTGGTGGACGCACTGCAACGTGGCACCATCTCTGGAGCAGGCCTCGACGTCTACGCCGTCGAACCCCTGCCAACCAGTCACCCGTTGCGCACAGCGCGTAACGCCGTACTGACCGGGCACACCGGCTACGTGATGCGGGAAAACTATGCGCACGGTTATGGACTGGCGGTCGAAAACACCCTTGCCTGGCTAGCTGGCACCCCGCAACGACTTCTAAACTGAGGGCAGCCACAGACACTATTATCCGCCTACCGTGACGTCCTCGTTGTCGGCATAACGATCAAGAAAGACCTGCACTGCATCACATGCGGGAGCAGCTGACTCACCCGCTTCCAGCCCGCGTCGGTAGATAATGGCCAAAGTGGCGGCGGTAAGAACAGCCTGGTCATGCCGTCGCCTTGCTTCCCGGTGTCGACTCTTGAGGCGCATTGCAACCTCTCGGCGCCGGCTGGCAGTTTGAGGAGAGCTTTCGAACTCTGCCAGGTAAGTACGTAACAAATTCGCAATAGTCGTCAAATGCGCATCTGTATAGGCCAAGCTATCGCGGCGAATAATTTCTACCGCATCACGATTCAGTTGTTGTACCGCACGCCCTCGCCACCACTTACGTATCTGATAAAACATGCTGCTGTGTGGTTCCCGCCCGTTAGGTCAGCCCGATCATGATGTGGTTCCTGAACGCAGCACGCTGGCTCAGATTGTCGTACCAACGCGCCAGGTGGGGTAACTCAGCGCGTTCAATATCGAGCGTAAACCAGCGGTAGGCCATGATACCTATGGGAATATCTCCCATCGAGAACTGCTCACCGGCAATGTAGGCAGACTCACTTAAACGACTATCCAGCATGGTCATAAAAAATTCATACCGATCGCGGCCCGCGCTAATCGCCTCCTGATCGCGCTCTGCTGCGGGCGTGCGAACCAGGCCCCAGAAAACAGGCACCATCGCCGGACCTACCGCTGTCTGTTGCCAATCCATCCACTGTTCTGCGATTGCTCTCTCAGAAGGGTTCTCGGGCAACAACACATTCGGGCGGTGCTTGTCACTGAGGTAACGGACGATCACATTCGACTCCCACAACACGAAACCATCATCGACAATGGTAGGAACCACACCATTGGGGTTCATCGCCAGGTATTCCGGCTCCTGGTTGCCCCCAAACGGCCCCCCAATGTCTTCACGTTCATAAGCCAGCCCCATTTCTTCGCAGGCCCAAATCACTTTCTGCACGTTGGATGAATTATTACGCCCTAGAATTTTCAACATATTGTTGTTCCTTTCATAAAATACCAATCACGTTAATGATCGTGTGTCAGCGAAAATAACCGATCCTGCTTAATTAATCACTTACAGAATAAGTAATCCTCCAGTGCGACAGGATTCTCGCATTCCAACACTTCGGCCACTGAGACATTTGTTTTGAGGCATCCGCCAACCACTCACTAATAAAATAGCGAGGCATAGACACCGGACGGATGTGTTCGAACCAATCGATGGGTCGAAAATACTCATGCCGCACGCTGTGCAGAAGGCAACATCCATACCAAAACGTTGGCGATCAAAATCGTCAGCGCCAGAAGATAAAACACATTGATCAAACCGTAGTGATCTGCCACCAGACCGCCGAGCGGCGGAACGATGGCGGTGAGCAGTGCCTGAGTGCCGAACAAAACGCTGGTTGCACTGCCGGCAACATCCGGGGGCGCAAGATCCATCAGCCAACTGTGGATCACCGGGCGTACCGCAAAAAGGGCAAAACCAAGCACGGCCACTGCACTGACGAGAACCA
>JAKUQS010000117.1 GCA_022451485.1 Gammaproteobacteria bacterium
CCGTATGCGAGACCGTAACCGACTAAGAAAAAGGCCATGATTCCAATTGCGGCGTCCGCAAGGTTTTTCGCCATAATGTTGCCAACGTTTTTCGACCGGGTGAGGCCAGATTCGAGCATCGCGAAACCTGCCTGCATCAAGAACACGAGTACGCCAGCAATGAAAACCCATAGGTTGTCCATTACCGCTTGCACCGCGGCCGCAGCTGCATCTGGGTCATGACCATCAGCATTTGCTGGTCCCGCAAATAGAAATAAGCCGCCGAGAACTCCGACGACAACAATAGTTAGTTTGCGTTTCATTTTTTCCTTCCTGAACGCACGAACAAGACGCAATGTAAAGGCGAGTTGTTTCAAGTCCGTCAAGGAAGGGTTAAGCGAGCATCACCATCAGTTTTCGGGTGTGATTCCAATCTGTTTCAACGGCGTTAACGTCCACCTAATACCTGGCGACACGGAGCAGGCATCAAACGAATTAGCCACAGAATGAGATTAGGGCTATGACTAAGGAATTGTTTTGTGGAGCTGATCGGAATCGAACCGACGACCCCCTGCTTGCAAAGCAGGTGCTCTAGCCAACTGAGCTACAGCCCCCAGTAACCCTCAGAGGGTACCGAAATAAAGCCTGGAGCACGACTTAAGCAAACCATGGCTTTTGCGGGCATGATCAAGGTATTGAATTTCGATATAAATCAAAAATTCCCTTGAGGAGGGACCTCTAATGACTATGCCCGCAATTTCGTTAGCTGCGGTAAACGGCCGGCGCCAACAAACACTCGATGTAGCTGCAGAGATTGAACAGCGTGGGTTTACTGGCATTTATTGCCCTTCTATGGGTGACTGTGTCGCTCTTTGTCAAGCGATCGCTTCGGTCACCAACGAAATAACTTTCGGCACTTCAGTCCAGCCCATTTATTTCAGAAACCCCGAGGACCTCGCAGCGACCGCTGCTTTCATCCACGAAATAAGTAACGGACGGTTCCGCTTGGGAATTGGTGTGACTCACGGCCCAGTTCATCAACGCTTAGGAATCACGCCCGGGAAACCTTTAGCTGACACCCGTGACTATGTGGCCGCGATGCAACGGGCCGCTGAGCATCACGGTGAGCTACCTCCAATTGTCTTAGCCACCCTCAGACGAAAAATGGTTGAACTTTCAGTTGAAATCAGCGGCGGCGCGGTGTGGGCGAATGCAAGTCGTAACGACTTCAATAACTCGGTTGCCGATATCCCTCAGGATGTTCAGGGCAGTGATTTCTTTATCGGCAACATGATCCCAACAGTGATCGATGATGATCGAGACGCGGGCGCCGCACGCAATAGAAAAACTCTTCAGGGATATGTAGCACTGCCCAATTATCGCAATTACTGGAAACAAGCTGGCTACGTCGAGGAAATGGAAGGCATAGAAGCCGCTCTTGACGAGGGAGACCGAGATCGAGTCTTGACGTGTATGTCAGATGAATGGCTATCGAACGCAACACTCTATGGTTCTCAAAACGAAGTGAGGGAAGGCGTAGAAGAGTGGTTCGACCAAGGTTGTAAAACTCCGATTCTGGTGCCTTCCAGCACTAGTGGCGGCCAGATGCATGCCATACAAGAACTGTTCGACTGTTTCTCGTGAGTCAGTTAACTGGAGTTCTAGTTGTCGTCTGAAATAGACCTCGATGCTGCCACTGCACGCCTTGCTGGTGTCGTCAGACGAACACCAGTGCTGAGGTCACGTCTACTAGATGAACGCGTTGGTGCGGAGGTACATCTGAAGGCAGAACATCTGCAGCGAACCGGGGCCTTTA
>JAKUQS010000118.1 GCA_022451485.1 Gammaproteobacteria bacterium
AGCACGCCTACCAACGGAAACTGGTTCTCCATCTCTTTGACATGCTCCCTGAGGTACGCAGGGGAGACAGCATGGTTGTTGGTTGCCAGCGCAATCAGTTTCTTATCGGAAGAGACAGCGGCCCCCAGCTCGGATCCGCTGGCTGACCGGCAGAGAATGAGAGTTGCAGCCAGCAGGCTAATTCCGGTTCTATAACTCTGCGATACAACCAGGGAAAGAAGATTGCCAAGCGCAGGTGTCCCTGCTTGATACGCACGAACTCCGTTGCCCCGACGCAATGGCCACACGAAATGTTGTGCGACAGAGTGTGGCGGGGCGCTGGTCATTTGGCCACATAGCCTCCGTCGACCATCAAGCTTTCCGCCGTAATGAACGACGCCTCGTCGGACACCAGAAATACGATCGGATAGGCGATTTCTCGTGGATCCGCGATGCGGTGAAGCATGTGCAGACCTCCCCATTCGGGATGCTCATCGGCCTGTTCCCTGCCAAGCCCCATTTCTCGCTCGAGGCGCTGCTGCATGTGCTCGGTATAGGTCACACCGGGACACACTGCGTTGACGCGGATTTTGTCAGGTGCCAGATCGAGCGCCATGCAACGCGTCACCGCAACAATGGCGCCTTTGGTTGCGTTGTAGGTCATCAGATTCGGCTGTGCGATAAACGCTGAAATCGAGGCCAAGTTGACGATCGCTCCACCACCAGCACGCCGCATCTCGGGGACGACATGCTTGGAAACCAGCGCGAGACCGATGACGTTCACGTCGAAGTTCTTTCGCCAGACTTCCACGGAGGCATCGAGACCCTGCTGATGAAATACGGCCGCGTTATTCACAAGCACGTGAATGGTTCCGAATTTTTCAATGGCTTGATCAACCATTGACTTCACGCTTGACTCGTCAGAGACATCGGTGGGAACGAAAAAAGCCGTTCCTCCGCTCGCAGAGATCTCCGCGGCTACCTCGGCACCGGTAGTTTCATTTTGCTCGGCGATGATCACTGAGGCGCCTTCTTCGGCGAACAAGAGACACGTCGCCTTGCCAATGCCGGCTCCTCCACCAGTGACAACCGCTACTTTTCCAGAAAGTCTCGACATCGGGGTCCTCAACCGTCAGGGGATAATCTCACGTAGGATAATTCAAATGAGGATTGTGAATCATTCTACCCATCATCACAAGCTCCCCCGATTTTGAGGTCGATCCCAGACGTATAGCGGCGTATTGTTTCGATTGCCCACCTCTTTTCAGTGGTTTTCATTGGCAAGGATGATTTGGGGATAAAATCGACATGGCAACACCCCTATCTCCATCGTAAAAGTCACAGGAAACGGCCGGAATTAGAGACATGCGATGGCTCATTTTGATAATTTGTTGAGTGCATTTGCGAATGATTGTCGTGAGTGGTATCCTGTGCACTACGTTCCCGTACACTCCCTTGAGTCAGGCGACCCGCTGTGTGCTTGATTCAGAGGCATATTCCCATACTGATAAGGAGATTCTCCATGAACAAAAAACAAAGTAGCGGTGGATCGCGGCGTGAGTTTTTACAGAACACCGGGCGAGTTGCCGCGGTGTCGGCGCTGGCATCAGTAGCTACTCCCTCTGTTCATGCCGGAGAAGACAATACC
>JAKUQS010000012.1 GCA_022451485.1 Gammaproteobacteria bacterium
AGATCGCCCACTGCTGCTGTTGCTTCATGGCTTCCCGGAACTGGCCTACAGTTGGCGAAAAGTCATGCTGCCACTTGCTGCTGCGGGTTTTCATGTGGTCGCACCTGACCAACGCGGATACGGCGAAACGCGCGGCTGGGACAACCGCTACGAAGGGGATCTTGCGTCGTTCCGCTTCCTGAATCTGGTGCAAGACATGCTGGGTTTGGTTTGGGCGCTAGGGTACCCAACGGTGAGGGCCGTCGTTGGACACGACTTTGGCTCATCCGTCGCCGGCTGCTGTGCGCTGATCCGGCCAGATATTTTCCGTTCAGTCGTCATGATGAGCGCGCCCTTCACAGGCGCTCCTGCGTTTGTGAATGACGAGGGCAATAAGGACCCACGTCTCCCCTCCACCCCTGCAACGAAAGGCAAAGACATTCACGCGGCACTGGCGGAGTTAACCCCGCCGCGCAAGCACTACCAGTGGTATTACTCAACGCCTGACGCCAATCCCAATATGTGGCGCAGCGCGGACGGTGTCCACGCGTTTCTGCGAGCCTACTATCATCACAAGAGCGCTGACTGGGAACTAAACCAACCCTTTGAACTTAATGCATGGCGAGCGGAAGACCTGGCACAACTGCCGCGCTACTACATTATGGATCTTAACAAGGGAATGGCAGAAACCGTCGCGCCGGAGATGCCATCCGCCCGGCACATTGAATCGTGCAGGTGGCTGACAGAAAACGAACTGTCTCACTACAGCCGAATCTACGAAGCGACCGGATTCCAGGGCGGGCTACAGTGGTATCGGTGTGTAACTCGGGGTGACAATGCCCGTGATCTCCGTGTGTTTTCGCGTCAAACCATTAACGTACCCAGCTGCTTCATCTCCGGACGACAGGACTGGGGGGTTTTCCAAAAACCAGGCGACTTCGCAAAAATGCAACACGACACCTGTACCGATCTGCGTGGCTGTCATCTGGTCGAAGAAGCCGGGCACTGGGTACAGCAGGAACAGCCTGACGCCGTGGCGGCTCATCTCATCGAGTTTCTGAACTCAACAGCCTGAGTCCAACACCATCCAGACCGACACCGTAGAACATCACCATGCCCCATCAAGCATTCACACACCACTTTGCCAACTTAACCGACCTCAAAATGCATTATGTGACCTGCGGCGAAGGCCCAGCGCTAGTGCTGCTGCACGGGTTTCCCCAAACCTGGTATGAGTGGCGTCATATCATGCCGGCCCTTTCCGAACACTACCGAGTGATCGCGCCAGATCTCCGAGGATTAGGTGACTCCACACGACCCTTTGCGGGTTACGACAAACGCACTGTCGCGGGCGACATCTGGCAACTGGTTCATGGACACCTAGGCTACCAACAATTTTTTCTGGTCGGTCATGACTGGGGCGGCCCAACTGCCTTCTCTCTCGCTGCCCAGCATCGCGACGCAGTCGAAAAACTTTGCATTCTGGACGTGGCTATCCCCGGCGATGGCAATCCTGACATCAGCCAAGGTGGCAAGCGCTGGCATCACCACTTCCACGGCACACCGGATCTACCCGAGGCCCTGGTCGCGGGGCGAGAACGCCTTTACATCTCCTGGTTCTTTGCAAATTACGGCCATCGACCTGATGCCATTGCAGAGGATGACATCAACGAATACGCGCGCACCTACTCACAGCCCGGCGCCATGCGCGCGGGTTTCAACTATTATCGTGCGATTGCGAGGGATATCGCAGACAACCGGGCCATGATTGACAACGATGGCAAACTGGCCATGCCGGTGCTCGCTCTCGGCGGTGCCGAGAGTTGGGGGCGTCGGTTGGAAACAATGCAATCACTCGAGCGGGTTGCGCACCAGGTGGAAGGCGGACAGATAGAAAATTCCGGACACTGGATTCCAGAGGAACAACCTGTGGAGGTCACTCGTCAGTTACTTCAGTTTCTGGCTCAATAAATAGTTGACCATCGCCAAAAACACATCCATCCACCTCCACAAGGCAGGCCGGCGCACCACGGTTTTTGCAAGATCAGTATCGTCTTAAAGCTTAAGCTCCCGCCAGATGGTACTTCCAATCTCATTTGGTGATGCCTCGATATTCACAACAGTTGCTCGACTCGGTTCCTCAAGCGCCTCGAACTGGCTCTTCAGTAATGACGCTTTCATAAAATGACTTTGGCGCATATGCATTCTTCGTAGGATGGTGTCGTAATCTCCCTTGAGGTAAACAAAATGCACGCACGCGCTATCTACACGCAGCACCCGCCGGTAGGCCTGCTTTAACGCCGAACAGGCCATGACCATCGGTTGTTTGTTGTGAATGTGCTCGTGAATCTTTCCAGCCAGAATCTCCAACCACGGCCAGCGATCTTCATCTGTCAACGCTTCTCCAACCGCCATTTTCCTGACATTGGCCGGGGGATGAAAATCATCGGCATCCAAAAACGAGCAACCCAGCTTAGCGGATAGCCATTCACCAATGGTTGTTTTACCGGAACCACTGACTCCCATGACAATAAGGATAAATGGCAAGTCCTCTGACGTGCTCGAGTCGATCCGCATCATCGAACAGTCTGGCAAAACGTGTTAGTTAAGGCGCCTGTTAAGCACGCCATCAGGCGGATACAGAACCGAGCGCAAACCCCGTGTAACCGTTGGCCGCAATCTCATTGCATTTTTCCACGTAAATCGGAAAACCACCGACATAAGGCATGAAAACCCGCGGCTTGCCTTCAATATTGCCACCGATATACCAGGACGTGCATGAGCTGCGAATATGATCATTCGCAACTTCATTATTGTGGGCAACCCATGCGGCCTCAGCATCCGGCGTCGCTTCGATCTCAGGAATATCTCTCTCGCGAAGGTACTCGAGACAGACCACCACCCAGTCAACATGCTGTTCAATGGACTGCAACATGTTAGTCAGCACTGAGGGGCTGCCCGGTCCCGTGATCGTAAAAAGGTTTGGGAATCCAGCAATACCAAGACCCAAATAACTTGTGGGACCTTCGGCCCACTTGTCACGCAGACTAACTCCCCTGCGCCCTCGAATATCAATGTTCAACAAAGTACCCGTCATGGCATCAAATCCGGTCGCCGTAATTAACGAATCTAACGGGTACTCACAGCCCAGAGCGCGCACACCATTGGGTGTGATGCGCTCGATCGGTGATCGACTAACATCCACCAATGTCACGTTGGTGCGGTTATAAGTCTCGTAATAGCCCGTGTCGACTGCCAGGCGCTTGCAGCCAAAGGTGTAGGTTGGCATCAATGCTTTGGCGACGACGGGGTCATGCACCGTTTCACCAATCTTCTGCCGCACAAACTTTGCAGCAGTCTCATTCGCTTGCCGATCGCTAACCAAATCAATGAATGCACCCTGAAATGGCACGCCGCCACTTTGCCACCTCGCCTCAAATTCCCTCTGGCGCTCGCTCTCACTCACATCCAATGCGCTTTGCCTATTTGGCGTAAAGGCCAGTGCCGCAAACATATTGCGCGCGCGCTCTCGAAGACCTGCGTAGTCAGCCTTGATCTCGTCGATAGTTAGATCAACATCAAAACCGTAAGCTCTTCGACCGGAATGACGAGTTTTGGGATCACTTCGCAGATAACGATTACGCGCAGGCACGGTGTAGTGTGGAGTGCGCTGAAATACATACAGGTGCGCCGCCCGCTCAGCAATCACGGGAATGGACTGTATGGCAGAAGAACCGGTGCCGATAATTCCCACTTGTTGGCCAGTGAAATCGACCGCCTCGTGTGGCCATTCGCCCGTGTGATAGACATTACCTGTAAATGTCCCGAGACCGTCGAAATGAGGCGTGTTGGTCGTCGATAAACAGCCCGTCGCCATGATGCAAAAAATCGCTGAGATGGGTGGGCCATCCTTGGTTTTAATCCACCAGCGCTGAGCACTTTCGTCATATGTTGCGGATAAGACATCCGTGTTGAACTGAATATCACAACGAAGGTCAAAACGATCTGTCACGTGATTTGCATACCTCAGGATTTCGGGCTGAGTAGCGTATTGTTCGGTCCACACCCACTCCTGCTCGAGTTCCGGGGAAAAACTGTAGGCATACTGCATGCTTTCAACGTCGCAGCGGGCGCCCGGATACCGATTCCAGTACCAGGTACCACCCACATCGCTGGCCCGTTCCAGTACACGCGCCGTGAATCCTGCACCGCGCAAGCGGTGCAACATATAGAGCCCAGAAAATCCCGCCCCAACAATGACGACATCGTATTCGGCAGACGGAGTTTTGCCTGGGGTAATAGTGCGTGCGGTCATCATTTCGAAACAACGTCAATACTTGATATCAGTATAACCAAAACACTTAGCCGTGCAGGGGTGACTGAAGGTCTTCATTTATTGCATTATCACGCCATGCCACTTTACCTAACCCGCCATGGTCAGACCGACTGGAACCTCCAGCGTCGCTGGCAATCGAGAACAGATACACCGCTCAATGACACTGGCTATCGACAAGCAGGCGCGATGCAGAGTGAACTCCGCCGACGCAACCTTATCTTTAGCCGTGTTATCTGTTCGCCACTCAGTCGCGCACAAGAAACCACTCGAATCATTCTCGATGGCTCGACCAACACGGTTGAAACTAATGAGGCACTGTTGGAAATCAACCTAGGGGACTACGAAGGCCGTTTTGAAGCCGACCTTCGAGAAGAAATCGGGCCAGCATATGATGAATGGCGAAAAACCCGGCATCGCGAGGCAGCACCAGGCGGTGAGAGCATTTACGATGTCGCCACTCGAATTGGGCCCGTACTCGACTCTGTCCGCGACGAAGCCGGGGCAGTTCTCATCGTTGCACACGGCGGTGTCCATATGGCGATCAAAGCGGAACTTTCACAGTGTTTCAGTGTGGATTGCCTCGATGAATTTCATCAGGACAACAACCAGATCGATGTCTGGACCACCGATCCGCCAATGCGGCTCGAACGAATCGAGGTCCAAACTTAAACGCATTAACTCCTGACGTCAGTCAGTGGCACCGCCTTGGCTGGATTGTGTCTTGCCATACAGGATTTCCCAGGCTTTATCCGAGTGGGCAGCCGATTGACGCGACTGATCTGCCAGCGTTTCGAGAGCCGCCAACACCTGCGGTCGTTGCCAAATCTGGTCACGCCAGCGCTCAACATTAGGATACCGACTAATATCTACACCCTGTTTATCTGGGTTGCGTAGCCACGGCATGATCGCCATATCCGCTATGGTGTACTCGCCGGCCGCTATCCACTCAGCCTCTTGCAGCCGTCGATCCATCACCCCGTAAACTCGATTACTCTCGTTAACATAACGGTCGATACCGTACTGAATCTTTTCTCGTTCGATCCGTTCAGGTGCGTAGGCATTGAAGTGATGCGCCTGGCCCAGCATGGGTCCAACGGTCCCCATCTGAAACATTAGCCATTGCCAGACGTCAACCCTCGCATGCGCCTCTTGGGGCATGAAGCGATGGGTCTTCTCTGCCAGATAGAGCAGAATCGCTGCCGATTCGAATACTGAAATCGATTTACCATCAGGACCGTCTTGGTCAACAATGGCGGGCATTTTGTTGTTCGGACTAATCTTCAGAAATTCCGGTTTGAACTGATCTCCTGCCTGAATGTTGATCGGGTGGATATTGTGTTCCAATTCGGTTTCATGAAGCATGATGTGGACCTTGTGTCCATTCGGTGTTGGCCAGGTGTAGACGTCAATCATGAAATTCAGTTCCCCTGTTAGCATGTCTTTTGAGCCACCACCCGGACCATAAGGGCCGGTCGTCAGAATGGCGGTCAATATTGTAGGCTCTCATTATGCACCGTTGCCTGGCGCCTCATGAATAATGGACACCACCTGCTCGAAAATGGAGGACTGACCCTCGCCTGACTATCCAACAACGCCGCAGGGCTACCACGTCACTGAACAGTTTCAGGAAGTTCTCAATCTCTTAGCCGTCGAATGTCCGCCTGTCGTTTTCGTCACTGGCTCCGCCGGCACTGGAAAATCGACTTTGATCGATGTGCTACGCCACGAGCTCGACCGCAACCTGGTCGTGCTCGCCCCCACTGGCGTTGCTGCGCTTAATGTGGGCGGCCAGACCATCCACTCATTCTTCCAGTTACCACCCGGACCACAACCCATAGGCAAAAAACTGCAGGGGGTATCGCGGGATGTCATCGCAAAGATGGACATTTTGATCATTGATGAAGTTTCCATGGTGCGTGCGGATCTTCTGGATGCAATTGATGAATCACTCCGCACAAACACCGGAAAAACCGGCGTGCCGTTCGGAGGAAAAACGGTATTACTGATTGGTGACATGCACCAGTTGCCTCCTGTCATTAGCGGAGGTGAGGAGGCACGACTCTTTGAAGAGGTTTATGAATCACCCTATTTCTTCAGCGCCTACTGCTTGCAAAGACTGCCTCTAGTCACTCGCATACTGACTCAATCTTTCCGGCAGGCTGATGAAGAGTTTGTTGGGATTTTGAATGATCTTCGTGTGGGTGCAAACCTTGAATCGACAGTCAAGGAACTGAATAACTGCGTTAACGAAACGCTCGATGAAGACGAATCGATGCTGATACTCACAGCAGTCAATGCCCGTGCGCGGCGATTCAACGAACAACAACTCGATTCGCTGCCCGGAGATGCCTGGTCTTATGTGGGAGAGATTGACGGTGAGTGGAAAGATACTGCGGCGCAGCTCCCCTCTCCCAGCGACTTACGCCTAAAACAAAATGCACAGGTGATGTTCACTAAAAACGGATTCGACTGGGTCAATGGCACCATTGGCAGAATCGTGGATCTTGATGACACGACCATTGAAGTGGAACTGTTGTCCGAGCCTCAGCGTGGCTCGGTCGTCGTCGTCGAACGAGAGTCTTGGGAACGCTACCGTTATAACTGGGACGCAGACAAGCTTCGCGTTAAGGCAGAAGTTATCGGCACCTATACCCAGTTTCCTTTCATCCTCGCCTGGGCCGTCACCGTTCACAAAGCCCAGGGCCTGACCCTCGACCGCATACGGATTGATCTTGGCCGAGGCATGTTCGCCCCAGGCCAAGCTTATGTGGCACTAAGCCGTTGCCGCACTCTGGATGGCATCAGCTTTAATCGACCTCTTAGCATTGCTGACATCAAATGTGATCCGGTAATCCAAACATTCTACGAGATGCTTACTCACTAGCCATTGCCATCAGTAAAATACTTCAGAGCAAACTGCTTGGCATTGGGACGGTATCGCCAAATCCAGCGACTGAAGTCGGGTCGCACTTTGCTGCACAACGCCTCCCGACTCTCACACGATGCCAACAGCTCCCGAATCTGGCCAGCCGTGTTGACCACTTCCTGTACCCAACGATTCCGCTCCACTACGCGATAAGACTTCATTCCCTGCGGCGTAATGTAATCCACAACGGCTTTAGGCCATTCGCCAGTTTCCTGACGAATGGCCATAGCGTAAGCCACAACCTGAAACGCATGATCTTCGACAATTTCCCAACGGGGTCGAGCCGAACTTTTCAATTCTCTAACCTCCGATGGGTAGTGCAAATCGATAAATCCGATCACCGGGACTTCAATGTCCGTGAGCATCAATCGAATGGGATGCTGATAGGAAAGCGGACTTTTCCAATCAGAAATCACTGAGTGACAGTGCGTCATGCACTTCACCACAATTTCTCGCTCCTTGCGAATCGCCGCCTTTGAATAAGACTCCTCGGTCTCTGCAATCAATGCGTCATATTTTTCAGTAGCAAGATTTACCGCACCCTCACAACTCGTCGTCCCAGACTCCGCAAGTACTTCACCGATCACCTGATCCAACGCCTGGCCGCGATGCATAGCGGGACTACCGGCTTCGCGAATACCGTAAATCAGATAAATCATCCCGAGCGCGGGATCGTTTCGAAACTGAAGCATCGACGTCGGCGACAGATGGTCAATATCGAAACGGGCAAAGGGATTATCCACCATGCCAACCAATCAACATATGGGTAGACCTGCCGAAAGCCCGTGTCGATATGGGGCCGGCACTTGGCGGCTGACAGGGGGCAACGCGTTCAGATTCATTCCGCGATTATAGTGGCCAGAAACCGATCGAGCCTGCCCGACATCCAGATCTACACGCCAGCATCGCCACTCAGCACCCAACGCATGATAAGTTCATCATAACAAAGGATTGATTCCGCCCACGCGCCCCTTCCACTCCATGACGCCCAATTCGATTACCGCCACCATCAAACACCCAATTAGGGCGATCTTCTAAATCATGTCTTATGCGCTTGAACGTTGGCACGCGATCTGCGATGAACGCGACCCTGCGGGCCTCAATACTCTGATCGCGGAAAACGCCGTTTTCTTCTCGCCTGTGGTGTATACCCCACAGGCGGGCAAAGCCAAAGTGATTGGATACCTGAAGGCAGCAGCTGAGATTCTCTTTAATGACAGTTTTCGATATGTGCGCGAGCTGCGTGGAACTAGCGAGGCTATGCTTGAATTCACAGTCACTATTGAAGGCATCGAAGTCAATGGTATCGACCTGATCCTCTGGAATATGAATCAGGAAATCACCGAATTTCGAGTCTGGTTACGCCCGCTTAAGGGACTGGAAATAGTCCAGCAACTCATGGCAACCAAACTCAGTGCCCAACGCGATGCAGCACAGAAGACGCAATGAATGCGAATATTACTGATCAATCCGAACACATCCGTTAGCATTACCGATCGATTAATGGCGTCGGCTTCTGCCGCTATATCAAGCGACACCGAGCTCGTGCCCGTTACAGCGGACCGCGGCGTCCCCTATATTGCCTCCCGTATCGAAGCGGCGATCGCTAGCAACGTGGTGATGGAATTGCTAGCTGAGCATAGCAACGGTATTGACGGCGCCATCATCGCCGCTTTTGGAGACCCGGGGCTCGGCGCTGCCAGAGAGCTCATGGATTACCCCGTCGTAGGATTGGCTGAGACTGGCATGTTGACCGCTTGTATGGTGGGAAAACGCTTTTCCATTGTCAGTTTTGCGCGGGCACTGGCTCCTTGGTATCGGGAAACAGTGGAATGGCACCAGCTCGTTGACCGGTTAGCCAGCATTCGAATGCCTGATACGGACTTTAGTAACATTAACGATGTCCAAACTGAAATGCAGACAACGCTGGTCGCTCTTGCTCAATCTGCCGTAACAGAAGATCAGGCTGACGTTATTGTTTTTGGCGGGGCCCCGCTGAGCGGGTTGGTAAAAGAAGTAATAAACGAGATTCCTGTGCCTGTGATTGATTGTGCGGCAGCCGCCGTGATGCAGCTTGAAACACTCATTCGACTTCAGCTGCGTCGCCCTGTCGCAGGCACCTTTCGCCGACCCCCAGCGAAACCCTCGACAGGACTAACGTCTGAACTGGCACGACGCATTGGTCACCAGGACAATTAACCTAACCGGAAACCTGTGATGCCCAGCCATATCACCGAATCGGACCTTTACGGCAGTTCGTTTTCGACGCCTGAATTCATTGCTATCTTTAATGATCGCAACCGTGTCCAAAAGTGGTTCGATGTCGAAGCGGCGCTTGCAGAAGCCCAGGGAGAGCTGGGCATGATCCCGACCGATGCAGCGGCTGAGATCAGTGCGCGAGCACGCGTTGAAAACATCGACATCAAGGCCATCGGTCTGGACATTGCGGCCACTGCCCATCCCCTCGTACCCGTTGTCCGAGCGCTACAGAACGCGTGTGAAGCCAGTGCAGGTGAATTTGTGCACTACGGTGCCACCACCCAGGACATCATGGACACGGGCATGGTGCTACAGATCAAAGAAGCCTGGCCACTGCTGCTTCGTGACATCAAAGCGAGTCGCTCTGCCCTAACCGAACTTGCGCAAACCCACCGCGCTACCCCAATGGCAGGGCGCACTCATGGCCAACAGGCACTCCCCATCACCTTTGGTTACAAATGTGCCGTTTGGATCGACGAGATAAACCGGCAGCTACAACGTTGCACTGAAGCCGAGACGCGAATCTTCACCGGCAATATCACCGGTGCCGTCGGCACAATGGCTTCGTTCGGTGCACAGGGGCGGGCCATGCAGGCGCTGACGCTGCACAAGCTCGACCTTTTATCGCCAACGATCTGCTGGCACTCTGCACGCGATCGAGTGATGGAACTGGCCAACCTCATTAACCAGATCGCAGGCACCTTCGGAAAAATTGCCCGAGAAATCTACGCCCTGCAGCAGGTCGAGTTTGGTGAGGTCGCCGAACCGAACTCCCCTGGCAAAGTCGGCAGTAGCACCATGCCACATAAACGAAACCCCGCCATGGTCGAAGTCTCAATCAGCCTGTCGCGACTGATTCGTGCCCAACAGGTGGCCTTGACAGACGCAGCATTTCAGGAACATGAGCGGTATTCAGCGCTCTTACGAATCGAACTCGCTGCTATTCCGGAGATGATGATTTACTGCGGTGCCTTGCTGGCCAAGATGCGGACCGTACTTGAGCAACTGGTTGTGTATCCCGCTCGCATGCGCGCCAATCTCGATTTATTAGGTGGCCTATTGATGTCAGAGCGAGTGATGCTGGCGCTTGGCAAAACTTTAGGCAAACAGAGCGCACACGAAATTGTTCACGAGCTTGCCATGATGGCTTTTGAAAAAAAACAGCTGTTTCGAGATGTTCTGCTCGGGGACCCGCGTGTAACAGAGCATCTGGATGCCGGTATGATTGATGAACTGCTCGACCCCATCGGTTATCTGGGTGAAGCAATGCAACTCGTCGACGATGTGCTAACAAACGCCTCAGCCATTGGGGACAAATAACTCTATCCGAAACCAAACGCTGTCAATGAATGGTTCTATCTCCGGACACCATTTCTATTCACCCGTATGGGTACCTCCGACCAGCGCATTCCAGGATTCAACGGCATTACCATCGGGATAGTATTTGATCTCGATTCGAATTGAATCCAGCAACGCCTCATGCTGATGTTTCACACCCATGGGATGTCGATAGGTGTCGCCCGCCTCCACGATATAGGTGTCAGCGTCAATCATCATGCGAACTCTCCCCATTTTCTGATAGACAACCGCATGGTGGTCGGCATGCATATGCATGCGGTCGATCGCCCCTTTCGGGCGAAATGCTTCAAATACAATCAAATTGGGTGTCGCCATTAAAACCTTGACGCTATCGACACCATCCTCGTCAAGAGAATAGTTCGGCACCAGCGGCATAGACTCACGCGTGGAACTCGGCACAAATAATTGACCACAATCATCAGGGTGCATAAATGCAATCGCATTAGCGATAAAATCGGCGTTGGTCATTTGACTCTCACATGATTAATTAATCGTTTGGCGCACAATGATTCGCGTTAAACGGCAGTTGAATTGTCCGGGACACTGGTTTCAGTCCTATTGGATTGACACCGTCCTTATCCCTTAGCCAATGCCTACGAACCGGTTGGGAAATTGTGAGTACGCTCTAGTGCAGTTGATCCCCCGACATTTCATCGAGTTCTTTAAGCTGGCCGACAATTTCCCAATCAACAATCTCCCACAATCCCGGATCATAAAAAACAGCCACCGCATCGCCCGCTGCATTTTCTACAAACACGTTGGCTTTTCCACGAGGTACCGAGCCGGGCCACATTCCATTGAACTCATCTTGAATCAGACCTTGGACTAAATCTCGCACATCCCCGGGCAAATCACCGGCCTGCACCGCATTCAATGCAGCACCCCCTGTACCCCTTATATTGTCAGGTAATTCCAGCTCGGTCTCGAAACTTCCAGTGCTTCCCCAGCCCGGGCCAATCGCCGATCCTGATCGAGTCCGAATCCGGACGTGAATCTGGAATATGGCCATTACACTATCCTCCAAAACACGCTTCATTCACATGATAGCGTCCCGGCCCTTGTTCCGGCACGCTTCTACTTTAAATCAGTCTCAGGAACATGCCGATGCCCAAGAAAACGTTATGCCCAGCTCATCTTAACTTCCAGCCCAGGCCCACCTATCCCTACGCACCCGGCACAGCGGGCGGCGGATTCATATTCACAGCAGGCCAGGTGGCTTGGGACGAAACCGGGGAGATCATCGGCATTGGCGATGTGGCCGCACAAACCGAGCAAACCCTGCACAACGTGCTGTCCGTGCTGGCCGAAGGTGGAGCCTCGCCTGCAGATGTCCTTAAATGCACGGTTTACCTAAAAGATATCGCAGACTTTCAAAAGATGAATGACATCTTTTCGCAGACATTTGGCCCAACACCACCGGCTCGCACCACAGTTCAAGCACATCTTGCCGAACCGACCATGCTGGTTGAGATTGAAGCCATCGCATTTGTCGGTGCATGACCGCATCTGTGTGTTTTCAACCTCGATACTGACTGGCACCTGACATTGGCCACCGAACTGCACGACGAAGAGACTTTAGCCTTTAGGGACCTTAGTCCCGACCGCGTGCTAAACGCTGTGGAGAACCAGGGCTATCGTTGCGATGGTCGACTGTTGCCACTCAACAGTTACGAAAATCGTGTCTACCGAATCGGGTTAGAGGATGGCTCTTTCATTATCAGTAAATTCTATCGCCCTCATCGATGGAGCGACGAAGCTATCGGCGAAGAACATGACTTCAGTTGGCAGCTGGCGGACGCGGAAATTCCGGTCGTGCCACCCATCAGAAATGATGGCGGCGACACGCTGCTCCGACTAGGCGCCCATCGATTTGCCCTCTTTCCTTACCATGGTGGGCGCGCACCTGATTTCGACAATCTCGAACAGATAGAGCAACTCGGGCGCTTTCTGGGACGATTGCATGCCGTAGGCGGCACGGAAAATTTCCAGCATCGACCAGCACTAAACATCGACACTTTTGGCGAATCAGCCTACCGCTTTGTCCTTGATACGCACTTCATACCAAACGAACTCCAATTACCCTACCGGTCGCTAGTTGAAGACCTACTGAAACAAATTCAGTGGTGTTATGAACGCGCTGGAGAAGTCGAACTGATCCGTCTTCACGGTGACTGCCATGGTGGCAACATCCTATGGACGGACGAAGGTCCTCATATTGTCGATCTGGATGACACTCGCCACGCTCCGGCTGTCCAAGATATGTGGATGTTCCTTTCGGGAGAACGCGTTGATCAGACTCAGTGCCTCGATGCGCTGCTTGAGGGTTACAGCGTATTCCGCCAATTTGACGCCCGCGAATTACATCTCATTGAGGCACTACGAACTTTGCGCTTAATTCATTATTACGCCTGGATCGCGCAACGTTGGGACGACCCCGCTTTTCCCAGAGTATATCCCTGGTTCAATACACAACGATGCTGGGAACAACATATTCTCGATCTTCGAGAACAGGCAGCGCTGATGAATGAAGCCCCCCTTGAATGGCACGGGTGAATCGATTGGAATGTGGATGTATTCGATCGACCACTGCTATTACACTCGATCGGCCCATTGCACATGAAGAACCCCCGGTGAGAGCTGTAGGTAAAAACTCTCGTCGATCTTGACCAAACCACTGTCGAGCGTTCCATCCGGTTCAAAAGACAACGCTCGACTAATCAGCCAAACGGTATGATCGATTTCAATTCGATAGGGCACTCCGAGCGCGGCGGTGCCTGACATGAATCGGTATGCTCTTTCTGCCGACCAGTCAGAACAAATACTGAAGTCTTCCCTGACAGGCCACGAAAAATAACTGCCATGATCAGCCCCACTGCTAACAGCATGTGCCGGCATTGTCTGCGAAGTGCGTGCTAACTCATCAATCATGCGAGCACCGATCTGGGCTAAATCAGCAAGTACCGCCGCTTCACTTAGACCCGCGGCCACGGCAATAGACTGCTGAGCCAAGATGGGTCCTTGGTCAATGGCCTGGGTCATGCGGTGTAATGTGATGCCCATACGCTGCTCACCAGCATGGAATTGCCAGAAAAGTGGCATCGGCCCTCGGTAAGCCGGCAACAGGGAGGGGTGCAAGTTGTATGCGCCCAATCTGGGGATTCGTAATTCGTCTGGAGTCAAAATTTTTGGAAAACACACACTAACGAGAAGCTCTGCGTGCAGAAAAGATAAAAGCACACACAAACTGTCTGGGTTTGTTGGGTCAATGGTCTCAACGGGCACTCCATGGGAATGGCAGATCGCTGCCAAACCATGGGGTTGGCGCTGGGCAACAGGAAACCCAACCTCAACATGAAGGGGTATCGACGGAATAATCACCCGCATGATCGAGGCCCTAGTCTGCAGCAGGTGTCGCAGAACGGCTTGGGAGAAAAGCGTATCGCTACCCAGGAAAATCAACTTGCGTTGGCGCATGGAGTCATGGCCATGGTTGACCTTGTTAACCCAGCAGTCTAACCACCTAACACCCTCATGGTGTAACTCAAGGTGTGGCAGACTCTGGTTTCTGAGATTAACCCAAGACGTTATTAACACCTCGTGCAAGGAGTCCTAGCCTGTCGTGACCGATGACCCGATAGATCGTGTCGTGGCCGAAGCTATCCGATCGCGTGAGATCCGCGAACGGGGCTACCGCGCCCAGTCACTCAAACTTCATCCCTGGGTGTGTGGCCGATGCGGTCGCGGATTTGACCAAAGCAACCTTCATGAACTTACAGTCCACCACAAGGACCATGACCATGATAACAACCCACCTGACGGCAGTAACTGGGAAAATCTATGCCTTTACTGCCACGACAACGAACACGGACGCTTCGTTGGCGATACCAATAAGGGAACCGTCAATCACCGCACCTCAAGCAATGCCAGTCACCGACCCTTGGCTGATCTTGCACAGCGCTTGAAACAAGCCCAGGATAAATCGTAATGTCTCAAGCAGCCAATCATGCAGACAAACTTTCTGGCAAGGTCGCGTTGATCACCGGAGCCGCCAATGGCATCGGACGCGCAATTGCCGAACGATTTGCGCACGAAGGTGCGTCAGTCGTGATTGCGGATCTTGATAAACAAACGTCTCAATCTGTTGTCACCCATATACGTGAGAACGGTGGACGCGCTGACGCGATTGCCTGCGACGTCAGCCAAGCACGTGATGCCGAACGCGCTGTTGAGCATGCGGTCACATCATTCGGATGTCTGACTACTTTGGTTGGCAGTGCAGCGGTCCTGTCACCGGTCGTGCCTATCGGTGAATTGAGCGAGGCCGACTGGCAGCGCGCTATTGACGTTAACCTGACCGGTTGTTTCCTGATCAGCAAGTACGCCATACCTCACCTGAAAACCACGCGCGGCACTATTACGCTGATTGCCTCACAGATGGCTCAGGTCGCTAATGCGGGCCAAAGTGCTTATTGTGCGACTAAAGGTGCGCTTGTCCAATTAGCTAAAGGAATGGCGCTCGACTATGCCGATGCTGGGATTCGAGTCAATACACTCTCACCGGGAGGTATTGCGACCGATCGACTGGCACAGCGATTTGGTGACTTGGAACAGGCGCAGCGTATCTGGGGACCCAAGCACCCGCTTGGGCGACTTGGAGAGCCTGACGAAATCGCGCGCGGCGCCGTTTTCCTGGCAAGCGACGACTCCACTTTCATGACTGGTGCGGATCTCCTGATTGATGGCGGCTATACCGCCTGGTAGGTCAGTGTTGGTCGCCTGTTATCACTTGTGATCGATCTGAAAGCATTCTCTCGACGTTACGCGCCTTAAGCGAGTATGTCGGCACACGATGTTCCACGATTTCACCTAACTGCTGTGCCCGAATAACTGTCAATGTCCTCTTCCTACCCAGTGATCCGCCTTGTTGCAGCGCTGACCCTGATGACAATCGGGGGGTCGGCGATGTACTCCGCCATTATGGTGCTGGAGCCTGCGGCCCTCGAGTTTAGTAGTGGCCGTGGCGGCGCATCCCTCCCTTATGCCAGTTTCATGGCAGGTTTTGCTGTCGGTGGCGTCGTCATGGGTCGAGTCGCTGACCGCTATGGGATACTGGTTCCAGCTCTGCTTGGCAGTCTTGCCTTGCCCGCTGGTTTTCTCCTGTGCGTACAGGCTACGTCCATCCTTCACCTATGTGTCGTGCTCGCAGTGTTGTGTGGATTTTTAGGTGCTGCGTTTAGTTTCGGGCCGCTGGTCGCCGATACCTCGCTGTGGTTCACCGCGCGACGAGGATTGGCTGTGGGTATCGTCATCAGTGGCAACTATTTAGCCGGCGCCGTTTGGCCTCCCATCTTGCAGCATTACTTCGATCAACAGGGATGGCGAGCAACCTTTAACGATCTCTCGTGGTTTACGCTGTGCACGATGTTGCCACTGTCGTTGCTGCTGACACGACAGCCACCTAAGGAAAAAATTCAAGATGCAGCAGTGCATCCGGCAGATGACCATCGCCCACTTGCCATGACACCGCTGAACCTGCAGTGCCTCATCTGTGCCGCTGGCGTGGGTTGCTGCATTGCCATGGCCATGCCGCAGGTGCATATCGTTCCTTATGTGTTGGACCTTGGTCATCCCGCCGCGCGTGGTGCAGAGATGCTGGGCCTGATGCTTGGGTTTGGCGTCATCAGCCGCGTTGGGTCCGGCTGGTTGTCTGATCGCATTGGTGGCTTGAAAACACTGCTCATCGGATCAGGATTACAAACGGTGGTACTGATTGCCTTCCTCGGCTCAGAGAGCCTGGCCTGGTTGTATGGCGTATCGATCGCCTTCGGCCTATCCCAAGGCGGAATCGTGCCTTCTTATGCCATCATCTTACGCACTTTCTTCCCCGTCGCTGAAGCCGGCTGGCGAATTGGTCTAGCATTGTTTTTTACCATTGGCGGCATGGCAGTCGGTGGATGGATAGCCGGAGCCTTATATGATTTGACCGGCTCCTACACTGCTTCTTTTATCAACGCGATCGCTTTCAATATCTTCAATCTCATCATTGCACAGGCACTGCTTCGCCGAGCAAAGCGACCACAACCCATAAGAGCGTAAAGTTGCCTGATCCAATACGTCACTCATCCTGGAGAAAAATAATGAACATCACATCCAATCCCTCAACCGTCCATCCACCGCTTGGGCAATACGCCCACGTTGTCGAAGTACCGGACAACGCCCGGTGGCTGGTTATTTCAGGCCAAGTCGGCATTGACGAAAAAGGCAAATTGGCAGCCAACGCGCGAAAACAATCAGAACAAGCTTTACGCAATATCCTGGCGTGCCTGCGTGATCACGGCATGAGCAAGCGAGATCTTGTGAAGACCACGGTTTATCTCACGGATTCTCGTTTTATTGATGACTTTCGAGCGGCGCGCAAGAAAGTCATGGGAAATGCGCTCTACACCAACACGATGGTCATTATTGACGGCTTGGCCACACCCGATATCGTGGTTGAAATTGAAGCATGGGCCGCCGGGCGCCAAGGAAGTCGATCGAAATGACACGGCCCTTGTGGCAACTCAGTGCCTGTGAAATGCGCGAGGGACTGCGGGCGCGACGCTTTCTTGCGACAGAGATTATCGAATCCGTCGCCGGTCGCATCAGTACTCGTAACGGGCATATCAATGCGATCGTCGATGACTACACGGATCAGGCCCTTAGAGAGGCTGAGGCCGCTGACGCTGCGTCGGCTAACGGTCGTGCAATGGGACCATTACATGGGATACCGGTCACAATCAAAACCAACATCGATGTCTCTGGCACGCCGACGCCTAATGGATTACCTATCTTCAAAGATCTCATCGCACCCGACGACGCTCCCGTGGTCCGTAATCTTCGCCAGGCGGGCGCCATCGTCATCGGCCGCACCAACACACCAGAGTTATCGATGCGCGCCACAACAGACAATCCGCTACACGGTAAAACCTGCAACCCGTGGGATGAGGCCGCGAGTCCCGGTGGGTCCTCCGGTGGAGCGAGCGCCGCAGCAGCCGCCGGCTTTGGTCCCATTCACCACGGCAATGATATCGGCGGATCGCTCCGGTTTCCGGCGTTTACCTGCGGGCTGGCTACCGTCAAACCAACATTTGGACGAATTCCCGCGTTTAACCCCTCAGCGCTTGCAGAGCGCGGGCTGATGAGTCAATTGATGTCAGTCCAGGGTGCCATATGCCGGGAAGTGCGTGATGTACGACTGGCCACTCGAGTCATGGCCGAGGGCGATGCCCGCGATCCCTGGTGGGTACCCGTTCCTTTTGATGGGAGTCGGATTGAGGCCCCGATTACCATTGCCGTCACTCGGGAGTCCTACGATTACCCCATCCATGCGGATATTCTGGCTGGCATTGAGCGCGCTGCCGGCTATCTCAGTGACGCCGGTTATAACGTGGTCGAGGTCAAGACACCCTCTATCCTATCGGCCGCTCAAAGTTGGTTCCGCGTGTTAGGTCACGAACTGCAAACTCTGCTCTTACCAATAGCTCAAGAACACGGCAGTCAGACCATCCAAGACATCTTTGCCCACTACAGCACAATTGGTGATGTGATTGAGGCTAAAGATTATCGTGCCGGCATTGCCGAACGCACAGCAATGACTCGCGAATGGAATGTGTTTCTCGATCAATACCCCTTGGTGCTCAGTCCATTCCTGATGCGACCGACCTATCCCTGGGATTATGATGCAAGAGGATTCGAGGCCTGCGCGGATCTCTTTCGCTCTGCGATCTACAGCACGGGGGTCAACTATCTCAGCCTGCCGGCGGGAGTCGTACCCATCGGACTTGTCGATGACCTGCCCGCGGGTGTCCAATTGATTGGCCGTCGTTATCGTGAAGACCTAATTCTTGACGCGATGGAATGCATTGAGCAGCGAGTGGGTGTATTGGTTCACCACCTGTGGGAACGCGAAAAGCTAGACTGAATATCTATCCTTGGACATTACTGATGCGATTGACTGCCCTTCAAGACACTTTTGCTCATGAGGTCCTCGACCTTAACCTATGGAAAGATCTGGACGAAAGAACGCTTAACAGACTTCGAATAGCTTGGCGTCGGCACGGCGTCCTGTTATTTCGTCGCCAATCTTTGTCAGAGAGTGAATTAGTACGTTTTTTTTCACACTTCGGAAAATCTGAAGTTATTGTCCGCACTGATTGGCAATCCCGAAATCGAGACGAGGTCATTCATATCTCCAATATGAAAGATGCATCAGGACGCTCGATTGGCGGGCTGGGCTCGGGGGAACTTGACTGGCATTCAGACCAGTCCTATATGACTCACCCCGCCACTGGTGCTCTCCTTTACATGGTGGAAATGCCCAATGAAGGGGGCGCAACCTATTGGGCTAACCTGCAGCAGGCCTATGACGCACTAAACGAAGAAACTCGATCGCAGATTGCCGATCTGGAAGCGATCTACGATTATGCCAAGCGGCAAAGCAGTTACGATGACGAAGCCCCTTTATCGGCGTCGCTACGGAGAAAAACCCCACCTGTACTGCATCCACTCGTTTGCGTTAATCCTCAAACCCGCCGGCAGTCTCTTTACATCGATCCTAGTACCATGGTGGGCATCAGCGGTGTATCGGCTAAAAAGGGGGCTGCGTTGCTTGCGCAACTAAGCGCTCATGCCACCCAACCGCGTTTCGTTTATACCCATCACTGGCAGATTGGAGACGTCGTCATGTGGGATAACGGACAAGTCCTTCATCGTCGAGACCACTTTGGCGAGGCTACGCCCCGATGGCTAAAACGCCTCACCTGCCAATTATCTCCCGAACACCATCTAATACCGGCTTCTAGACTGTATCTAGGCAACTGATCCACACAATGCAGTAGTTGATAAACAGCGATATGGCACCGTTTATTACACCCAATCGGTAGACTACTCACTTTGAGCAATCACGGAGAACGTTATCATGATCCATGTTTTAGCATCGATCCATGTCAAAGAAGGAAAACGAGCACAGGCCTTGGCCGCTATTCACGGTAACCTGGCAGCCGTACGGGCGGAAGCCGGCTGCATTCAATACACACCAGCCGTTGATATTGATGCGGATATGCCAGCACAGGAAACTGACGATTCAATTATCACTATGATCGAAACCTGGCAAGATTTGTCTGCGCTAAAAGCACACAGCACCGCACCCCATATGTTGACGTACCGCGAGTCGGTCAAAAATATTGTAGAGAAGGTGACACTAAAAGTGCTCGAGGATGCGTAACCTAACAACAGCACGCTAGAACCAACGTGCTTTTTCGACTTTATTGATTAATTCTTTGCCAGCGGAAAACCGGCGCACATTCTCGAGTAGGGTCGCAAGGTGGCGTTCGGCGATATGAACTGACGCCGCCGCTACGTGTGGCGTAATCAGTACGTTATCGAACTGCCATAGTGGATGTTCGGTCGGAAGCGGCTCCTCCTCAAACACATCAAGTGCCGCACCCGCAATATGTTTCGCATTAAGCGCACTAACGAGTGCGGACAGATCAACGATCACTCCCCGGCCGATATTAATCAGGTAAGCCGACGGTTTCATCTGCAGGAACTGCGAAGCTCCAAACATGCGTTCTGTATCTGGAGTGTGGGGCGCCGCGATCACCACAAAATCGCTCTCATTCAGTAACCGGGGGAGTTCCTCTAGGGGCAACAGTACGCTGACGTTCGGGGCCTGCTCCATTTGGACCGGGTCGACCGCGATCACTCTCATATCAAAGGCGCAGGCCCGGCGAGCAATTTCTCGGCCGATACTGCCCAACCCCACCACACCCAATGTGCAGTCAGCAATATCCAGGTGTGCACGGTCGATCGCGCTGATGTGGTCCGGACCTGTGGCAAACGCGGTTCGTGCGGCCTCACCCCCGATCGGCTCGTACACGCTTCGCATCTGCTGGCGAAGATAGAGATGCAGATTGCGTGCGAAACAAAGAATATAGGCAAAGACATGATCGGCAATTACATCAGAGTAAAGGCCACGCATATTCGTTAACACACAAGGATGCTCAATCAACTCTGGAAAGACGAAGTGCTCAAGGCTTGCGGTCGGACATTGCACCCATTCGAGATTCTGCGCAACAGCCAACATAGACGGCGTAAGTTTCCCAAAAAATGCGTTTGCGTCCGACAATGCTAAGACCGCACTCGGTTCATCTGTCGCATTGACGATCGTCATCGTGCCAGCAGCTTTTGTTATTTCAGTCAGGCGTGCCTGGTCAACAGCTGGATGAATAACGAGTTTCATGGATATCACTACCTGTCAGGGAATAACGGTTTAACACAACCCATTTACGTTATGCGATAAATGCGCTGCGCGTTGTCGTGGAACAGCTTTGCTTTTTCAGCAGCAGAGTAATCCTTTGTCAAGATCTTGAAGGCATTCCACAAGGTGTTGTAACTGCAACTTAACTTCTCTACGGGAAAATTTGACTCAAACAAGCACCGGTCAACGCCGAAAAGTTCAATGGCTCGTTCGTAATAATGAGCACAGCCGTTAAGAAGGTCGATACTGGTCGGTGGTGTCGGCAACTGATGCCATTTAAATCCATTCACTTCCTGCGCGAGTCCCCCCAGCTTGGTCACCACATTATCGCAAGCTGCGATTTCGGTCATAGCCCGATCCCACGCACGAAAGACGGCTGTGGCCTGGTCACTGTATGGACCAACGCCCAGCGGGCAACCCAAATGATCCAGCACGATTAGCGTTTCAGGAAACTGACGCGCTAGCTTTGTGACTTCATGCAGCTGCGTGTGATAACACCACGCCTCGAAAGTTAGGCCGAACCCCGCAAGGTGGGCGAAGCCCGACCGAAATTCTTCGCTCATCAAAAGTCCCGCGGGCGGATCAGTTCGATGATTCGGTATCCTTGTATCCTCATGCCATGTAACACCCTGTCGAATCCCACGAAACCGGCCACCGCCCGCGGAGATTTGTGCTTCCAACACTCGGGGGACACTATCACCCAAAGTCAGATCCGCCGTACCAACGATCGCAGCTGCGACACGGGTCTTTCCATACTGACCTGAAGCACTCATTGCGGCCATGCCGTTTGCAAATTCGGTCTCACCAATAGGACGCATCGAGGTAGGGCCATCCGCCTTAAACATAGCCCCACATTCGATAAACACACTAGACACAACATTATGTCCGGAAGATGTGTCGCGAAGGAAATCATCGAGCAGATAGGTTTTTTCGACACTATCGACACGAAAATCCCATAAATGGTGGTGCGCATCACAAATGGGCAGCTCCGGGTCCAGTGTCACCTCTGTCGTTCCCGTGAGCCAGTCATCATTCGTCGCCATTCAGAGTGACCTCATGGTCGTCGGTATGATTGAATATCGAACTCAATCGAATCACCATACGATGAATCCCTGCCTTACTCAACTGTTTCGTAGAAACTGACTGGACCGCATCGAATGTCACAATCTTTACACGCAGATGTTCTTGGCTGGCGCCGAAAAATCGGTGTCGTAGTTCCTGCAACCAATACCATCGTGGAACCCGAATTTCACCAAATGGCACCAGAGGGAATCACCAACCATACCAACCGATTTCAACTCAGTAATATGAGCCTAAACAGCGATGCCGACTTCCTTCGTATGGTCAGGGAGATAGAAGCAAATTTAGACGTTGCTATCGATGGTTTAGTTCCAGCAGCTCCAGACCATATTATTATTGGGATTTCAGCCGAGTCATTCTGGGATGGCGCCGACGGTGCCGCAGCCCTCAAAGAGCGGCTAAGCCAACGTGCTGGTGTGCCGATCACACTTGGCTCGGATGCTGTCCGCCTAGCCATCACGGCGGTTAACGCCCAACGTATCGCTGTGCTTACCCCTTACTGGCCGATTGCTGATGAGCGTGTATGTCAGTATTTTGGCCAGTGTGGACTTGATGTTCGACGAATAATCGGCCTGAAGGCGACCAGCCCAATCAATATTGCTGAGCAGAGCGCCGACACGTTGGAACAAACATTGGATGATCTTAATGGCGACGATGTCGATGCTATCGTCCAAGTTGGGACGAATCTTGGAATGGCCAAAATCGCTGCAACCACTGAACAATTACTTGGAAAGCCAGTCATTGCCATCAATACTGCGTTGTACTGGCACGCACTGAGATCGATGGGGATTGATGACACGATCTACAACTTTGGCCAGTTGTTGGAGCGACATTAAGTCACATCAATCTTTCTGAGCCGGCCCTTAGCTATATCTTTTGGGATTGCTCAACAATACAGCTTCTTATTTAAACCATACTCATCGGCAGCAACACATCAAATCTCCTAGACCTCCGCTAATCCTCTTCGCTTCGCTGTTTACTGTAGCTGTATTGCCCAGATCGTTGCTGGTATCAGTTATACCCATCGAAGCGTTGGTTCTATTAAGCAATGTTCAAGCCGTTAGCTTGGTTTATTTCATATCCGGCATCGCTTCTATCCTATTCAGTTTAGTTATCCCAATACTTGCATCGCGATTTCGCGCCCGGGGTCTGTTAATTCTGGGGGCAATAGCCGCCATTGCGACTGCGTTTTTGTTAAACAGTCACCAAATTTATTTATTTGTCATTGGCATGATGCTGTATACCGCCAGCGCAAACATGGTGGAAATCGCACTTACTTTATTTATTATGCAGGTGGTCCCGCGGCGAGAAATTCAGCGCTTTGAACCGATGCGGGTTTTCTTTATGGTCATAGGGTTCCTGATTGGACCGTGGCTGGGGATCGTGCTGCGTGAACAAATATCGGCCTCTTCTCCCTACCTCCTATCTGGAATAGTTGCCGTGTTGACAATTGTTTTCATGTTACTGCTTCAGTTACACCGCCTTCCCCAAGACACGTCTCGAGCGATTCCATCGAACCCCGTTAGATATGTTCAGCGGTTTTCGGCTCAGCCTAGGCTACGACTTGCCTGGGCTTTAGCTGTCGGCCGGGCAAGCTGGTGGAGCATGTTCTTTATTTATGCACCACTTTATGCCGTGACCTCAGGCTTGGGGGAAATAATCGGGGGGGCCATCGTATCGGCTGGCGTGGGAACGGTACTCACTGTTCATTTCTGGGGTTGGATCGGACGGCGATACGGGCTGCGACGCATGATGTTCTGGAGTGCAATGATGACCGCGCTAGCGATGCTCGTTCTGACTGCGGCGGCGGGTGTAGCGTGGCTTGGCGTGGCCTTATGGTTAGTTGCAGCAGCCGCAGTCGCACCACTGGATGCAGCAGGAAATGGTCCATTTCTTCGGGCCGTCCGGTCGAGAGAACGACCTGAGATGGCAGGTGTTTACAATACCTATCGCGATGTGGCGCAGCTGATGCCTCCTGGTATTTTTTCCGTTGTGCTGAGAGTTTTTGAGCTACCAGCCGTCTTCGCTACCACTGCATTAGGCATGCTAGGAATAGCAGGCCTCGCTCGCTACTTACCACGCCGGTTCTAACTCAACTCTACGGAAATTAAATCAATCAATGAAACTTTCCTTAGCCAAAACAGTGTTGATCGCAACCCTGTCGCTGCATTTGGCGCCCAGTATCGCCGATCAAACCCCAAAACAACAGCATGTGACGACGATGTCAGAACACGCCATAGCAAGAACTATTCGCGCCCAACTGAATGCGTTTAAAGCACGTCGATTTGACCTTGCCTATATACATGCATCGGAAAGCATCCAGTCACGCTTTCCCGACAAACATTCCTTTAGAAGGATGATAGAAAATGGCTACGAGGTGCTGCTAGACCCTATCAGTATTCGGTTTGATGGCCTCGACTCGCGATTTCAATCTGCCGTTTATCGAATCAAGTTGATATCACATGATGGACAACACTGGCTTGCACTCTATCCAATGATCGTCACTAAACAAGGCACGTGGAAGATCAATGGCTGTCGTTTGCGACCACTAACAGGGAAACTGATCTAACGACTAATAGTCAATCATCGCTCCGATGTACCATTGCTAAATAGGCAGGCTATGTTCGAACCCAATATGTTGCTCTCTGTCGCCGCTGTGTTTTTCCTGGCGGCCTTTGTAAAAGGAGTAACTGGCCTTGGGTTTTCAACAACCGCGCTACCGTTTCTGGTCTTGACCATCGGTTTGAAGGAAACATTACCCCTTCTCATCATTCCTTCAATCCTGAGCAACTTGCTCGTCATGCGCAGCGCCGGGTACTTTCGAGTCAGCTGCTCCCAGTTCTGGCCTCTCTACATTGCAACATTGCCTGGAATTGTCGTGGGGTTGATACTGCTCAACAGTTTTGATTCACACACCTGTGCCGCCGTGTTGGGCGGAGTACTCGTCATCTATAGTGCTATGGCGCTCAGGAATCCAACTTTTCGCCTGACGAATGCGAAGGTGCGATGGTTACAAACACCCGTCGGATGCGTCACAGGCGTCCTGAATGGCATGACAGGTTCCCAAGTGGTCCCCGTTGTGCCTTATCTGTTGTCTTTGCCCATAGAACGAGATCACTTCGTCCAGGCATCAAATATCTCATTCACACTATCCAGCCTAGTCATGTCACTCGGGCTCACACAACTGGGTCTAATGACACTGGAAACCAATGCCATTTCATCGTTCGGTATCATCCTAGTCTTCGCTGGCGTTCAACTTGGCACGCGTTTCCGGCGCTGGCTCTCGCCGTCAATGTTTCGTCGAACGGTTCTGATTGTACTGATCTGCCTCGGATCGAGTCTCGTGTTCCGATTGATGATTTAACACCAGAAATAAAATAGTGTGAACACTAGTCGCCACTATAGAAATCAAAACACATGATCAAATAAAGCCTCCATCGCCTGCCACGATTCTCGGTCGGCAGTTTCATCATAAGCCAAGGGCAGTCCGAACTGCGCGCCATTAGCATCAGCCTCTCGACTAGTAAACCCGTGTAAGGCACCTTCATAAGCAATAAACTCCATGTCTGCTTGTGCTTCTTTCATCTCTGACTTGAAGTTCTCGATATCCTCAGTAGGCACTAAGCTATCATCAGCGCCATGACATACTAGGATCTTGGCTTTAACCTCACCAGGCGCTGGCTTGTGAAAGGAGCCTAACGAACCGTGAAAACTCACGACTGCCTGCAACGGCATACCAATACGCGCCATATGTAATACCATGGCACCACCGAAGCAATAACCCATTGCGCCGACACGTGCCTTATCGACTAGCGAATGACCGGCTAAGGCATCAAAACCGGCCTGTAAACGCGCCGTGCCAGTATCCATGTCATTCAGCACTGTCGTCATCAGCGCGCCCGCTTCATCGGCACTGCTGCCAACCTTCCCTTCACCGTACATGTCGAGTGCGAGGGCGGCATAACCCAAGCCCGCAATCTGTGCAGCGCGCTCACGCATGTAATCGTTCAAGCCCCACCATTCATGAATAATGAGAACACCGGGTCGTTCGCCAGAGATGGCATCATCGTAAGCCAAATGACCGTGCAATTCGTCGCCGGCCGCCGAATACTTCAACGCTTCAGTAATTATGGTCATTCTATTTCTCCCCCTGAATTGTGTCTTAGGTACTGCGAATTATGAGAACTAATTTAACCGAGTCAGCAATTAAGAAAAAGTAGCGTGCCGCGCTGTGAGCAACGTCCTAGTCCAGCGACGTGCGGTCACAATGCACCCTATGGATCGTCGCACTCTCCATGGCAGGCCAGTCGATACTAAGGCCCAGACCGGGCCCTTTAGGTGCATAAACATAACCATCGGCTTGCGTTCGAATCGTCTCATGCATGCCATATTCAAACGTCTCGTACGGTAGCGGTTGCTCATAAAACGAGCAATTACCGCAACCCAACATGACATGAAGATTCGCCGCCGAAGGCAAGGTATAGCCCCATGACATCAACTCACATTTCATATTGGCTGCCGACGACACAGCGACAGCGTCACGTGTCGGCGTGATCCCGCCCAGTATGGTCACGTCGGTCCGGGTGGTCGTCCATACACCGGTTCGCACGGTCTCAGAAAACAACGACAGATCCTGAACCCAATTGCCTGATGGGATGACTGGTATCTCAACCTGATCGATCAACGCCCGATACCCCTCCAAATCCCAGTCAGGAAGCGGTGCTTCAAACCAAGTAAAGCCAAGCGCTTCGAGCTCCTGCGCTACCCGCAATGCGCTAGCATGGTCGTAATTGTTTTCTGCGTCCAACATTAGCGTCAGATCAGGATACTGGCGACGCGCTTCGCGAGCCAAAGCAAGATCCTGCTCCGGCACACACCACGTATGAAACTTAATCGCGCGGAATCCCTTGTTGAGAAGTTCCTCAATAAGGTCCATATAAGCCGACACAGTCTCGAACATTGGCGTACTCGCATAAGATGGAATACGATCACATGCGCCCCCGAGCAATTGATAAATTGGCTGATTCTTAGTTTTTCCCATGATGTCCCAAAGGGCGATGTCGATCAGTGACAACGCGCCTGGCGGTTGAGGAAATACACGCGGACGCAAATCATAGAGAATAGCGTCACGATCCAATGGATCTCTATTGATAAGAATAGGTATGAGGTGACGAAGAGCCTCCGCCGTATAACGATCATAGCCATAGGATGTAGCATTCCAGACGCCGCCCACCCCCTCAATACCCTCGTCGGTAAAAATTCGAATCAGCGTGTTGCTCTGATACTGTTCGGGTAAATCTTCTGACCAGGTATAACGTCGTGTTTCCGGCCCAACCACAGTCACTTCGACACGTTCGATCTTCATCGTTTCACACCGCCAGGAGAATCATTACAAATAGCAACTTCCGTCACCAAAATTAAACGCCTTACACTCTCTAAGGCTTACCGAATGTCGCTATTCGATCAACACGACAGACAAACAACACTCGCTTCTCATCAATGCTGGGATCACGAAGCCCATAGGGCGGTTCGTTACCCGTATATTTCTGCCATATTTTGTCGACCTGCTGAGTCACCTTGGCACCTGTCTCACCTTCTTCAAGTTCTTCCCGCTCCACTGTACATTTGATCTGTACCCAATGATATGGATTGTCCGGATTCACAACTAAGATAGTAAGTTCCGGGTTATTACGTATCCAACCACACTTTGATCGATGTGCGGCCGTATTAACCAACACGTGATCCCCATCATAGTCAAACCACATCGGTGTCAGACTCACTCGACCGTCCGGACCGATAAGACCAAGGGTGATAGTGATTGGCCGATCCAGCAACTCCTTGTAGATGGGATCAAGTGAATCTAAGCTGCTGACGACCTCACGATCGCCAATGGCGAATTGCCCCGGCTGTAATCCTTCGGAAACATCTCTGAATTTAGCAATTGTGATGGTCTGTGACATAACCGTCCTCCTTTAAAGCGTGAAATTTTGCGGCGACAGGTGCGCGAGCCACTGTGTCGGAAGCATTTTGCCGATACTATTAGAATAGCGTCAATATTCGTATGATCTATGCTTCCTTTCTTTACCGATAAATCACTGTGAAAAAACGTGGCTATTGACCCCTGCTCAAAGAGTGATACCTGATGGCTGTGGTTGCAGAACTCCTGCGATCTCATATGCCAGCCGATCAAAGCGACTGGCTTGATCTGGCGCAAACGCTAGGCCAAGGGAAACTGCGGGAACGCGCTGCCCGCATGGATGAAGAAAATCGCTTCCCCTTTGAAAATTATGATGATCTAAGACAAAGCGGACTGCTAGGTCTCACCGTGCCGAAAGAATTCGGTGGGGGCGGTGTGGATTCGGTCACCTATGTTGGCGTATTAACGGAAATCGCTCAGGGATGCGCATCAACCGGACTGACCTTCAACATGCACTGCGCCATTATCGACTTTCTAACTCAGATCGCATCACCGGACCAGAAAAAAAAATACTTTAACGAGGTTGTAAACGATGGCGCCGTGTTGGCCTCTATTACCAGCGAACCAGCGAGTTCTTTTCGTGATGTTTTTCGAGTAAAAACACAGATTGTCCAAGACGATGACGGTTACCGTCTTAATGGCACAAAAGCATGGTGTTCATTATCAACTGCAGCGCGCTATTACTTTACCTGGAGTCGACTAAAGCATTCAGAAACACTCGCCGATGGCCTGTTAAATGTAATGGTTCCCTCGGACCGACCCGGCATCGAGATAATGGATGACTGGGACACACTCGGCATGCGGGCAACCGCCTCCAACTCAATCAAGTTCGACAACGTCCGCCTCGAACACGACGAGGTTATTGGTTCCCCGGGGGTAATCTTAACTAAAGACCTCAGTTTCTGGTCGCTTGGTTACACTGCAGTGTACGTCGGCATTGCGGAAGCCGCTTATGCGTATTGCTTAGAACACGCACGGACACAACTCGAGTATTTTGAGGAAGACTCCGCCCAGGCAACCCGCATTCATCGTCAAATCGGGGAACTTTCGATAACCATTGAAAGCGCAAGGCGCGCAACCCAAACATTAGTGCTCTTACGAAGTTCGCTGTCGAAGGCAGATCTCACCTATATGCTCAACCAAGCTAAGTATCTTGCGACAGAAGCAGCTTACGACATAGCGCAGAAAGGTTTGCGTATGATGGGCGGGACTGGCATCAGTCGGAATCTGCCCATGCAACAATACTTGCGGGATGCGATACCCGGTCTAGTAATGCCACCTGCCAACGACCGAATCATAGAAACCGTGGGAAAACTGGCGCTTGGCCTGAGCGGAAAAACGCTCGAATTCCGATAGCAGCGCGGGGAGAAAAGAATATGGGCTTAGAAGTTAAGGGTCTAATGCACGTCGGTTACCGAATTGGTGCACAGGCCGACCAAGTGCCCGCCATTGTAAACTTCTATAAATCAGTTTTTAATCTTGATATCGATCCTAGCCGCCCCACTATTCCAACGATTCCAGGCGCCTGGGTTCAACTACCCCACTCAACCGTCAAACCCCAGTTCCATCTAATGGTCGCAGACGGAGTATCACCCGCCGCGCGCAGTGCGCGCCAGGATCCAACACGCACCCATATTGCACTTGTGGTGAAAGATCTTGTCGAGGCAAAAAAACACCTCGAAGCGGTAGGGGTCGATTATTGGGTTTACAGTGGCTTGGTTGGCATGAATTCTGACCAGGTCTTTTTTGAAGACCCCACCGGCAATCTCTTCGAGCTTCAACAGACCGGTTAATTAAAAGTAATGCCCAATGGCTGGCAGCGCCCTCTAGACAATAAAAATGCTTGAGCCTGTCGTGCGTCGTTGCGCCAGCTCGGTGTGAGCAACCACTGCTTCGGACAGCGGATAACGTTGATTGATTTCTAATCGCAAAGTACCGTCCTCGATTAAACGAAAAAGTACCGCAGCATTGCGGTCACGCTCGATTGAGTCTTGAACAAAGGTACCAAGTCCGCCACAAGCGACTGAGGCCGAACGCGCTCGGAGCCCGGCCAATGAGACCGAGCTCACGGCACCAGAAGACTGTCCGTAACTGACCATGCGTCCCCGTTCTGCCAGGCACCCGATGCCTTTTTCAAACGTATCGTGACCAACTGCGTCATAGATCACATCTGCACCCCGTTGGTCAGTCAGTTCGAGCACTTTCTTCGCAAAATCTTTGTTCGTATACACAACTGGGTAATCACAGCCGTAATTCGCTACATAGGCGGCTTTTTCATCGCTACCCACGGTACCGATCACCGTAGCCCCTTTCGCTTTCGCCCATTGGCACAGTAATAAACCAACACCACCCGCCGCCGCATGCACCAAGACCGTGTCGCCGTCACGCACTGCCCAAGACTCGTGCACTAAATAATGGGCGGTCAGTCCCTGCAAAGTGGCCGCCGCGGCCACTTCATCCGTTGTCTCGAGCCCAATCGGAATCAATCGATCTGCGGCAATGATGCGGCGCTCAGCATAAGCACCAAGGACCATGCAATATGCCACGCGATCTCCCTCAACAAAGTCCACCACACCATCACCCACTGTCTCGATTATCCCGGCGCCTTCCATACCAATGACCGCTGGCAATGATTTAAGGGGATAAGCACCGGAGCGGTGATTAATATCGATGAAATTCAATCCAACAGCTGTGTGCCGAAGCTGTACCTCGCCAGGCCCCGGCTCAGAAAGGGAAACCTCTTCCCAGCGCATCACTTCAGGTGCGCCCGTCTCATGAATGCGAATAGCTCTCGTCGTGTTACTCATATCGTCATTTGCTCCTGACCCAGCACATCCAAAATTAGCCAAACCCCGCCTATTTTCTTCGGATATGAAATCGTTTCCAGCGCACCTCAGCATGCGCGGCTAATTTACCCCTGGAGTGAAGCTCCGAACGATACAGTCCCTCCACTTCATTAAATCGAAGACATTCAGCAACCAGCAGCGCGGGCTCTTCCAGTGGAGCTGGCCGATGAAAAGTCACTGTAATCTGATGCGTCAGATATACCGGATGTTTAATACCAAAGTGTTCGTTATCCTCTATCGAGAAATCACCGTAACGATCAATCGTCTCTTTCATCATGCAAGCAGCCGAGTGACAATCAAGCAGCGCTGAAATAATTCCCCCGTTGAGAAAACCAAAACCATTGTCATAACGGGCCCCGCCCTGCCAAGTGGCCTTTGTCTGATGGTCAACCACGAATGACTTAAGTTGCAGGCCTTCGGCGTTTCTTGGTCCGCAGCCAAAACACGTTCCATTGGCATAATAACTATCCTGCAGGGAAGAAGCCTTGGTCATCTACGGTCTCCTCTTGCGGTAGATGACCAGACGGTCACGCCAACCATCAGCCATCAATGAAAGACGCGATTTCCTCGAGAGGAAGCCGCGCTATATCAGGTACTGTTGCATCTTCTGACGGCAGACCGGCAACCAAGACCATCACCGCCCGCTCACTGTTGGGGCGATCAAGAATCTCATTGAGAAACCGCATAGGGCTGGGTGTGTGGGTTAGTGTTGCAACACCCGCATCGTGTAATGCTGCAATCAGGAAACCACTCGCAATACCTACGGATTCCATCGTGTAGTAGTTCTTGAACTGTTTTCCTGAGGCATTAAAGGAAAACTTCTTTAGAAAAATAACAATCAGACAAGAAGCGGTCTCAAGAAACGGTTTGCTCTCATCTGTGCCTAGCGGCGCTAACGCCTCCAGCCACTCGGCTGATGCCCGATGGTTATAAAACTCATGCTCCTCCTGTTCCGCCGCGTCGCGGATACGGGCCCGAACAGCAGGATCAGTGACGACAACAAAGTGCCAGGGCTGCATGTTTGCACCACTGGGTGCACTGCCGGCGGCGCGAATCGCATTCTCAATCACCTGCCGGGGGATCTCGCGAGCACTGTAATCACGGACTGAGCGTCGCTGCTGAATCAACTGCAGAAACTCTGTTGACCGAGTAATCATCTCATCGTCTGTGCGCTCGACAAAATCAAGCGAAATGAAGGAGTTCTGTTTCACGTTGGCTGATATCCTTGGCCAAACCTTCTTGCATCACCGTAAGCCATCCTCGTTAACCCATCAAATGATTTACGACGCCGCGCATTGATCGATTGTTAATGTCGAGGTTGTGTTCCAGTCCATTAACGGCGATTGCGCCCATCGATCCAGGTACTCGCCAATGCGATTCAATGCATCAAGCCCGACAGCAAACTACCGAATCCACTGACTGCAGGTTGAATGCCCAGCCGATCGAAGGCAGCCCACACCGTGGCCTGATTGGAGGTGACCACTGGTCGACCCGTTTCGTTCTCAAGTGCCTCTGCAGCTTCCATCGAACGCCAAGCGGTGCACGAGCAAAAAAGCACATCTGCCTCTGGTGAACAAACGCTCGAGGCAAATTCGACTACTCGGTCAGGATGCTGATCGTTGTAACCCTGATTACCCGCATCGCTCGCCACCGGATCCCCGTCCACGTTCAAGACGTCGAACCCCATGTTTTCAAAATAAGAACGCAGGCGAACATTAGCCCATTCGGGATAAGGGCTGGCAACAGAAATCTTTTTTGCATTGAAATGCTGCAACGCCTGTACTACTGCCGGACTGGTACCTATCGCTGGTACACCCGCCTCTCGCTCGACAAGCGTAATCATCTCTTGATCCCAACCCGGACCCTTGTAGAAACTACCGGTGGTGCATCCATAAACGATCAAGTTGACACCTGCCGTCGCAAGATAACGTGCACTGTTCTCAATCTCCGCGTTCATCCGTTCCATGCCAGATTCATCTGTCGCGTCATTCGTTAACCACATTCTCTGTCCGTGAATCGTCACATTTGTGGGCGCAACGGATTGAAAATCGGCTTCACAAGTGGTGTTAGTTGATGGCACCACCACGCCAATTCGAGTTCTGGTCATGCGCCCTCCATCAGATATTTTGCTAATCAGCTATCTACGATAAGCAGATTGTAGATCCCGCGCAACGGTTTCATCGTTACAATCGAACTATGGCACAGCGTTACGGTATCGGCTTTATCGGCCTCGGCAGCATCGGGCAACGCATGCTGGTGCCGGCCCAGCAACATCAACGAGTCAAGCCGACCATGGCGTGGGACCCCCAAGCTGACCGATTGTCGCAGACCGTAGCGAACACACCTGGCCTGCGGGCAGCTAAAGACGTTAATCATTTGATCACGGACAGTGCCGTTGACATTGTCTACATTGCCTCACCACCCCTGACTCACGCTGAACACGCGAACGCGGCGCTAGCCGCCGGCAAACCGGTGCTGTGCGAGAAACCACTCGGGATTGACATCGCAACCAGCGAGGCTCTGGCAGTGCGCGCCACCAACAGCGGAATCCCCCACGCTGTCAACTTCATCTATGGCTCGGCGTATCCGGCCGAGCAAATGGCGGAAGCACTGGCACAATGCAAATTCGGCGCGCTAACGAGCGCACAAGTACAACTGCACCTACCGAACTGGGCAGCGCGGCGCTATGCCGAGGCGCCTTGGCTAATGGCATCAGATCAGGGAGGCTTCGTTCGCGAAGTACTGTCTCACTTTGTATATCTTACCGAGCGCCTGTTCGGTCCCACTAAAGTCAATTATTCGTATTGCCGGAAAGGCTCGTCACCTGGAAGCGCCATCACAGGACTCGTAGCAGAACTTTCCTGCGGCGATCTTACCGTCAACATTCAAGGCAGCACCCTCGGGACAGGCCCCGATGTCTGCAACTACACCCTGTGGGGAGAGCACTGTTCCTATCGTGTACATGACCTGCATGGATTACAGATCACCACTGGAAAGGACTGGGAAAACGCGAATGCCCCTGGCACAGACCCAGTGAGCAGCTGGTACCAACGGCAATATGATCAAATCGCCGCAATGCTCGATGGGCGACCACATACACTGCCTGACTTCGCAGCCGGACTGTCGGTGCAACGCGTCATAGAAGCGCTATTACAAGGCGAATCCACCTGAATCGATGACCAACGCATCACTCGCCCGAGACGTTAAAGTAATGGGGCTGGTTGGCTTGGCCCACGCCGCAAGCCACTATTTTCACTTGGTGTTGCCACCGCTTTTCCCGATACTCAAAGATGAGTTTGGGGTGAGCTACGCCGCACTCGGCGCCCTGCCCAGCTTGTTCTTCGCCGCGTCTGGTGTAATGCAAATTGTCTCAGGGTTTCTGGTTGATCGATTTGGTGCCCGCCGTCTGCTACTGCTGGGCTTAACCCTATTGTCTATCAGCGTGCTGGGATTTGGTTTAGTCTCCGAATTCTGGATGCTTTACCCCCTGGCAGCCCTGGCAGGTGTTGGAAACAGTGTTTTTCATCCTGCCGATCTCGCGATCCTAACCGCCAAGGTCAGTCCATCGCGACTGGGCCGCGCCTATGCTAGCCATGCGCTCGCTGGAAATCTGGGTTGGGCGGCTGCACCAATCTGCATCATCGGTATCAGCCAATTAACTAATTGGCAAACTGCACTGGTTGTTTCCGGACTGGCCGGTCTCCTCGTCGTCATCCTCTTTGTCATCCTGGGGCGCGATCTGTCCGATCGAGACCCTGCCGCAGATACGGTCGCCTTTACCGCAGTACCGGTAGGCACGGTACAGGAAAACATTCGTCTCATCTTTAACGCGACAATCATCTCCTGCCTGTTGTATTTTACTTTTCTCGCCATGGCATTAATTGGCGTGCAAACTTTCGGTGTAGCAGGGCTAATGCAACTGTATATCCTTCCGCTCAACACAGCTACGACTGGCCTTGCGGCTTTTCTCGTCGGCTCAGTCATCGGTGTTATTAGCGGGGGATTCGCGGCGGATCGCACTGAGCGACATGACCTGATCGCGATGCTTGGTATGGGGCTTGCCGCTGGCGCCTTTCTCTCGATTGGTACCGGTTACATTGGTACCAGCCTTTTGCTCCCTTGCCTGATAGTGGCGGGATTCGTTGCGGGAATGACCACGCCATCGCGGGATATGATGGTTCGCAAAGTGACGCCACCGGGTGCATCGGGACGAATTTTTGGATTCGTTTATTCAGGCCTGGACATTGGTTCTGCCGTGATGCCTCTGACACTTGGTATCATTCTTGACTACGCTGAGGCTGACCTGATGTTCTATGCTATCGCTTTGATGTTTGCTTTCACGGCTCTCACCGTTCGTTTCGTTAGCACACAGATTGGTCACAAATCTATGACTAATGCTACCCACGACACTTAGCCCCATTGACAGTGAACACCAGTTTTCCCGATACGATGTAAAATCCGGATTCTGTAACAATAGAATACTAGACTCCCCAATTGCCCCTGATAGGGGATTGACTCGACAGCTCTCAGAGGACTCTTCGATGGCAAACCGTACCGCTCTGGAAACATTTGGCCGCTCTGGCAATCCCATGTTTCGATCAAAAGCTTTCGCCGCTGACGCAACCTTCCGTGATGGCCCGGACGCTGGCGTCCAACCAATCAGTGATCGTATGTCACTCGCTGGAGCAGTTAACAAAACAGGCATCCTGCTTCTGCTTTGTCTTGTCACTGCCTCATATACCTGGAATAGATTTTTCGAAACCGGTGACCCTTCCTCGATCATGGGACTGATGCTCGTTGGAGGCATCGGAGGCTTTATCGCCGCCATCATAGCGGTCTTTAAAGCGCCGGCCGCCGGCGTCTTGGCACCCATCTATGCTTTGCTCCAAGGTCTCTTTCTTGGCGGCATTTCAGCCATCTTTGAGATGCAATATCCCGGCATTGTGATTCAAGCGATTGGTCTTACCTTTGGGACACTCGCGATGTTGTTGGTTGCCTACAAAAGTGGACTGATCAAACCGACCGAAAACTTCCGACTAATGATCTTTGCTGCCACCGGTGGCATTGCCTTGCTGTATCTCGTTTCCTTTGTGATGAATATGTTCGGGTCGGGTATCGGCTTTATTCATAGCAATGGACTATTCGGCATTGGCTTCAGTTTGTTTGTAGTGGGCATCGCAGCACTAAACCTCGTACTAGATTTCGATTTTATTGAACAAAGTGCGGAACAAGGTGCTCCAAAATACATGGAGTGGTACGGCGCTTTGTGTCTGATGATCACTCTGGTCTGGCTTTATTTAGAGATACTGCGGCTTCTAGCCAAACTGCGATCCCGCTGACCGTGGGGCTCAATGAATTAATTTTTGGTGGAATGGCGGTGATCAGTATCGCCGCCTTTCTGTTCATCGGTCGCTACCGCGCTAACGCCGACCAACGTGACCGGGACAATCGAATCGATTGGTCCCATAGGATCTGGCGTTCCTTTAAGAAGTTCCGAAGATAAAAATCAAGGGCATCCCCAATCAGACTTTGCTCGGATTCCCCTGAACACGCTCCAACAGTGTTTTCGTCTCTCGGTCCACAAATCGTGCTAAGCGTTCGGGCGAAAATCCCAGCAAATGGAGTCCTGTCACCGCGTTAGCCACCTCGCGATATTCCCTGATGCGCCCGGATTCTAGCCGGCAGATCGCTACCCCTTCGAAAGTCGCCCGTCGATCCTGAGCTTCCTCCAATTTCGATGCGTAACTGAAGACATATCTTGCGTAACCAATGCCATTCTGTTCAATCGCATCGTACAGATCCCACTGGAAGTCTTTGCCGTCACGATGGAAGTGGCCTTCAATTAAGTTAATAATGGCACTGCCCCTGAACTCACCGTAAAAAACATCGTGGTAAATACCGTTTTCGCAAAAGCAGGCAACCACACCCGGACCGTCACCTCGCACTGCCGCTTGCGTCATCTGTTGAATCAGTGTCTTAAATTCCATAATCGATTCCATTGGGTCATCGGCCAACATTTTAACAACCTCCTACTCCAGCCCGGACATCAACAGACCACCCAAATAACATTGACAATGTCGCATGACGGTATTTTTCAATAATGGACCTTCCCCTCGCAAATAAAACTACCTTCGGTTTTCACTCACAATTCACGGAACCTGAACGGTCCCGTCAGGCCATTGCGCTTGCCGAAGCCTGCGGTTTTGATGCGGTCGCGGTTGGCGACCATTTGTCCTTTCCGCTACCGATTTCTGATCCATTGCTGCAGCTCGCACAAGTCGCCGCGCTCAGCGAAAATTTAGCGATTCATACCTCTGTCTTCCTGTTAGCGCTCCGCCACCCACTGGCAGTAGCGAAACAAGTGGCAACGCTTGACCGAATCAGTAGCGGTCGCCTGATCTTCGGGGTCGGCGTGGGTGGAGAATTTCCAAACGAGTTTGCCGCCGCGGGCGTGCCTGTGCGGGAGCGTGGCAGCAGACTCGATGAAAGCGTCGAGGTCATGCGCAAACTCTGGACCGGTGAAGCCATCACTCATCAGGGACGACACTTTCAAATGACAAACCTGCAAATGCTGCCAACCCCTGCTCGAGCAGATGGCCCGCCCATCTGGTGTGGAGGTCGCTCCGAGGCCGCGCTCAAAAGGGCGGGTACCCGACTCGATGGCTGGGTCTCGTACGTCGTGACCCCAACGATGTATGCCCAAGGTCTTGAGACTATCGAAAAACACTACACGTTGGCCAAACGCAATCTTGATTCATTTGGCACAGCCCATCTGGTTTACATGCGCCTTGCGAAGAGCTGGGACAGCGCGTTTGAGATCGCCTCGCAGCGACTGTCAGAACGCTACGCCATGGATTTTGGCCCGGCAACCAAAAAATATGTTGCATTGGGACGCCCAGAGGACATCGCAGAAACGTTACATGCATTTCATGTCGCCGGTGTGCGCCACATCGAGATTGACTTCATTGGCAGCGAAGCAGAGAAAGATACCCAAATACGATGGTTTAGCGAAGAAGTCCGACCGCTGCTCGACTTCCGATAGCGAGCCATCGATATACCATTTGAACAATACAACAACGATGAACATTCGAAAGGAACTGCATTATGGATCTTGGTCGATTGGGCGTCTGGTACGCCGCCGATAAACTCACGCCTGCTGAATGGTCAGGCTTTATCAAAAAAGTAGAGACCCTCGGCTACGGGACGCTGTGGTATTCAGAATCACGTGGGTTTGAATCGATGGCGCTAGGCAGTTTCCTGTTGTCACAATCGGCAACCATTTGCATCGGTAGTTCAATTGCCAATATCTATGCACGCGATGCCTACGCCTCGAGGCAGGGATTACACACGCTATCGCAGATCTCTGGTGACCGGTTTATTCTTGGCCTCGGTGTATCGCATATCCCCTTGGTGGAGAAAGTCCGCGGTCATACCTACACCAAACCCTTAAGCACGATGCGCAATTATCTTGAACGGATATATGAAGATGGCAACGACAGCGACAGCTGGCCTATCGTACTCGCTGCCCTCGGCCCTCGCATGCTCGCTCTATCAGCTGAACTGACTCGGGGTGCGGTGCCTTACAACGTCACACCAGAACACACAGCCAGGGCAAAAGAAATCCTCGGTCCGAATAAATGGCTGGCCGTTGAGCAGAAAGTTTGCCTTGAAGCCTCACCGACCACAGCCCGCGCATTGGGTCGGGGAGAACTCGAGCGTTACCTCGGCCTACCCAATTACCGTCGCTGCTGGCTCAGTCTGGGTTTCAGTGAGGACGACCTCGACCACGGCGGCAGTGATCGATTTATCGATGCCATGGTGGTGTCGGGAAGCGTTGATGTCATACAACGCCGACTGGATGAACACTTTGACGCGGGTGCTACCCATGTCTGTATCCAACCAGTGCATGTGCCGGGCGACCTCGCTGCAGCTGAGCGAACCCTGGAGGCCTTTGCCCCCCATTAGCGCTGCAAAGTCTCCCGTAGGTGAAATTTCTGTATCTTTCCACTAGGCGTTCGCGGCATCTCGGACACGATCTCTAGGCGCTCGGGGAGGTACGTCTTTGTCAAGCCCTTAGAAAGAAGATACTCAATCATCTCCTCAAACGACAGGGTCGCACCTGCCGATAAAATCAGAAAACAACATGCCCGTTCACCCAGGCGTTCATCCGGCATGCCAACGATAGCCGCCGCACTCACGTCCGGATGCTGGTAGAGCAATTCTTCAACTTCGACGACCGGGATATTCTCACCACCGCGGATGATGACGTCCTTAGTCCGCCCAGTAATACGGATGTAACCATCAGCGTCCATCGTGGCCAAGTCTCCAGTTTCAAACCAACCCTCGACATCAAAACCCGCCAGATCTGGCTTCTTCAGATAGCCCACAAATTGCGCGGCGCCCCGTGACTCAAGCCACCCCTCAACACCAACACCCGCTAATCCCCCTGTGGCATCGCGAATTCTCACCTCCATCCCCTCATGTGCCAGACCGTCTGTTTCAAATACTTTTTCTTCCGGATCCTCGCGCCGTGTAGTGGTCACCAGACTGTTTTCTGTCATCCCCCAACCAGAGGCGATGTGTGCCCCCAGTCGATCCGCAGCCTGGCGTGCAATGACTCGGGGGATGGGCGCACCGGCAGAGACAAACGTTCGAAAAGAAGAAAAATTAAAACCCTCGAGTTCAGAACTCTGCGCCATATCGGCAAGAAACGGAGTCGCCGCCATGGTAAAACTAACCGACTCGTCCTCGATCCATTGCGCCGCGATGCGTGGCGACCAGATCTCCTGCAACACTGAGCGTGCGCCCAATACCAACGGCAGCACTAAACCATAAACAAATCCCGTTTGGTGGGCCAACGGCGACGCCATCAGGATGACCTCTTCTGCTGTCAGGTTCAAATGTGTGATACAGGAACGTGCGGCGGCCAGTAACGTATTGCCCGTATGCAACACACCCTTGGGCTGTCCGGTCGTCCCCGATGTGTAAAGCAACTGAGTCACCTGATCAGCATTGGGTCGACGAGATGCATAGACACCAGCCTGAAGGGTCGCGTCTTCCGATGAGGGAATTAGGCAATGGGATTCAAAACTGTTCTCGTCCTTCCCATCGATGACCAACACCTGCTCTAGTTGTGGCAAATCACTACGAATGTCAGCAACCATCGATGGGTAATCAAAGTCACGAAACCGATCTGGGACCACCAGAATTTTCGCCTCACCAAACTCCAACATGAAACGAAGTTCGCGCTGGCGGAAAATCGGCATCAGTGGATTACTGATCGCACCAATGCGTACGCAGGCGAGATGAAGGACGCCAAATTGCCAGCAATTGGGTAACTGATAGGCAACCACATCGCCTGCTGCCACACCAAGCCGCATTAGTCCGGCAGCAACGCGGCGAACGCACTCCGCCAATTCAAGATAAGTCAGGCGAGTCTCAGCACCCGTTGAAGAACTTCGGTGGGTAATCGCAACCCGTTTGGGAGATGCCGCCACCGCCACATCAAGATAGTCCGTCAGAATTCGCTCTTGCCATAGACCGGCTCCATACATGGCGGCCCTTCGGTCAGCATCTATTCGCGCACCTTCCATCATTAGAGTCACTTGTGGTTGATCTGTGCTGTGAATACCCAGATAGTCGTGTCGTCACCGTCGGGCGTACACTATACCGTAGCACTCATCCATCGATGATCCGAAACAGACCAGCGCACCCCGTTTGCACCACTCCAAACATCAAATAAAGTAAGCCGACTATTGGCGAAACCAGCTGGCCACTACGATTACCATTTAAAGTTAAAAGGACACATAACACAATGTCAGACACCCCTTACGAGCACCTTATTGTCGAGATTAAAAATGGCGTCGCAACGATCACGATTAATCGACCAGAAGTTCTGAATTCATTTAATGGACAGACCTGCGAAGAACTGATCATGGCCTTTACCCGCACTGGTTGGGATCAAGAGGTAGGGGTTATCGTCCTGACGGGCGCCGGCGACCGTGCCTTCTGTGCCGGCGGTGACCAGTCAGACAAGGCCGGTGCCTATGCTGGCGCCCGCGGTACCGTCGGCATGCCGGTTGAAGAAGTTCAGTCACTCATTCGCGATGTTCCAAAACCTGTCATCGCCCGCGTCCGCGGCTATGCTATCGGCGGTGGCAATGTCCTAGCAGCGCTATGTGACCTGACCATTGCCTCTGAGAATGCGATCTTCGGTCAGGTGGGACCTCGCATGGGCTCAGTCGACCCAGGGTTTGGCACCGCCTACCTCGCCAGAATTATTGGCGAAAAGAAGGCCCGGGAATTCTGGTACCTGTGCCGCCGCTACACCGCGCAGGAAGCGTTGGAGATGGGATTGGTCAACACGGTTGTTCCTGACGAACAACTCGATGACGAAGTGGATCACTGGACTTCGGAAATTGTCGAACGCAGCCCGACGGCTATCGCCATTGCAAAACGTTCCTTTAATGCCGACAGTGAAAACATACGCGGAATCGGCGGTCTTGGCATGCAGGCACTTGCTCTTTACTATGGGACCGAAGAGTCGAAAGAAGGTGGCAGGGCACAAAAAGAAAAACGCCGACCTGAGTTCAGAAAAATGCTGAAGTAATCAGTAATCGTTTCACTCGTATTATATTCACACGGCACAGAAAGCCCCTTATCGGAAGCCCCAATGAACACCGTCGAAAATGATGTTCATAACCAAGTCAGAGACGTCGCACGGCGTTTCACCCGCGAGAAAGTACTGCCTAACGCTGTCACTTGGGATGAGCAAGGAGGTTACCCGCGTGAGCTCATTGCCGAGATGGGGAGTCTCGGATTCATGGGCATCACCGTGCCGGAAGAATGGGGCGGCGCAGGCCTGGACAACGTTGCCAGCGCGATCATGCTCGAGGAAATCTCTGCTGGCTGTGGTTCTATGGGCATCATTGTCAGCGGTCATAATGCCGTTGGCTGCATGCCCATTCTTGAATTTGGCACCGATGATCAAAAAGAACGTTACCTGAAACCTTTTGCCCGAGGAGAACAACTGACCGCCTTTGCCCTCACCGAACCGGCCGGTGGTTCGGATGTCGCTCAGCTGAAAACGCGCGCAGAACGGCGTAACGACCGTTATGTCCTCAATGGCACCAAACAGTTCATTACCTCTGGTTCAACCGCTGACGTTGCGCTTATTTTTGCGACAACCGATGCCAATGCACCAAGAGGAAAAGGGATCACCGGCTTTATCGTTCCAACCGACAGCCCTGGCTATATTGTCGATCGAGTGGAAAACAAGATGGGCCTCAAAGCATCAGACACCTGTGTGATTTCTCTAGATGGCCTCGAGGTGCCTTTCGAAAATCGCCTGGGCGAAGAGGGCCAGGGCTACAAAATTGCCCTGTCGAATCTTGAGGGTGGGCGTATCGGCATCGGCGCACAGGCAGTTGGCATCGCTCGTGCAGCGCTCGAGGCGGCAATTGACTACGCAAGCCAACGTGAATCTTTTGGTGTCCCGATCAGTGAGCATCAGGCGGTAGCGTTCCGCCTGGCTGATATGGCCACCGAACTCGAAGCAGCGCGACAGCTGGTTCTCTATGCAGCCCGCCTCAAAGACAGTAGTCAACCAAGCTTGCAACAAGCATCAATGGCCAAACTAAAAGCCAGCGAAATGGCAGAGCAGATCTGCTCAGATGCTATTCAGATCTTTGGTGGCTACGGCTACATGGAAGATTACCCGGTCGCACGACTCGCACGGGACGCTCGTGGCACCAAAATCTACGAAGGTGCCAACGATATTCAACGCCTAGTGATCAGTCGAGCGCTTCTAGCCAGTTAATTCAAGCACCCACCTCACCCGGACATCGTGAGTCCACCACTCACGCTCAAAACCTGGCCCGTGACATAACCTGCAAGATCACTCGAGAAAAATAGCACGGCATCAGCGATTTCTTGTGGCTGCGCCACCCGCCGAAACGGAACAGCGCGGGCAAGTTTCTCCTGAATACTCTGTGGCTGCATGCGCAGCAATGGCGTATCAGTCGGCCCGGGACACACACAGTTCACACAGATACCGGCACGTGCGGTTTCCCGGGCAAGTGATTTGGTAAACGCGATGACTCCCCCTTTGGCGCCCGCATAGATCGTCTCACCCAGGCTGCCGACTCTGCCGGCATCACTTGAGATATTGACGATCTTTCCTTGCTGTTGTGCCTCCATCATCGCCGGCAAGAATGCCTTCACGACATTCATCGGTCCTTTCAGATTAATCTCCAAAATCTGGTCCATGAACTCAGGCGTAGCATCGAGAAACGGCTGCACTCGATCCCACCCCGCCACGTTGACGATGATATCGACCGCTGGACTTGCCGCCACTTCAGTTGCAAACCGCTCGATCTGGTCTCGATCAGTCACATCAAGCGGGTGAAAGGTGGCCGAACCAGTCGCCGCTAAAGACACTGTCTCAGCGCCACCCACTTCATCAATGTCGCCAAAGTGGACGGTCGCGCCAGCCTCGACCATACGTAGCACACACGCCCGTCCAATCCCTGATGCACCACCTGTGACTATTGCTACTTTTCCCTTTAGGTTGATCACTTCGTATCTCCTCTGCATTCAACATTCCATCGACGAATCAAAAGGTCCCTCGGACAGCCGCTATATTCGAGACTACTCACCTTCACGGCGCGCAATATCAATATCGCGATCGACATTTCGATTGGTCGTTGGCTTAAGCACGATTTCCTCTACCACCGTGCGTTGCGGCATCACCGCGCATAACAGGATTGCATCAGCAATATCTCGAGGATGCATCATAGTAGCCCGACTTTCCTCATCTGGTATCAGCGGTCGATTATCAAGAATCGGGGTATCTACTTCTGCCGGAACAATTGTGCAGGCACGAATGCCAAGGTCATTGAGTTCCGCATTGATATCTCCCATTAGATTACGTGACGCCGCCTTGGCAGCACTGTACGGTGCACCACCCAGCAACCCAGGTTTAAGCGCAGCCATCGAGGATACGGTGATAACCGTGCCTTCTCCTTTCGCAATCATCGATTCGATGAGGGACTGAGTCAGTCGGTAAACTCCTTCAACGTTAACTGCAAAGACACTCTGCCAATCGTCAGTTCCGACATAACGGATGGAGCGCGTCTTTGACGAGTGACCCGCATTGTTAACCAACACATCCACCCTACCGAATTGCTCGAGTGTCCAGCGACCCAGGCCCGCCGCCGCCTCGCCGTCTTCCAGGTCTACCGACCGCACCCGCACCTGCCCACCGAGTTCCCGGACCTCCTCGGCTACCGCCTCGAGCGGTTCTATTCGACGCCCGGCCAGCACTAAAGTAGCGCCATGCTGCGCCATCAACAATGCGGTTTCTCGACCAATCCCGCTACCCGCACCGGTAATAAGTACTATTTTTTCAGTAAGCTGCTTCATGATATTGCCGAGTTCACTCCATTGAGTCCTAAGAAAAAGTAGCGTCGCAAGCGACTATGTTCTATCCATCCCGCGTCAATCATCAAATAGACGCCGAAAATCCTCCATCGATTGGAATAGCCGTACCAGTAACGAAATCAGACGCGGCACTCGCCAGAAATACCGCAATTCCACTCATATCGTTAATTTCACCCCAACGATCGGCCGGCGTTCGCGTGAGCACTTGCTGGTGTAAATCAGGATTTTGCTCACGAGCACGCCTCGTCAGATCAGTATCAATCCATCCAGGCAAAAAACAATTGGCCTGAATATTGTCCTCCGCCCATGCTGTCGCCAGCCCGCGAGTAAACTGCACCATGCCACCTTTACTCGATCCGTAAGCGGTCAACCACGGTGAGGAAAAAAGTGACGTCATCGAACCATTGTTAAGGATTTTTCCACCACCCCGACGCTTCATTTCGGGATAACATGCCTTGCTACATAGAAACGCGCTCGTCAGGTTCGTATCAAGCACATGGTGCCATTCTGACTCGGACAAGTCCTCGGGCCGTTTTCTGATATTCGTTCCTGCGTTGTTAATCAGAATATCAATTCCACCAAAACTCTTGACGACTTCTGAGACCATCTCATCAACTTCCGCAGCGTTTGTAACATCAGCGACAAAAGCGCGCGCGTTTGCCCCCAGTTCGTCTACGGCTATCTGATTCTTTTCAGCATTACGACCAACGACCGCCAGTGTTGCGCCTGCCGCCGCAAGACCGCGAGCCATACCCAAACCAATACCTCCATTACCACCAGTCACAATCGCTACCTTGTTAGACAAATCAAATAAGTCCATCTCCGCCTCCCTTTACATTGTGCGAATCAACACCGTTTCAGCAACCACGAGGCCAGGTTCTTGCCCTCCCGTTTAGCTGACCTAGTTTATCTCTGATTTCAGCCTGTCGTACTCAACCCATTTGCGGTCGCCCACAGGTGACGATCAAGATCGATGATGACGACGAATGAAGTGAACATAGGTGCGTTCATGCGTTACCAGTCGGTTTGAGTATTTTCCCAAAACCCAACAAGTATCTGAGCACGGAGAACCGATCGAGGCCGCTTACCTTTGCCGCCACATCCTGCAGGGCCCTTGATATATGACCAGTGAGACTGAGTATTATTCTTCACAAACTTCGGTTCTCTATGCAAGCTAACACTAAACCACACGGCGTGATCGCAAATCGTCAATCGCTTCCGCATCGTAACCGAGTTCTGCCAAGATCTGATCGGTGTGTTCCCCCAACATTGGTGCCCGTTGCCGAATCTCGGCCCGGGATGCGGACATACTGACCGGAAAATCCGCTGTCGGGATCGACTGTGCCGCCGTTGGATAATCAACCGCTTTCAGAAAATCGAGCGCTTGTACATGCTCGTCATCGAGCGTCTGCTGTGGTGAATAAATTGGACCCGCAGGTATCTTGGCATCGTCCATTGCCGACAGCACCTCCTCTTGAGTCCGTGACTCACACCAAGCCATCATGATATCGGAGAGAATTTCACCATGATCACCACGAGCCAAGTCATCAACAAAACGCGGGTCATCTATCAATTCAGGCTGTCCAACCATTTCACACCAACGGGAAAACTGCTGCGCACCGATAGCAAGGCACATTACCCAACCATCTTGGGTACGAAACACATCAGATGGACCATTCCATTGCCCGCGATTCATCGTGGCAACTCGATCGACTTCTTTTAGTTTCTGTTCGATCAACACAGAGTTCATCATCGTTAACGCCGTTTTCAACAATGCGCCTTCCAATACCTGTCCTTCACCGGTCTGGTCTCGGTGCCGCAACGCGGCAAGGGTGGAAAATGCGGACAATGCAGCAGTGCCAAAATCTACATAGGGAACAAAAGCCCGAGTCGGCTCTTCGGCCTGCCCCGTCAGATGAAGATTGCCGGACATTGACTGTGCCAATGCATCGAAACCCACCCGGTCACTATAGGGCCCCCCGGAAGCGAACGCGTTAACCGTAGTGAGAATAATATCGGGCTTTACTGACTTAAGGCTCGCATAATCCAACCCCATCGCGGTCAGCGTCTTTGGCGGTAAATTGGCCACCACGACATCAGCAGTCGCTACCAAGCGCTTGAGTACTTTGGCACCGTCCGGCTTAAGGGGGTTAAGTGTCAGGCAACGCTTGTTTCGACCCACTTGCAAGAACATCGCACCTTGACCATCATCAGTAACCGGCGTGAACCATCGATCCTCACCCCCATCTATCCGCTCAACACGAATGACTTCGGCGCCGAGATCACCCAACAGCGTTGCACAAAATGGTCCTGCGATAAAACGTCCAAAATCCAGCACTCTGATTCCACTCAGCGGCCCGACTACCGCAGTATCACTCATCTTCCTTATCCTCATTTTCAGTAATAGTATCGCCTGCGTTTTCTCTTGCCTTTGCAAAAAATGCATCCATATACTTACGGGGTTCATCCGTCGCGTAAGCTTGAACAAAAGCATCAACCCCTTCAGCCACTGCGTCGTCAATCGACAGTTGCTCCCAACGGTTAACCAGGAGTTTCTGAATCTTGCTAGCGCGCGGTCCTGCTGCCAGGACTCCATCGACACATTCCTTGAGCACTGCGTCCAGCTCACCAACGCTAGCTAACCTTTGGACCAACCCCCAGGAGAGCGCTTCGCACCCATCAATCCAACGTCCAGTCATCACCAGATCTTTCGTGTGACCAACGCCGATGAGTCCAGGCAAACGGGCGGCATCGATGACCGAAGGAATCCCGACATGGACTTCTGGCATCGCAAATTGTGCAGTCTCAACCGCAATACGAAGATCACAGCATGCGGCTATTTCGAGACCCGCCCCAAGACACAGACCGTTGATGCGGGCAATAACGGGAACAGGAAAGTCATGCAGAACAGCGCAACATCGCTGCAAAGTTGAAATAAAAGTGTGTGCCGATGCCTGGTTCAACTCCCGCATCTCACGAATATCCGCTCCACCGACGAACGCGCGTGACCCCATTCCAGTCACCACAAGAGCACGGATCGATTCATCGTTCGCTAATGCCTCGACTGATCGTACCAACGCATTAGCCGCCTCAGTGTCTATTACGTGGAGACCGTTATCGGAATCCAGCGTCAGCCAAGCAACTGATTGTTCGCGAACAATTTTCGTTTCTGTTTCGACCCGCGTCGCTGCCATAGTCGTCTCAACCGCTAGCGCGTCAAGAATTCACCAATCGCAGCAAAAGCCCGATAGGTTGCGCTGTTTAATTGATGGTCTAGCGCCCGTGGCTGGGCCGAAAACTTTGCAATCACTACACCCGTATTGGGGTCAACATATAAATACTGACCGAACACACCTAGGCCACCATAAGCCCCATTAGGTGACACGTACCACGCGTCACGATACCGCCAACCCGGCATAAAATCGGCAAAGCTACTCCCATCCCACGTGTTGCCATGATCCAACGCGACTGGGTCGTGATCTTCTCGCATCCCTTGTAACCACCGGCCCGGAACAATAATAGGACTTGTGTCTGTACCCACAGGCAGATGCAGTCGGCCAAATCTAATCAAATCTTGTAGTGTCATACATAGACCACCGGCGGCCCGCGGTGCGCAAACACGATCGACATTGATATAAGCGTCGTGGCCCGCACCCATCGGTTTCCATAGCGCGTCACTTAGCACGTTGGCATAGGGAGTGCCGGTGACACGCTCGATCAACCAGCCCAGCAGATCTGTGTTTGGTGAAACATAATGGAAAACTTCGCCATGCTCACCATCCTTTTTTAACGTTAGAAGAAAGTCGCGGAGATTGTCGATCACTGCTGGATCCGACGGCGGTAACCAGCCAGTCGCCAAACGATAACGTGCAAAGTCCCCCGTTTCGTTTTCATAGTCCTCGTTGAAATGGACCCCGACCGTCATATCGAGTAGATGCCTTACGCGCGCATCAGCATAAACGGACCCCTCTACTTCGGGAAGATACTGGCAAACCAGTGAGTCGGGATCAAGAAAACCCTGTTCGGTAAGAACGCCAATTAGTGTCGCAGTCACCGACTTAGTGACTGAAAAAAGAATATGCGCACTATCTCGGGCCAATCCGTGCGCATAGTGTTCAAAAACCAGACAATCGTCGTACAACACCGCGAAACCATTCGTATGGCTGTCCTGCAGGAAATCCATCAGGCAGGTTTCCTTACCGTCCACCCCCTCAAAAGGGAGATGTTCAAGATCGATTTGCTGCGAAACGATGTCTTTACGTACCGCTTCACCTCGACTGACCTGTGCGGTCGGCAGTAGCTGGCGGATATTGCGAAATGCCCAATGACTGTAAGGCACCGTTCGCCAATTCTCCAACGTGACCCGCCGGACCAACGGGGGAGGAAACCCTCGCATTACAACAGAACTATCAAAATGGTCGGTCACCTTTATTGTTCCTGTTATCGGGTTGGCGATGAGTTCATTCAGCCGGATCAAAGGGGCTGCCGCCAAAGCGCTCCGTAAACGTAAAGTCCTCCACTGCCAGTCGTCGGAGCCGTGTTAACTGTTTCACCGGCTTACCAAGTGGCACAACCGCCGCAATCGCAAAGGGCGTGGGAATATCCAATAATGCTTTTACTTGTGGCTCACTCGCCACACTGATAGTGGTTAATGTGCCACCAAAGCCTGCGCTACGGGCAGCCAACAGTGTATTCCAAACCAACGGATAAATCGACGCGCCACCGACAATTCCTACCCGGTCAAGTGACTGATCAGTAGCCGCCACAACGCGTAAGTCGACGACAAAGATAAGGAGCAGATCGGCCCGGCGCAGCGGTTCGGTCAATAAGGCCGGAACCGGCGTTCTTTCAATGGTTTCATCACTAACGCCACTTGGTATCACCGAATTCCATGGCCCCTCGCCCGCAGAAAGCTGAGCCGCATAGCGTTTAGATGCCGGCTCCGCCAAGCGAGCTATTTCGTTTTTAGTTATTTGATTGCGAACGACAATCACCCGCCCACCCTGTCGATTACCGCCACTCGGCGCAAATCGAGCGTGATCAAGAATCTCGTAAAGTGCATCATCTGATAGCGCCTCCCCGGTGAACTCCCGTGCAGAGAACGTTGTTCTCATTACCTCATAGCAATCCATACCAGTTTCCTTTCATTGCGCCGAAACCACACTTTACCGCACATCAGTCAGCGATTTTATACGTGGCCAGATACAGACAGCATGCGATACTGGGCCAACCACATTATGTAATTTATTCATTGGGCCTCATTTTTCGACTGAATGGATTCGAACTCCTCTTAAGTGACAACAGATTGAATCACGGTCTTTCCAGCACTACACGCAGCATCGGTTACATGATCCTCGGCAGCGCGGTGTTAACTGCCAATGATGCCGTTACCAAGTGGTTAACACAGGATTACCCCGTTTCACAGGTATGGTGCCTGCGAACGCTGTTTGTCCTCTTACCCATCGCACTGCTCGCGCCATACTACGGAGGTTATCGAACATTATTACCCTCCCGAATAGCACCTCAACTCCTACGTGCCGTATTTTTCTTCACTACCACCCTTCTACTCACCATCGGTCTATCACTACTCCCACTTGCTCAGATGGTTTCCATCGTGTTCGCAAGTCCCGTTTTTGTGGCTGCGCTGGCACCACTGCTTCTTGGCGAACGAGTGAGTACTCGACGCTGGCTGACCATCATCATTGGTTTTCTCGGTGTATTAATCATCGTGCAACCCAATCCAGCTACCATGAGCATCGCCTCCGTGATAGCGATTGCGGCTGCGTTTTCAAGCGCGCTAAGAGATATTGTTACTCGACGGATATCAACCACTGAGAGTTCGTTATCGATACTGTTTTGCTCCAGTGTATTTGTAATCATCATTGCTCTTCCTGCGGCGCCGTGGCTTGGGTGGATTGCCGTGCAACCTATCGGTTGGGCATTGTTATTGATCAACGGGATTTTGAATGGAGGCGCCCACTTTCTGATTATCGAAGCCCTGCGGCTTGGCGAAGCATCCGTAGTTGCTCCGTACAAATACACTGCACTAATCTGGGGCGTGCTGCTGGGTCTTATTGTTTGGGGTGATGTGCCGAGCCCGTGGGTGATCAGTGGTGCCATCCTAATTGCAATCAGCGGCCTGTCACTGGCTCGAAACACACAACGTTGATCCCTTGCGAACCTTTTTACTTAATAATCCTCAGCCTGCTTAGTGCAAAAAATCTCATGCGGTGAAGTTCGTTTTTCATCGACATTTCTCGCGGAATTTTCTGTCATAGCAGGTGCATCGTCACCGATGAGCAGATGTACCCCTAACGATGGGAGTCGATCTTCCTCGATCAATTGCGTGACCTTCTGATACGCAACGCGATATTCGGCCGAACGATCATCGATCTTGATATTTTCAAAACCTGTCATCGACAAATATCTGTGGGTTTCATCGGCTGGCAATAGATAACTTCCCGTTCCATCAGATGACCAAGGTACCGGATAATGGATGTCACCTCCATATCCCGCGCCATGCTCTGTTATTGCGAAGAACCCCCGAGGTTTGAGGACCCGGTGAACCTCTTGGAAAAAACTCTGTCGATCTGCGATGTTCATGGTGACATGCAACGCGATCGCCCCATCAAACGATGCATCGCCGTAAGGTAAATCTGTCCCGTCACCCTGCTGGATACGTACGACGTCACTGAGCCCAAGGTCATCAGTCAGACGAATCGCAGCATCCACAAATGCAGGCGTAATATCAATGCCATCAACGTCACAGCCAAAACGTTTAGCGAAGTAGCGTGCCGGCCCACCCACTCCGCAACCTATGTCGAGAATTCGTTGACCAGGGGCAATATTCAGACGGTCTGCTAGTTCCCGAGTCGCACGAAAACCACGCGCATGGAAATGATCTACCGGTGCAAGATCTTCCACTGTAAGGTGATCAGTTGATTTACCACTGGCCTGCAGTGCGTCAACAATACGCTGATACACATCTCCATCATCCCAGTAGCGTGGTTTTTTCACCAGTTTGTCTCCCGCTTCCGCATTTACCGCTGGTGTCTTATTATGTCCCATCATTCTGGAACATCATGGACCACACTCATGAGTAAGGACTCGACGGAACATGTCATTAGCAGTGTTGAGTCACTGCGAGCACATTACGGCACACCCAGCAACATCGCACAAGACAAGGTCATAACACAGCTTGATGAACACTGTTGCCGTTTTATTGACCACTCCCCATTCCTAATTCTGTCAAGCGTCGGTCCGTCTGGGAACATGGATGCGTCTCCGCGGGGAGATCGAGCAGGATTCGTTCAGGTACGTGATTCGCGCACCATCATGATTCCTGATCGAGTCGGAAACAAGCGCGTAGATTCCTTGCAGAATATCGTTACCAACCCCGGGGTAGGTCTACTATTCCTAGTGCCTGGGGTTAATGAGACGCTACGAGTCAATGGCACCGCTCAAATATCGATTGATCCAGACCTGCTGGACCGATTCAAAGTCAGAGAGCGTCTACCTATCAGTGTAATTGTTGTCACGATCAGCGAAGCCTTTCTCCACTGCGCCAAAGCGTTGGTTCGTTCATCACTATGGGATAGTTCGATGCACCTCGACCGATCCGACTTTCCCACGATGGGCCAAATGCTGGCTGACCAGATCGCTGGCCTAGATGCGCTTGAAACGGAGCGGCACGTTCAAGACTCTTACCGTAACCGCCTGTACTAAACACGGTTGCATCGCGCCCGGTCCTTAGACGCCTGAGTATCCTAAGCGTGCTATGAATTTAATCAGTAGGGGCATGCGTTAGCTCCGCCGACTTCCATTGAGTCGCATCATTCCGGCAATGCGCGCATGCGGAAACCGCATAATAACGGCCAACGGTGCTCCGGTAGACTTGGAATTCGCCTGTTGCGGACGCAATCAAGCGGCGTAGACATCAGGGATTAACAGGGCTTGGTACTGGCCGTTGCATGACAAATATAGCCGCTAAAATCATGCCAGCCCCGAAAATTTGCCAAAGTCCCATCACCTCGCCAAAAATCGCATAAGCTGCCACGATACTAATGACGGGCTGTAGATTAGTCATCATCCCCGCGTGCAACGCACCGATACGCAGAAGGGCGACATACCACAATGGCAATGAAATAGACTGCAGAATTGCAACCGCACTGAGTCCGAACCATCCGCTAGGACTTACGGGAAATCGAAGACTTCCAGTCAAAAACAACAATACTGACAACATAACTGCAGCGATAACCGCCGTGTGAAATAACAAGACAAACGGCTCCAGATGGTGCACCCGGCGTTGAATCCATACCACGTTCCACGCCATAGCAATACCAGCGCCCAGACTTAAAGACACCCCTCGCAAATCCGGTGCACTCGATGGGACTCCAATCATGATCACAACACCGACAAACGCTACCAAAATAGCCATCGCACGAATCCACCCAGGAGGCTCTCGCAAGAAAACAATGTAAATTACGCAAATCATAGGCGAGAAAGAAAAAAACAAAATTGCTGCAAGACCAATCTCGATATATTCGACCGCACCTACATTGCCAAAAAATCCTATTCCCATTAACACACCGAGTCCGATCATATGCAGTTGATCCCTTGGTGAAATGGTCAACACTCGGTGCGTCAGCCGACAAAATATTGCAAGCGCGGCAACAAGTAGAATGCTACGAGAAGTTGCAACGGTTAAACCATTACTGCCACCCTCGTAAGCAAAACGTGAAACAGTAATAGCAACACCAAGTCCCAATGTCGAAACGGCTGCCAACAACAAACCAATGCGATATTTCGTCAACATAATCGGCGACCCCTCAAACACATAGGACTTCTTGCAATCGTAAACGAACGCAAATCATCAACTACAGTGGAAGATAGACTAAATACTGAGTCAGTATGCTACCTTAAAAGCCGCAATCAAATTGATCATTTAAGATTTGGTCTAATCAAACCATTGGAAATACAACGAACACAATATTTTGATTATTGGAATCATTTTCTATGACACTTACCACGGTAAAAGCTCTGACTTTCGACACAGGCGGCACAATTCTTGACTGGCACACGGGTTTTTCTCGTGCGCTGAAAAACACCGGCACAAAGTATGGTATGGACAAAGATTGGGGACACCTTGCTAACGAGTTACGCCGCCGATCCCTGAAAATAGTGCTTAATCAAGGAAAGCACGAGATCCCCGAACACACTTTTGATGACGCTCATCGAATTGCCTTAGATCAAATACTTACAGAACAGGGGCTTTCACACACGACGGACGAGGAGCGTCGAGAAATTTGGTGGGATGCAGCCCATCATTTCAAAGCATGGCCGGATTTCCCACCTATCCTGCCCAAGCTTCGACGACGCTTCATCTGCGCCTCTTTTACAATCCTGAGTTATCGAATCATCATTGATACCGCTCGCGAAAACGGTCTCAGTTGGGATGCCGTCATTTCTTGCGAGGGAATCGGCAAATACAAGGTGTTACCAGAAGCTTATCAAACTGCCGCTGACTATCTCCAATTGGAACCGGATGAATGCTGCATGATTGCCTGCCATAACTTTGACCTCGACGCGGCGAAGGCGGTGGGTTTCAAAACTGCTTTCGTCCGCCGTCCAAAAGAATGGGGCATCGAATCACCACCTGATCCTACTCCCAACCCACATCACGACATCATTGTCGATGATTTTACAGACCTTGCCAGTGCATTGGGCGTTTCTTAGGCTAAGAGCGGCACTTCAACATTTTCCATGATTTAAATGTCAAACATCCCGGAGTCACTGTGACATGCAACTAAATCTAAACGGCAAAGGCGTGATTGTTACCGGCGGTAGTCGGGGCATCGGTCTTTCGATTGCAAAAGGCTTCGCTGCTGAAGGAGCAAACGTTTCAATTTGTGCGCGGGACCCATCAGCACTCAAAGCTGCTGAAAAAGAATTAGGTGTTCACGGATCAATCGTACACGCCCAAAGCTGCGACGTCTCTGATTCGCATGCACTGGAACATTATCTATCGGCTGCCTGTGACGCGCTGGGCACACTGAATGTACTGGTGAACAATCCTTCCGGATTTGGTCGCGGTGATGATGAAGAAGGATGGCAAAAATCGATTGACGTCGACCTCATGGCATCGGTTCGGGGTTCCTGGCACGCAGCACCACAGATTGAGAAGGCCGGCGGTGGCGCGATCATTCATGTGTCGTCAATTTCTGGACTTACCCACAGCCAACGCACACCACCTTACGGTGCCATCAAGGCTGCCCTAAATCAGTACACCAAGACACAGGCAATTGACCTGGCCTCTCGAGGGATTCGTGTCAACGCGATCGCACCTGGATCAATCTATTTCCAAGGCGGACTGTGGGCTCAGGCCAAACAAGACAATCGTCCCCTGTATGACAGTATCTTGGCGAGTATTCCCTCTGGCCGATTCGGGATGCCGGAGGAAGTAGCTGACCTTGCCGTATTTCTTGGTTCCGATGCTGGCCGCTGGGTCACCGGCCAAACCATTGCTGTTGATGGGGGACAAATGCTTTAAAGCGCCCCACGATCACATCGACTACACGATCCTGACTCAACCTAAAACCGTGCTATGTGGGATCAACTAACCCAAACCTTAGGCTTGCTCGTCCAAGGGACGGATCTTTCTCTGTTTGCTTATGGGGGCCTTTGCGCGGCCGCGCTTACCGGCAGCTTTGTATCTGCATCAATCGGGCTTGGCGGAGGCGTACTCACCATCGCCGTGATGGCATTGGTGCTCCCACCCAGCGTGCTGTTGCCAATTCATGGCATGGTCCAGGCAAGCTCCAACGGTTTTCGCGCTTTATTGTTACGACCCCACATTCGTTTTCAGGTTTTCGTACCGTTCGCCGTTGGCACGAGTTTAGGAGTCTGGGCCGGCGGCAGTCTCGCTATTTCGCTTGAAGTCTGGCTCCTACAACTGATTCTTGCACTGTTTGTTCTCTATACAACTTGGATTCCCGGTTTTCGCAGCAACCGCACCGGACACTGGAAATTTTTCGGCTGTGGTACCGGCACTGGGTTCGCCACAATGTTTATTGGTGGAAGTGGGACATTGGTAGCACCTTTTGTGAATGCCGCCTTTGACAAGCGCCAAGAAGTGGTAGCCACCCACGCCACATTGATGACTTTTCAGCACCTTCTGAAAATCATTTTCTTCGGCCTGACTGGGTTCAGTGGTGCGGCCTATATACCGCTTCTCGTCGGCCTCCTAGTCAGCGGAGTAATTGGCACCTGGATTGGTCGCCGTCTTCTTAACACACTCAATGAGGCCTTATTCCGCAATATTATTCGCTGGGTATTAACCGCTCTTGCTGCACGCATGGTTTATAGTGCGATCAGTGGAATGTCGATATGACGTATCACAGTTTCCAACCCCCATCGACAATCAGATCCTGGCCGGTGATATTACGGCTCTCATCACTTGCAAGAAATAACGCTGCGTCAGCAATATCCTGGGGTTGATTAATTCGGCCCAATGACATTTCCTGAACGTATTCTTGGTAGATTTCTTCTTCACTCCACCCACGTGCGGCCGCCTTACCAGACAACAATTTTTGCATTCGTGGAGTAGCAGTCAGGCCTGGGCAGATATTATTTATGTTGATATTGTGCGCACCAACCTCCAGCGCAACAGTACGTACCAAACCACGCACCCCCCATTTCGAGGCACTATAACCTGTACGCATACGGTAGCCTCGAACTCCAGCAACCCCGCCGATAGTGACGATCTTTCCGCCACATTGCTTAATCATATATGGCAGTACATGTTTAATCGGGAGAAACATCCCTCCAAGATTCACGGCAAGTATTTCGTCGAAATCATCGATCCCAAGTTCCCACACAGGCGTCTCCAACGGCCCAGTGATTCCTGCCGCCAATACAAGAATATCGATACGTTCTTCGAAAAAACTACTGGCCTTTCTAACTAGGCTTGCTACCGCGGCTTCACTAGAAATATCCGTCGGGATAACCAACGTCCGCCTTCCGAGATGATGAATTTCATCGGCGAGATGCTTAAGTGGATCCTTTTGACGTCCAACCAACGCGAGGTCTGCTCCCTCTTTAGCAAAACGGAGGCTAATATCTCGCCCCATCCCTTTGCCTGCCCCTGTAATAACAGCGTTCTTGCCTTTCAATCGCATGCATTTTTCCTCTCGCTACCAAGAATTTTTCATCCCGTCACGGGGCAGGTCCCCACGGGGCGCTAGTCAACAATCGATTCTCCTGACTAACCTCAAGTGCACGCAACTGACCTGCAAACTCCATGAAATCTCTATCAGCGAAAAGAGTGTCCCAGTGCGAGCGCCGGTCTTCGTCGTTCGCAAAACGCCATAGGTGAACTAACTGATTAAGCGGCCCGACATCAGATACAAGATAACCAACCAACTTATCCTGATATTTCTCTAGCGCTGGCCATCCCTTTTCTATGTAAAGCGTTTTGGCCTGATCTAGTTTGCCAACCTGAAAGGTATATGTTCTTAATTCATAAATTGCCATACTCAATTAATCCTTGTAATCAATGTTTTTTCTGAGTTGATTGGGAACCCATAACGATTATGCGTGCATGTACTGCCTATAATCGACTGATTACTTCATCGGAGCATTAGAATCATGACTGACGGAATAGACCTGAACGATTTTGACATGACCGATCGCCGGGTTCTGATCACCGGTGCCGCAGGCGGCATCGGCAGCGCGATGGCTCGTAGTTTTTCTGCCCACGGTGCGACTTTGGTTCTCGCTGACCGACACGAAACCAGCCTAGATGAACTGGCAATATCCGTCGGCGGGAATCCTCCGTGCCTCGGTTATGACCAGTCTATTCCCGCAGAAGTGGAGAAACTGGCAGCGGAGTCGGGACCGATCGATATTCTTCTGAATAACGCAGGCATTCTAGCCATGAGCCCACTCCAAGAACAAAGCACCGAGGAAATCACCCAACTGATCGCCATTAACCTAACCGGCCCAATCCTGCTGGCAAAGGCTCTCGCAAAAGGCATGATTGCCCGTGGCCGTGGTGTCATTATCAACACCGCCTCGCAATTAGCCTTCACCGGCGCCATGAACCGTAGTGTGTACTCAACCACCAAAGCGGGCCTAGTCCAATTCACCCGTGCGGCGGCCACGGAGTGGGCGCAGTATGGGGTGCGCGTGGTCGCCCTTGCGCCAGGCCCTACGGAAACACCCATGATCAACGACATTATTGCGACACCGGAAGGACGAGCCCAACGCTTAGACAAGATTCCCTGGCAACGTTTCGGAATTGCTGAAGAAATGGCCCGGCTCGCACTCGTACTCGCATCTAATCTCAGCGACAACGTCACTGGCCACACGCTGGTTGCCGATGGGGGTTATGTTGCGGCTAGCTAGGCTGGCATCTCAGCAAAGCCGTGCAACGCAATCAAGCCGCTAGGACCGTCGTTTGCCTCAATCGCACGGCTGCGATTGCCTGCACGACCGCCGCCTGAGCAGGATCAATGACTGGGACACCCAGCCCGCGCTCGATGCTCTCACGGTGGCGTGCCATTCCTGCACAACCCAGAATCAACACATCGGCACCCTTCGTTTCAATCAGTTCACGTCCCGTCGCCTCCAGGAGCTCACCGGTAGAGGGACCTTCTAGTTCAGTAACCCCAAGTCCCACCGCCTGACTTGCCGCATAGCGTTGCACAAGACCCAGTTCAGTGACGTAACGCTCCTGACGTGTCACGGATGCCGGTAGGATGGCAATCACGCCAAAACTCTGGCCATAATTTAATGCCATTGAAAACGCACTCTCAGCAATACCAAATACGGGCACGTCAGTAAGTTCGCGTGCTGACCGTAATCCCGGATCACTAAAACAGGCAATGACAAAGGCATCAACACCCACGGCTTCATCTTTCACCAATTGACAGATTCGTCCCACGGCATCATCAACATGCTCCTGCGTCTCAATACCCGGTGGCCCTTCCGACATCGTCACACAATCAATATGCGGACCACCGTCGAGCCTCAACGGGTCAAGTGCAATATTCATTGCGTCCGTCACAGCGTCCGATGAATTTGGATTAATCACAACAATCCGGCCATTGCCGCTGTCTTGATTACCAGTCATGGCTCCGCTTGTTGGGGGTTCCGTTTATGGCAAGAGGTCCGCGCCAAAATTTCTGGCAGGATCCATTTCGGGCACCAGTCTACCCAGCGGCTGTGCAGCTTGGGAAAGACTACGACTAACAAACTGGCCACTACCGCGATCGACCTTGAGATCGCCATCTTCAACAACAACATTGCCTCGACTTAAGACCATCACGGGCCAACCTTTAACCTGACGACCTTCGTAAGGGGTATACCCTACATTATCGTGCAGCAGGTCCCACGTCACCGTAAGTTCCTTGTCTGGATCCCAAATCGCGATATCGGCGTCCGAACCCACTGCAATCGTCCCTTTACGTGGATGAAGTCCATAAATTTTCGCGACATTGGTCGAAGTCAACGCGACAAACCGGTGAATGTCGATACGACCTTTACCAACTCCCTCCGAAAACAGTAACGGTAGCCGCAATTCGATACCGGGAACGCCATTGGCAATTTGCGGAAACGTCGGGTTGGGACCAGCAGCCAACTTCCCAGTATGATCAAAACGATAGGGTGCATGATCAGACGAAAAAACCTGAAAAGTCCCATTAGAAATTCCGCGCCAAATAACCTGGTGATTGGCTTCATCTCTCGGCGGCGGGCTACAGCAAAACTTGGCGCCCTCTGCCCCGTCACGATCAAGATCAGACTGCGTCAAAAACAAATATTGTGGGCAAGTCTCTCCATAGATCTTCAAGCCTGACGTCTGTGCTCGCCGAATCTCTTCCATTGCGTCTTCGGCTGACACGTGCACCAACAAGATGGGCACATCCATTAACTGCGACAACCGAATGGCGCGGTGCGTTGCCTCACCTTCAGCGATATCAGCATGACTAATGGCATGAAACTTTGGCGCGACATAACCGCCACTCAGCAGCCGATCGGTTAGCCATTTGATCATGTCATGATTCTCGGCGTGAATCATAACCATCGCGCCACAACGCCTGGCAGTCGACAACACCTCAAGCATCTGGCGATCATCCAACTTTAGACTGTCGTAGGTCATGTAAACCTTGAAAGACGGCATCCCGTCAGCAACCAACGCCGGAAGATCCTGGCCCAAGACCTGCTCAGTGGGGTCAGAAATGATTAAATGAAATCCATAATCGATAACAGCTTTTGGGCGAGCACATTCATGATAATCCTGAACCGTTTTACGCAAGGGTTCTCCAGGAATCTGCTGCGCAAAAGACAGAGTAGTTGTCGTGCCCCCAAAGACTGCCGAACGCGTACCAGTATAAAAATCATCCGCACTCATCACGCCGCCAACAGACGACTGCTGTTCAATGTGACAGTGCCCTTCAATGCCGCCTGGTAATACGAGTTTCCCAGTTGCATCGATGACCCGGTCGGCATCACTGAAATCACGCCCCAAGGCAGCAACACGGCCGTCGATAATGCCGACGTCGCACTCGGCCGAATCTGCCGCCGTTACCACTGTACCGCCTCTTATCACTGTGTCGAAATGCTTCATATCATTACTGTAATAAACTGTGGAAAAACATCCCTAGATCATAACCTGAATCGAGCATACTAATGACAAGAACCATTACCGTAGGAGCAGCCCAGTTAGGACCCATCCAACGAGACGAGGACCGAGTCGCCGTTGTGCGCCGTCTGGTGGCGCTGATGGAGAAAGGCCAGACCCGAGGCTGTCAATTCATCGTATTTCCAGAGCTGGCGCTAACCACATTTTTTCCGCGTTATTACATGGAGGACCAAACAGAAATCGATGAATGGTTCGAAACTTCAATCCCTAGCAACAGCACTCAACCATTGTTTGATGCCGCAAAACGCTATGGTATGGGGTTTCATTTGGGTTATGCCGAAAAGGTTGAAGAACAAGGAGTGGTTCATCGCTATAACACTGCCATTTTGGTCGAATCATCCGGTAACGTCATCGGAAAATATCGAAAAATTCATCTCCCCGGTCATGCTGAATTTGACCCAGACCGAGCTTTCCAACACCTTGAGAAACGCTACTTTGAAATCGGCAACCTGGGTTTCCCAGTATGGAAAATGTTCGATGGTTTAATGGGAATGTGTATTTGTAATGACCGGCGCTGGCCTGAGACTTTTCGTGTGATGGGCTTACAAGGGGTTGAGATGGTTGCCTTAGGTTACAACACGCCTACGGTCAATTCGCAATCAGATGAAGCACCGCACGTCCGTTCATTTCATAACCTGCTCTCGATGCAGGCGGGTGCTTATCAGAACAGCACCTGGGTGATTGGAGTAGCTAAAGCGGGTGACGAAGATGGCCACGAGTTAATGGGCGGGAGCGCGATCATTGCACCCAGCGGTGAAGTGGTGGCGCAGTGCATCACCCTTGAAGACGAACTCGTAGTGGCCGACTGTGACCTTGATCTATGTCACTTCGGAAAACAGACTGTGTTTGACTTCGCCCGCCATCGCAGAATCGAACATTACGGACTGATCACAGAACAAACCGGTGTCGTGTTGCCGGACATGGAGCATTAACAATGACGAACACTGATCTCTGTTATACCGCGGCTAGTGATCTCGCCGTGCTGATTGCCAATGGTGATCTATCTCCCGTCGAACTCATGCAAGAAACTATCGATCGCGTGGAAAGTCTTAACCCAGAACTGAACGCTATCTGCACGCCAACCCTGGACCAGGCAATGGATGAAGCGCGACAAGCTGAAGCAGCCATTGCCGCTAAGGAGCCGCTGGGTCCGCTGCACGGCATTCCCACGACCATCAAAGACCTTGTCTGTACCCGTGGAGTTCGAACGATGATGGGCTCAAATATTTTTGCCGACCAAGTCCCTGATTTTGACGCCGTTGTTGTCAAACGCCTTAACGCGGCCGGTGCAATCAGTCTAGGCAAAACCACAGTGCCCGAATTCGGCTGGAAAGGCTGCAGCGACAGCCCGCTGACCGGTGTGTCGCATAACCCCTGGCAACACGGTATGAATGCCGGTGGCTCGAGCACTGGAGCTGCTATTTGCGCAGCAGCCGGTATCGGCCCATTACACCAAGGATCCGACGGCGCGGGGTCTATTCGAATGCCTGCTGCTTTCTGCGGAGTCTATGGCCTTAAACCCTCATTCGGTCGTGTGCCTTATTACCCCATCGGCAATAATGACCAGGTTTCTCACATCGGACCCATCACACGGACGGTAGCGGATGCCGCCTTGATGATGAACGTGATGGCGGGACCTGACGATCACGATCCGAGCAGCGCCGATGATCGGAATGTTGATTATCTGGCCAATCTCAATGACGGAGTTGCCGGGTGGCGCGTCGCTTACAGTCCCGACCTTGGCTACTTACCGGTTGACCAGGAAGTAGCAGAATCAGTAGCAAAAGCGGTGAAAACCTTTGAAGGGTTAGGCGCCGATGTTCACGAAGTTGATCCTGGTTGGGGAGACCCTATCGAGATGGAGCATTTCTTTTGGACAGCTAACTTCGCCGGTAATCTGGGTCCTCATCTTGATCAGTGGGAAGAACAAATGGATCCCGGCTTAGTATCGTGCATCCGCGATGGCACACATCATCTCGCAACCGATTATGTCAGGATGAAACAACGCCGGCTTGATTACCATGCGCGCGTGCTTGAGTTTTTTGAGAATTATGACCTGCTGCTGACACCGAGCCTGTCCGTCGCCGCCTTCCCTGTCGAGCGCCTAATTCCTGAACACTGGGAGCAACACCCCTGGGACTGGTTACGCTGGGCTGGATTTTCCTATCCCTTTAATCTGACCTGGCTACCCGCCGCCACCTGTCCCTCGGGTTTCACCCGCGGTGGCTTACCTGTGGGGCTGCAAATCGTTGGCGGGCACCGCCAAGATAAAAAGGTGCTGCAGGCTTCCCGCGCATTTGAGACGGCACAGCCGTGGGCTCAGCGCCGGCCGATTGAGTAACAAGGATGTCCTCATCAACACCCATCCACGGAGCCGTTGCGCTGATTACCGGCGGGGCTCATGGCCTTGGCCGAGCAACATGCATGGCCTTAGCTCAGCGCAATGTCAATCTTGTTATTGCTGATATAGATGCCGCGGCCACTAAGGAGACGGCAGTCGCCTGCCGTCAGTCAGGTGTTGTCGTACACTGTTTACAGACCGATCTGGCCAATGCCGAAGGTCCCTCAGACATGATTAACCAGACACTGGCCGTTTGCGAGCGCCTGGACATACTCGTCAACAATGCCGCCTATGCAATAGCCGAACCCTTCCTCGATATGACCGCTACCGAATGGGACCGAGTCTATGCTCTTAATATTCGTGCCGTCGCGCTCGCCACCGCGGCAGGCGGCCGAGTGATGTGCCAACAAGGCGGCGGGCGGATCATCAACATTACCTCACCTGCTTCCCGCATGGCGCTGCCGAACTACACGGCCTACGCGGCGAGTAAGGCGGCAGTCGATGCTATCACTCGAGCCGGAGCGCTGGCCATGGCAGCTAAAGGCGTGCGGGTCAACTCAGTCGCGCCAGGCATGATGGACACCGCATTGCAAAACAAAAGTGAACGCGAACTACTGGCAATCGATGGACGCGATGATCTCGATACGTATCTTGATGAGCGAACAGCCCGAATTCCTGTGGGTCACCGAATCAGCACCGCCGACGTTGCCGCTGCCGTGGTCTACCTGGCGTTGGACGCACCCGAGTACGTAACGGCCGAGCGGATGAATATTTCGGGCGGGCTGGACCGTGACTAGTCCCGAGCGCTTTTAGATCTCACCCACACCATAGTCTGCGATGACGTTCACATCGGGTGCGACACCGAGACCCGGTCCCGTTGGTACCTGAAAGACACCCGCTTCAGGGTGAGACCACTCGTCGTAGAGTAGTGCTTCAGGCTGCACATAAAAACGCTCGGCCAAGCTATCAGGGGCACGGGCGGCAATCACATGCAGCGTAGCTAGCAGACCCGGACCGAAATACGGTGAATGTGGCATGACGGAAACACCGGCCAACTCGGCTGCGTCGATGACCTTTAATAACTCGGTAATACCACCCACTTTCGTCACGCTCGGTTGCGCATAGGTCACCGCGCCAGCGGCAAACATTTTTTCAAACTCAAAGACCGTGCAAGCATTTTCCCCAGCAGCAATTGGAATACCCGCTCCTACCTGAAGCTTGGCTAATGCGGAAAAGTCTTCGGGAGGGAAAATGGGCTCTTCCAACCACAGGAGATCATACGGTTTCAACGCTTCGGCTTTCTCGCGAGCCTCCTCCGGCAACCACGGGCAGTTGGTATCCACCATGATAGGCACAGCGCTACCTAATGCCTCTCGTGCAGCGCTGACCTCGGACACTTCGGTTTCGTGCAACTTAATCCAGCCATAGCCGTCCCCAACTGCAGCACGACACTGGTCGGCGACCGTCTGTGGTTCGCCGTGACGAAAAAGGCTGGCATAGGCGGACACCGTTGATTTTTCCGGACCACCGAGCAAAGTGCACAATGAAACACCCCGTGCCTTGGCCTTGATATCCCACAGCGCAATGTCCAGCCCGGAGATAGCAAACATCGCAATGCCGTAACGACCAAACAGGTGCAGCTTCTGCTGCAGGTCCTGCATCCATTCAGTCAACTCGGTGATCTCACGCCCAACGACAATCGGTGCAACCATGTCTTCTATGGCTGCTTGTACCGGACGTTGGCAGTTATAGCTGAATGCCTCTCCATAGCCCACAAGACCCGTGTCCGTGCTCACCTTGACCAAAGTCGTGGCAAGGCTCGTCCAGGCACTGCCGGTCCAACCGGCGGCATTACCACCATGCGAGAACGGGATCTCAAGTGGTATGGCTTTAACCTCTGCAATCTTCACGTAATTTCTCCTGTGCACGAGACGATCCTAGCCTGCGGCTATTCCCAGCTAACTTACACCACGCAATGCTTCGTAATCTTGGTGCAGGCGATCACCAACCGCTCGCACTTCGATGCCCCCACGTTAGGGCTACTACTGGAAACGTCCTCGTTAGTGTAGGTTCAACCGACACGACAACTCGCGCCGCCGTCAACCGGCAGCGCAGCGCCAGTGATGAAGCCGGCTTCATCAGAAGCAAGAAACAACGCCGCATAGGCAACATCCCAGGCACTGCCCATCTTTTTCCCAAGCGGCACCCGTGCATCACGCTCTGCAGCAACATCCTCGCGAGTACGACCCCATGCCTCGGCACGGGTATCCACCGCCATGGGTGTATCCATTAAACCAGGCAAAATCACGTTGGCTCGTACACCGTACTCGGCATTCTGATAAGCCAACTGCTGCGTTAACGCCAGTAACGCCGATTTACTCGCCTTATATGTTACCCAAGGGTAACTTTCCAATGCGGCAATTGAAGAAATAGTCAGAATCACGCCACTACCCTGGTCGCGCATAATCGGCAACGCATGTTTACAGGCCAATACCACGCTGCGCAGATTAACCGCCATGATGCGATCGAACGCATCGACCGTTATCTCGGTCACCGACGCATCGCCACCAGCGACGCTGATACCCACATTGTTGTGGAGTATGTCGAGTCGTTTCCAACGCTCTCTGCACTCGTGTATTGCATTTTGGATACTGGATTCATCCGTGACATCAGTCTCCACTGCCGCCGCTGTACCGCCTTCTTGCTGAATCAGTGCCACCGTCTCTTCAGCCGAGGCTATGTTTTGATCAGCTGCCAGCACAGTTGCACCTTCGCGAGCAAACAACAGTGCGGTCGCACGCCCGTTACCCATCTTGGGACCCGGGGTCTGTCCAGCGCCAACGATCAGGGCGACCTTGCCCTCCAGTCGTCTTTCCGCGCTATTCATTGCATTCACTCCTGATTCGCGCGGATGAGTTGGCCTGGATAAACCCCCGTGCTGGCCCCGTGCCTAAACGTGACCGCACCATTAACGACTGTCGCTGCAATACCATCTGCTTTTTGCACCAACCGGCGCGCACCGCCTGGCAGATCCGTTTCGACCGTAGGCAGGCATGGGCGAATCGTATCCGCATCGAAAACTACCACGTCCGCACGGTAACCTGGCCGCAACAGACCCCGATCGTTAAACTCAAAAGCAGACGCATTGTCGAAGGTCAGCATGCGAACGGCTTGCTCTAGAGAAAAAGCTTGCTTCTGCCTGACCCAATAATTCAACAAATGAGTCTGCAACGAAGACCCCATTTCCTGACAAACATGGGCGCCAGAGTCAGAAAAAGTGGCCAGCGTTCTCGGGTGCTGCAACATGCCAAGGACATCGGCTGGTGCTTCATTCACTAAGGGTTGCACGAATAATTGATCCTCATTGCCGATCATCAGATCGAGCATCACCTCAACTGGGTGTTGCCCCGTTTTTTTGGACAGTTCCTCCACCGTCGGATCGTCCCAATCGACACCACGTAATGCAAACAAGTTGCTGTAGTCCGGCTTCTTTGGGTCAGTCGTCGCTGCTCCGCCACCTTGGAATTCTCCGTCCCGAGGTTTCATTGTTGCCTCGGCAGCTACCAATGCACTTCTAATCTCCGGATCAGCAAAGCGCTGTCGTTGTTCATCAATTGGAAGATCACGCAGGGCCTGCCACGCCGGTAAATTATCAAACGGCAAATACGACTTGAGAGAAAAGAGTGCGATGATCGGGCGCGTGGTGGTTTGCCCGTACATACGGCCACCGGCCGCCACCGTTTCGTCGATGTAACGTACCTGTTCTTGCCATGGATAGGGGTCTATACCCTGTTGGGTAGAAAGCGTACCAAACATAATTGGTCGACCGCTATCGAGTGCGACCTTCTGCAAGCGTTTGAGGAATTTTTGATGGGCCTCGCCGCCTGACATGTCAGGACCGATTTGGAAGATACCCTGGTTTCGTTTCGCCAAAGCACCCACCAGATAATCAATCTCACTCCAGTCAGCGATTCGACTCGCAATGGGTGACCCTTCGGGGGTGATGTGCGTAGTCGCCCGTGAAGTGGACAAACCAACAGCGCCCGCCTGCAAAGCCTCTTCGACGGCAGCGCCCATGTTTCGAAGATCATCCTCGTTGGCCACTTCACTCAGGGCCCTCTGGCCCATCACGTACATACGCAGCGCCGAATGACCAATAAAAGCACTGTAGTTGATCGCCTTCGGCAATTGTGCGACCTGGTCAAGATAATCAGGAAAGGTCTCCCAAGTCCAATCAATGCCATTCATCATGGCTTCCACAGGAATGTCTTCGACTGCTTCTAGGCAACGGGCAATCCATTCCCGTTCCCCTGGCTGACAGGGCGCCAGGGCAAAACCGCAGTTACCCATCACGACACTCGTAACGCCGTGCCAACATGAGCAACTACCTAGCTGATCCCAGGCTACCTGGGCATCCATATGAGTATGTCCGTCAATGAATCCAGGCGAAACGATATGTCCTTCCGCATCAATTCGTTCCGTAGCTGAACCACGAATACGCCCGATCTCGACAATTCGTCCTGCTTTGACTCCCACATCAGCGCGGTACCGAGGGCCACCCGACCCATCGATGACCGTGCCATTTTCAATCACTAAATCCAGTGCCATTCTCTTGCTCCCTTTGTTTTGCGTCGCTCGGAAATCTCCCTATCTCGACTGTTAACCAGTAGTCCCGCTAGCCAGCGGCTGGCGGGGCTACACACACCGCTTCAAACGGATAACGCTTATGAATCAACCCAGCGTGGGAAAAAACATCCAATGTCACCTCATAGGCAGCGCGGGTGATCTCTACGTGCGGTGTCCAGCAACCCAGTACCTGATACTGACCGATGGTGCTCGCTAATACATCAACATCAATACCGGGAAAGTAAGCCGCTTCTGCGGCGGCGATCTCCGCTGCCGGCGTAAGGTTCACGTAGTCTCTGGCCTGTCGATAAGCGCGCATAAACGCACTGGCAACATCACTCGCCAACCATTCCCGAGTAGCCGCCAGGCTTGAGAACCCACAGGGTCCGATGGCACTACCAACCGATGCCACAATAGAGCCAACACCGTCTTTCTCGAGTTGCTGTGGGACAGGGCCCTGAAGATGGATGTAATCACCGTCGCCGTCTCGAAAGCGCGACTCCATCGACGCGCTATCACCCGCATCGATCGCTTCAATAGTGTCGTAGGGCACATTCATCTGGTGGCAGGCGTAGCGAAACATAGCAAGCGGCTGCCCGCCATGATCAACCAGCACTTTTTTGCCAACCAGTCGGTTCCAGTCGAAGCTCGGTTCAGGCCTGCGGCCCGCAATGAAGAATCCATCCATCTCATTAATCTGGGCAAAATGAACCGCCGGTGGTTGCTCATTTTGCTCGAGCGCAGTAAAGCCTTGTGAAAGTGCCGACTGCACTACGTCGGCACCGCCATCCATCAGGGCGGCAATGGCCGAACGCCCGGGCGGGGCGATTGAATGACTTGCGTCAAGCCCTTCATTTTTAAGAAACCCGCCAGAGATGGTGGCGATTAACGGGGAATAAAAAGCGGAAAATCGAGTGAACTGAATCTTAATACGACTCATGTTGGCCTAACTCTTGAAATTGGTAACCAACACTCTAGCGATTCTTCGCACACCTTGCACCGTGCTACCGTTTCGAAGATTCGCTAATAACTGTCTATGCTCAGTCAGGTCCTTCATTCGTGGTAAGTCACAGGTACACTAACGGGCTAAATTCATACAAGGATGTGATACATGATTTCCGCCGATTTCAAAGGCAAATGCGTACTGGTCACCGGTGCCGTTTCAGGCATTGGTCTGGCCACCGCCCGAATTTTCTCTGACAACGGTGCAACGGTTGCCGTCAATCATTTACCTGACGATCCCAGTGCCGAAACAGTCATCGAAGCGTTACGCGCGAACGGAAGTGACGTGATGAGCGCACCCGGTGACGTATCCATTCCCGGCGAAGCAGAAAACATGGTCACCACAGCAGCTGCCGCACTGGGGCGTCTGGATGTTTTGGTCAACAATGCCGGAACTTCCAATACCCGGATACCTATTGCCTTTGATGATCTTGATGCCATGACCGAAGACTTCTGGGCAAAGATCGTACACACCAACCTGATCGGCCCATTTCGTTGCAGTCGCGCGGCCGCGGAACACCTGAAGAAAACACACGGCGCGATCGTTAATACAGCCTCTATTGCCGGTCTCGGCGTCCCTGGCAGCAGTATTGCCTATGGCGCAAGCAAAGCAGGCGTGATTAATTTGACCCGTAATCTGGCCCACGCACTGGCACCCGACGTGCGCGTCAATGCCATTGCGCCAGGTCTAGTGCGCACACCGTGGACCGAGCCCTGGCCCGAGGCGAGAAAGAAAAGCGGCATCGCCAACAGCCTGCTGCAACGGATGGTTGAGCCCGAAGACATTGCGCAGACCATGTTATTTCTTGCCAGCAACACCGCTATCACAGGACAAACCGTCGCCGTCGACTGCGGACGCCAAGGCTAGCCAGGTCACCTGAGACAAGGTTAGCGGCGGTCGTCCTCGGCAATCGTATCCGTAGGCGGCTTCTGTGTTGGCAAGCTTTCGGATACGGGGGGCGCGTCAGCAGTTTCTGAAACTACCGTGGGCAATGGCGTTTCCACCGTTGTCGCTTTCGGCTTAGTCACAGTTTCTTCAGCCAACGCGTCAGGATCGGACATCGCTTCGTGTCCTTCGAGTGCCAGACTGGGCTCATCCGCCAACTTGAGTCCCGTCAACAAACGACTGCGCCGCATATTGGTGTAATACACCACCTGAGTCGGCAACGCTGTTCCCGGGTACGCCTGATTAAAGCGCACAAGCTGCTCACGAGCGATGCCATAGCTGAAGTACACACGACAACTGCTGCAGGTCCTGCCACCAAATTGTGCCTTTCGCACTCCGTCGACCCATACCGTCAGACTGCCATTTTTATTTGACCAGTCGACCTGCACCACGACATCGTGCCACTGTCCACGCAGGGCGTCTTCATCAATTAACGCCTGGTAGCTCCCTTCCTCATCCAGTCGTTTACCGACCCACAACACGCCGGTCGCTCCAATTTCGAATACCCACGCCGCGCCAAGTCGCTGCTGAGCGAATTGGGCGTGAACAACACGTGCCGGATAGATGAGTTCATAGTCCTCGGGAAAGTACACCTGCCAACGATACCACTGGGGGCCCGTCACGGGCTTGCGTGAGCGTGCCCGCTCCGTAAGTTCCGAACGTTCCCGGCTATCTGCGCAATCATCGCGATCACGGTCGCTCGAACAATCACCGGGTCGCACTTCGAAACGCTCCACTTCTTCCGTCGGTGCGAATCCGGTGGGATCAAGAAGCAACTGATAGCCCCAGTCAGTGTCACTGAGATCGCGTGTGAATGGGCCGAACGACCCGTCATCAGCGCCGCCAACATCACACCACAGAACCCCAACAAGACCCATCACAAGCCACTGTTGTATTAAGCCTTTCCTGCGGTCATTAAAAAACACGGTTCACTTACCCCACGTTTTCAACCTAGCCATGCACCTGCCTCATATCAACAGCCGGTGTAGCCATATTAATACTGTTCGCGATATCAACTCGCCCCAACTCAATATCATGACCACCACAATAGTAACGGCCATGGTATAGAGCACGCCGATGAAGATAGCTTGTGACCAAGCAACCCAGAGTGCAAGCGGGCTCAGCAACAACACGAAGCCAGCACAGGTGATTAAGGCACGAGCCCATCGATATTCCATCGGCTTTACGGTTGACCGCCACTCCGTCGAGGTGCCCACAGGGGGCGACCAGTGACAAAATAATCTAACAAACGGTGCAATCCATAAGCTACCGTAGTTACCAACACCGTGAGCACGATCCAAGTCAGCTTGTCGTTATACGGAACCCAATATGGAACGCCATAGAGCAAAACCACCACCCAGGCACTCCATATCGCAAGCCAACCCACGCGATACAACGGGCGCAGAAAATTGGTTTTACGAGCCTGGCCCATGATCTCGGTTCCCCCTTCCACCGCTCGTCATCTTCTGTCGCGCAAGATTAGGAGTCGTCAGTTGACAACTATCCTACAATAACCGTTTCGATTCCACCCTAGCCAACTTAGAGAATAACCTGATGCTCTATGCCATTTACTGTCTCGATCGAAGCGACGGACTCCAGACTCGACTGGATAATTATGAAGCCCACCGAACCTACCTCGGCAGCACGCCCGTTAACATTGTCCTAGCGGGACCCGTCGCCGCCGCAGATGGTGAAACGCCTATCGGCAGTCTGATGGTAGTTGACGTGCAAGATCAGGAAGAGGCCATACAGTTCAATCAAGGTGATCCTTTCTACCAGTCTGGGGTATGGGACCGTGACACCATCGCGATTCATCCGTTTATCAAGCGACGAGGTTGGACCGAAGGATATTAAACACGCGGTCAACCAGCTGACAGACCGGGGGTTTTCGCGGCGGACAAGTACACCTGACCATCCATCAGCCGCCGCGCGGTGCGGTACAAGACCGCGTTCTCAGCAATCCACTTTCCGCTTTGTTGATTCACTGTGGCACCCACACGAGCCACTCCTGATGGGTGCGCGATGCGAATGTCATCGGGCACTACCTCAGGCCGGCAAAGACGATGAACCAAAGTGCCCGTGATCTGCGCAGCAATTGCTGTGCACATACTGCCGGTCACCGGAATTGCCCGGTGCGGCTGACCCACGGAAATCATACGTAAAGTGACGTCGCACTCGCTTTGACCGATTGAGACCCCGGACAAAGTCGTGGCGACCTGGGCGGGTGAAACCAACGCAACCTTCGGAATACTGGGGATTTTAGCGGCAGCCTCAATGCTGTCGCTAATACCCATGGCGACACTCGCACTACAACGTATGGATTCCAAGCGATCGAGCAATTCTGACTGCGAATCCAATACGTCGGGCATCTCAGTCCCTGCCAAGCCCAGCGCATCCGCCGCAATAAACACACAAGGATTGCCCGCGTCCACCATCGATAACTCCAGAGGACCAACGCCGACCACATCAAGAGAATTGATCGGTTCTCCAGTGGGCAGCAAGCGACCCGTCGCAGCACCACCCGGGTGTTGAAACTCGAGACGCACTGGCGCGCCCTGTCCCGATACACCAGGTATGACCCAATCGCCGTCAACCGCCGCCTGATCCTCATCCAGAGGAAACTTCGAGACAATCAACTGTTGCGCATTAGTGTTGTGAATACGTACCACGACCCTATCACCGGCAGCGACTACCAGGCCTTCATCAACCGCAAACGGCCCAACTGCGGCGGTCATGTTGCCGCAACTTGAGGAGAAATCAACGTGTTCACTTTTAGGCGATAACTGCACAAACGTGTAATCCACATCGGCATCTGACCGCGATGGAGGCCCGATAACGCAGACCTTGGACAATGACGATATACCACCACCTAAACCATCTAACTGCCGACCAGTGGCATCACCAGCCCCTAGCACGGCCACAAAAATCTGCGGCCATAGGGATTCATCCTCTGGCAGATGATGGCGATGAAACATCACTGCCTTACTCGTGCCACCTCGCATAAACACGGCGGGTATTTTCCGCTGGCGCATACTGTCTCCTAATGACTAATCATCTGTCTTAGATATCCAAGCTACAGATGCCGTTGGATCAGACATAGAATAACGGCTTTGGAACGTTTTGGAGAAAAAAATGACTTGGCTGGAAGCTGAACAGTGGCCAAAAGAAACGCCTGGCCTGCGACTTCAACAAATGATCGATAGCCCTGGCATTGTCCAGATTCCTGGGGCACACAACGGACTCGCGGGCTTGATAGCAAAACGGTCAGGGTTCAGTTGCCTCTATGTGTCAGGCGCCGCCGTATCCGCCAGCCTCGGTTTACCTGACCTTGGGATCATAACCCTCGAGGAATTGTGTTTTCATGTGCGAACCATCTATCGGGCGACGCACTTACCTTTGGTAGTTGATGCGGACACGGGTTATGGCGAAGTCATGAATGTCATGCGTACCGTGCACGAACTCGAAGCCGCTGGAGCGGCCGCGATGCAGATGGAGGACCAAATTCTGCCTAAGAAATGCGGCCACCTGAATGACAAGCGACTGGTCACAACTGATGAGATGTGTGCCAAGGTAACCGCAGCAAAACGCGCCCGACGACATCTTCGCATCATTGCGCGCACCGACGCAGTGCAATCGGAAGGACTCGATAGAGCCATCGCTCGCATGAATCGTTATATCGAGGCCGGTGCAGATATCGCGTTTGCTGACGCACTCGTCGATAAAGACATGTTTCGCACCTTCACTAGCAACATCAGTGTGCCGTTCATGGCGAACATGACAGAATTTGGTCGCACGCCCTACTACACGGCAACGCAGCTCGAAGAAATGGGGTGCAAACTGGTTATATGGCCTGCATCGTCATTACGAGTAGCTGCGCGCGCCATGGAAAAACTCTATGCAACGATCGCAAAAGAAGGGGAGACACGACCCTTGCTGGACAACATGCTGACTCGGGCCGAACTCTATGAAGTAATCAACTATTTCGACTTCGAGTCGCTGGATGCATCTGTTGCAAAAAGTGTGGTGCCTACCACGCCAGACGAACCTACCTGGCCGAGCAATTCGTGAAACTCCAATCGGAGCGGGCAATCACTAAGTCGCTTGAGCTTATCTTGTGATATAGCAATCGTTCAGGTGGGTCGCAGTTCGCCAATTAGGTCCGCACCGGGTGTTACAAAATCAGCCGTTGGGTGACCCGTTCGACCGTAGGCATTCCATACTTTCAATCCCAACAGTGCACGGAGGTCATCGTTCGCCTGCCTCAACACCTCAGGTCGAGTACCGACCGTGTAATTCTCCTGCGGCCGAAACTGCGGCGCACAGAACGTTGTCAGAATGGCACGTCGTTCGCCATCGCTTCTATTCGCACCCGTACCGTGCCATGTCCGACCATCAACCAACAAAGCTGTGCCAGCAGCCGCGGTCGCCGCAATAGATTCTGCATCCGCATCCGGTTGACGGCCCAACAGATGGCTGCCCGGTACCAACCGGGTACCACCGTTCTCCTCTGAGAAATGATCCAGCATCCACAACACGTTTACGACCACTGGTGGAGAGATTGCTTGGCCAGGAGCATCATCAACGTCAAAGCGTTCGCGCTTGACTGAACCAGCTGGTAAATGACGCCGATGCGGCCGCGTTGGAGGTGGCATCCACCACTGATCGGTGTGCAAACGCATGGCAACGCCACCAGGGCGCGCGATGTTGGCAATATGGCTCGATAAGAGGTATTCCTCTCCTAGCACTCCACCGATGACCTCGCGCATTTGAGTATGTTGCAAGAGGTCAACAAAAGCCTGACCTTTGTTGACCAACATCCAAAGACGCTGGTTAAGACCCCCAGCTGCCTCGCTAAATGCTTCCGGTCGAAGGTCACCATTTTGATTACGGAAATCTCCCCAGTTCTGTTCCGGTCCGCCATCCTTGTACGCCAACCCCTGCTGTTCCTCCGCCTGAGCCTGCTCGCTCAAACGCTGCTGCAGTCTCGTGAGCACGGTATCGCTTAATGCAGCGGCAAGATAACAGTACCCATAGGATTCAAGGTCGGAAACACAACGCCTCACATCCGTTGTAGGGGTCGGTAAGGTTTCAATCATCCCGTTTAACCTATTATCGTCACCATCAAATCCATTCGGTACAGACAATTCTAGCCAACCCGTTAAGTTTACCGATCAACAGGTCTTCGACCAATAGCTACACTGCAGTCCCAAGCCACCAGACAAAGAGAATCATTCTCCACCAGTCACCATCCCAAACGCACTTCGTCTTCACGCCTCTTACTCACTGAGGCCACGCAAATTAACAATACCCGTCGGTCGTGGATTTCCCTTCAAGGCAACTTCACCGCGATCGTCAACCATGAACTGATTGTCCAGTTTTGCCATGAGTCGTTTGGTAACCAAGATTTCGTTGTCGGCACCTGTGGCGCAAAGACGTGCCGCAAGATTAGTCACGGTTCCCATTGCCGTATAGTCGAGCCGTTCCTCAAAGCCAATCACTCCAATAGTCGCATACCCGCTGGCAACCCCCCAGCAGCAACCCAATTCATAACCACGACGATTCCAAACTTCTCGCAACTCTTCGAAAGCCTCGCGCATTGCGATCGTCATTTTCAACGCTCGCACCTCAGCGTCCGGTACCGGTATAGGGTCATTGAAAAAAATCATCATTCCATCGCCAGTAAAGCGATCCAGAGTCCCCTCATATTGCCAAACCAATTTACCCATCGCCTGATTGAATTCCCCGAGCATCTGCATTAAATCTTCCGGTTCTTCCGACAATGCGAAGGCGGTGAATCCAATCAGGTCGAGAAACACCACCACAATATGTTGACGGTGCGGTTGAAGTTGCTGGAGAAACGTTTCTTCGTCTCCCGTCAATGCAATCTCTGCCACCTGCGGCGGGAGGAAACGTTTTAGTCCATCCATACGTTGGATCTTTGTCAGCTGTTCCTGAACTTTTCCCTCCAACTGTTGATTAAATGCCTCCAGTTCTACCGCCTGTACCCGCACTTGATCATGCAGTGACTTAATCCGAAGCAGTGACCGAACACGGGCGACGAGTTCGGGAATAACGATCGGTTTGTTGAGAAAATCATCCGCACCCGATTCGATTCCCTTAACGCGTTCGTCCTTTCCATCCAGTGCGGTCACCATCACGACCGGTGTCAAACGATGCGCTTCCATTTCGCGAATGCGCCGACACACCTCATAGCCGTCGATATCCGGCATCATGATATCGAGCAGAATCAAATCCGGGGCATGCGTCTCAACCGCCTGCAGTCCCGCTGCCCCGCCGTCAGCCGTCACTACGTTGTATTGCTGCGATTTGAGAATCTCAACCAGGAGTTTTACATTTTGCGGCGTATCATCGACCACCAAGATGGTGGGTACTGGGCCGTGCTGTTCTGTCGCGCCAGGACGCTGCTCCGCAACCAATGGTAAAGACTGCGCTTTGATCGACGCTTCATCCGCTGCTCGGGCAACCGGCTCAGTGGAACCGGAAGTAGCAATGCCGTTGGCCACCACGTCGACTAGTCGCTGAAGCGCAACTGGCTTTGCTTCAAACCCATCAAAACCCGCCTTTAGAATCTTTTCCTGGTCAGACGCCGACACCGACGCAGTCAGTGCAATGATGGGTATCTGTCGTGTCGATTCACCATTCCTGATTTGCTCAAATGCCTCATATCCATTGATGCCAGGCAATTGAATATCCATCAGTATCAGATCCGGATCGACTTCAGATGCCAACCGAACCCCCTCTTCACCCGTCACCGCCTCCACCACTTCGTAACCTTTGAACTGCAGTACGTCGCGGACAAATTTCATGTTCCGTTCGTTGTCTTCCACCACGAGAATTCGCTCACCGCTCACGGCTTACGCCTCCATCTCTGCCAGCAACGATTGCCACGTATCGCGGGATGCGGGTAGCGTAAAAAAGAAATTACTGCCGACCCCAACTTCGCTTTCAACCCACATGGTCCCACCGTGAAGTTCGACCATACGCTTGGACAGCGACAAACCCAAACCCGTCCCTTCCTGTTTTCGAAGGCCTGCGGCATCTTCTTTTGCCTGTCGAAATGATTCAAAAATTCGATTTTTGTCTTCAACGGATATGCCAATACCAGAATCCTTGATCGCGATCTCTATCGCATCATCAATCTTTCGAGACTGAATCGTGATTTGTCCTTCATCCGGTGTAAATTTCACCGCGTTGTTCAATAAATTGACCAAGATTTGTTTCACTTTGAGTTCGTCGGCAACAATCTCACCAATAGCATCATCACCATCACGCTGTAATGTGATTTGATGGCGCATCGCACGCTCTTTAATGAGCGCAGTCGCATTGTCGATTGCCGTGGACAGATCAAACGATTCCAACTCAAGGTCCATACGCCCTGCCTCGATCTTGGAAAAGTCGAGAATGTCATTAATCAAACGCAAGAGATGGCTGCCCGATGCATGAATATCATTAAGGTATTCTTCCTGCTTCTCGCTGATCTCTCCGGTGATTCCCGCCAACATCACTTCAGAAAATCCAATGATTGCATTCAGCGGTGTTCTTAGCTCGTGGGACATATTGGCGAGAAAAGCCGACTTGTGCTGATTAGCATCTTCAAGTTGCTGCCTGGCCAGTTCCAGACTCTTTCGCTGTTCCTGAACGTTAGAGAATAACTGCGCGTTGTCGAGCGCAACTTTCGACTGGCTGGCCAGCGTCGTAACAAGATCAATATGCCGCTCATCGAAAGCGCCCGGTTGTCGCCTGAAAACCAACAGACACCGGACCACTTCATCGACATCCAGATTCACACGCAGCAGTGACTGGTAACCCGCCTCAAGCATCAAATCCCGGGTTGCACATTCCCACAGCGGTCTGAAATCTTCGATCTGTGCGACTTCTAGCTGACTGGCGTTATGACTTAACGCCGCTCGCGCGTCAGTCAAAAGCGCCTCATCAGAAGTCACGGTTCGATCAAAAACTGACCAACGACCAAAATTACGAATAAAGGAGTTAATCTGGGGTAATAAAGGTGTCATATCGGCACAAAAAGTTGGCGATAGCTTATCCGCAGCCAGAATCTCGCAGCCATCAACCTCATCGTGAATGTCAACAATGACCGCACCGTCGCTCTCAGCGAGTGCGGTGCTGTAACGGGCGATGGTCTTCAGTACGTCACTAATATCGAGCGATGCCCCGACATAGCGACCCATCGCAGCGAGGGTACGGACCTCCTCTAAAGATTGCTCTAGCTGGTCACGCGAGGTCATTGTCGCGTTCACATCCCCACACCACCGGCAACCTTGATGACTTCGCCGGTGATGTAGCCCGAAACCGGCGAACAAAGGAAAGCGACTGTCTCAGCCATATCCTCGGGTGTCCCCATACGGGGTATCGGATAACTTGCCGTGCCGTAATCATATCCATGCATTACTGCCGATGTGAGCACGGGGCCCGGCGCGATAGCATTGACACGTACACCTTGGTCCCCATATTCGCGTGCCGCCCACTTCGTCAGTCCGATCAGTCCGGCTTTCGCTGCGGCATAGGCAGGACCTGACCTTCCTTCTGGTCCCTGCGCTGGAAGACCGCCGATTATGCCGGAGATCGACGATACGTTGACAATACTTCCGAACTGGCTTTTCAAAAGATGTGGCAGCGCGGCTCGCATGAAGAAAAATGCGCCAGTGAGATTCTTGTTCAGTTCGAAAAACCAGGTCTCATCATCGAGATCGACAAACCCCGTGCGTGCACCGCCGCCTGCGCAGTTGACTAGAATGTCCAATCGATTGTGCTCTTTCTGGACACGTGCCACCACCCGATCTACTGAAGCGGAATCGGTGACATCGCACACAAGCATTCTCACGGCATGTTCGACCTCGGCATCTAAGAGGTCCACCGTCACAACGCGCGCGCCGCGTTTCGCAAGCGATTGGGTGATCGCGCGACCGATAAATCCCGCGCCGCCAGTGACGATGGCGACCTGGCCTTCAAGTGGTTCCGTCACGACGCCATCATCTCGTTGATCGCAAGTTCAATTTTGGCAGTATCGATGCGGTAGACATTCTCCAATGGAGGCGAGAAAGCGACCGGCACACGCGGCGCGCCCAGCCGTTTTGGAGCGCGTTTCAGGTCGTCAAACATATGTTCGGTCACCCTTGCGACTATCTCCGCTCCGAATCCGCAGACTTCAACTGCCTCATGGATTACGAGGAGCCGCCCGGTCTTGCGCACCGATTTCAACACTGCGTCGATATCCCACGGCCATAAAGATCTAAGATCGATCAGCTCGATGTCGATGCCGTTTCCGGCTATTGTGTCGACAGTAGCCTGAACCAGCGCCGTCATCGCCGACCAGGTGACGACGGTCAAGTCTTTTCCTTTCCTGGCCATCCGCGCGACACCGATCGGCACGCAATGATCGCCGTCTGGGACCTCTCCGTCTTCCTGCCAAAGCGCTCGCGGCTCAATTAAAATGACCGGGTCATCACAGCGAATCGCGCTTTTCAACAGTCCCTTGCAATCGGCCGGCGTTGACGGAGCCAGGACAACAAGGCCTGGCGTGTGGACATACCAGCTCTCAAGCGATTGCGAATGCTGGGCAGCTGAGGAAGCCATGATCCCTTGTGGGAGTCGCACAACAGTCGATACGCTTGCCTGTCCACCGAACATAAACCTGGCCTTGGCCGTCTGGTTGACCAGTTCATCGATAGCAGGCAAGGCAAAATCGGCTATACGCATATCGACCACGGGGCGTGTGCCTGCAAGCGCACCACCGAGACCGGCGGAAACGATCATTGCCTCGGAAATTGGCGACGCGACTATCCGATCAGGTCCGAATTCATCGAGAAGACCATGATATTGGCCATAGAGGCCCCCGATGTGTAGGTCTTCTCCCACTGCCCAGACCAGCGGGTCTCGCCGCATTTCCTCGATTAGTCCGTCGCGGACAGCTGCAAGCGTGGTTTGCCTTGTCATACCGGCGATCCCACTTCCTGGACATCGGTTAGCGCAGTAGCGGGATCCGGTAGACTTCCCGCACGCGCGATGGCAAGCGCCTCGGTGATTTCTCGGTCCACTTCATCGCGCACGGAGTTCGCTTCCGCAACAAGCTGCCATTCCTTCAGCTTTCGATCCAAGAGTAGGATAGGATCGAGTAACTTCTGTTGGGCATGCCGCTCGGCATCCCGATAGGCGCCCTTGTCCGCAACAGTGTGGCCGCGCAGGCGATAAGTCTTTGCGTGAATGAAGGATGGACCCTCGCCCGTCCTCATACGACTTACCATCCGTTGCGCCGCTTCAGTAACGGCCAACGCATCATTGCCGTCTACTTCCACACTTTCTATGCTAATTGCACCAGCGCGTGCCGTAGGGCCAGCGCCGGCGGTCAATCGCGCTGTTTCTGTGAATGCGGCAAATCCATTGTCTTCGCACACAAACAATACGGGAAGCCGAAAGGTAGCCGCCCAGTTGAGCGACTCCAGGAACGGGCCGCGGTTAACGGCACCATCTCCGAAGAAACATGCCGTTACCGCGCTATTTCCGCGCACTCGAAGGCCTTGTGCCGCGCCCACGGCTACACCGATGCCACCCCCCACAACGCCATTCGCACCCAGCATGCCGACAGAAAAATCAGCAATGTGCATAGACCCACCCTTACCAGCACAGGTTCCGTTCACACGACCGAACAACTCCGCCATCATGGCAGCAAGTGACGCGCCTTTGGCAATCGAGTGGCCATGTCCTCGATGCGTACTGGTGATCAGGTCGGTTGTCTCCAGCACGGAGCAAACACCCGCAGCTACGGCTTCCTGGCCAATTGACAGATGGAGGGTCCCGGGGATCTCGCCTTCGCGCTGGGCGACTTCAGCTGTCTCCTCGAAGCGCCGAATCCGTAACATCGTCTTGAACAAGGCCAATGCGCGAGTATGTTGCTGGGGTCTGACCGTGTTCATGCGGCCCATAGCATTTTCACACTATTCTCCATGTGTGCTCTGCTGAGTATTTATCAAGTGGCGGCAAGCAAAGTTCCTTTAGATTGATCTAATCTTACTTTATACATCGTTTTTCAAAATGCTCGTATACCTCTAGATATTCTTTGTTAAACGTAGATATTCCTGTCGGTCCTAGACACACATTTACAGACGGGTATGCCTAGGACTAAATTGCTGAATTAGTGAACAAACTCGGCAATTCAATTGGACAATTACGCTCTGAAGCGGACAACAAAGCCTTACTAAACAATAAGGCGGGGTATAGACTACAAGGCCATGCGCCCATAGCTCAGTTGGATAGAGTACCTGGCTTCGAACCAGGTGGTCGGGAGTTCGAGTCTCTCTGGGCGCGCCAATTTAACAAGCACTTGTGCGGCTTCTGGGCAAGTGCTCTCCAACGGAGACGTTTATCAGAGCAATGGCCGTGACTTTATCGCGGGAACCGCTGTTCTAACGACCCCATCGCAATTTCTACTTAAATTTAAACCGTCCGAGCCGAGGTCATTGGTTAATGACAGACGAAGATGGACGGCATCGTGATGCCCTGAGTTTTAAAAGCGCAGCGGCAAAGGGCTATACGACGCCGCCGCATATCAAACAGCTAATTGAAGCTACATCACATTTAAAAGCAGGACCAAGAATGCCAGGCGAGCATTAGCACGGAAGAGCCCATCGAGTGATGCCCGATAGGCTTTAACGTTTATCAGAGCAGTGACGGTGAATTAATTTCGGGGACCGTCGATCTAACGACCCTCACTTCTCATCTACTGCCCATAATATGGTGTTTAAGAGCAGCATAAATGAAGCGGTTTGCGGGGGTCGGAATATTGAGTTCCTTCCCCATTCGATCAACGGCGCCCGACAACCATGGCAATTCGAGCCGATTCCCGCGTTCCAGATCAACCGCCATCGATAACCTCACCTCGCCGGGTAGGCTATCGACATAAGCCAACCGTGCTTCGACATTGTCCTTGGTAAGGGAAATGCCTTTGGCGTTTGCAACAGACATAACCTCTTCCATTACTTGCCTCAATAAAGCTCTGGTGTCCGGGTCTTCGCGGATGGGGCCAATCGGTTCACGGGTAACACAGTTCAGGGCACTGCCCCCCACAAGAAACAAGAACTTGTCCCATATGGTCAGATTAATGTTGTCAGCATGATCCGCTTCGAAACCGGCGGCGGCAATTGCTTCAGCAAATTGCATCGAACGCGCAGAGCGCGACTGATCCAGCTCACCAAACCTGATGATCGCCAAAGGCGAGAAACGACGCACAAAACCAGGCTCGACGATGTTAGCGCCCACTTCTGCAACCGCTCCCATGACATGTTCTCTCCCCAAGATGTCGCTAAGAACAGGTTCCGGGTCGACGCCGTTCTGCATCGATAAAACGGCGGTATCGGGGCCTATCAAATCTTGGCACTGCGCGGCTGCAGATTCTGTGTCCCAAAGCTTGACGCAGAAGACAACAAAATCTACCGGACCTATTTCGCTGGGATCGCTTGTTGCACGAATGGGCTTGATCACAAAAGCCTCGTCCGGCCCTTCAATCTTGAAGCCATTGGCGTTCATCGCCTCTAAATGAGCACCCCGCGCGACAAAAGAGACCTTGTAGCCAGCTTGAGTGAGCTTGGCGCCAATATAGCCCCCCATACCACCACTGCCCATGATCGCAAATGTCGGGCTGCCACTGTCAGTCATGCAATGCTCCCCGCCGTACTGTGTCGGCGCCTAACCCATCCGTGCAAACAGCCCATCCCTTATCAGCACCTGTCTTACCGAGGTTGGCACCCCTATCGCCCGGAAGTTTTTGCTTGGCTGGATTTCTTCCCTGGCCATACCTTCATGCGAAGACGACCGGGTAACCGTATCAGTCAGTACGCGGATGCAGTTCCGTCCAGGAGATACGCCCGGAGGTGCCACTGGGAGAAGCGGAAGCGATCTGGGTATTCTTAAAGTGATCGCGTGCTCCCGCTGTAACGCCGGGTCTGATTTTGTAGGTCCGTGGGCTAAATAACTGGTTTCCAATAATCTTCGGTGCACCGGGTTGGCCCTGGGCGGTCTTTCGACCGGCAAAACTGATACCCAAATGCGTGTCCCCTTCATCCAGTAATCCGTTCTGGTTAACGTCCCACTGAGCGCCCCGCGCACTGCCGCCATTCGCCATCTGTACCACATTCTCCCAACCCTTACCGCCCGCATCACAGGTCGAGGTATCGGGAATAACCGTATTGAAGTACACCAGTTCGCCTTTCACCAGTGCCCGGTCAATGACCCGTTCCCCCTCATCGGGCAGCGTGATGTACCAGCCCCGTTTGGAGCTGCCAGAACTTCGGGTATAACCCACCTCAAGATCATTCTTGTACACTCGGGCGGTAGGCGTGCTATAGGTTCTTTGCTGTTCCGTCAGGTTAGCTT
>JAKUQS010000013.1 GCA_022451485.1 Gammaproteobacteria bacterium
CATCAACAAAAAGTAGGCCGGTAACAATCTGACCTTTGTCTTGATGCTGGCGTATATACGAGACTACTGATCCGCGATCAGATGGATCATAGTCCGGGTCGACGGTGCGTAGATGAATCTGACTGCCGTCGTGCAGAGTGACCGGTGTGATGTTCGTGTCTATGTTCGCTGTAATTTCATCACGTATCGGAACGAAATCAGCATACACCGCGGTCTGTTCAAATTCTCGTGTATGCAGATAACTTTTGGTGGAACCTTCATGATCATTGAATGTGACACAAGGCGAGATAACATCGAGCAGCGCAAAGCCCTCGTGAAGAATGGCTGCTTTAATTAGTGGCACGAGCGTGGTCTTGTCACCAGAAAAGCCTCGGGCGACAAATGAGCAGCCAAAATTGATGGCAGTAAGGATCGGATCAATAGGTGGAATTTCGTTGGTGGCGCCCCCCTTGCGGGCTGAGCTGCCGACATCGGCTGACGCCGAAAACTGGCCTTTTGTGAGGCCGTAGACGCCATTATTTTCGATTACATACAGCATATTGACATTGCGTCGAATGGCATGACAAAACTGGCCAAGGCCAATGGAAAGAGAATCGCCATCGCCTGAGATGCCGATGTAGTGGAGGTCACGATTGGCGGCGTTTGCTCCGGTCGCAATCGATGGCATGCGTCCATGCACTGAATTGAATCCGTGTGCGGGGCGCAGAAAGTAGGTCGGCGTTTTGCTTGAGCAGCCAATCCCAGACAATTTAGCTACTCGGTGAGGCTCGATAGCGAGCTCGTAGTAGGCCTGGACAATGGCAGTGGATACGGAATCATGGCCACAACCCGCGCACAGGGTGGACATCGCGCCTTCGTAGTCTTGTATCGTAAGCCCAACGGCGTTGGTATCCAGGCCTGGGTGGTTAATGCGGGGTTTCTTAATAAAACTCACGCGGCTTTTCCTTGTTTGATTTCTTCCAAAATGATGTCAATGATATCCACCGATGATAGAGGTTCTCCACCGTAGTACAGCACGGGAACCAATCGATCCGCCGCGATGCCGGTTTCGTTCATTAGTAACGAGCGCAGTTGGGCATCTCGGTTCTGTTCTACGACAAAAACCCTCGAGTGTGAATCAATAAATGTGCGCACCTCATCACAGAAAGGAAATCCTCGTATCCGCAAATAGTCGCTGCTAAAGCCGTCGGCCGCGAGGCGATCACGAGTCTCCTCAACGGCACCATGGCAGCTACCAAGTGAAACTATTGCTATATCAGCATTAGTTGTACGCTGAATAATTGGCTCAGGCACTAAGTTTGCGGCTGTATCAAACTTTCTACGTAGTCGATCCATGACTTCAATGTATTCGTCCGAGCGTTCGGTATAGGCGCCAGCTTTATTGTGTCCAGAGCCACGGATCAGGTAAGCCCCTCGCGGATGATCACCGGGCAGTGACCGATAACAAATGCCATCGCCATCAACATCCAGGTAACGCTGAAAGTGTTCGAGGTCTCTGAGCTCATCAGCCCGGTAGACCTTGCCGTAATCTGGACGGTATGCGTCATCCCATCGCAGTTGGGGGCACGGCCAGTCGTTCATGCCGATGTCAAGATCCGAAAGCACGATTACAGGCGTTTGTAGGCGGTCTGCCAGGTCAAAAGCCTTGACAGCAAAGTCGAAACATTCGGCAGGATCAGAGGGAAATAGCAGGACATGTCGTGTATCGCCATGCGATGCATAAGCTGCGGCAAGAATATCGCTCTGTTGCGTGCGTGTAGGCATTCCAGTCGACGGCCCCACTCGTTGGATGTCGAACAAAACTAATGGGATTTCGGTGAAATAAGCTAAACCCAGGAATTCGGACATCAAGGAAATACCAGGACCACTAGTCGATGTGAATGCACGAGCGCCATTCCATGCTGCTCCGAGCGCCATGCCAATGGCAGCCAGTTCGTCTTCCGCTTGGATGACGCAGTAATTTTGCGTGCCGCTTTTCTCATCGGTTCGAAATTTCTTGCAGAAGTCGCCAAACGCATCAAAAAGGGAAGTCGAGGGCGTAATCGGATACCAACTCCCGACGGTTGCACCGGCATAGATACAACCAAGTGCCGCAGCAGTATTGCCGTCGATCATAATGTGGTCAGCTGTCTTATCAAGTCGACTAAGGCGGGTGGGCAGCGGGCATTCAAAGTGCTCGCGGGCATAGTCATAGCCGATTTGAATGGCCGTGAGGTTGGATTCGATTAGTGCTTTTTTGGTGCCAAAAGTTTCTTCGAGCAAATGTTTTAATGTATCGAGATCTATCTCAAGTAGGGCGGCCAAGGCACCAACGTAGGTGACGTTGCGCATCAGGATGCGTGTACGGGCACCGGTAAAGGCATTATTGGCAAGTTCCGAGAGGGGAATGGGGAGTACCGTGACATCCGTTCGAGTATGCAGTTCTTCACGTCGCCAGGTCGAATCGTAGATAAAAAACCCACCGGATTGAACACTGACCAGATCGTCTTTGTAAGTCTGTGCATTCATGGCGATCATGATGTCAATGTGTCCCGAACGTGACAAATAAGCGTCTTTAGTGACACGTATTTCATACCATGTCGGGAGTCCTTGAATATTTGACGGGAAATAGTTTTTTCCGACAACGGGAATGCCCATGCGAAAAATCGCTTTCATGAGCAAACTATTGGCACTGGCTGAACCGGTGCCGTTTACCGTCGCAATTCGAATAACGAAGTCGTTTATGCGGTCTTCTGTTGCCATGTTGCTGTTTCTTCGTCAGCTGCGTAGGGGATCAGTAGGGTCGACTTGCGCATATCCCAAGCGCCGGTAGGGCACCGTTCCGCGCAAAGAGAGCAGTGCACACAGACATTCTCATCTTTAACCATGACCCGCCCGGTTTGTGGTAGCGCGGAAGAAACATAAAGGGGTTGGTCAGAGTTTTGGGCAGGTACAGTTAGCGCTGCTCGCAAGGCCGATTCATCGGTGTTAGCAGTAATGGTTAGGCAACGGACTGGGCAGACATCAATACATGCATCGCATTCTATACAAAGGTCAGTACTGAAGACTGTCTGAATGTCACAGTTCAAACAGCGTTCAACCTCTACTGTGGTCTGTTCACCAGAAAACCCCAGCTCGACTTCGATATCTAACTGATTAAAACGTTCCTTGAGATCAACATGGCGCATTTTTCTGCGGTTAGCTTCATCGTAGTCATTGCTAAAAGACCATTCGTGAATACTCATTTTTGTGCTGGTAAGGTTCATGCCCATAGGCAACCGATCGTGGATGGCTTCGTTACGGCAGTGTTTGTGAATTGAAATAGCCGCCTGGTGACCGTGCTCCACCGCCCAGATGATATTCTCAGGCCCAAAGGCCGCGTCACCACCAAAAAAAACGCCGGCGCGTGTCGACTGATAGGTCGCCCGGTCGACTACTGGCTGATCCCAGTCATCAAAATCCAGGCCGATATCTCGTTCTATCCAGGGAAAGGCTGTTTCTTGGCCTATTGCCAGTATCACGTCGTCACAAGGAAAAAATGCCTCGCCAACCAGTTCCTGTTGCAGTTTCCCATCATCATCAACGTGGTATTCAAATACGTCAAACTGCATACCGACCAGTTGACCATCATTAATAACAAACTCGCGGGGTGAATGATTGACCACGATTTCAACTTGTTCTTCCTCGGCATCATCCAATTCCCATTCGGACGCTTTAAAATAACCGCGAGGTTTACGCGCCATGACCTTGACTTCCTTGCCGCCTAATCGGAGTGAGGTTCGACAGCAATCCATTGCTGTGTTTCCGACTCCAATAATCAGTACGCGCTCGCCAATTTTCTGTGTGTGTTCGAATGCAACTGATTCCAGCCAGTCGATACCGATATGAATGCGATCGCTGTCGTAGCGTCCAGGAATCTCGAGGTTTTTCCCTCTTGGTGCGCCCGTTCCAATAAAAACAGCATCGTAGTTTTCTTCCAGTAAATTTGCCAAGCTATCGATACGTTGATCTAATCTAAGATCAACACCCATATCAATAATCATATTGAGTTCGTTATCAAGCACGGTCTCTGGCAAACGAAATGCAGGGATGTTGGTCCGCATGAGGCCGCCAGTTCGATTGAGTTGTTCGTAGACAACTATCTCGTAACCAAGCGGTAACAGGTCATTGGCGACGGTGAGTGATGCACAGCCTGCGCCAACACAGGCGATTCGTTTGCCATTTTTTTCAACCGGAACGGATGGCAAGAGAGGCCGAATTTCATCGCTGAGATCGGCAGCAACGCGTTTCAGGCGACAGATTGCAACTGGCTTGTCTTCCACTCGTCCGCGTCGGCAGGCCGGCTCGCAGGGGCGGTCACAGACTCGGCCGAGTATTGAGGGAAATACGTTAGAGGTTCGATTCAGAAGGTAGGCATCTGTATAGCGGCCTTGGGCAATCATCCGGATATATTCTGGGACATCCGTGTGTGCCGGACAGGCCCATTGGCAGTCTACGACCCGATGAAAAAAGTTTGGGTCTAACGTATTGGTGGGTTGCATAGTTGATGCAGTGATATCAGCGGGGTTTGGAAAATCGACGATCAGATGTTCAGTAGTAACCTGGCTGGGTCTTCAAGGGTTTCTTTGACCTTCACAAGGAATCCGACAGCATCACGGCCATCAACCAGACGATGGTCATAGGACAGCGCTAGATACATCATCGGTCGAATGACGACTTCATCACCCATGGCTATGGGGCGTTGTTGTATTTTGTGCATGCCAAGGATGCCGCTTTGTGGTGGATTGAGAATGGGTGTGGATAAAAGTGAACCAAATACACCACCGTTGGTAATCGTAAATGTCCCACCCGTTAGTTCCTCCATCGCAAGACTACCGCTATTAGCTTTATTTCCGAAATCGGCAATTTCCTGTTCTATCTCAGAAAAACGCTTATCACTGGCATTCCGTAACACTGGCACGACCAGGCCGCGGGGAGAGGATACCGCAATTCCAATGTCAAAGTAGTCGTAATAGACCACATCGGCACCATCGATCTGGGCGTTGACCAATGGGAAAGCTTGTAGAGCTTCTACACAGGCACGGACAAAAAACGACATATAACCGAGACGGACGTTGTAACGGGTCTCAAAGGCCTCTCCATAGCGTCTCCGCAAGTCTATTACCCCGGACAGATCCACTTCATTAAACGTTGACAGAATGGCGGCGCTATGCTGCGCATCTAGCAAGCGATTGGCGATGGTTTGCCGCAGTCGACTCATGGGTTCACGTCGGATACCGCGTTCGCCAAGAGATGGGGTGGCCACGCTCGAGGTCTCGTGGGTCGTGGGTACCGCGGGCTGAACCGTTGGCGGAGGTAAATCCAAGCTTTCCGCTGGCTCGGGGTCCGGCGCTGTCGAGAGCGACGTTATCTCGGTCGCTGGTTCCGGTGCTGTGTTTTCAACTGCGATCTGTCCGGCTTCAAACAAACCCAGAATGTCTTCGCTGGTGACGACGGTCCCGCTTGGACAACGAATTTCGATCAGTTTGCCATCGGCCGGGGCGGGAACCTCAAGCACGACCTTGTCAGTTTCCAGTTCAACGATGATGTCATCACGATGGATGGGTTGATCGATGCCGATGCGCCACTCGAGTACAGTGGCCTCAGCGACAGATTCCGGCAGCACGGGAACTCGAAGCTCCTGAGTCATGGGTTTGAGATGCCGCGGGAGATAGTTGCTTGATTAGCCCCAATGTGGAGCGCGTGATTGACCAACGCCTCTTGTTGTTCAACATGTAATCGGTAAAAACCGACTGCCGGCGCCGCGGCAGATTCTCTACCAGCATAAACTAGAGTTTGATCTGGACTCAGACAATTCTGTAGATGGTGTCGTATTTGGTACCAACTACCCTGATTCCTGGGTTCTTCCTGGCACCAAACTACTGTGTCAGCGTTAGAGTAGTGTGACAACATCGCACGAAGTTGTGTCAACGGAAATGGGTGTAATTGTTCGACGCGCAAAAGAACCGTTTGGGCGGGAAGTGCTTGTTGCGCATTTAAGAGGTCGAAATAAACTTTGCCTGAGGATAACACGACGCGTTCTATGCTTCTTGGATCGAGACCCTGTTGGTCATCAATCACGGCTTGAAACTCACCGCTGGTCAAGTCAGATAGTGAACTGACAGACCGTTTATGTCGCAGCAGACTCTTGGGAGTCATCAATATCAGCGGTCGTCGCAACGGTCTGATCATCTGGCGACGGAGGACGTGGAAAAATTGCGCGGGTGTTGTTGGCACACACACCTGGATATTCTGTTCAGCACACAGTTGGAGATAGCGTTCTAATCGAGCGGACGAATGCTCGGGTCCCTGGCCTTCGTATCCGTGAGGCAGAAACAAGGTTAGGCCGCACAACCGGCCCCATTTTGATTCACCGCTGCTGATGAACTGATCGATGACTACTTGCGCTCCGTTGGCAAAGTCACCGAACTGGGCTTCCCAAATCACCAGTGCGCGGGGTTCAGTGGTGGCATAGCCATATTCAAACGCTAGCACTGCCTCTTCCGACAACAGGGAGTTGATGACAAGAAACTGGTTTGGATCAGCGCCAATGGAGCGCAACGGAACCAATGACTCGCGTGCGTTAACATTTTTGATGACCGCGTGCCGATGAGAAAAGGTGCCACGTCCGGAATCCTGTCCCGACAGGCGAACAGAGTATCCGTCTTCAATTAGGCTGGCATAGGCAATGGTCTCGGCAAACCCCCAATCGATGGGCTGTGTGCCTGTTGCCATCCTATCCCGATCGTGAAACAACTTAGCGATCCGGGGGTGGATGCTGAATCCGGGGGGTGTTTTTTGCAGTTGTGCATTCAGATGGCTAATACGTGCACTGGAAACGCGGGTGTCGCTCGCGTCGCTCCAGTGGCTGTCGAGATATGGACTCCAATCAACACCGTCTAATGCATTATTGCCTGCCCTGACATGGGTGGCCACGATTTTCCCCGCATCTAGTGCAGCACGGTAATCCGTCATCATTTGTTCACTTTTGGTGCCGTCAATGATGCCATCTGCCATTAGGCGATCGGCATATTGTTCTCTCACGGTAGCCAATTTATCGATGCGGGCATACATCGTGGGCTGCGTTACGCTAGGTTCGTCGGCTTCATTGTGACCGAGACGCCGGTAGCCAATCAGATCGATCACCACATCTTTATCAAAAGTCGTGCGAAAGTCGTAGGCTAGTCGAACTGCAAACAGCACCGCATCAGGATCATCACCGTTAACGTGAAGAATAGGCGCTTGCACCATTTTGGCGACTTCAGTGCAATACAGTGTCGATCGGGCGTCCAGCGGATTGCTAGTGGTGAATCCAATCTGGTTGTTGACAATCACGTGAATTGAGCCACCAGTCGAAAAGCCTCGGGTACTCGACATATTGAGAGTTTCCATGACGACGCCCTGTCCAGCAAAAGCGGCGTCTCCGTGAATCAGAACAGGCAGCACACGTTGTTTACCCTCGTCTCGACGGCGATCCATTGTTTCGGTACTGGCGGCAATATAGCGTTCTTGACGTGCTCGGACTGATCCTTCGACGACTGGACCGATAATCTCGAGGTGGGATGGATTAAACGCGAGTGCCAGGTGGACGCTCCCGCCAGAAGTCTCTACATCAGACGAAAAGCCCTGGTGGTACTTGACGTCGCCCGTGTCCGTGTTACCGCTGGCGCTGGTATAGCGGCCCTCAAACTCATCAAATAATTCTGCAGGAGATTTGCCGAGAATGTTCGCGAGAACATTGAGGCGACCACGGTGCGACATTCCGATGACGACTTCGCGCACTCCGTTAGCCCCGGCACGTTGAATGAGTTCTGATAGCAAAGGTATCAGTGTCTCTCCACCTTCTAACGAAAAACGTTTCTGACCGACGTAACGAGTATGCAGATAGCGTTCAAGGCCCTCGGCAGCCGATAGTTGTTTCAGTATTTCGCAACGCACCTCGGGTGTCTCTGGGGGGCGTACAGGCATTGTCTCAAGACGCGCCTGGAGCCAGCGCTTTTCTTCCATCCGCGAGATGTGCATGTACTCAATGCCGATAGGTCCACAGTACACTGCGTCGCAAAAATCAATAATTTCTCGAAGCGTCATCTTCTGACGCACGGAGAGGGAGCCGGTGTCAAAGAGGGTATCGACGTCTTCGCTTGAAAGGCCCTGAAAACCAAGGTCGAAGTCGTCTGGTGGGTTATGGACCTCTAGTCGTAGCGGATCATTTCGCGCAATCAAATGTCCGCGGCTGCGATAAGCATTGATTAAGCGGAGCACAGCTGACTGTTTTCGTGCCTCTGTAGTACCCCACTGTTCATTGTGATACGTATAGTCGTTGTCGCTTGGTGAATCTTCGCGACTTGTCGTGATCGATACGGATCTCAGGGTGTCAAACGATTGGCGCCAATCAGGAGCAACAGCCTTTGGGTTGTCTTTGTAACTCTTATATAAGGAGTCAAGATAGGCCGCATTGGTGCCGGTTAGATAGCTCTGATACAGCGGCCAACGGCCTCTATCATCGGTGCGCATTGGCCAAACTTGTCCGTAGCTGCGGTAGGGTCAGAACAGAATCGGGAATCTGGGCCAGAGTATAAGGAAAATATCCGTTTTACCCAACAGCCAAGAGGGTCTTGATATTCCGCAGTCAGCTCCGACCCGTATGTCCGAATCCCCCACTATCGCGGTCGCTAGCATCGAAAGAGTCAACAAGCTCAAACTTAGCTTGAGTAATCGGTACGAAGACCATCTGCGCAATACGGTCTCCTGGCTCGATGGTAAAAACCCGATCGCCCCGATTCCAGCATGACACCATGACCTCGCCTTGATAATCACTGTCGATTAGACCAACCAGATTGCCAAGAACAATACCGTGTTTGTGGCCAAGGCCTGACCGTGGCAGCAGGATGGCGGCCAGACTGGGATCGGCAATATGCATAGCGAATCCGGTGGGTATGAGGCAGCACTGGCCAGGTTGCACGGCTAACCTTTCCTTCAAACAGGCCCTTAGATCAAGGCCTGCTGAGCCGCTGGTAGCATAAGTGGGCAGCCCGAATTCGCCCTTGAGGCGCGGGTCAAGTATTTGGAGTTGAATGTTTTGCACTATACCGTTGGGATATTTCAATGATGAGTTTTTGTGCCAATGCGCTCTTTGTGTCTCGACCAAGGTCCAGGTCGCTTTCTGCGTCAATAAGCATCAGATGGTTATGGTCGCTGCCGAACGGGTTGTTGTCGCTGGTGACTGAATTAGCCACGATTAGGTCCAGTCCTTTGGCTAACAGCTTTTCCCGGGCGTTGTCTCGGGTTGCTTCCGTCTCAGCAGCAAAGCCAACTGTAAAGGGGCGATCAGCTCTGCCGGCGACGCTGGCTAGGATATCTGGGTTGCGGACAAGATCAAGATGGATGGTTTCCTCGCCTTTTTTCAATTTCTTGTGACTGGCTACCGCCGGCCGATAGTCACTGACTGCCGCGACGCCGATAAAGATATTTGCACAAGCGATTTGGGACTCTACTGTCGCCAACATTTCATTGGCAGTTTTCACTGAGTGAAGGGTGGCGCCCGCGGGCGGCAGTTCCGCACTGGGTCCGGACACCAGAATGACATCGGCTCCCGCTTCAATCGCTGCGTGCGCTATGGCATAACCCATCTTGCCAGAGCTATGATTAGTCAGGGAACGAACGGGGTCTAATGGCTCCCAAGTCGGTCCGGCTGTGATGACAACCGTGAGGCCATGAAGCATACCGGTTGATGGAGACGCATTTAGGCATGACACGATGTCGGTGGGCGCGATCATGCGACCTTCACCAGTTTCTCCACACGCTTGTAGGCCACTATCAGGCCCAAGGATGTGGACCTTGCGACGGCTTAGGATGTCAATGTTGGCCCGGGTAGCAGGATTGTCCCACATGACCCGATTCATGGCCGGTGCCACGCTGAGGGGCGCTTCGGTTGCGAGGCATAGGGTGGTCAGTAGGTCATTGGCGAGTCCAGCCGCGAGACGTGCGATGAAGTCGGCGGTCGCCGGCGCAATAATGACATGGTCTGCCCAGCGGGCAAGTTCAATATGCCCCATACCGGCCTCGGCCTGGGAATCCAGCAGTGCGTCACGAACCGGGTGACCACTTACCGCCTGTAGGGTAAGTGGTGTAATAAATTCCCGTGCTGCCTGGGTCATAACGACTCGGACGATAGCCTCCTGATCAACCAGTCGACGAACCAGTTCGGCACTTTTGTATGCTGCGATCCCGCCAGTGACCCCAACGAGAACGTGTTTGCCCGCAAGCGAAGACATAGACCGAAGTGTAACGGTTACGCGCGAAAGGTTGAAATAACTTGGTTTCTGGCTTGGGAAATTTTGCAAAAGGGTTGGGATCTGGTATAAAACGTGCCCCCGAGAGCGCTATTTCTAATCGGATCGTAATAATGTCGAAAATCTGCCAAATCACTGGCAAGACCACCATGTTTGGGAACAATGTCTCCCATGCGAATAATCGGACGAAGAGGACATTTAAGCCTAACGTTCATAATCGGCGATTTTGGGTGGAAACCGAAAATCGATGGATTCGCTTGACCGTCTCACGGAAAGGATTGAGGACCATCGATAAAAAAGGTATTGATGCTGTTCTCAAGGATATCCGCGGTCGTGGAGTCAAGGTCTGAATCAGCAGGAGACACTCTTATGCGTGACAAGATAAAACTCGTTTCAAGTGCTGGAACCGGGCACTACTACACCACGAACAAGAATAAACGGACTACACCGGATAAGATTGAAATGAAGAAGTTTGACCCGGTTGTGCGCAAGCACGTGATCTATAAGGAAGCTAAGATCAGGTAAGTCGGTTGTTACCTTTGCACGTCGAGTTTGGTTATACCTCTACTAGGCGATAAGTTCGCAATCTTTCAGAGAATCCTTCGAGGGCCTGTATGCCTGAGTGTTCTGCTGCGTGACACCAATCTTCCAGTTGATGCACAAGCACGTCGCTTGAGTCCGTTGATCGCGTCCAGATACTCTGAAGTTGTTGTTTCATTTGATAAACGGTTTGTAGCCTCGGTGAGAGGGACAGGGCTTTTTTTAGTTGGTTGTCTGCGCGCGGGTTAAGTCCAAGAGTCTCGGTACGCATCAAATGGGCGGCCTGCCGTATCAGTTGTCGTCTTTCCCGATGAAACATGTGTAACCGTTCTTCATGCACCACATTGGAAACAACGTGCTGTGCATATTCCGCCAGGATCTCAAAGCGATTTACAAGAAACGCTTGCAATGTGGCCTTGTCGCATCGGTGTGTGGCAAGACGCTTTTCCATGATGGGTTGAACGCGGTGAATCTTGATCATCCGCAGTTGGTTCAATAGCTTTATGTATATCCAACCCAGATCGATTTCAAACGAGCGAGTGGAAAAACGGGCGGCCTGTGGGAAAGCGTGATGATTATTATGCAATTCCTCGCCCCCGACCAATAGGCCCCAGGGCACAATGTTGCGACTTGCGTCCGCAACCTCGTAGTTTCTATAGCCCAAATAATGACCGAGTCCATTAATTACTCCGGCTGCCCAGAACGGTATCCAGATCAACTGCACAGCGCAAATGATTGCGCCGGCCAGAGGTCCAAAAATCATCAGGTCAATCGCTAACATCAACGCGAGGCCGCAATTTGGAAAACGCGTATAGAGCATGCGTTCAATGCGATCATCCGGCGCATCGAAACCATATTTGCGAAGGGTTTTGGGATCTCGAGCGGCACGTCGATACAGGAGCAGTCCGCCGAAAAGAACGGAGAGAATACCAACTTGTTGCGGACTGTGGGGATCGTCCCAACTTTCGACTCTGGCATGATGCTTGCGATGTACGGCGATCCATTCTCGGGTAATGATGCCGGTTGTTAACCAGAGCCAGGCCCGAAACAGATGGCTCAACGCAGGATGGATTGAAATGGCGCGGTGAGCTTTGTGTCGATGCAGGTATAGCGTGACAGAAACGATCGAAAGGTGGGTTAATAGGAAGGCGGCGAGTGTGTTTCCCCACCAGGGGAGGTGCAGCATATTGGTTCAGTCCACAGGGCTGGGGTGAGTGATCATGGGATTCAACGAGCCCGGAATGTGATGCGCCCCTTGCTTAGGTCATAGGGTGTGAGTTGTACGGTGACGCGATCGCCTCGCAGAATACGAATATAGTGTTTGCGCATTTTCCCCGAGATATGGGCGGTGACGACATGGCCGTTGTCTAGTTCGACTCGAAACTGTGTGTTGGGCAGGTTCTCAAGAACCGTGCCTTCCATCTCAATATGTTCTTCTTTTGCCACTGCGGTTCGCGTTTCCTCATTTAACTGTGAATGTAGTCAAAGTATAACGAACCGGGAGGGGATCATCTAGCGGTGACTCACGTGCATCATAGCAGTCATTGGCAGTGTTTTATTGCGTATGCTCGCACGAGCAGATTTGGGAGCGGAAACGCAGTGAGCAGATCAGGGGGGGCTTGTTAGTACTGCTGGAAACGTTACACGCACGGTAAGTCCTGGCCTATTGTCTGAAAGCGAAATCGTTGCGTTGTGCACGTTGGTTACGGCTCGCACTAGGCTCAGACCGAGTCCGTTTCCGGGAGTCGAGCGGCTCTGATCTAGTCGATGGAAGCGCTGGAAGACTCTTTCGTGTTCTGTTTGAGGAATGCCTGGCCCCTGATCGCTAATCTCAAAAAATGGGTTCGGCACGGAGCCGACGTTTAGAACGACATGGCTTTCCGATGGGGCATACTTGATCGCATTGTCGATCAGATTGCTGAATGCTTGAAACAACATATCCCGGTCACCGGCAATCACGACGCCTTGGTTAGTGGGGCGAGACAGAGTCAGGCTCTTCTCTGTCGCTAGAGGTTCGTATAGATCGATCAGGTCCCGGGCCAAAATAGTCAGGTTAACGTGGTCAGTTGGCTGGATATGTGGACTGGCCTCGATTCGTGCAATCCGAAGCACCGCATTGAACATGGTCAACAGTTGGTCGGATTCGAGCAGAGCGACGTCGAGATCATGGCGGGTGGCAAGATCTTCGTGCCCTGATTGAACAAGCGTTTCCAGACGCGCGCGCAGTCGGGCGAGCGGGGTTTTCATGTCATGGGCGATGTTGTCGGATACTCTGTGAATATCATCGAGAAGAGTTTCTATTTTGTCGAGCATTCGGTTGAGGTTCCGCGCCAGCTGATCAAATTCATCATTGTCGCCACTCAACAGTACCCGCTGACTCAGGTCGCCATCCATAATGTGTTGGCTTGTCTCATTAATTACATCTAGGCGACGTAACAGTCGACCACTGATGACAACCCCTCCCGCAATACCAAGAACCAGCGTGAAGACAAGACCCCAAGAGAGTGACTGGATGATTCGTGTTTTGGCGACTCGCAGCGTTTCGGTGTCACGACCGACAAGCAGATGAAAGCCTCTTTGTAATAGAAAAGGTCTAGCGCGAGCCATATGTAGTTCATTGCCAGCAGTTCCCGCGTCTTCCAGCGTGAAGTCGATCCACCCATCATTCTCGCTGCCTTTCGGCCAACCGCTGATGTTCCCGACGATTGGTTGATAAGCAGGATCTGTCAGAAGGAAAATAGTGGTGCCGGTGGGATGCTGTCGCTGAACGCGTTCCACGATGAGTTGTCTAAGTGCACGGATGCCGCCTTTTTCGTAGCGCTCGGCAAGTGCCTGGATCTCAGCTTCGATGGCGGTGTCTGTCTGTGTTGCCATGTAAGTTGCCGTTGACCAATAGATAAACCCGAAGATCACGATGACAGATAAGGAAAATAAACCCACGTACCAAATGGCGAGTTTGAACGTGGTGGTGGGGAAGAATCTAGCGGTCTTCACTGATGACGTATCCCGCGCCTCTGACAGTGTGTAGTAACGGTGAATCAAAGTCTCGATCAATTTTTGATCGAAGTCGGGATATGTGAACGTCGATCACGTTGGTTTGCGGGTCAAAATGGTAGTCCCATACAGTTTCCAGCAGCATCGTTCGGGTGACTACCTGGTTAGCGTGCTGTACCAAATAGAGCAGCAGTCGATACTCGCGGGGTTGTAGTGAGATCAACTGATTTGCCCGTCGCACTTCGCGAGATAGTAGATCAACAGTCAGATCTCCCACCTGCAGTGTCGTTGTTACAACATCCTGTTGGGTGCGTCGCTGTAGCGCTTCGACTCTAGCCAGCAGTTCACTAAAGGCGAATGGTTTCGCCAGGTAGTCATCTCCCCCGGCCTTTAATCCCGCGACTCGATCATCGGTGTCACCAAGTGCGCTAAGAATAAGAATGGGCAGGCGCTGATTTGTCTCGCGCAGGGATTTGATCAGTGAAATTCCATCGCGGCCAGGTAGCATTCGATCAACGATGACGACGTCGTAATGCTCTGTGAGTGCTAGACCAAGGCCATCGTTGCCATTGTCCGTGTGATCCACGACGTGCATCGACTCAGCCAGGCCGCGCTGCACATGTCGTGCTGTATCCGGATCATCTTCAACCAATAATATGCGCATCGAGGCAGCCAATGAGTCCCGTGCAGGCAATGTCCGAAATTCTAACCAGTTGACGAGGAGCCGAATAGTGTTCGGTCCTCGTCAACATTTTGTCAGGCAAGCTTAAACGGTACAAAGCGAGTAGCGTGTTGCCGAAGAATTAGAAAGACCATGGCGCGTTGACCGGTGTCTCGCGCATGCGTGATCTGATTGATGACATCGCCAGGTGTGATGACAACGGTTGTGCCGATGCGCATGATGACATCACCGGCTTGGAGTCCCTTGCGCTCCCCGGGACTATTCGCTGCGACATGCTGGATCAGGACTCCTTTGGTGCTGGCGCTTATTCGATGCTGACGCCGGGCGTCGTCGTCTATGGTCGCAAGCTCAATTCCCCATCGTTCCAGTTTTTCAGTTAATGCCGGTACAGTAGAGGCCATGTTCATATCGGTCGGCATTAAGGTCACAGTTGTCGTTAAACGGATCTTTTGGCTTGCGCGCCAGACCACTATGTCTACTTCAGTCCCCGGTAGAGTGCGAACAACCTGATGTTGCAATTGTCGTGGTCGCTGAGTCTCTATGTCATTAAAACTCATTATGATATCTCCAATCTCAATTCCCGCGCGGGCAGCCGGGCTGTCGGGATTAACGGCTGATACCAGGACACCACCGGCCTCGTTGCGGTTAAAGCTTTCCGCGATAGCGGGCGTGACAGGTTGAATCTGAATGCCGAGCCACGCACGCTGCACCTTTCCGTGGATTTCCAGGGAAGCAACAATCTCAGTCACCACGTTGGCAGGGATGGCAAAGCCTATGCCTACATTGCCACCATTCGGTGAAAAGATCGCCGTATTAACGCCAATGACTTTGCCCTTGGTGTTGAATAAAGGTCCCCCAGAGTTGCCTTGATTGATCGGGGCATCCACCTGAATGTAGTCGTCGTAGGGACCGGAATTAATATTGCGGCCTCTGGCGGAAATAATACCGGAGGTTGTTGTGCCACCCAGGCCAAAGGGATTGCCGATGGCAAGTACCCAGTCACCGACTCGCGCTAGGCTCGAGTCCCCAAATTCGACGTAAGGGAAAGGTTGACCATTCGCCGCATTAATTTTCAGCAGGGCGAGATCTGTCTTGTCGTCTTCGCCCTGAAGCACTGCAGGGAACGAGCGCCCGTCATCGAGAACCACAGTGATTTCGCTGGCATCTTTGATTACATGGCGATTAGTGACAATGAGTCCCTGTGCATCGATGAGAAATCCTGATCCTAGCGAACGCCGGGCACGGTCTCTCGGGTGAGTCGGTGCTGAATCGAAGAATCGACGCATAAATTCATTCATGTCTGCAGGACCGCCAGGCAATCGTGGGGGCGTGGAGCGCGGGTCCAGGCTCTTTCGCCCACCCGGCACTGCGCGAGCCTGTGACCTTGTCGAGATATTGACCACAGCGGGTTTGACTCGCGTCACGAGATCCGCAAAGCCGTTGAGCGGAACGGTTTCTAGCGTTTCCTTGACTGTTGGAGGAAGGGTGGTAGCTGCGTTTGAAGTTGCCCCGCCAAAAAATAAAAACCAAAGTGCAATGGGCAGAGCGGTCAAGGTAAGGAGTCTTTTCCTACGCACGGTAATATCTCCGTTTAAGAATAAGGAAAAGGAAGTATCGTGGAGCTCGCATTACGACGAGATTACGGTTGGATTACAAGATCGTAATGTGGGCTCAGTCAAAGTTCAGGATAATAAGCGGATCAGCATGTTTTCGTAGATCTCAGACAAGAGGTCAAGATCATGAAGATTGACTTGTTCATCAATGCGATGAATCGTGCGATTAATCGGCCCGAGTTCGATGACCTGCGCACCAGTGGGTGCGATAAATCGACCATCAGATGTGCCTCCGTCGGTTGACAGGCTAGGTGGGTCATTTGTTACGGACTCAACGGCCCCGATGACCGCGCCTATCAATTCTCCTTCGCCAGTCTGGTACGGTAAGCCAGACAAGGACCAGTCGATTGTGTAATCAGCGCCGCTCGCCTGACACAGAGTTTCCACCCTGGATTTTAGCGATTTCACGCTGGATTCAGGTGAAAAACGAAAGTTGAACATCACTTTGGTCTCAGAGGGAATGACGTTGGTGGCACCTGTGCCAGATTGAATATTGGATATCTGAAATGTGGTGGGTGGGAAATTGGCGTTACCGTCATCCCAGCGTTGTTTTTCCAGGACGGCCACGATATTAGCGGTGCGGTGGATGGGGTTATCGGCAAGGTGGGGGTAGGCCACGTGACCCTGAATGCCACTAACGACCAGTGTTCCGTTGAGCGAGCCGCGTCGTCCATTCTTAATAGTGTCGCCGAGTCGATTTTGACTGGTGGGCTCCCCAACGACGCACCAGTCGATTCGCACGTTTCGATCCGCAAGTGTGTCTAGTACTCGTACCGTGCCGTCTCTTGCGGGTCCTTCTTCATCACTGGTGATCAGCAGTGCGATCGATCCCCGGTGTTCGGGATGTTGTTTGACAAATCGTTGGCAGGCAGTGGCCATGGCTGCAAGACTGCCTTTCATGTCAGCGGCACCCCGACCGTGCAGAATATCGCCGACGATATCGCCGGCAAACGGGGGGTGACCCCATTTCTCATCGCCACCGGTTGGCACGACATCGGTATGCCCGGCAAAGACAAAGAGGGGAGCTGTTTCCCCGCGACGTACCCATAGGTTGCTGACATCGCCAAAGCGCAAATACTCGCCCTGGAAACCAGAGCCCTCGAGTTGTTCAAGGAGTAACGGCTGGCAGCCCGCGTCATCAGGCGTAATCGAGGCTCGACGGACCAACTGCGCGGCCAATTGTCCTGTCGGCGAGAGGGTTGGGTCAGAGGCGTTCACAGTAGGTTTATTGTGTGCTCAGGAGTGGACGAGGGCGAAGATGGGCTAACCAACGATTTTCCCACCATCGAAAGCCTCGGCTGATAATGAAAACGAGAATCATGTAAAAAATCATTGCGGTAATGAACCCCTCATAGGCGAGATAGTAGCGCCCATTCAACCATCGGCCAACGCCGAGAATATCCTGGATCGTAATGGTGCTGAGCACAACTGAACTGTGCAGCATAAAAATCACCTCGTTGGAGTAAGCGGGTAACGCCCGCCGAAACGCGCTGGGTAGGACGATACGCCACAGAAGAGTCAGGCGTGACATGCCGCAGGCGCGGGCCGCCTCTATTTCTCCGCGTGGAGTATTTTCTATGGCGCCTCGAAGAAATTCGGTGGTGTACGCGGCTGTGTTCAAGGTAAATGCAATTAATGCACACCACCATGCTTTCGACAGGATAGGGTCCCAGAGAAAACTCTCACGAATAAACTCGAACTGGGCCAAGCCATAATAAAAGAGGTAAGTCTGCACCAGCAATGGGGTCCCACGAAAAAAATAGGTAAAGCCAAATATGACGCCATTGAGGCCCCGTTGCCGTTGTGCTCGTGCGATCGCTAGCGGAATTGCCACTAAACCACCGATCAACAGGGACAAGGCAGTAATCTCAAGTGTTATCAGGGTGCCATAAAGAAACTTGTCCAGGTGATCGGAAATCAGTACGAAATCAATGGGTGAATGGTTCTCACTGACATGCGCCAGATAGTCCCATAAGGTTCTTTCGCTCGTGTTTGACACAGCTAAGCGGGTCGCACGCCCGCGCTATATCGACGATCTAGCCAGCGCAGACCAATATCGGATATCGCGGTCAATGCGAGATAAATCAATAGCACCGCAAACATGAAGGTAAACGGTTCCCGCACGGAGCGACCCGCCGTCGACGCATTCCAAACAACATCGTGCAGGCCAATAACGGAGACCAGCGCCGTTGCCTTAATCAGCACAAGCCAATTATTGGTGAAGCTGGGTAACGCGTGACGCACCATCTGCGGCCAGGTGATTCGGCGAAATATAGTTAAGTTCGTCATGCCGCAGGAAATACCGGCTTCTATTTGGCCACGTGGAATGGCCAGAATCGCACCGCGGAAGGTTTCTGTCATGTACGCACCAAAGACAAAACCGATAGATCCAATGCCCGCAATGAATTGATCGATTTCCAGGTAGTCCCACCAGCCGGTGACGGTACCCAGATCGTTAACGATTTGTTGTCCGCCGTAAAACAGCAACATCATCAGCACCAAATCTGGAACGCCGCGAACCAGTGTCGTGTAGGCTGATGCCAAGCGATTCGAAACGGGGTTACTAGCTAGTTTGGCCGATGCGCCTGCCAGACCCAGAACTACCGATAAGATTAGTGAGCCTACCGCCAGCTGCACCGTGACAACAGTGCCGTCGAGCAACAGATAACGATACTCCCAGATGGATTCCATCGGCAGTAATTAGAGCGAGTGCGGGCGGGCCCGGGAAAAACTTGGGCCCGCCCTGATTGGGATCGAATGTAGTCGATCAGCTGCCGTAGACGTCGATTTCGAAATACTTGTCGTTAAGCTTTTTATATGTTCCATCAGCTCGAATGTCGCCGATTGCCTTGCTCAATGCATCACGTAGGGTTGTGTCTTTCTTGCGCACCGCAAATCCAGCACCAATGCCTTGGCACTGTGGATCGTCGATGGCTCCGCCAAGAAAGTCGAATCCTTTCCCAGCATCAAGCTTGAGAAAGCCTTCGAGTGCCTGTAGCGAGTCCGACAACTGAGCATCGAGTCGGCCGGCAGCGAGATCCTGCCAAACTTCTTCTTGCGTTGCGTAGAGCACAATTTCTGCGTCGGGATACAGTTTTTCCGCAGAACACTGATGGGTAGTTGCGCGTTGTACACCAACGCGTTTGTACTTGAGTCCATCGGCTGTGTCATCGAATCCCGGATTCTTCTTGGCAACCAGCATGGCCGGCGTGTTGTAGTACTTGACGGTAAAATCAACTTTCTTTTTACGCTCTTCGGTAATAGACATTGATGCAATGATGGTGTCGAATTTTCTTGCCAGCAGGGCAGGGATCATTCCGTCCCATTCTTGTTCAACGAGCACGCATTTCTTGTTTAGGCGTTGGCACACTTCATGAGCAAAGTCGATATCAAACCCTTTGAGTGTTCCGTCGGCTTCCTTCCACGAAAATGGTGGGTAAGCTCCTTCTACGCCGACTCGTAAACTGTCGCCGGCGTACGTTACTGCGCTGCTCAACATAAATATTGTTGTGAGCAAAGGTAAGAGCAATTTTTTCAATGGCATGGGTTGAAACCTCCTCCGGTGTTGTTGTGATGACAAAAGTGGTGCATGACAGACTGACTCCCTTAAGGCGACATTCAGTGCAGTGTATTCGACAGAAATTGTCGAAAGCGGTCAGATTCTGGATTACTGAACATAGCTTGCGGTGTTCCCTCTGTTTCAATCAGCCCTTCATGAAGAAAGATTACTCTGTTAGACACGTCCCGCGCGAATCCAATTTCGTGGGTGACGACGAGCATCGTTCGACCTTCGTCTGCCAGAGTCCGCATGACTTTGAGTACTTCGCCCACTAGTTCTGGATCCAGCGCCGAAGTGGGTTCGTCGAACAGCATCACCGCAGGTTCCATGGCGAGGGCACGGGCGATGGCCGCCCGTTGTTGTTGTCCCCCAGAAATGTGAGCGGGATAATAGTCACGTCGATCCGACAGGCCAACCTTTTCGAGGGTGGCTTGAGCGCGTTCATAGGCTTCTATCTTCGATAGTTTCAACACATAAATCAGTGCTTCGGCCACATTGTCAAGTACTGTCATGTGTGACCACAGATTGAAATTCTGAAACACCATGCCAAGCTGGGCGCGAAGGCGGACAACTTGTCGCATGTCCGCTGGCGCCGGGTTGCCGGCACGGTCTGTCGTCATGTGGATCGTTTCGCCTCTAACGGTAACGGAGCCACTATCTGGAATCTCAAGCAAATTGATACAGCGCAGGAATGTGCTCTTGCCCGAGCCCGATGCACCCAGCATGGAAATGACATCACCTTCGTTGGCGTTAAGAGAGAGGCCTTTGAGCACTTCTTCCAAGCCGAACCTTTTACGTAGGTTGTCTACAACAAGGGCCGGGGGGTTTTTTTCCATCCGTTGGTCGGTCGACGTTAGCCAGGGCTGACGCCACGCAGTCGTTCAGTGCGTCGTCGTAACAACTCGACAGTAGTTAGTAGGAGAATGGACAAGATCACTAAGATGGTCGCAACGGACAGGATAGTTGGACTGATTTCCTGACGAATCCCTGACCACATTTGTCGCGGCAGCGTAATCTGATTTTGTCCGCCGATAAAGAGGACGATGACCACTTCATCAAAAGATGTAATAAAGGCGAACAGTGCACCAGAAATCACGCCTGGTGTGATCAGAGGTAGTTGTACTTTGAAAAAACTACGCACCGGTGTACCGCCGAGGCTGGCCGCGGCCTTCATCAAATTGGTGTCAAAGCCGACCAGCGTTGCGGTCACAGTGATCACGACAAAGGGTAATCCAAGCACGGTATGCGCCAGGATCATTCCGGTAAACGTTGACACGAGCTGCCATTTCGCGAAAGCGAAGAACAGACCCGATGCTGTGATGATCAAAGGAACAATCAGGGGAGAGATCATCAGCGCCATGATGCCTTTGCGAAATGGCATATGTGGCCGGCTCAGACCGAGTGCACATAAAATCCCAAGCGTGGTTGCCAGAATGGTTGCTGCGAGACCAATTCTCAGGCTGTTCCAGGCACCGTCTTTCCAACGGTCAGAGCAAACCGTTGTGATGCCCGGGTCGGAACAGTCGCCCATCATTATGCGGTACCAGCGCAGTGAAAATGCATCGGGATCAAGCGCGAGTAATTCCGGTGTAAAGTGTAGGAACGGTGATTTTGAGAAGGACAGCGGAATGACCGCAATCAATGGCATCACCAGAAAAAACAAAACGATCGCGCAGATCGCAAGGTAGGTATAGTGCCACAAACGTTGGGGCAGAGTTGCGTAAGCGGGTAATGCCATCAGATCAGTTCATGCGCATGTTGTCGATGCCAACGATGCGGTCATATACCCAGTAAAGGAGCAAAATGGCCGCTAAAAGGAGGGTTCCCATGGCGGCCGCAAGGCCCCAGTTAAGTGATTTCTGCATGTGGTAGGCAATCATGTTGCCGATCAGTTGTCCATCTTTCCCACCCACGAGTTCAGGTGTGATGTAGTAACCGATGGCTACAATAAAGACGAGAATCACGCCTGCGCCTACGCCGGGAAGCGTTTGGGGCAAGTAAACTTTTAAAAAGGCCAGCGAAGGCGGTGCGCCGAGATTCTGAGCTGCGCGCATGTAACTCGGCGGGATCGTTTTCATAACGCTGTAGATGGGCAGAATCATGAAGGGCAGAAGGATCTGAATCATGACGATAACGGTACCCGTAAAGTTGTACATCATGGGCAAACGATTTTCGTCATCGAGAATACCGCTCCAGACCAGCGTGCTGTTGACCACGCCGTTGTTTTGTAACATGACCATCCACGCCACGATCCGGACGAGTAGTGATGTCCAAAACGGCATCAATACGCAGATCATCAGCAGGTTAGAGTAGCGCAGGGGTAGCGTTGCCAGCAGGTGTGCGACAGGATAGGCCATCGCTAGACAACCGACCGTGACGATCAGGCTCAGAAGAAGTGTTCGCCACCACAGCATGACGTAGACTCGGCGCTCCTTCTCTTTCATAACGACATGTTTGTTAGCGTCGTATTGACGATCCACGGCATTTAAGAAATAGCCTAGCGTCTGCGGATCTTTCATCGCACCAAGCGTCTGCCAGAAGGTGACATCACCCCATCGCTTATCGATTTTGATCATCGCATCGCGATAAGGCGGGCCTTTGATTTTTTTCTTGAACTTTCGCCCGGACTTCTTGATTAAACTTCGCCAGCCGGGTTTTTCATAGTTCATTCGAGTGGTGGCTTTCCCGACCGTATATTTGTCACCCGTCGTGATGTCCAGAAAGATCGCTTCGAACATTGCTTCTTCGGGCAAGGATTGGCGATCCCAGGACTCAAACGCCACAAAGGTTCTGGGCAACGCGCTATTGACTAGCGTGTCATCCACACTGCGTGATAACAGGTTAAAAATGGGGACAACGAAAATAATAATGAGAAATAACAACGCGGGCAGGACCAACAAGATGCCGCGTAACTTGCTGCGCCGAAGAGAGCGGCCCAGGCTGACCTTAAGCGGGGTTCCATCTGCGGTCAGCAGTGGCCCAGATGCCGTGTTCTCTACTGTGGCCATTACGCTCTGCCCGTTGGTCGTTTGGTCAGGTAGCCAGGAAAGGGCTGGACCGGGTGTTAAACACCCGGTCCAGCAGTCTAGCTAGGCAATGAATAACTGGACTATTGACCCATCCAGGCTTTGAAACGCTCTGAGATTGAGTCGCCGTTATCAGCCCACCATTCCGGGTTGGCAAATACCGCATTCTTCACAGCGTCACCCGCATTGGGCATATGCTCCATGATATTGACACCCGTGTTAAACCACGGCTCACCGGCTTCGATAATGGCCAGTGCGGATTTTCTCATCGGACCGTAGTTGATCCACTTGGCCTGTCCGGCTTGTTGTGCAGGGGCCGAGGCATGAACCATAAACTCAAGGGCTTCTTTCTTGTTCTTGGTTCCCTTGAGCATCACCAGCCACTCTTCCTCGAGAACCTGGCCATCCCAGTTGGTCACAAACTTAGCGCCTTCACTGAGCACGGCAGCCCCAATGCGGCCGTTGTAGGCCAATGCCATCGAGACCTCGCCACTGCTGACAAGTTCAAGGGGTTTTGAGCCTGATGACCAGAAAACCGCATGGTCCTTGATGGTATCAAGTTTCGCGAAAGCGCGGTCAATGCCCGCTGCGGTATCCATGACCTTGTAGACGTCTGCTGCAGCTACGCCATCAGCCATCAGCGCCATTTCAATCAGCGCATTGGCCCAGGTGTGGATTCCACGTTTGCCAGGGAACTTCTTGACATCGAAGAAGTCACCGATGGTTTTGGGATTGCCCGCGGCATTTCCATCAAAGGTACCCTCTTGATAAAACGGTACATAAGACCAGAAAATTTGCGGTACGACGCAGTTATTAGGTACTGGCACCATGGTGTCGTCATCCATGGAGGTGCCGTCTGCTGCCGGGGTGAACGCATCGCGTGGCAATTCTTCGAAAAGACCTTCGTCGCAACCGACTCGCGCCTCGTGAGGCAGTACATCGACGATATCCCACTGGATATTGCCAGCTTCGACCTGGGTGCGTACTTCGCCTAGGCCACCGTTGTAGTTAACAAAGTTAGCTTTGCCGCCTTTCCATGTGTCAGCGTAGGCCTTCTGCTGGCTCATAGTATAGGCACCACCCCACGATGCAACTGTTATATCAGCTGCAGCAGGTAGTGCCAGGGCGGCACCGACCATAGTCGAAACCATGGTTGAAAGTAGCAGGGATTTCCTCATTTGCTGATTCCTCGCTCTTGGTGAATGGAGCCGCGTCATGCGGCGGTATATGCCATCAGGCCGCGTGTTCAGGCGCCCTGGTAGACATCCAGTGCCCGGCAGTCCTCAGCGGACCAGCCGAATTTGACGCTATCCCCGGCTTGGAGGACGGCGTGTTCTGATGCATTGGGGATCTTGACGATAAAGTCGGTTTGGCCGCAAACAGAGGCGCGGGTGCGAATGTGATCGCCAAGGTAAATGAGTTCTTCCACGCGGGCATCGAAAACGTTAGGGAACTTGCCGGGCTCCGGATTCACTTCGACGCGCTCCGGCCGCAAAGACAGCGTTGTGCGGTCCCCGCTGGCGTCTACGTTAACTTTGAGCGCCTCGACAGTGGCACCGCCATCGGTCTGGACCTGACAGTGGTTACCGTTAACCGAGGTCACTTGTCCAGGCAGCGTGTTGTTCTCACCAATAAATTGCGCAACGAATGCGTTGTTGGGTCGCTCGTACAGATCTGTTGGAGAGGCCAGTTGTTCGATGATGCCTTCATTGAATACGCAGATGCGATTAGACATCGTGAGTGCTTCAGATTGATCGTGGGTGACGTAGACCACCGTGACTTCAAGATTATCGTGGATATGTTTTATCTCGTATTGCATTTGTTCACGAAGCTGTTTGTCAAGCGCACCCAGGGGCTCGTCCATAAGAACCAGTTTGGGATCAAATACCAGTGCGCGTGCGACCGCGACCCGTTGTTGTTGGCCGCCGGAGAGTTGGCCGGGCCGGCGAGCACCGAAGTCACTGAGGCGAACCATATCTAATGCACGTTTGATACGAGATTCAATTTCATTCTTGTTCATGCGGCGAACCTGGAGCGGAAATGCAAGGTTTTCATTAACCGTCATGTGTGGAAAGAGGGCATAGTTCTGAAAGACCATACCAATCCCTCTGCGATGTGGCGGGACAGCATTAATCGGCCGAGCATCCAGATAGATTTCGCCATGGGTTGCAGGCTCGAAGCCTGCAAGCATCATCAGACAGGTGGTTTTACCTGAACCGGAAGGACCGAGCAGCGTCAGAAACTCACCGCGCGCAACGTCAAGATTAAGGTCTTTTATGACGAGCGATTCGCCGTCGTAACTTTTCTGGACCGCATCGAAACGCACATAGTTGTCTGTCTCCGCTGTGACGGATGACATTGAATCGCTATTCACAACTCGCCATTTCCTCCAGCCGTATCGCTTGTTATCCGCCTTAAATGTGCTGGCGGGGGCATTCGCTAGCTCGTCGGTTGACGGATAGCGTTAATTTGCCCGTAAATTGTAATGTTAACCTTAGTCTAGGATATGTATCGCAAGGAAAACAACAGATCCTTTACCCAACCCATAGCAGGATGATAACGCATGTTTTTCGAAGTGAACCAAATATGAACCAAGTTAAACCCGTATTGCTAGTAAAGCGTGACCTCGACGTTGCGACTTGGGTCCAAGCACTTAACCAACAGATGCCGGCTCTTGAAGTGCGAATCTGGCCGGAACTGGGAGACCCATCAGAAATCCAGTTTGCACTCTTGTGGATGCCTCCCCCCGAATTGTTTACACAACTCCCTAACCTGGAGGTGATTTTTTCCGTTGGCGCCGGGATCGATCATTTGGTCGCGTGCCCATCGCTACCACGCAACATTCCTATCGTTCGTATGGTTGATCCTGGGCTAACCTCCGGCATGGTTGAATATGTGCTCTATAACGTATTGCGATTTCATCGGGGGATGGATCGCTACGATGCGCAGCAGCGGGCTGCGCACTGGTCAGCGCTTCCCCAGATATCAGCGGAGGCACGTGCGATCGGAATCATGGGTTTGGGAATAATCGGTCAAGCGGTTGCAGAATTACTCGTCACGATGGGATTTAAAGTCCATGGCTGGAGTCAAACACCAAAGGTTTTGAAGGGTGTGAAGAGTTGCGTTGGTGAAGCAGAACGCGACGCTTTTCTTCAAAACACAGAGATTCTGGTTGCGCTGCTTCCTTCTACTGTGGCGACGGTAGGTTTGATCGATGCCCGCTTCTTAACACAACTACCGCGTGGCGCATTCCTCATCAATGCAGGTCGAGGTGACCTCATTCGCGAAGGGGATCTGCTCGACGCGTTGGACAGGGGGCATCTCGCCGCTGCCGCATTGGACGTTTTCTCGCAGGAGCCGTTACCAGTAGGGCACCCGTTCTGGCGTCATCCGAGGGTGTCGATTACGCCGCATGTTGCGAGCACCACGCAGGCGGATACGGCGGTTGGCCATGTGGTTACTAACATCGGTCGCTGGCAGGCGGGCCAGCCGTTGGGTCACGTCGCCGATTTGGAGCAAGGTTATTGAATGTGCCGGCGCTCCGCCATCACCTGCCAGTTTTTGTTTGCATCATGTTGCCAATACTGATTGATGATCAGACGTGAGCCATCGGCGTTTTTAAATGTCAATCGTGCAAGAAATGTTTCAATTGAGTGGGGATAACCCATCAATTCGATGTCAGGAATAGTGGGGTAATTCCAATCTGCCGTTAGCGGCGACAGCGGTCGTTCCTGGCTGGGGTTGCGTAAGGCTTCTTCAAGATGAGCCGCATTCATGGCGCGGTAAACCTTGGCGAGTCCCGCCTTATCAATCCTGAGCCAGCTGCTGTGCCACTGTTGCACTGCGGCGATGGCATTCGCCCGGCGCTTTGGCAGATCCTTTCGGGTAAGCCAGACAGGCGCATGATCCAGAATAACGGGAATATCGGTGGCGTTACCAGTAATTTCCCGCAGATGCTCGAACTCATGGTTAGACAGAGTGACGCACCCATCGCTGGCGTAGGGCCCGCGATTCACGTAGCCGGGTTCAGTGCCATGCAGCCAGATTCCATAGCCGGTCCGCTGTGTCATGCGATCGATCGAATTGGGATAATCGATAGGGAGAGCGCCTGGACCATACCGTGGTGGCAATTCCGCATCGGGAATAAAGGAAGTGATGCGATAGACCCCAACGGGAGTTTTACGATCACCCTCAATCTGTTTACCGATACCGTTTTTTCCGATGGTTACGTAATAGTTATGCAGGTGAATTAATCGACCTTTCTGGTGACGGTAGACGTAGAGCCGGGATTCGGGAAGATCCACATAGATCAGGTAGTGTGTGTCTCGACCGGGCAACAGCAACCGGGAAGGCAGCAGATTGTCATTGGGTTTGGATTGACTAGATTGGTAGCGCCAGCGAACCTGCAATTGGTTTTGGAGGTCATCAAGTGCGGCGCGCTCTCGGGTATGAATCGTTCGTTCACCGAGAGGTAGACGTCCGCCTTGTGTGGCCAGAATATCCGCATAGAGTAATTTGGCAGTGCGGCTGTGTGGGTAATCAGTCAGCAGTGATTCGACCAGTATCCGAGCTGGATCAAGATGACCATTTTGCATCGTTTCAATGACGCGCAACAAAGTGCTTTCATAAGTTGTCGGTTCTGCAGCAGCCAAGCCATGACCCGGTACGCTAACAAAAACCAACGACCAGAAGCTTATTTTGAGCGCCCTGTATGCCTTGTTTGGTTGAGCCAACTTGATGCGCTCCAATGATTGCTTCACTGGAGCGGGCTCATCATGTCAAATGCCTGCAACGCAATAGCTTCTTTCTTAGCAGGCACATTTTTATCCTTGGCGCCATCGATAGCTTGTCGATAAATTCTTGATGCTCGATGAATCAGTAGCGAACCAAGATTTTTTCTCAAGAGTCTGTATCGATCGTCCAGTTCGAGTCCCTGCCGAAGCAATGACTCAGCGCGCTCTAGATTGCCAAGCGATGCAAACACGCTCGCGAGATTATTATAGGGTTGCGGAAACTGTGGAAAAGCTTTGATCAGTCCCTCATAGACAGCGATTGCCTCATCGGGTCGGCCTTGAGTCATCAGTGTGAGCGCGTTATTGAAGTTGTCGATAGCCTCCGCGGACGGTGTGGAGCGTTCCGGCTGTGAATCGGGTTGAGTTAAGGGCTGTTTCGTCGCGCCCGACTCGTTAGCCTTCGCCACTGATGCAGCCGCTTGTTTCTCGAACAATTGGACTCTATTGATCAGACTGATGTTTTCAGTTTCCAACAGTTCCGCACTGAGCCGTTGCTGATCGAGAGTCTGTTCCAGCAGCACCTTTTGAGCGGTGAGTGTCTTTTCCGATGCGATGATTTCCTGTTGACGCTCCTTTAGTCGGTCAATTTGTGTGGCTAGGGCAGCCGTGCTGGCTTTGCTTTTCTCTAATAGACTCTGCAGATCGTCGTTGCGAGTTTGTAGCATTTTCTTTTTTTCAATCAGTGAGATGTTGGTTGTTTCTAGTGCTTGATGAGTTTTGGTGAGTGTGGCAATTTGCTCGTTGAGGGTTGCCCTGTCGTTGTCTAACCGAGTCTGAAGTTCGGTTATGCGAACATGTAATTCATTTTTCTTCTGATTCAGCTCCGTTTTTTCATTGGTTTGTATGGCGAGTTGTTGCGTTAAGCTCTTCAGATTGGTGGTTAGAACCAATTTCTCATTCAATATTGCTTTGTTGGTATCTTCTAACGCGTTGTAGGCGGTGGTTAAATTCTCTAGTTGCAGATTCAGCGAGACTTCATCTTTTTCTTCTTGTGCGCGTTGTTGTTGGAGCGTGGAGTCCCGTCTAGACAATGCTTTGTTTTCATTTACCAAAGCCGCGTTAGTTGCGTTGGCCGCTGCTACAGTCGCGGTTAGTTTTTGATATTGTTTTTCCAGTGTTTGGGTGGCGGCTTTTGCGACCATGAGTTCTTGGCGAAGTTGTGTGCCGCGTGCAGTCGCGGTGGCTAGTTTCTTTGAAAGCGTTTTGTTTTCCTCGACTAACGTGGTGTTAGTCGCTTTGACTGTTGTTAGGCTGTTGTTCAGTTGCTTGCGTTGTTGTTCGAGTGCGTGATTTGTGGTTGCTGCAGTGTCTAATTGTTTCCTTAGTTCGACATTCAATGCATTGGCGGTGGTTAGTTTGTTTTGAAGTTGCCGCATCGCTTCAGGTTCATCTGCAGCAGCTTGTTCTGTTTTTGCTTGAGGTGAGGCGTCGTCAGGTGTTTTTGTCGTGGCCACTGGTTGTTGACTAGTCATTCCAGCCCCACTGATCGCAATGGATTCATGACGTGAGGTTTCAAGAGCTGCAATTCCGCCTGCTACAGCATCATCGCCTGGTCGAAGGTGCAGGCCGCCGATTAGCATGCCACGTTGCATCAGGCCTAGTGCACTACGCGCACCCAGATAACCATTGGTTTCGGCCATTTGAATCCAAAAAGTGGCTTGAGCTGCATTACGGGCTACGCCGCGTCCAAAGTAATAAGCTAGCCCCAAGTTGAACTGTGATGCTGGATCGCGTTTCTCTGCTGCCCGATTCCACCAGTAAACTGCCATGGTCGCATCTGCGGTGGTGCCGATGCCTTCCCAGTACATTCCGCCTAGATTGAACATGGCTGCAGTGTTACCGGCTTTAGCAGCGATCTTGAACCATTGTAGTGACTGCTTGGCATTACTTTTAACGCCTTGGCCTTTTAGCAGGACCAGCCCAAGAGCATATTGCGCGTCGGTTGTTCCTCGTTCAGCCCCGCGTTTCCACAGAGTAACTGCTGTGTCGAATGCCCCCGCCTGGTAAGCGACTAACGCCTGGGCCAGTCGGTGCCCGGACTTAGCGGCCATCTGGAACCAGCGCATGGCTTTGCGCGGGTCGCGAGCTATTCCATGGCCTTTAAGGTAAGCGACGCCGAGAGCGTACTGAGCATCGGGGTTATCATTTGCGGCGAGTTTTCGCCAGATCTTGATAGCGGCGGGATAATTACCGTCGCGGTAGGCTTGCAAAGCAGCATCGGTCTCACCAGAGGCCCACGCAGCTTGTCCTGCCAGAGCGCAGGCCATAAATACTGCAATGAGCGCGGTGCGTATTACCGACGAATGCTGGCCCGGGCCCTGGACCATTTCTCTGTCCATTCGGCAGTCACTGTGTCGAGTATGTCCAATTGGTCGCGCCGCATCCAGCCGGCGACTGAGTCCAGTGCTCGCAGCCGCGTCCATTCGCCTTGCCGACTGATAATCGATATTTTCTGACCCTTTCGCAACTGGCCGAGCACTCGCGAATCTGCGCCAGTTGAAGGCATTGAACGGGCGCGAACATTCGGGGTGTTAACGACGGCGATTTTCCCCATGTCTTTAATCAGCTTTCCGTAGACCCATACCGCAAGCCCATTTGGGATTTGAACTGACACATATGCGCCACGTTCGCTAAGAACACGAACCGGTGTGCCTCGAGTGATGAAAGCCAATATCGGCGCATTTGAGCGGGCCGTGCCGAGCACTTCGCTGGAGGGAGACCGAACCAACGCGGCGCGCGGTTTCTGGCCGGTCTTGTCATTATCGAGTTTGTCAGCCACTGGTGCTGTTTTCGCTGACGGCTGGGGCGATCGTTTACTGTCTTCGATTCTGCTTTGACTGGCGCTGGCCCAGCGCGCCTGCCAGGATTTGGTAGGTGCATCAAGTACTTCAAAGTCACTGGTCCGCACCCAGGTCTTGATCGAAGTTGCAATCAATTTCCATTTTCCTGCTGTCTCAATCACTCGAACACGTTCGCCAGCCTTGAGCTTGGTGATCACAGTTGAGCTAACCCCGGTGCCTGGTTTTGAGCGTGCCCGCACTCCGACCCCGCGAATGGTTGCTCGGTCAGCATTACCTTTAACGTACTTGCCAAACACCCAAGCCAGAGAACCTGCAGGCACGTCTACCTGAGCCCAGTCATCCGTTGCTGAGACGATCTTGATCGGTGTGCCCAGTGTCAGCGTGTCGAACACAGTGGCAGAATGTTTCGGTGCAATTCGAAGAGAAGCTGTCTCAGCGCTAATGATGCCTGCGGTGTAATGCTGCGCATCGTCAGCAGTGGCAGTTTCGGTGGCGTGGGTGTTCGCTACATTCGACTTCGAAGGTTCGCTGGCGGTGGTCGTCGAGGCTGTAACTTTGTTTTCAGTCTGTGTCTCGCTGGTGCCAACCCCGGCCGAGGGGGTGGATCGGGTTGCGATGCGGTTCTGAAGTGCGGGCAGCGCACGTCGGGCGTCCGCATGACCGCTATTGGCCGCCGAGGTAAGCAGTGCTTGGGCTTTATCGTCGTCCTGTTCTGCCCCTTTGCCTAGGGAGTAGGCGAGGCCAAGGTTGTACTGGGAAGCGGGGTCACCTTTGGCGGCCGCTTTCTTCCACCACTTTACCGCCGTGGCATAGCTTTTAGGTAGTCCTTTCCCCTCCCATGCAGCCACACCTAGATTAAACATGGCGTCTGGATGACCGTGATCAGCCGCTTTCTGAAACCACTCGAGTGCTGTCTCTAGTTCTTTGCGCACGCCCTGGCCTTTGTAATGGATAACGCCGACGGCATACTGCGCGTCACGATCGCCTTCCTCAGCGAGGCGCTGCCAGATGGACAGTGCCGCCGTGTAATCTTCGTTTCGATAGGCTTCAGTCGCCATCTTCCACTCGTCGGCTGAAACTGAGCCAGATACCAGCAGCAGTAGTAAAGCGAGAACCAGGGGGGCAGTTTTGGACATTAGTCGAGCGTGCGGATAATGCGATGTGGACGATATGGGCAGGGTGTTAATGCCACAGGGTAACGAAACTTGGGTGACTTGGCGACATCAGTATGGCCAGACATCTAGAAAGTCGTTAATTTCTTTGGTCCCCTCCCAGATCATGATGGCGGCAACATGGAGAATTATCGCAAAACCAACGTAACCGATCCAACGATGATTCACCAGCAGTCGTGCCATGAGGCTGGCTCCCACCGCCATTAAGGCGATCGAAAGGCCTAGCCCTATCACCAAGATTACCGGGTGATGACGAGCAATGCCGGCGATAGCCAGTACGTTATCGAGTGACATCGACAGATCCGCGATGATAATCCGGATGATGGCTCGGCTCATCGATGTCGAGCTTGATGGCGAATTCTCGAGCGCGGATCGGTCAGGGCTTGGCGGTTGCCTAAGATTTCGCCACAGATGCCAGCAGACCCACGATAGTAGCAGGCCACCGATTAACAGAAGCCCAGGCACCAGAAGTAACTGTGCAGTTACCAGTGCAAATGCGATTCGGGTGACTGCAGCAAACGCAATCCCGATCAGGATCACGCGTTGACGCATGGCGGCCGGCACTGTCGCGGCGAAAAGACCAATGACAATAGCGTTGTCGCCAGCCAGGACGAGATCAACGAGTATTACTTGTGCCAATGCACCTAGTTCGTCAATGGTCACAAACATAGATAGACAGGGTTCTTTAAAGATTGCGCTGTATGATTGAGTCGGCTGCCAATCTCAAATTATACCGATTGGCACGCAGACTTTTAGTAGACCAGAAAGTGGTGGCTGTTTTGACTGAAAGTTTGCTTGACTGGACTGGCATTGGAGTGGAGAGTTCTGTTCCATGGAGTAGGTGTTGTTAATGTGTGCTTGATTGCGCGAAATCGATGGAGACCAAATAAGAAATGAATAATTCGACCCGTGTCGAGTTCGACTGGAGTGATCCGCTGTTGTTGGAACGTGCTCTGAGCGAGGAAGAGCGACTGGTGCGCGAGACTGTCCAAGCATATTGTCAGGACAAATTGATGCCGCGCATTCTCAAAGCCCACCGGGAGGAGCACTTTGATCGAGAGATTATGCAGGAAATGGGAAGTCTCGGGCTTCTGGGAGCAACCATTCAAGGATATGGATGTGCGGGCATGAGTTACGTGTGTTACGGCTTGATTGCGCGGGAAATTGAGCGAGTCGATAGTGGTTATCGGTCGGCCATGAGTGTTCAGTCGAGCTTGGTGATGTACCCTATTTACGCTTATGGAGATGAAGCACAACGGGAACGCTACCTCCCGAAATTAGCCACCGGGGAGTGGGTTGGGTGCTTTGGATTAACTGAACCCGATCACGGGTCGGATGCGGGTAATCTGGTTACCCGTGCCGAAGCGGTGGCGGGCGGCTACCGACTGACCGGTGCCAAAATGTGGATTTCGAACTCTCCGATTGCCGATGTGTTCGTGGTCTGGGCGAAAGACCGTGGCAGTGTGATCCGCGGCTTTATCCTAGAGAAAGGCATGAATGGGCTCAGTACGCCAAAGATTGAGGGCAAGTTTTCCCTTCGAGCCTCGGTAACGGGTGAAATTGTGATGGATAATGTTTTCGTTCCGGATCATCAGTTACTGGCTGGCGTCGAGGGGATCAAAGGGCCATTTGGATGTCTTAATCGTGCCCGTTACGGGATCGCCTGGGGCAGTATGGGTGCGGCTGAATTTTGTTGGCATGCTGCACGAAGCTACACCCTGGAGCGAAGTCAATTTGGTCGACCGCTTGCCGCCAATCAGTTGGTGCAGAAGAAATTGGCTGATATGCAGACAGAAATTACGCTCGGTCTACATAGTTGTTTGCGCCTTGGTCGGTTAATGGATGATGGACTTGCGGCACCGGAGGCAGTGTCTTTGTTGAAGCGGAATAACTGTGGCAAGGCATTGGACATTGCCCGAACCGCACGGGATATGCACGGTGGTAATGGGGTTGCCGACGAATATCACGTGATTCGACATATGATGAATCTCGAAGCGGTGAATACTTACGAAGGGACTCACGATATCCACGCTTTGATACTGGGGCGGGCGCAAACTGGTATCCAGGCATTCACAACCTGAGGGTGCAGCATGGCTGGTGCCTTAGCCCATATTAGAGTGTTGGACCTCTCACGAATACTCGCGGGACCCTCGAGCACCCAAATCTTGTGTGATCTTGGTGCTGAAGTCATCAAGATAGAACACCCTGAGCGTGGCGATGACACGCGGGCTTGGGGGCCCCCTTTCCTTAGCAACCCGGCGAAAGGTGGTGCCCCGGAATCGGCTTATTTGCTGGCGGCCAATCGAGGTAAGAAATCCGTTGCAGTGGATATCACGTCAACTCGTGGTAGTGCTCTTGTTCAACAGTTAGTAAAACAATGCGATATTGTTGTGGAGAACTTCAAGGTCGGTGGCCTGAAAAAATATGGTCTTGACTACGAATCTCTTTCGGCTATTAAGCCTGATCTCATTTATTGCTCGATTACCGGGTTTGGTCAGACCGGGCCCTATGCCCACCGCCCAGGTTACGACCTTATGGCACAGGCGCAGGGCGGGTTAATGAGTATCACGGGTGAGCGTGATGATCAGCCCGGGGGAGGACCTCAGAAGGTCGGTGTTGCCGCTGCTGATTTGATGACAGGGATGTATGCGTGTGTTTCGATTCTGGCCGCGCTAGCCCATCGCGAACAGACTGGAGAGGGTCAACATACTGATTTAGCGTTACTTGATTCACAGGTTGCAATGTTGGCAAACCAGGGCATGTTCTATCTCGTGTCTGGAGAATCTCCAGGTCGTAGCGGTAATGCACATGCAACGGTTGTTCCCTACGGTACCTTTCCCGTTGCTGATGGAGAAATCGCGCTCGCTATTGGTAATGACAGTCAGTTTCAACGTTTTTGTAAAGTGGCTGGACTGGTTGAGACTGGAAAAGATGACCGGTTTCTGCACAATCGTGACCGCGTGGCGAATCGGGACCTACTGCTAGAGCAAATGGGCGCGGCACTTGTCACGCGAACGCGTGCTGAATGGCTAATAGCATTGGAAGAGGTGGGCGTACCGTGTGGGCCAATTAACAGCGTTGGCGAAGCGTTTTCAGATCCCCAGGTACAGTCTCGTGGTATGTGTTGGGAAGTCGATCACCCGTTTCGATCGAAACTGCAACTGGTGGCTAATCCCATTCATATGTCGCGCACCCCGCCGATGCCCCAAGGTCCGCCGCCGTTACTGGGTCAACACACTGCCGCGGTACTTAGCGATCTTCTGAGTTTTGGGGAGTCAGAGATTGACGAACTCGTTACCCAAAAGGTGGTTTTCTGCAACCCAGTTGTTGTTACATCCTAAAGTTTAAGTTCGTAATACTATGTCAGGGCGGTATCAGCTGTATTCACGTCTTAGACTTCAATCGAAAGTTAATTGGGATTTGATCTGATCGAGTCACAGGCAGCGCGTCTTCGGGGAGAGGTTCATATCTCCAGTGTCGGACAGCATCCATCGCAGCGCTGTCCAGCAGTTTAAAACCGCTGCTGCGTTTCAGTGTGACCCTGTTGACAGCCCCGGTGGGTTGGATGCTAACAGTCAAGATTACATCGCCTTGCAGGCGTTTTTTGATCGCAAGACGTGGGTAAACTGGTTTGGGGTTCCCGGCGATGGGCTGCGGTTGATGATTTGATGAGGCATCCCCCGGGGGTGCAGAAGTAGTTACGGTCATTGTCGCCTGGGTTGTTGAAGTCTGGCGATCACTGGTGGTTACGGTAAGTTGTTTTTCTAAACGCTTGATTTCTGTTCTTAGGTTTTTTTCGATAATTCCTGCGCGATGTAACTGTGCGGTCGTTTGTTGTTTGTGGTCCCGCAATTGTTTGTTTTCGGTGTGGGCGCGTTTTAGCTGCATACGAGCCGCGTCGCGCTCCGCGGTTCGATTCAGTTGATCGCGTTTAATTTCGGCACGCAGCCTGTCAGTGAGTTGGGTTGCCGTTGTATGGCGCTCCCTCAGGAGATCGGCTTTCCTTATTGTTTGTTCAAGCGCATTCTTGTGGCGTACCTGTTCCTGTTTTGAGGCGGCCGATATAGCGGCTACCTGCTCGCGCAGAGTGCTGTTCTGTCTGATCCTTTCAGCAGCATCATCCACCAGCATCTGTTTCTGGGATTCTAGTTTCTGTGTGGTATTGCGCAGACGTTGGTTGGACGTCTCGAGGATAGCCACTGTTTCTGTTAGACGGGTATGGTCGAGTTTGATCAGCGTCTCTCGCTCCTTCGCAGCCGCAATTTGATCAGCCTGACTTAGCGTTTGATTCTTCAACTTTTGATTTTCATCGACCTGTAGCTTGTGGAGCTGCTGTTGCTGGTCGCTCGTTTGATGGAGGCGTGTGTTCTGTGCAAGTGATGTCTTATATAAGCGAGTCAGCTCCTTATGTTGGGCTTGAAGAGCTTCCTGGGATTGAGTCTGGCGCGTGATTTCAAGACGTAATCCCAAGTTGTCCCGGGCCATTGTTACCCGCTCCCGCTGCAGGTTTTCGATCCTTCCCACCTGTCGTTGGCTGTGCTGTTTCATGACGACTATTTCTTGAGTCTGTCTATCTACCGCTTTACGCAGTCGTTTGTAGTGTGATTGCATCGCCGACAGCGCGGGTTCTAATGATTTACTGTGGGATGCCGCTGCTGCACGAGTGATTTGGCTACCTATGACCTGGTCTTCGATGGTAATAATGGCCTGCAGATCAGCGGTGAGTGGAAGAGGAATAGGAACGGACGGACGGAGTTGATCAGCGCCAGAAAACAGCGCGGCATGGAGACCTGTCGAAAGCACCAAACTCCAGACGATCGGATGTTTTACCGTTCGCCACGTCCCGGGCAAACTTACAGCCGCAGAGTGTGCAGTTCTGGTTGTGTCAGACTTCATCCCACCAACGTGCGTTTCATATCGGAACCAGTCATTGTTTCGACGATACGCCGCCAGATGGGTTTTGACCCACACCCCGGACATGTCCCGGCCCCGGGTGAGCGACGCGGGCACTGGCAGGTCTCCTGGCTTGCGGATCGGGGCGGACTGATTGGCCTTCCCGGCGTGACGCCAGTGGTTATCATAATCTTCCGCTAGCCGCTTACAGTTGCGGGTACAGCCCGGACTACCGTCAGTGTGGACGTTTCCGGTTCCCTATTAACCCCAGTTGGGGGCCATTGCCTAGGGTTTAGTAAAAGCGAAAAGGTAGCAGAATTCAAGCCCGGTTACACACGATTATGGAGCGCAGCGAGAACATCTAGCTATACTGCTCTTCTTCCTTTTTGATCCCCCTATCTTGCCCTACTTATGCGTACTCGACGTGCCTATTTCTTGCCGTTGCTTTTCTTGGGGACCCTGGTAGCAGCCGGATTCTCTCTTGCAATCGGCACCATCGAGGTGGATTGGCAGCAGGTCTATCAAGGGATTGTAGCGGGACGGCCGAGCCTACACTATGAAGTTGTCATGGGAATTCGTTTACCAAGAGCGTTGAATGCTTTTCTAGTCGGTGGAATGCTTGCGGTGGCTGGAGCGCTGATGCAGGTTCTTTTGCGAAATCCTTTGGCTGACCCATATGTGTTGGGCGTGTCTGGCGGCGCGTCAGTCGGGGCGCTTCTCGCCCTCACGTGGGGTTGGGCCGAGGCTGGGGTATCTGGAGCAGCCGCTGTTGGTGCGTTGTTTTCACTGTTTATCGTATTCGGTTTAGCGCGTGGTGCGGGTCACTGGTCTTCAACTCGGTTGCTTCTGACCGGAGTGGTGATGGCGGCGGGATGGGGTGCGATGGTGAGTTTTTTGCTGGCAATCAGCCCAGAAGCACACCTTCGCGGTATGTTGTTCTGGTTAATGGGTGATTTGACCGAACGTTTGCCAGGTGGTTTTCGAGTGGGTTTGTTGGCACTCGGCTTGGGCGTTAGTGTTTATGTTGCCAGAAGTCTTAATTTGTTAGCGACCGGTGAGCAGCGCGCGGCGAGTCTGGGCGTTAATACCGTGTCATTGCGCTTGATCCTCTACTTCACGGCGGGTGTGCTCACGGCGAGTGCCGTGACATTGGCGGGGGCGATCGGTTTTGTGGGTTTGGTGGTGCCCCATATCGTTCGGCTCGTGATCGGTGCGGATCATCGTTTGGTTGTTCCTGGCTCTTTGCTCGCTGGCGGTGCATTGCTCATCGTCTCAGAGTTGGTTGCGAGAACTATCATGGCTCCCAATGAATTGCCTGTTGGGATAGTGACTGCGTTTATCGGCGTTCCTACCTTTCTGTTTTTGTTACGACGTAGTGCAACCTCGCGATCATGACGCAATTAAGTACACATGATCTGCGCATTGAGATCGGAGATGTAGTTGTTTGCCGCGATTTGTGCACGACATTTTTGCCGGGGCAGGTATGGACGATTTTGGGCCCCAACGGAGTAGGCAAATCGACTCTGCTCAGAACTTTGGCAGGCCTTTATCAACCCATTGCGGGTCAAGTGTCTTTTGATGGGCAGCCGCTTGTTGATATACCGCGACGCAAAAGGGCGCGGCAGATTGGAATCTTATTCCAGGATCACGCCGATGTATTTCCTTTGACGGTGATGGAAACAGTACTAACCGGAAGGCATCCGTGGTGTTCCCCGTTGCAGGGAGAAAGCGCCCTGGATCTGGAGCGAGTAGATCAAGTACTTGGCCAAGTGGGGCTCAATGGTTTCCAGGACAGGAATCTTTTTTCCTTGTCAGGTGGGGAGCGTCGGCGAGTTGATCTGGCGGCATTGGCTGTCCAGGATTCGGCCGTAGTCTTATTGGATGAGCCCAGTAATCACCTCGATCCCCGTCATCAGGTCACATTGCTCGGAGGCATGATAGATAAATGGCGTCGTGCGCGTCGCACGGTGGTCATGGTGTTGCATGATATTAATTTAGCCGTGAGGTTCAGTGACTATCTGGTCTTTCTCTACGGTGATGGCAAGGCATCCCATGGTTTAGTAGCAGAAATGGCTACTGAGGGTCATTTTTCAAGACTCTACGATCAGCCGATGGGCCGTTATCAAGCGAACGATCGTGATCTCTTTTTCCCGCTTTAGTTGACGCGCTGATAAACAGTGTTTCCTAACCCCAGGGAATTAGGGTTGACAGTCACTGAGGTGACGGCGTAACGTCGAAATTCTCGATGTGGGTACCGTGTGACGTCTCAGCCGCACGGTGAAACGGGAAGCCGGTGCGCTAAAGACGTCGATGTCTGCAAGGCCGGCACTGCCCCCGCAACGGTAAGTGGTACGGGTTCAGCATATTGCCACTGCGGCACTGGCCGTGGGAAGGCGCTGAATTCTTGGCCAGCTACGCGGCCTGACCACGAGTCCGGAAACCGGTCCATATCGAAACCATTTAGTTGCCGCGGTGGGCGGTGGCTGGGGTTTTCGTTAGAACTCCTCAGAACCACTCATCTCGCATGAACCGCGCACGGGTGGTGCGCTAAGGAGTTAGAAATGCTTTCTATGAAGTGCTGGCGTGGTGTCCCATTGGTTGGATTACTGATGTTGGCGTGCCCGGTTTACGGTGCTGAAACTGTCATTGTGACCGCAACTCGAACTGCGGAAATGGTCGACGAGACGCTGGCGCCAGTTACCGTTATCACGCGCGACGATATTGACAACCTCCAAGCCAGCAGCGTTGCTGATGTTTTGCGTACTGCCCCCGGAGTTATTCTTACAAACAACGGTGGTCTGGGTCAGGCAACGTCGCTGCTTCTGCGTGGTACCAATTCTGGTCACGTTACTGTCTTGGTCGACGGCGTGCGTGTCGGTTCGGCGACCCTTGGGACCACGCCTTTTGAACTCATTCCATTGGCACAGGTGGAGAAGATAGAGGTAGTTCGTGGTCCGCGATCCAGTTTATATGGAGCAAACGCTATTGGCGGCGTGATTCAGATTTTTACCCGGCCTGATGCAGAAAACAAAACAACGTCTGTATCGTCGCGTTTGGGAACTGACGGTTTTCGAGAATTGAACGCGGGTTTTGTTTCGAATCCAAATGTTGGAATTAGTGTTCGGTTTAGTCATCTTGGTAGTGATGGTTTTGATGCCTGCACCGGGGCCGCGGGTGGTTGTTACGTGGACGAGCCTGATCGGGATGGGCATGAAAAATCTGCGTTGGCTGTGCGGTTCGATCGCCAGTTATCGGAAAGCGCTGAACTCGGGTTGCATTTTATGTATTCGGATGCCGATACCGACTATGACGGCAGTTTTTCCAATCAAACTGAGACCACAATGCGTGTAATCGGTGGTCGTCTCGTCTTGGATCCAAGCGCCAGCTGGCGATCGACCGTCGCCGTTGGCCAGAGTCTGGATAAGGCCGAAGACTTCAAGGATCAGGTCTTTAGTAGCCGTTATGAAACCCTTCGAAATTCACTGTCGTGGCAGAACGACATGTCATTGGGCAGCACAGGATTGCTGACTGCTGGCATCGATTATCAAAATGACACAGTGGACAGCGATACCCTCTATTCTGTGACCTCGCGTGATAACACCGGAGTATTTGTCCAATATCAAAAAGACATTGAGCAATACGGTGTCCAATGGGCACTGCGGTATGACGATAACGAACAGTTTGGCGACTACACCACGGGTAACGTGACACTCGGTGTTGACACCGGTAAGGACCAACGGGTAACTGTATTTTACGGTACCGCTTTTAAAGCGCCGACTTTCAATGACCTGTACTACCCAAATTGGGGGAGTTCTGTGTTGGATCCAGAGGAGTCGAATACCGTCGATCTGGGTTATCGAGTGTCGATGCCTGACGGACGCTGGACTGTGAATGTTTTCAAAACGAACATTGATAAATTAATAGCTTACGATCCCATTTCCGCAGGTCCGGCTAACATAGATGAAGCGCAGGTGCGTGGCGTTGAAATGGGTGTGGCGATGAGCCGTGACGTCTGGCGATGGTCTGCTGCTCTGACTGTGCTCGACGCGGAACAAAAGAGTGGTAGCAACCAAGGATTGGAGCTGCCGCGTCGACCAAGCGAGGCTCTTGCTTTGAATATTTCTCGAAGTTTTGGTCGATACCGTGCGGGCATTGGGGCAAGATTAAATGGTAAAACCTATGATGACCTCGCTAACACGACTTTGCTGGATCGTTATGTTGTCGTTAATCTGATTGGCGAATGGAGTATTACGGATAATTGGTCGTTAAACGGTAAGGTTGAGAATGCGTTTGACGAGGACTATGAGACAGCCGCTCATTATCGGCAACCGGGTATCGGATTCTTTGTTTCTGTTAGTTATAACAAGCGTGAGTAGAGACCATGTTGCTGGCCCCTTGCCCTTTGGCTATGTGAGTCCGTTAGGTTACTGATTAGATGGATCTGCTTGATCATCGTATTTCTACAGTAGCTAATCGAGTCGCTACTCTGGGTTCTTTGATTAACAGTAACGTTCACAGGAACCTCTGTTGAAAGCCTGGGATAAGTTTCGTGTTCCGGCTGCTGTGCCAAGCGATAAGTTTCGCAAGAGAGCCATAAAGAGGCAGGCCAGTTTGACCAAACCGTTAGGGGCGTTGGGTCGGGTTGAAAATTTAGCGGTTCAGTTGGCAGCCCTGCAGTGCACGGAGACTCCGCAGGCGCGGCCATGCTGTATTAGCATTTTTGCTGGTGACCACGGCGTTGCGGTCGAAGATGTGTCGGCGTATCCACAGTCGGTAACAGCCCAGATGGTGCACAACGTTGCTGTCGGCGGAGCGGCAATCAGCGTGTTAGCAGACAGGCTCGGGTTGACGTTGGAAGTTATCAATCTGGGGACAGTTGGACACCATGATAGCCATCCGCGTATTGTTTATTCGCCTATTGCCTCGAGCACAGCCAACTGCTTAAAGCACGCGGCGATGACTAAGTCGGAATTATCTCAAGCCCTCGAGGTGGGACGAAAGGCGGCTGTTCGTGCACGCGACACAGGAATGTCATTATTCATCGGTGGTGAACTGGGGATAGGCAATACCACTGTCGCTTCGGCTATGGGTAGTGCTTTAACTGGTCTTTCCCCCACCCAAATGGTCGGCCCCGGCACTGGTTTGGATGCTGAAGGTGTCACGGCCAAGGTTGGCGTTGTGAGCGCCATATTGTGTCGGCATGGCCATGCGATTGATGACCCAATGGAACTGACACGCCGTCTCGGAGGTTTTGAAATAGCAGCACTGGTTGCCGCATTCATTAGCTGCAGCCAGTTTGGAATCCCAATTTTGGTTGACGGATTTATTTCGACAGTCGCTGCCTGCGTCGCGGCTCGAATATGTTTTGGGTCGACTGCTTGGATGATTCATTCTCATTCTTCGGCAGAGCCAGGCCACAAGCATCTTCTGAAGGCTCTGGGGGCCGAACCACTGTTTTCGCTGTCTTTACGACTTGGGGAAGGGAGCGGGGCTGCCCTTGCGTGGCCATTGATGGATCTCGCCTGTGCCTTACACAACGAAATGGCAACATTTGAGTCAGCCGGTGTATCCGGCAGCTCACTCGAGTCAACTTCCGTATGACTACCGACGTCCATAGTCAATTACTTCGTGAAGTACGGCGTCTCAGGATTGCGTTGATGTATTTCACTCGTATACCCGTGGGAGGTCTATCGGTATGGACTCCTAGCGAATTGAATAACGCGATGCGTTATTTCCCATGGGTTGGGATTTTGGTAGGGCTTGCTTGTTCAGGAATTTTCCTGCTGTTGATTCCTTGGTTACCAGTGCAGGCCGTGATCGTCCTTGTATTAGTGTCCCATTGCCTGCTGACGGGGTGTTTCCACGAAGACGGTTTAGCTGATGTGTGTGATGGATTTGGGGGCGCATTTGATCGAAGCGAGAAGATGCAGATTATGAAAGATTCCCGAGTGGGAACTTATGGGGTAGTGGGGTTGTGGTCAGTCTTGATGCTTAAGTTTGCCTTACTGAGCGCACTGCCGATTGCGATGATTCCACCGCTACTGTTATTGGCGCACGGGTTATCCCGGCTTGTCCCGCTTTCGGTGATGTGTCTGCTTTCTTACGTAGGAGATCCAGAAGAAAGTCGTGTTAAGCCGGTAGCTGAATCGATTACCTCGATTGATTTGTCTGTTGCGGGATTGGTTGTAGTGCCTTTGTTATGGTTCTGGCCAATAGCAACATTGGTTATGCTGTTTACTTTATTACTATTGATTATAGTTTTGTGTCAGTTAGCGAATCGTCAGATCGGTGGTTATACCGGTGATTACCTAGGGTTTTCGCAACAGATCAGTGAGGTTGTGGTCTATATAGTCGGAGTAAGCTTATGGATATCTGCCTAATTCGTCATACTCGACCTCAGGTGGAGAAGGGGGTTTGTTATGGCCGGCTTGACCTTGATGTCGCAGAGACTTTTGAGCAAGAAGCCGTGATATCCGCGAATTTATTACCTCACAGTTTCGACTATACCTACTCCAGTCCATTGCGACGTTGTCGCAAATTAGCGAATTTTTTCGGTTCCAACTATGTGTTGGATGATCGTCTACAGGAAGTTGATTTTGGGGCTTGGGAAGGTCGACTGTGGACGGACATCGGTGAATCTGCTTTGGACATGTGGATGGCCAATATTGAATCGTTTATTTTCCCAGGCGGCGAAGCCTTCGCCCAATTTCAGGTCCGGGTTGAGCAATTTCTCGCTCAGCTTCCTGTTGGTCGAGTGCTGCTCATTACCCACGCTGGCGTCATAAAAATAGCTTACGGCATCTTGGCTAACAAGTCGCTGAGCGAGTCAGTCAGTTTTTCGGTTGACTATGGACAATGCCTTCGCGTTGTAGATGGTCTCCCCGAACTACTAACGACACCGAAGCAAACATTGTTGTCTCGGTCAGAATGACAACATACAGACATTAGTACTTTAATTGACGCTGACGGGCTTGTTCAATGAGCTCACACAAGCTTTGCATGCCGGTGAGAATTCTAGGTGTTGGTCGATTAATCAGATCTGGGTCAATCGTAAACAGGTTTTGATCCTTAACTGCTCGAATGCTAGGCCATCGCTGCCACGCGGCTAGCCATGCGTGTGCGGTTGATACAGGTCCTGCCGCAATAATTATCTCAGGATTAGCGCCAATGACCGCTTCCCGTGATACCGTTGGTGCGAGTGACACTAAATGTTCGAAGATGTTTTTTCCTCCGCAATGACTGATCAGTCGATTGATGAGGTGTTCCCCATTTAAGGTCATAAGTGGGTTTTGCCACACTTGATAGAAGACTCGCACTGGAGATCGACCACTGTACTTGGCTAATAATCTTGCTGTGTCTTTGCGAAATAGGTTTGATAATCGATAACCGCGATCGTTGGCCCCGGTTAATTGGCCCAGACGTTGTAGTGTTGTGGCGATGTCTTCAAGTCGCCGTGGTTCAGAAAGGAAAACGGGGATACCGAGTTTAATGACGCGAGCAAGTTCGGCGGTCGAAGTGCCACTGTGCCAGATAAGCCCTAGGTCTGGTTCGAGTCCGATAATCGCCTCGAGGTTGAATTTTTGATGAGAGCCCACTCGGGGAAGCAATTTTGCCTTGGCCGGGTAATTGCTATAGTCCACTGTACCCACAATCTGGTCGTCGACGTTTAGGTGAAATAGGTATTCTGTAAGGTGTGGAGAAAGACTGATGATGCGTTGGGCGGGCGCCGGCAGAATTACTCTGGCTCCAGTATCGTCTTGAACGACTATTGAATTGTCCGCATTGCTTGCCCCTAGCGAGAACAGCAACAACAGGGCTGTAAAACCGGTGAGAATAGGCCTTTGCATCGCCTTGAACAAAGACCGACTACTCAGAGTGTTAAACCCGGTAGGCGGTAGCTGTCATGACTCGGCTAGCAAGGTGCATGATCGATCGGATTGGTCCCGGTAGGGTAGTTGCACCGGCACAGCGCGCCATGCGAGCGTGGCGTTGCTCGTCTAAACGCATTTGGTGCAGAATGGCGCGGCTTTTATGGTCAGAATGTGGCAATCGTTTAAGGTGGTTGTCGAGATGTTTCTGAACCTGCTGTTCTGTTTCTTCGACGAAACCGAGGTTGGTGCTGTCTCCCATTGCCCCCGCGACTGCACCTATCGCAAATGCACCGCTGTACCACAGGAAATTCAGGCGGCTCTCTCTGCCTCCAAGTGTGTCGATACGGTTTTTGCACCATTTTAGATGATCATTTTCTTCTATCGATGCCTTGTGTAAGGCTCGCCGCACCGTTTCGTTACGTGAGGTCAGTGATTGTCCCTGGTACAAAGCCTGTGCACAGATTTCACCGACGTGATTGACTCGCATCAATCGTGCAGCCTCCTCCCGTTCAGATGGGGTTAGGGTGTCTTGTTTCACGCTGTCGGCTGGATTTGCACGTCCGCTACCAGTAGGTGTGCCGGCCACTGTATTGAGGGCGTTGTCTAGTGTGGTCAAAAGACGGTCAAGCGGTGTCGGGTAGTTATAGGGAGTTTTCAAAGTCGAATGTCTCGCGATCAAATAATCAGTCGCCGTCTAATAAGGATAACAGTTACCCAGGTGGCCACGGTACCAAAAGCGATCAGTGCAAGCAGGTGCTGGAGCGGTGCAATCAGTTCCTGACCGGTTACCAGCGGTCTCACTAAGGCAACAGCGTGGGTGAGCGGAAGAAACTGTATCACTTGCTGCATTCCTTCGGGCAAAGAAGTTGTGGGATAGAAGACACCGCATAGTATGAACATGGGTGTGATCACCAGGGTAATGTAGTAACTAAAGAATTCGTAGCCATTGGCGAGTGCCGTAACGATCATTGCTAGGGCTCCAAAACAGAAACCGATGACAAACAGTAATGGAATGGATAGTAAGGCGGACAGGTCGCTGACGGCACCGAGAAAAACGGCAACAATGAGGATGGCGCATCCAGCTATTGTGCTTTTGGTTGCACACCAGAGTAACTCACCAACAACAATATCATCGACTTCAATAGGTGTTGCTAGCAGAGCTTCATAGGTGCGTTGCGGTACCATTCGTGTATATACCGACCACATTGCTTCGAAACTGGCGGTGTTCATAGCAGAGGAGGCGATAAACCCGGACGCTAGAAAAGCCAGATAGGGCATGCCTGCCATCTTTCCAATAAATAGGCCAAGGCCATAACCTAGCCCGAGCAGATAAATTAACGGCTCGCCGAAGTGGACCACCAGGCTAGGGGCAATCAGCTTTCGCCAGACGAGGAAATTCCGCTGCCACACAGCAAGGGCTTGACGACGGACGAGCGGTTGCCATGGACGGTTCAATCTCGAATACCTCGGCCGGTTAGGCGAAGAAATACGTCTTCAAGAGTGGCGTGACGGTGAAGCACTTGTTCTAATTTCAAGTCATCTATTGCGGTGGCCAGTCTTGTCGAATCACTTGTATAGGCATAGGTGGTATCACCACTGTATTCAAGTCGGGTTGCCACATGCTCTATGGCTTGTTTTTGCAATGGATTCAGTGTGTCCCTTATTTCCACTACTGCTTTTTCACAATGTGTCGCAATTAGTTCTTTGGTGCTCCCGCGGGCGACGGCATGACCGTGATCGATGAGAACAAGGTTGTCACACAGTCGTTCCGCTTCTTCCAGGTAATGGGTGGTTAGGATGATCGTTTTGCCCGATCGTTTTAGGCCGTGGATTAAGGCCCATACGAGGTGGCGTGCCTGTGGATCAAGCCCCGTGGTAGGCTCATCAAGCACTAGGAGTTCAGGATCATTGACTAGCGCTCGCGCAATCGTGAGTCGCCGCTTCATTCCCCCAGATAACGTACTCACGCGACTGTGGCGGCGATCACTCAGTTCGACCAGGTTCAGCAATTCCTCGATTTCGTGCTGCATAACATCTGGGCGCAGTCCAAAATAACGGGCATAGATAGTGATATTCTCGATCACACTGAAATCCGGGTCGAGTGTGTCAGCCTGGGGTACAACGCCAGTCCGTGCACGAATGTCGCGACCGTGGCGACGAATATCTTTGCCGAACACTTCAAGGACACCGTCGCTCGGAGGTGACTGACCCAATATCATTCGTAGGGTGGTTGATTTTCCCGCACCGTTCGGTCCGAGTAATCCGAAACAGGTGCCTGCCCTAATGGCCAGATTGAGATCATGTACAACAGTTAATTTTCCGAAGGACTTACACAGCCCTTTGCATCTGATGAGAGCATCGCCAACAGAACAGGTTGGTGTTTGTGCGTCGACGTTGGTCTTTGACAACATGGTTAGGATGGGAATGTCTCTCGATACCATGCAGGCAGGGCGCCAATCGACGGCAGCTCCCAGTCGCTGTCTACCGGGGTCGGCGCATCGGCATTGGCACCACTTCGAACAAACAATGTTTTTAGACCCATTGAGCGGGCACCGCGGATATCCGCTTCCAGGCTGTCTCCGATCATGATGGTATGTTCAGGATCAAATCCTGATTTAGCCAACGCCAATTGAAAGAATCCAGCGTTGGGTTTGCCGATGGTGGTAATCGGGATATCAGTGACCGACTCTAGCGCTGCGACGATACCGCCAAGTCCGAGACGCATGATGCCCCCGTCTGGAAACGTTGGGTCCCGGTGCATAGCTATCGGCTCGGCGCCGCCTTCGATTAAGTGCCAGGCAGCATCGAGCTGCCCAAAATCGGGCCATTTGCTGATTCCCATCACGACGACATCGGCATCGCGTGGCGAGGCATCCTGAATGACCGTATGACCGGCCTGCCGAAACATATCCTCAACCGAGCTATCGGTGATTAGGAAACAGCGGGCTTTGTCATAATGGCGGGTCACATAGTCGACCGTCGCTTGAGAAACCGCAAAAATTTCTTCACCGGGGATGTCATAGCCGAATGTGGCAAGTTGCTCTTCCACTCGGCTGACCGACATGCGTGTCGTGTTGGTGACCAGCAAAATCTGGCCACGGATACTGCGGATGAACCGAATCGCCTCTGGTCCACCTTCGATCGGGAGGTTGCCGTCGTACAAGACGCCGTCAATGTCGATGAAAAAGTCAAAATGAGGCAAGGTCAGAGTCCTTGTCTGTACTACGGAAGCCCTAGTCTAACGATGACCGGGTCGTTCAGGTGTCCCCATATCCACTTGGTGTCGATGTATGTCGCCAGATTGGTCGCGCGAGTGGTGATTTTTGTCGTTGAACGGGGATACGCTGGTGTTACCTGTCCCTGCTATCTGTAGATCGCGATCCCGCTGCTGCTGTTGACGCAGAAGCAGCCAGCCGGCGATGAATACCCCTATTGCGACGACTAGAATAATAATCGTCGCGAGTGCGTTGATGTCGGGCCGAAGACCCAGGCGGACCCTCGAGTAAATCAACATAGGCAATGTATTCGACCCGGGCCCGGAGACAAAACTCGCAATCACCAGGTCATCCAGCGACAGGGTAAAAGCGAGCAACCAACCTGCTATAAGGGCCGGTGCCAACAGGGGGAGGGTGATGTCCAGAAGCACTCGAAAAGGCTTTCCCCCAAGGTCCTGCGCAGCTTCTTCGAGATGTTGACCAATGCCGGAGAGGCGTGCGCGGATGATGATCGCAACATAGGCCATAGAAAAAGTGATGTGCGCGATGGTGATTGTTGTCATTCCTCGCTCACTGGGCCAGCCGATGATACTGTTTAGAGAAATAAAGAGCAGGAGAAGTGACAGGCCGGTAATGACTTCAGGCATTACCAGAGGCGCAGTAATCATTCCCGTGAATAGGGTTCGCCCTTTGAATTGACCAATGCGAGCCAGAGCCAGGCCCGCCAGCGTGCCCAGTATCGTGGCGAAGGTCGCGTTAAGGAACGCAATCTTCAGACTTAGCATGAGAGCTGACCAGACCTCCTCGCTTTCAAAGAGTACGCGGTACCAGCGCATGGAAAAGCCCCCCCAGACAGGGACCAGTTTTGAGTAATTAAATGAGTAGACCACTAGCATGGCCATAGGAACATAAAGAAACGCGAGCCCAAAACAGAGCATTGAGAAGAGAAATACGGAAGGCTTCTTGCCCATGAGCTACCCGTTGTTCTCTTTTGATTGAATGCGTTGATACAGCATCATGGGAATCACTAAAACCAGAAGCAGAACAATGGCGACCGCCGATGCCACAGGCCAATCGTGGTTGGCGTTAAATTCGTTGTACAGCACACGACCGATCATCAACACATTGCCACCGCCAAGAAGGTCGGGTATTACAAATTCGCCGGTCGCTGGGATGAAAACCAACAGTGAGCCAGCCATGATGCCGGGGGTTGTCAGGGGTAAGGTGACGGTGAAAAATGTCGTAAAAGGTCGAGCACCAAGGTCGGCCGCGGCCTCGTGAATTGTGTGATCCAACTTTTCCATGTTGGCGTAGAGCGGCAGAATCATGAACGGCAGATAGGAATAGACAATGCCGATATGTACCGCGAATTCGGAGTACATCAAACGGATGGGCCGATTGATCAATCCGAAATAAATCAGAATATTGTTGATCGTGCCTTGATCGGCAAGAAGACCCATCCAGGCATAAATTCGCAGCAGAAAGGATGTCCAAAAGGGCAGGATGATCAACATGAGGAGCACGAAGCGTGTTGTCGGTGTTGATCGGACTATTGCATAAGCAATGGGATAACCAAGTAGCAAACAGAGGATGGTCGAGATTGTTGAAATTCTGATTGAGTTGACATACGTCTTGATGTAGAGCGAGTCTTCCCACAGATAAGCGTAATTGTCGAATACAAGGTGTACCGATAGCGCGCCGTTCTGAGCGATGTCAAAAAGTGGGGAGAACGGTGGGCTCGCAATCAAAGACTCAGCGACACTGATTTTGAAAACGATAACAAAGGGTGCCAGGAAAAAAATCAGAAGCCAGTAAAACGGAACCGCAATGATGACGCCGTTTAACGAAAACTGTAGTTTTTGGGTTAACCGGGTCATTCGGTGCGGTAACGCCTTTGCCATCGGTTCCGCCCCGCGAAGATTCTGCTGATCATTCGGTCAGTAACACCGAGTCAGCTGAGGTCCAGTGAAGGTAAACGGTGTCACCCCAATCAGCAATCAGCTGACTGCCCCGTGAACGACTCTGATTCGGATGAGTTACTTCAACAATGTCGCCGTGTTGTGTCTTCACACGATAGGTCGAAAGATTGCCCGTGTAAGCAATGTCATCGACAGTACCGATCAGCTGGTTCATTTTCTCACTGGCTGTGGGTGTTCTGGAGATTGTGATTTTTTCCGGTCGCACCGCCAGCCAAATCGAGCTTCCATTATCAAGGTGTTGCGTATGTTCGACCTGACATTGAAGGTCATGTTTTTTCAATGCGATGGTGTAGAGGTCATTATTGTGCGTAAGCGCGCACCCAGCGAAGAGATTGACGGATCCGATGAAGCTTGCAATAAACCGGTTATCCGGATTCTCGTAGAGATCAGTGGGTGGCCCGACCTGAATAAAGCGGCCTTCATCCATTACAGCAATTCGCGTAGCAAGAGTCATTGCTTCTTCCTGGTCATGGGTAACGACGATAAAGGTCACTCCGAGTTGCTCCTGAATGCGCATCAATTCGAATTGAGTCTGTTCGCGTAGTCGTTTGTCGAGCGCAGCCAGGGGTTCATCAAGGAGCAGCACCTTGGGACGTTTGACGAGGGCTCGGGCAAGTGCCACGCGTTGCCGTTCTCCGCCGGAAAGTTGATGTGGTTTTCGTTTGGTAAATCCCGAAAGCTCTACCATCGTGAGTATCTGGTCAACGCGTTCGCTAATTTCCTCTTTTGGGGTGCCGTCACGTTTGAGTCCGTAGGCCACATTCTGTGCCACGTTCATATGTGGAAAAAGTGCGTACGATTGGAACATCATGTTCACGGGGCGTTCGTACGCGGGCATCTGCGTCATGTCAACACCATCGATCCACACCTTGCCAGATGTCGGTGTCTCAAGCCCTGCAAGAATGCGGAGAAGCGTAGTCTTTCCGCAGCCAGATGCTCCCAGTAGGCAGAAAAGCTCACCACGAAAAATCTCTAGATCAACCTGATCAACTGCGGTGAATGCACCGAATGTTTTGGTGATCCCATCTACCTTTATAAAGGGCACAGTGTCTGGATCAAGCCAGGGTTGATCCGAGGGGTCAAGGGCGTTGGACATGCGCTGGCTCAAGTCAGGCAGTGGTGTGGATTGTGATCAATAAAAAGGGGTGCCACCACGTCGGTGGTGACACCCCAGCAAAAGGCAGTGCGCTAGTTTCCAGACTTGAACTTGACCCATGCCCGTGTCCGAGCTTTTTCAACCTTCGGAGGAACGACGGCCAGGGTATACATTTGTGCGACCGCGTCTGCCGGTGGATAGGCAGCCGTGCTGCCTGTGACTGCCGGGTCCACCAGCGACAAGGCACCCTGGTTGGCGGTGGCGTACCAGGTGTAGTTACTGTCATTGGCGGCGACTTCCGGTCTCATCATGTAATTTAGAAAGAGATGGGCATTCTCGACATTCTTGGCATCTGCTGGGATAACCCAACCATCGATCCACACATTGGCGGCGCCGGGTCCGGGGGGCGAAAAGAAATCCAATACAACGCCCGTGTTGGCTTCTTCAGCACCAGACATGGCAAGCAGTCCGTCTGGCCCCCACGTGACGGCCAAGCAGAATTCTTTCTCTGGCATTTTCTGATAGGCGTAATTATCGAACGTTTTTATGTACGGCCGTATCTTCAATAGCATGTCGGCTGCTTTGGCGTAATCTGCAAGGTCTTTGGAGCTTGGATCGAGTCCCAGGTAGGCTAAAGCCATAGGAATGATGTCGGTCGGAGAATCAAGAAAAGCAACGCCACACTGCGCGAGTTTTTCCATATATTCGGGTTTGAAGATTAAATCCATTGAGCCAATTGGAGCATTCGGTAAGACACTACGAACCAGTTCTTCGTTATAGGTCACACCGTGGGTGCCCCACATAAAAGGAATCACATATTGGTTGCCTTCATCCCAATTGCTCGCCAGTTGCCCCATGACATCCGTCCGCATATGTTTGAGATTCGGCAATTTCGACTTATCAAGAGGCTGCAGAATGTTGCCAGCTGGAATCAATCGTCCGATGGCTGAGCCACTGTGGCTGACAACATCGTAACCGGAGCTTCCCGCTAGGAGTTTTGCGTCTGCGGTTTCCACCGAGTCGTAATTGTCGTAGGTCACTTTGATACCAAATTCTTTCTCAAAATCCGCGATGGTGGTTTCGCCGATATACTCAGCCCAGTTGTAGACGTTGAGTGTTCCAGCGGCGAATACTGGCACCGTGATCAGACTGACTACCAGTGTCAACACACTGGTCAGGGTGAATTTAGCTGTGAGGGAAAAAACTTTCATGGTCCTTCCTCGGGTTAGTCCTATGTTTGTTGGTAAAAACATCGTGCACCTACCGGGGTTGGCAGGAGCCCTCTGGTTCGATAGTGTATCGATGTTTGTTGGCCCGTGTGCAGATACGAGTACTGATGCTAGTGTGAGATATGAACAGTCACGCTAATTGTTGATTTGGCAGGGGAAAGGTGCTGACCGGTCGTGATCAACACGCCACTATATACGTCCTCAGGCCCATTAAAGTAACAATAGATCAGTTGAGCGCACCCAAATGTTTAAAGAAAAGCGGCCGAAAAATGAAGCAGGAAGTGATATTCCTGACAAGGGTTCGGGAGCAGATATGCTGGCACCTTGGACCTATCGTTCGGAAGAACTAACAGCCCTCGAGTTGGAAGCACTATTTCTTAGTGATTGGTTGTTGGCAGGTCATGTGAGCGAGATTCCAAACAGCGGGGACTACACCACCTTTAACATTGGCGGCGAGCGAGCCGTCTTGATCCGTGACGAAGAAGGACGAATCGGGGCATTTCATAATGTTTGTCGTCATCGAGGGAGTCGAGTGGTTGGCGCAGACCGTGGACACTGTCGGCGCACCATGGTTTGTCCGTTTCACGGTTGGACCTATCATCTGGATGGTCGACTGAAACAGGTCCCATCACCAGGCACGTTCGACCAACTGGAAATCGGGTCGAACGGACTAATACGGATCGAACTCGAAATGTGGCATGGATTTCTTTTTATTCGTTTTCGGTCGGGTGGGCAGTCGCTCGCTGAACGATTGGCTGCAGTTGAAGAAAAGGTTACGCACTATCGCTTGAGCGAACTGCTGCCGCTTGGCAGTCGGAGTGTTGTCGAGTTGCCCTATAACTGGAAACTGATCCACGACGTCGATAACGAAGGCTATCATGTCCCAACTGCCCATCCGTCGTTGCACTCGCTGTATGGCAGAGATTACCGGGATGCATTGATGGGCGATGTGCCGATCTCAGTCGCTCGGGTGGATAAAGATGTATCACCGTTTTGGAGTGTTGATTATTATAAGAAGCTGCTGCCATCGTTCGATCATTTGCCACAATCAGAACAGCGTGTTTGGTTTTACTTTGCGGTGTTCCCGAATCTTGTTTTTGTACTGTATCCCGAAATGGTGGAGTTCTACATGACCGTGCCTGTGTCGGCGGGCAAGTCATTGGTGATTGGGCAATGCTTCGGGCTGCAGGACAGCCGTCGGGAGACACGAGCCGTGCGTTATCTCAATCAAAGGATTAATGAGCGAACTGTGCGTGAGGACGAAAATCTAGCCCTCTGGTTGCAGGAGTCTTTCGCTAGTAGCGTTTATCCTCGTGACAACCTGTCGACTCTGGAATTCGGGGTTGCTTATTTCCATCAGCAACTGAAGGTAAAGTTGCCGGTGTTAGATTTGGAGATGGCGCCGCAGATAGGTCATTTGGCTGTACTCAATCAGAAAATGTTGAATAACGCATGACAGAGCGTGACTCTCGTTTCGATTGTTTATTCGAATCAGTTCCGATTGGTCCAGTAACCTCGAAAAATCGTTTTTATCAAGTGCCTCATTGCAATGGCATGGGGCACGCGATGCCCAATAGTGTCGCGGCCATGCGCGGAGTAAAGGCAGAAGGGGGTTGGGGGGTCGTGTCAACGGAGGAGTGCGATATTCATGCTTCCACGGACGTGTTGCCGTATCCCGAAGCACGACTATGGGATGCAGAGGATGGGCGACGCATGGCGTTGATGGTCGACGCAGTGCATGCCCACGGAGCGCTGGCAGCAGTCGAGTTAGTTCACAATGGACATGCAGTGTCTAATCGCTACAGTCGACTTCCGGTGATGGGGGTTTCTGATCTCCCGGTGGCTGCGTTGGAGCCGAGCCAGGCATGCGCGATGACTCGGCGTGATATCGCAGATGTCCGGCGTTGGCATCGGAAAGCGGCGTTGCGGGCACGTGATATTGGCTTCGACATTGTATATGTCTATGCAGGTCACGATTTGACACTGGGTATGCATTTCCTGAGCCGGCGTTACAACCGTCGTGTTGACGAATACGGTGGTTCGTTGACTAATCGACTGCGTTTGACGCGAGAACTGTTGGAAGACACCCGAGAGGCGGTAGGTGACCGTTGTGGTATTGCATTTCGTTTTGCTGTGGACGAGCTTCTTGGAAACGAGGGTTTGTCTTGTGAGGCTGAGAGTCGTGATGTTGTGGAGATGCTCTCAGAACACCCGGATTTATGGGACGTGAATCTAAGCGATTGGCCGAACGATTCAGTTACTGCAAGGTTTGGAGAGGAGGGCGCTCAGGAGCCCTATGTGAAGTTTGTTAAACAGGTCACCAGCCGTCCGGTGGTCGGCGTGGGTCGATTTACATCACCCGATGTCATGGTATCGCAGATCCAGCGTGGAATACTGGACATGATCGGGGCAGCGCGACCGTCTATTGCTGATCCTTTTCTACCACGAAAGATTGAAGAAGGACGTTTAGACGATATCAGAGAGTGTATTGGTTGCAATATTTGCGTGACGGGGGATTGGACCCATACGCCGATTCAGTGCACACAAAATCCCACGATGGGAGAGGAATGGAGACGAGGGTGGCATCCGGAGAACATGAACCGAAAGGGACATTCCAATCGAGTTTTGGTGGTGGGGGCTGGGCCCGCGGGTTTAGAAGCCGCCATGTCTCTTGGTCGGCGCGGCTATGAGGTAGCACTTGCTGACACCAATGAAGGTGGGGGTCGAGTCATCAAGGAAGCTGGACTTCCTGGCCTTTCTGTTTGGCGCAGGGTGGTTGACTATCGACTCGGTCAGATCGAGAAACTAAACCAGGTAACGTTTTATCCGGGCAGCCATATGGATCGGGACAGTATTTTGTCGTACGGTGCAGAGCATGTTGCGATCGCGACTGGTTCGCGTTGGCGGCAGGATGCCCTTGGGCGTGCAAACTGGGAGCCGTTAGAGGGAATTGCAGATCATGGAAGTGTATTCACCCCAGATGACATTGTGGAGGGTAATCTGCCAGTAGCGGGGCCTGTGGTGGTCTATGATGACGATCATTACTATATGGGGGGGATCATTGCACAGATGTTGGCGCAGGCAGGATTATCTGTCACGTTGGTAACCCCAGGGCCGGAAGTGTCCCACTGGACCCGTTACACAATGGAACAACCATGCATTGAGGCACTACTTCGGCGGTTGGGTGTTCATCTTGAAGTCAATCATAAGTTGACCGGTGTGTTTCCGGATCGGGTTGTTGCTATATCAAACCTCACGACCGACGTGCAGTCCATCGATGCAGTGTCTCTGGTGCTGGTGACTGCACGTGACCCCGCTAGCACCCTGTATTTTGAGATGGCCGGTATCGAAGAAGAGAAGCGGGAAGAATTGCCATTTACGCTCGAACGAATTGGAGATTGTTTGGCACCATCGACCATTGCGGCAGCGGTGTATCACGGTCATCGTTATGCCCGTGAACTCGACCTTGATATAGACAGGGATGGTGTGCCGTTTCGTCGAGAGTATGCGGTGATCTGAGCTTTTCGGGTATCGTGAATAGCTGGGTCCAGCGACTATCCTAACGAATGACACAGGAGCGGAAACCATGGAGCGCGACGACGCTTTAAGTGTATTAACCGATGAGATTCTGCGTATGGATGAGCAGGTGGTTCATCCGTGGGAAAGCTTTGATCTCCCTGGCGAGAACCGCATGGTGGTTGACCATGGGTCAGGTATCTATGTGCAAGACAGTAATGGCAATCGTTTGCTCGATGCGCCCGCGGGAATGTGGTGCGTGAATGTCGGCCACGGGCGACGGGAAATTATCGACGCGATCGTGCAGCAACTATCACGGCTAAGTTATACCAGTCCGTGGAGCCATCCAACAGAGCCCGCAGCACGACTTGCAGATCGCTTGGGCCATTTGTCGCCGGGCGATTTAAACCATGTGTTCTATACCACCGGCGGATCGACCGCGGTCGATTCTGCGCTTCGATTTGTAGGGTTTTACAACAACGTGCGAGGCCGGCCAGAAAAAAAACATATCCTCTCGCGGCACGATGCGTACCATGGGAGTACTTATCTTGCAGCATCGGTATCCGGGAAAACCCGAGATCGAAATTGGTTTGATTTTGAAACCGGTACGATTCATTACCTGGCCTCCCCCAACCCTTATCGTCGAGAGGCCGGCCTCAGTGAACAGACATTCCTGGCACAGTTGCTTACCGAGTTGGAGGAAAAAATTCTCGAGATTGGAGCCGATCGAGTCGCTGCGTTTATTGCCGAACCTGTGCTCGCCTCTGGCGGTGTGGTTGTGCCACCTGATGGTTATCACGCGGGCTGTCTGTCGGTATGCCGGCGTTACGATGTACTTTACATATCAGATGAAGTGGTCACAGGTTTTGGCCGTCTTGGACATTGGTTTGCGTCGGAAGATGTGTTCGGTGTTGTGCCTGACATTATTACTACTGCCAAGGGAATCACCTCGGGATATCAACCGTTGGGCGCTGTTCTGATTTCAGACAGACTCATTAGAGAGGTTGGCGGTGATACAGAGCGGGCGGCGGTTTTTGCCAATGGATTTACTTACTCTGGTCACCCGGTTGCTTGCGCGGCGGCATTGGCCAATCTAGACGTGATCGAGAGCGATAACTTGCTGGAACACGTACGGGAAGTCGGTCCTTATTTCCAAGATCAATTAAAAACGTTAAATGATCTACCGATTGTTGGCGATGTCCGTGGCATTGGGTTGATGGCCTGTGTTGAATGTGTGGTGAGCAACGGAAGTCGGCAACCACTGGAAATAGATTATGCTGTGGGGAAACGTATAGATGCCCACTGTCAGTCAATGGGTCTTATTATTCGCCCCTTGATCAACATGTGTGTTCTGTCACCGCCTTTGATCATCAAACGGGCTGAAATCGACCAGATGGTTGGCATATTGCGTCGGGGGATCGAGAAAACAATGAACGACTTGCGGTCTGAGGGCATAGGGGATTTTGACTGAAGCGGTCCGCAATGGTGAAGGCTTCAATCGGTCTAAACAAGTGTGGCGTGCCTAGGCTGTTAGCGAAATGAGGCTACGAGGACTGGATTTGCCAGTGTCGTTTGCTGCGCAATACCGATCAATTGAGATGCCGCCCTGGGGCGGTGTGATCGATCGAAAGTGGGAGAGAGTTCTGACGTCAGATGCCAAGCAGGAGTGGCGTCAATTGATTAATCAATCGCTTTCTTCGCGGCCATTTAATCAGCACGAACGGGGCCGGCGTTATCTCTTCTCCAAAGTTTATGAATCACGCGGGATTTGGTTTAAGTCTTATCCGAATGTTAGTCTGAGTCAGCGCATTGCCCGATTGCTGGGTCGAAACAAGGCGAGTAATGCATGGCGCAATGCATGGTTTCTAATTCAGTGTGGTATTACGACTCCCCGACCTGTCTTGGCATTGAATACTCTTTGGTGGCGACGCCAACCCGAATGGGTGGCATTCGAAGATTTTGCGAATGCGCAAACATTTACCCGTTGCTACTTAAATCAGATCGCCAGTGGACGCAGCATGCAGCAATTGCTTATAGCGGTTGGTCAATTTGTTGGTCAGTTGCACGAATCACGCTGGTGGCATCGTGATCTCAATGGCAGTAACTTATTGGTTAGAGCAAGCGCTGATTCAACATACAAGTTTTGTATCGTAGATATCAACCGGATGCGGCGCACTCGTCGCATGAATCAATACAAACGAATCCACGATTTAGTTCGGCTGGGCGTTTCTCGTGCTGATTATGAGACATTGCTCAAGTCGTATGCTGATGTCACGGATATCGTTGTCGATGCGAATATGTTGCGTAGAGCGTTGGACCATAGTCAACAACTGCATGCGGCACGTCAGGCGAGATCCTACCTGCGTTGGTGGCTCAAGGTGAGTTATCAATTAGGCAAGATTCGCAATCTTGGGATATGAAGTGATGAGCCGAGAACTGGATCAAGCAAGTTATCTGCGAAGGCGTTACAGAGGATCGCAGGCAATAATCGACCGGCGGGAAAGAAAAATAGTAGGGCAGTTTCTAAAGCGCCTCGGACCACAGATCGGTGGTGTGCTGGATGCGCCAAGCGGTGTCGGGCGGTTTACCGCCCAGTTACGGCGGATCGCCACGGAAAGGTTGGTTTGTGGCGATTTATGGGGTGAGACCCTACAGGCGTTACGGCGGGCGGAGCATCACGATGGCATGGCAATCGAAACCAAGGAAGTTGACCTTTACCGGACGTTACCGTTCGCGAGAGGTGAATTTGATTTAGTGTTCAACTTTCGATTTTTTCATCATATTCGGAGCGCTGAACAGCGTAATCACGTGGCTGCTGAGTTAGCCCGTGTTACATCCCGCTATTTAATCGTGTCGTACTATGCGACTTCGTCTATTCACGCGTGGCAAAAGCGCATATGGCGGCGTAAGGGGCATGTTCGTTCGCTGCCAATGATCCCACTTAGCGAGTTCCACCAATTGTTTGTTCGACAAGGTATGCGGGTGGTTGAAGATCGATCGGTCTTGCCGCTACTTCACGCACACCACATTGTGTTGTTTGAGCGCCAGCTGGGTTGGTAAGGCAGCAATTGGGCAGAAAGCCGAGTCAATCACCGACGCGTATCAATACACATGGTCGATGATGGCTAGCGTTCACCTTGCGCTTTGGCGGCAAGGTGATTGATCAGGTCGATCAATTCATTGGGGCCACCAGCCATTGATACTTTTGTTTGATAGGTGCCATCCACGATGATGGTGGGGACGCCGTTGGTCTGGTAGCGTCGTGTCATATCGCTAGCATAGGTCACCTTTGCGCTGACACCAAAAGATGTGAATGTCTCAAGCACTGTCTGTCGCTCAGCGCCATGGGTAGCCGCCCAATCAGCAAAGTGTTCTGGTGTAAAGATACGCTTACGCTCCTCGTGAATTGCATCGAAGTACGCGTCGTGAAGCAGTTTGGTGAGTCCAAGGGCTTCCATTGTGTAAAACGCGTGTGCATCAAAAGCCCAACTATCGTTAAGGATGGCTGGCATGCGGAGATACTCAACATTGTCCGGCTTATTCTTGAGCCAACGTTTAAGATAGGGTTCGAGTTTGTAGCAGTGGGGGCATTTGTACCAGAACAGTTCTAATACTTCGATTTTTTCGCCTGTCTGAACCGATTGCGGTTCGGAGAGGCGAACGAAGTTAACGCCCTCTGCTACTTCCTGCGCAGAGGCAGGTAGAGAGAGTAAGCAGAAGGCCAGGCATGTGAACAAGATTCGCTTCATGACAAATATCTCCTGTCGAAAAATGCCGAGATCAGTTAGCTGTTCTCAATTGGTTAATCAGTCGGGTGGCAAGTCCGTCAAAGTCTCCGTTACTCATCAACACTATTTGATCCCTCGGATTGATTGTCGTACGCAGCAGTTCTAGTATGGCTTCCACTGAGTTACACACTTCTAGTGTAGTCCTGTTGTTGGGAATGGCAAGTTCAGCTGGATCCCAGGTCAGGTCAGGTCGACGCCAAATGATGACGCGATCGGCAGCGCTTAGGGCTTGTCCCAATTGACCCAGGTGGTGTCCCAGTTTCATTGTGTTTGAGCGCGCTTCGAGTACCACAATCAGGCATTGTTGGGGGTGTTTTCTCCGCAATGCATCAAGCGTTGCCGTGATGGCAGTGGGGTGGTGTGCAAAATCGTCATAGACACCTAGTCCATTGTGGTTTCCAAGGTGCTGTAGTCTCCGCTGCGGTGGTATGAAGGACGACAAAGCGGTGCAGGCATCAGCGGGCTTGACTCCAATAGCATTCGCAGCAGCAATGGCGGCGAGCGCGTTTGCCATATTATGCTGACCAAACAATGACCAAGTGATTTGACCTACAGTGTTTCCCCGGTAACAGATGGAGAATTTTGAGTAATCACGGGTCTGAGGGCATACCGTCCACAGCGCGGCGGCGTCAGGGCGGGCATCAAACCACTCAAGTTGACTCCAACATCCCATTTCGATTACACGGGTGAGGTTTGTATCGGCCTGGTTGACGATCAGGGTGCCGTTCGCCGACACCGTTCGAACGAGATAATGAAATTGCCTGATGATCTCTTCTATCGACGAGTAAATGTCGCCGTGATCAAACTCAAGATTGTTGAGTATGGCGACGTGTGGGTGGTAGTGGACAAACTTGGGCCGTTTGTCGAAGAAGGCGCTGTCATATTCATCTGCCTCAATCACAAAATATTTACCCTGGCCGCAGCGGGCGGAGGCTGAAAACGTGCTGGGTACTGCGCCGATCAGGAATCCTGGTTGTTGCCCACACCGATCGAGTAGGTGGGCGAGCATGGCACTGGTGGTGCTCTTTCCGTGCGTGCCGGCGACGGCCATCACGGTGCGAGTACTAAGGACTTCCTTGGACAACCATGCTGGGCCAGATTGGTAGTCGAGGCCGCTGGTCATTGTGGCCTCAACGGTCAGGTTGCCACGCGATAGCGCGTTGCCGATCAATATACAGTCCGGAGGGGGGGCGGGCAGTGCTCCGGTATAGCCTTCGGTTAGGCTGACACCTTGTTCGCTAAGCAGGGTGCTCATTGGGGGATAGGTGCCCGCATCGACGCCTGTTACCTCGTGGCCGAGTTCTCGGGCGATCAGGGCTATACCGCCCATGAAGGTTCCGCTAGCGCCAAGGATGTGTAGATGCACGGGACAGGAAATTGCTGTGTCGTAGTTGCGTTACATTAGAATATTCAAGATCATTATCCACAACGGGAACAGTACCACTGAGTAGCCCATGACAATGGTGAATGCGATCCAAAGTGATATCTCGATCGCATCTCGGAGGATTGAAGACTGAATGCATGGAGCCTAAATAGCTATTGCCCATGTCATTTAGTAGGCTATGGAGAGTTGGATTACTGAGGTAGGATGATCGATTATTCCGCATTGATGACCTCCATCAGTTCACCTGCCCTTTCCTCAATGCATTGTTTGTCCTTTCTTACTCGTGAGGTCAATGGCCAACAATTGAGTTTGGTCAATGCCAGTGTCCGGAAAAGTCCTGTTGTGGTTTGTCGCCAGCGTTCAGTCACGCCATTGCTTTTTAGAACGATCAGCAAAATGGTACCAAGAAGCATTGCCCATAGGGGGTATGTGAATGTTTTTGCGGGCAAAGAATAACTACTGTTGTAGAGGTGGCTGTCGCTGAGGACACAAAACAGCACAAGCACAACCGCAACCGCAACCGCGGTGCCTAGAGGTAAGTTATTTGAGGTCGGGATATTCTCAGTACGTTGTCGGAAAAGACAAAGGTGAGCAAAGATTCTAAGCGTTGGCGTTGTACACATGAAAACTCGAATACAGGGTGTAGTGTCTAGGATCGAATGGTGTCTAGGTAGTGATGATATCATCGGCGTTCTGGTTATTTGCGGGAAACGAGTGTCGTTCAGGATAGCAGTTAAGTTGATGCTGATTTAGGTGCTGTTGACGTTTCGTGTTAATTACATTACTCCCTTTTGATCGTTTATTGACTTCGTCATGACTGATTTAATTCAGTGTCAGGATGAGCTCGCTAGATTTTGTCAGAGCGCGTTGCGAGCGCCGTGGTTGGGTCTTGATACTGAATTTGAACGAGTTCGAACCTACTACCCACGCCTGTGTTTGCTTCAGTTGTCTACGCTGGAGCGGACTGTGTGTGTTGATCCGTTGCAAGGCCTTGATCTGGATCCGTTAGCGCAGTTAATTACTAATTCTCCCATCACGATATTGCACGCGGCGCGCCAGGATCTTGAGGTGCTTCAATATGCTTTACAGGTGTCCCCCCAACGAGTTTTCGATACCCAGATAGCAGCGGCATTGTTGGGTCACGGCGAACAGGTGGGTTATGCCAGCTTGGCGAAGGCACTTTGTGGCGTGGATCTGGCCAAGCAGCAAACGCGAAGCGATTGGACTCGGCGGCCCCTAAGCGATGCGCAGATTAGTTATGCGCTTGATGATGCGCGTTATCTGGGTTCGTTCTATGAGCATTTTTTCAAGGAACTTGATAGTCGACAAAGACTGGGGTGGGTTATCGAGGACTGCGCTGCTTTGGTCCAACGCGATTTATTGAGGGAGGCTGCCGACAGTGCCGTGATGCGAACCCATACCCGCTCCCGTCGACTTACGCATGAGCAGCAGAGTGTGGTTTTGGCGCTGGCTCGCTGGCGTGAGCGCACGGCGCAGGAGAGCAATCTTCCACGTGGCTGGGTTTTGACCGACAGCGCGGTATTGGACATCGCCCGTGAAATGCCTGGCAATGCCAATGCCCTGGGTTCTATCGAGGGCGTCTCTTCTAAGTTGAGGGCGCGTTGGGGAGAGGTTTTGATGGGTGTTATTGATGACGGGCGTCGGAATAAGAACAAAATTAAACCATTGCTTGTGGAAGTGCGGCCAGCACGTGAGACGAAGCAGTTGGCTGACCGGTTGTGGGCTCAATTAAAGTCGCGGTGCGCTGATGAGGGCATCGCAACTAGTGCGGTTGCGCGACGGGAACAAATGATAGCGCTGGCATCCGGCCAGGACAGCGTGGCGCTACTCAGTGGGTGGCGAGGGCGTTTTATTGGTTGTGAATTCAAGCATTTTTGCGATGACGTCTTGTCGCACAGGAGTTGCTAGAATGAGGCGTGAAAGTAACATTTATTACGTTCTTATTGTGGGCAGGAGGTCGTGATGACAATGATTAAGTCAATTCTGTTGCCGTTCAATAATGTATTGCCAACTGCAGTTGCTATCAATGCCGCGAGAACACTCGGTCGGCACTTTGAGAGTTATATAGAAGGGGCATTTTGCCGTCAGTTGCTGCCGGTGATCGCAGGTGAGGGCATCACTTTGCCCGGAGACTATCTGGCGGAGTTTGAGGAGGAGGGGCGCCGACAGAGCGAAGAAGCGCGCGATGTTTTTTTTCAACTAATCGGTGAGGCAGATATCCCAGAAGCTGATCTCGAGGAAGCCACAGTCGGTCTGCGCGCCGGGTGGACTGAGATGGTGGGTACTGGCACTGGCGGTGTCGCCGAATATGCCCGACTTTTTGATCTGAGCATCATTGCCCGTCCGGACGACGAAGTAGCCGTGGAATGGAAATCGACGATCGAGGCGTTACTTTTTGAAAGTGGTCGCCCAATATTGCTGGTTGGTGATGAGGTGCCAAGCGTAGTGGGTGATCGGGTAGTGGTTGCCTGGAATGGAAGCGTTGAAGCAGCGCGGTCTGTGGCGATGAGTGAGGCGCTGTTGCTAAACAGCAGTGAGGTGGTGGTCGTTACTGTTGCGGGAGCCACTGTTCCAGGTCCTTCGGCTAAACAACTAGTAGCCCAAATGTGCGCGCGTAATATCCCTGCGCGAGCTGAAACCATTGAGCGTGGTGAAGCCACGGTTGGGGGTGCGTTTCTTGACTATGTGGAGGACTTTGACGCGGATCTGCTGATTAAGAGCGCCTTTACCCAAAGTCGTTTTCGTCAGTGGGTGTTTGGCGGAGCCACCAAGGAGATTATTTCAACCGCATCGATACCTGTGTTCATGTGTCATTGAGGTAATAAAAAAATAATGAGAGGGAAGCTATAAGATGAAGCCACCAGTCAGAGTTGCTGTCACGGGCGCAGCGGGACAGATCAGTTACGCGTTATTGTTTCGAATCGCGGCCGGTGAGATGCTAGGGCCTGATCAACCGATCATTCTCCAATTACTCGAAATTCCACCAGCGATGAAGGCGCTCGAGGGTGTTTTTATGGAGTTGGCTGACTGCGCGTTTCCGCTGCTTACGGACATTGTTCGCAGTAGCGATCCCAACGAGGCTTTTGCCGATGTCGATTATGCGCTGTTGGTGGGCGCTCGGCCTCGTGGGCCGGGGATGGAACGCAAAGATCTGTTGCTTGAAAATGCGAAGATATTCTCGGCACAGGGCAAGGCGCTTAACAATCATGCGAGTGGCGCTGTTCGGGTACTGGTGGTTGGAAATCCGGCTAACACGAATGCGTTGATTGCCTCTGCGAACGCACCAGACATTCCCTCCCGCCAGTTCAGTGCGATGATGCGTCTGGATCACCACCGGGCGGTGGCACAGCTGGCTGACCATCTGGGCGTGTCGACGAATGTGGTCCAACGGATGACGATTTGGGGCAATCACTCGGCGACTCAATATCCTGACGTTTCTCATGCCACGGTAAACGGTAAGTCCGCTGCGGACTTGGTTGATGAAGATTGGCTGGTCGAGGAATTTATTCCTATCGTGCAACAACGGGGAGCCGCCATCATCCAGGCGCGCGGTGCGTCAAGTGCTGCGTCAGCGGCTGCGGCGGCTATTGCTCACGTTCGAACATGGGTGCTGGGGACACCAGTCGATGATTGGACAAGTATGGGAGTCATCAGTGATGGGAGTTATGGGATTGACAAGGGAATTTATTATTCTTTTCCGGTGACTTGTTCGAACGGGGAATACGAGATAGTTCAAGGACTTGAGATTAGTCATTTCAGTCGAGCCCGAATGGATATCACGCAGGCAGAGTTGAAAGAAGAACGCAATGGTGTCCATGACCTCCTTTAACGCACGAAGAGCAAACGCTCAACGGCGCTTCCGGTATTGGTTGGTGGTGTCGTGACGACGCGTATAGCTGTGTCGGGAGTGTCCGGTCGAATGGGTCGGACGCTGGTTGAGGCAATAGACATGGATTCAAATAGTGTATTAGTGCATGCGTTCGAACAACCGGGTTGCGATCAAATCGGCATGGATGCCGGAGCGGTAGCCGGATTGACCCCACTCAATGTTGTGGTAGCAGATTCTATCGATGGTCCAATGTTTGATGTTCTGATTGAATTTACAACCCCCTCAGCAACGCTTAGCCATGTCCAGTTCTGTAGAGAGCACCGGCGTGGCATGGTGATTGGTACTACAGGGTTGGCAGAGGAACAACAAGTAATGCTAAAGGCTGCGTCAAAGGACATTGCGATTTTGCAAGCTCCTAACATGAGTGCGGGTATTAACTTGACACTCAAGTTATTACAGGTAGCGGCACAGGCTTTGGGTGACAGTGTCGATGTTGAGGTCATCGAAGCCCATCACCGCCACAAAGTCGACGCGCCTTCTGGAACCGCCCTGCGGATGGGTGAGGTCGTGGCTGAGGCGCTAGGTCGAGATCTTGGCACGCATGGTGTGTTTGCGCGGCACGGACTCACAGGCGCGCGTGAACCTAAGACCATCGGTTTCTCCACGATTCGTGCATCGGACATCGTTGGTGAGCACACGGTGATGTTTGCAGGACCTGGCGAACGCATTGAAATCACTCATCGTGCCACTAGCCGAATGACTTTTGCCGCGGGTGCTGTGCGGGCGGCCAACTGGATCATCGAACAGCCCCCGGGACTTTATGATGTACAGGATCTTTTGGGGTTGAATTAAGTGGCGCGGCCCGGATTGCGCGCCGGATGATGGAATTCACGTGTCAAATGATTGGGTTGATTTAATTGTTGTCTGAGCATTGGCCAATTGCAGTGGTAGCCGTTACAGTTACTCTGCAAAGGGGAGACGGATCATGGATCGCGTATTACTAACCACTGTGGGTTCCGAGCGATTGTGGCAGGAACTTGAGCACCTTAAGCATGAAAAACGTCCGCGAGTGATTGAGGCGATTGCCGAAGCTCGGGCGCACGGCGATCTGTCGGAGAACGCGGAGTATCATGCCGCCCGGGAACAGCAGGGTTTTATAGAAGGGCGTATCGGGGAACTTGAGGACAAGTTAAGTCGAGCAGAGGTGATTGATTCGGCCAAACTTGATCCCGGAGGAAAAGTGGTTTTCAGTGCGCGTGTGAAATTATGGGAAGAAGCCGGTAACCGGGAAGTCAGTTACCAAATTGTCGGTGAACTAGAAGCGGACATTGACCAAGGATTAATATCGCACAGTTCGCCCCTGGCTCTCGCCTTGTTGGGCAAGATGGAAGGCGATGAAGTGGAGGTTGATGCACCAGGTGGCATCCAGCGTTACGAAGTCTTGTCCGTGGGCTACGGCAACAACTAGAGAATCGGAGGTGATTGGTGTGGCAACGAATCTCGAGCAAGAACTTGTATCGCATCTGATTCGATTTAACGAGCTTGATCAGCACCAGTCTAGTTTTCGGCCTATCGATATGGCGCTGTCGCGGTTCGATAGGCGACGCTTTTCTGTCATTGGTAGGCCGAGTGAGGCGACTAGCGATTCGAAGTCTTTAAATCGTGTTGAAGCTTTCAACATGGTCTATGTTGAGTGTGATCCCGGTAAGGGAATTGGCCTCCATAAGCACAACACAGCGGAGATATTTATTCCAATGACTGGCATGTGGGAGATCGGTCTGGGTGACGACGGCGAATCATTGGTCACACTGGAGCCGTGGGATATTCTGAACGTGCCGCTCAATGTCATGCATTCAGCGACCAACGTGTCCAACGCCGCAGCCTTTCTGATGGTGATCAGTACAGATCAGAGGGGTCCGGAGATTTTTTGGGATCCGAAAATCATCGATGAGATCAACGAAGCGGGTGGTGATGTGTCTGCGACGGAGATCCCGGAAGGCGATTTCAAAGGCAGTTAAGAGATACCCACTGATCGGTTGTTAAGATTCAACAGACATCGCTTGGAACGTCAGTTATTAACATCGATCCCGGTGTGTGTGTGATGACTACAGGTATCGATGCATGTTGAATGACGTTTTGTGGTGTCACGCCACAAGCCCAGAAGACGGGTACCTCTCCTTCGCGGATTTCGCTCGGATCCCCCCAGTCGGGCTGGGTTAGATCGCTAATGCCAATGCCCGATGGGTCGCCCACATGCACTGGCATGCCGTGGGTATGTGGAAACCGTGCAGTGATTGCCGATGCGCGAATAGCTTGTGCGGGGGACATTGGGCGCATTGAAACGACCATGCCACCGGAGAATGGTCCGGCAGGTGAGGTTTTAATGGTGGTTCGGTACATCGGTGCTGTTCGGTCCAGTTCGATATGTCGCAATGGAATGTTTGCTTTCAGCAGTGCTTCTTCGAAGGAGAAAGAGCAACCCAGGACAAACGCCACTGAGTCGTCAGTCCAGAGATCCATGATATTGGGCATCGATTGCTCAAACTGACCCTCACGGTATACGTTGTAACTGGGCAGGTCTGTTCGAATATCAAGATCAGCGCCGAGTGTTTGTATATGCGGGTTTCCAGTGTCGGAGATACCGACCAGGGGACACGGTCGCGGATTGCGTTGGCAAAATCGCGCAAAATCGAGTGCATAGCGGCTTGGGAGTATTGCGACGTTTCCTTGGGTAAAGCCGTTCGCCATATTAGCAGTGGTGCCCATGAACTCATCTGTGCGAAAAGCCCTTCGCAAGTGTGCCGGTTCAGCGGCCTCAGTGTCCATTGATAGCGGGTGTTCGGAAACGGAATGAATGGGTGCCAAGGCCATGAGGCTATCCTCCAATGAGATAGTGATAACGCGTTAACGGGAGATCACCGATACCGGCAAGATGAATATGTTACGGGGTTGTTGATCAACACCTAAGTCTTATTCCGAGTCTGTTCGACCAGCATGCGTCTTAGAATTTTTCCCGATGCCGATTTTGGTATCTCGCTACAGAATTCTATCACTCGGATCCGTTTGTGCGGTGAAACCAGTTCGGCCATGAAGGCCATGATTTGCGCCGCCAGTGACTCGTTGTCCAAATCACCTGTTCGGGTTACAACATAGGCCTTTGGAAGTTCACCGGCTTCTTCATCGGGTATTGGGATCACGGCTGCATCGATGATATCTGGGTGTGTCAGTAGCAGTGCCTCCAGTTCAGCCGGACTCACCTGCAAACCCTTGTACTTGATGAGCTCTTTCACTCGGTCAACGATATAGAAGAAACCATCTTCGTCGGCATAACCGATATCACCAGTGCGGTACCATCCGGCTTCATCGATGCTGTCAGCGGTTACCTTTTGTTGGTTGAGATAGCCGCGCATAATTTGTGGGCCGCGAATCCATAGTTCCCCCTCAGCATTTGGGCCCTGATCAGCACCAGTGTCAACGTCGACAATGCGGACTTCCGTCATGGGGATTACTTTTCCAATGGATCCGGGCTTGCTGTGCTTGGCATTCTTGGGCGACAAATGGGTGACTGGACTTGCTTCGGTCATGCCATATCCCTGTACAACGGCGCAGCCCACGCGATTTCCTGCTTCAATAGAGAGTTCAGCACCAAGCGGTGCCGCGCCACAGAATAGGGTGCGCAGGCTGGACAGATCGTATTGATCCACCAGTGGCGATTTGGCGAGGCCGAGAACCATCGGCGGAACCATAGGTAGGGTTGTAATACGGTAACGTTGTATTAAAGCGAGAAAATCGGCCATATCAAAGCGTGGCATGGTGACCACCGTGGCGCCGTAGGCGAGGGCCAGTTTCATTACCACGACCATGCCATAAATGTGAAAGAATGGCAGGACAGCAAGAACCATGTCGTTTTCCTCTAGCCGAGGTTGCGCTTCAAAGCCGTGAAACTGACACAGGTTGGCGACGAGGTTGTGGTGGGTCAGCATGACCCCTTTGGGCAACCCTGTCGTACCGCTTGAGTAGGGTAGAACGACAAGATCGTCTCTCGGATTAATTGTCACATCGGGCGGCGAGTCACCTAGGCTAAGTAGATCGGAAAAGGGAGTAGCGCCGGTTGCTTCACCCAACACAAATATTTCCTCCACCGATGATCCGATAACAGCCTCCAGCGCTTTGTCGAGAAAGAGCGGGGTTGTGACGAGAAAGCGCGCGCTGGCATCGTTCAACTGGTTAAGTAGTTCGCGAGCGGTGTAGAGTGGATTGATGGTGGTGTTGATGCCGCCCAGTTGAGCGACCGCGTTGAATACCACGGCGTATTCCGGCACGTTTGGGCAGTAAATCGCGAGCACATCGCCTTTTCTGAAACCTCGAGCCGCAAGCCCCGTTGCCGCTTGTCTAACCTGGATGCGCAGGTCTGCATACGACAGAGTGTTTCCACTGGGACCGTCAATCAAAGCTGCCTTGTCGCCCAGGCGCCTGGCGTGGCGCAGTGCGTAGTCGTTGACTGATATTTCCGGAATCTCAAGTGGAGCCGCAGTTTGGTCATGGGTATAGATCAAGCATCCTCCTTCATTCCCCAAAATAATTCATTCGGGGTTGTTCTTTCGCGGTCAATTCGCCTACAGTGCGATCGCCAAGCGAATTCGTAATTGGTTACTCAAGTTCGTTCGGTAATGATCTCCAATAGACTTGATTCGAAGGACCAGAGCACTATGGCACTAACCACTGATTTTGGACCCAAGGATATCCGTTCGCAGATACAACGTACAGATATTCAGGGTCGCCATTTAACTTTTATCGACGATCTCTCAGAAAGTGAGCTTCGGAACCTGTTTGTCACGGCGGAAATGCTTGAACCCTACTGGCGAAGTGGCATCGATTTATTGAGAAATCGGATTCTTTGTGCCTTGTTTTTTCAGCCTAGCACGCGAACGCGCTTCAGTCATGAGACGGCTATGTTTCGTCTGGGCGGTAATGTATTGACAGAGTCCAACCCTTTGATCAGTTCGTCAGCGGCCAAGAACGAGTCGTTGTACGATTCGATTCGAGTGATATCACAATATGCGGACATATTAGTGCTTCGCCATCCTGACGATGAACGAGTATTGGCTGACATTCAGTTGTTGGGGAAAGATTCAGTACCGATCATCAGTGGTGGCTATGGGGACGTGACCCACCCAACACAGGGTTTGCTGGATATGTATACCGCGTGGCGTTGGTTGGGGGGTGATTTTTCATCGATGACGGTCATGATTGCGACCCCCGACCTGTCACGGGCCCGCTCAGGACAATCGTTCGCACTGGGTCTGGCTCGCATGGGAGCTACGCTACATTACTCTGGCACGACCGGGTTACGTACTCCGGATGTGATCCGGGGAAAACTCGATGCAATGGGTGCGAATTATACTGAGCACAATGATCTCACTATCAGCCAGCAGGAAGACCTGATCGCGGATGAAAAGATTGACCTTCTTTATCTGCCGGGTTGCTCAGTGAAAAAAGGGGACCCTGGGCGAGACGATTTTATGAAAAAGATGCAGGAGTACTATTTCACGCTTGAGGGAATGGAAAGTATCGAAAGCCGCAGTGGAAAGACCGTTGGTGTAATGCATTCATTGCCACGTAATGAAGGCGAATTCGATTTCTCCATTGATGCGAGTCCCTACCAGTTGTATTTCAAGCAGATTGGATTTTCAGTCCCACTCAGAATGTCGTTGATAGCGAACATTATTGGTCTCGGTTAACCGATAAAGGAAGAACGATCCGTTTTGTCTGCGCAGGCACACATTCGAATTATTGCTACCGGTGGCACCATTGCGGGCCGCGGCGATTCACCCACGAAGGCCGCCTATACATCGGCACAAGTCTCTGCTGATGAGTTGGTGCTCGCAGTGCCTGGTCTTGACGAGGTAGCGGAGATCTCGACCGAGACGCTTTTTTCGTTGGATTCGAAGGAGATGGGCTTTAGTCATTGGCGCTCGCTTGCTGCTTTGATTGATCAACGACTCGCGAACGCAAATTGTGACGGTGTTGTGGTCACGCACGGGACGGACACGTTGGAAGAGGCTGCTTGGTTCCTTGATCTGGTTGGCCGGTGGCACAAGCCCGTTATTTTGGTGGGTAGCATGCGAGCAGGCACTGCTTTATCTGCTGATGGGCCGTCTAACCTGTATCAAGCCGTGAGTGTTTGCGCTGATCCTGCTGCGGCCGGTCGTGGGGTAATGGTGGTAATGGCTGCCGACATCTTATCGGGTTGGCGTGCCGTGAAGATCAGCGGGACGGCACTGAATGGATTTCATGCTTATCCCGGCGGGTCAATTGGTTACGTCAGTGGTGACCAGGTCTTCTTTCATCAGGGACCAGATCCTGGTCCGTTAGCGGGTCGTTTTGCTGACCTCATCCATAATGAGCGGCCGCTGCCTTTGGTCGGTACTCAATTCTGCACAGCCGGTTGTGCACAGCTACATAACCAATGGTGGCCGCAGGGCAGAGATGCCGGCTTGGTAGTGGCAGGGTTTGGCGGTGGTACTGTGCCCGACACGATGGCTGAAGCGTTGCGAGAAAGGGCGGACTCCGGTACCAGTATCGTGATCTCCTCAAGAGTGCCCAAGGTAACGGTATTGCCGGAGACGATGACCCTTGTAGAAAGCGATCGGGTGGTGGCGTCGCGCTACCTTAACCCTCAGAAAGCGGCTGTGCTGTTGTCGCTCAGCCTCGCCGCAGGTTGTACACCGCTATCGTCTTTTGAGGCATTGCATTAGATGAATAGTGATGATCCACGCAGCGCGTCGCGCGATCGGTTGTTGATTGCGGTAGGTGGTAATGCCATCCACCCAGAGGGCATTCGCGGGACTTCAGAAGAGCAGATGCAGATTGCAGCTGAGACCGCTGAGCATCTTCTTCCGTTGTTGGTGCAGGACAATGAATTAGTCATTACACATGGCAATGGTCCAGGTGTCGGTAAGACCATGATGCGCCAGGTGTTGGCCCGACACCGCGTTGCCCCTATGTCGTTGGATATCTGTGTTGCGAATACGCAGGGGGTGACAGCTTATATTTTGACGCAGGCATTTGAGAATGCACTGCGCCGAGTGGGCAACCCGCGACATGCGGTGGGGCTAGTGACGCAGGTTGAAGTGGATGCGGCCGATCCAGCGTTCACATCCCCCTCAAAGCCGGTGGGGTACTTTTATACTGAGTCAGAAGCATCCGATCTGGTCACAGAATTTGGTTGGGAAATGAAAGAAGATGCTGGCCGTGGTTGGCGACAGGTGGTGGCATCACCTGAGCCACGCCATGTTTGTGATATTTCCCTGATTGACGCGCTTGCGCGCCGTGGCACCATTGTGATCGCCGGGGGAGGTGGCGGTGTGCCTGTCGTGCGAGATAACCTAGGTGTTCGTCGCGGCATTGAAGGTGTAATCGACAAAGATCTAACTTCCGCACACATGGCGTGGGTGTTAGGCATTCCTCAGCTAGTGATTCTGACTGGAGTGTCCGGAGTATCGATCAATTTCGGCCGCGATAAGGAAGAGAAGATCGGTCGAATTGGTGTGACCGCACTCCGGGCGTTACAGGATGGTGGTCATTTCCCAGCAGGCAGCATGGGGCCAAAAGTTGAAGCCGCATTGCGCTTCGTCGAGAACGGCGGATTGCGTGCGATTATTACTGGCCTGGAAGAGGCAGTTCCGGCACTCGCCGGTGAAACTGGTACCCACGTGGTGCCTGATGAAGCACTGTAAAGGAGCAAGTGGTTGATTATGAATAACGTCATAGCCGGTCAGGCGAAAGATCTATTTGAAGCGCTCGAACCTGAGCCCCGCCTACTGATGGGCCCCGGCCCGGTGGATGTTTACCCGGCGGTTCTGCGTGCCATGTCGTTACCGATGCTGGGTCAGTTTGATCCGCAGTTTACTGACTATATGAATCAAGTCATGGCGCTTTACCGGCAGATTTATTGTACGGCCAACCATTGGACTTTATTGGTAAATGGTACCGCGCGGGCTGGAATTGAAGCGTGTCTGAGTTCAATGATTTCCCCAGGTGATCGTGTGCTGGTCCCGATCTTTGGTCGATTTGGTCATCTGCTCACCGAGATCGCCAGTCGCTGCCGTGCTGAAGTTATCAATATTGAAACGGAATGGGGCAGTACGTTTGAGGCAGATCAGGTAGCAGATGCGATACGTCGGCATCAACCTCGCATCGTGGCGCTCGTTCACGGCGATACATCGACCACTATGGCCCAGCCGCTGGCAGACATTGGTCCGATTTGTCGTGAGGCAGGCGCATTGTTGTACGTCGATGCCACAGCGACTTTAGGTGGTATGCCGGTCGAGGTTGATGACTGGTGTTTGGATGCAGTCACAGCAGGTCTGCAGAAGTGTCTGTCGGGACCACCGGGTTGCTCACCCATTACTATCAACGATCGTGTTGCCGAAATCATTAATGCACGCAAGCATGTCGAGGCGGGAATTCGTGCTCAGGACGCGGTCAATGCCGACGGCGCTATTGTCCAATCCAATTATTTTGATCTTGGCATGTTGATGGATTACTGGAGTCCGTTGCGGTTGAATCACCACACTGAGTCGACGTCGATGCTTTATGCAGCGCATGCTTGTGCCAGGGTGGTGCTGGGCGAAGGCCTTGATGCGGGATTTGCTCGCCACCGGTCTGCCAGTAAAGCCTTGCGAGCGGGATTGATGGCAATGGGTCTGAAACTATTTGGTGACTCCAGACACCGGATGGATAATGTGACCGGTGTTTATATCCCAGAGGTGCTGGGTAACGGTGATGCTGTACGGGCGCACTTACTCGAAGACTTTGGTATCGAGATTGGCACTTCTTTTGGTCCATTACACGGAAAGATTTGGCGCATTGGTACGATGGGTTACGGTTGCAGAAAAGCCAACATATTGCGATGCCTTGGAGCGCTCGAAGCCGTGATGCGACGGCATGGGTTCGCATCCCCCGCCGGTGCCGGCGTTGATGCCGCCTACACGGTCTACGATGCATGAGCAAGACGGCTGAATTACCGCCAGGACAGTTGCCACCCCAGGGAAGCGCTGATCTGGCATCGCTTATTCAGGGATCACCTCGTGTCGTTAATGTGGGGTTGAGCGGGTTTGCAGAAGCATTGGCGGCGCAGGGTATCGCCGTTATCCAGGTGGAGTGGTCACCTCCGGCGCGGGGTGACGCAGATCTTGCGATGTTACTTTCCAAGTTAAGTGACTAATGAGTGACATTCGACAGGTACTCCGCGAAGCCAACGCGGAGGCCGTGCACCGAATGCTGGCGGCAGAACCTGTCTTGATGGATGTGGTGACGGCGGCTGATGCCATACCTGAACTGGGTGAGGGCATGATTTTGCACGCGGGTCCACCCATATCGTGGGAGCGCATGTGTGGACCCATGCGCGGCGCGGTGGCCGGCATTGCTGTTTTTGAGGGTTGGGCGAATGATCTTGAGGCTGCCGCTGCGTTGGCTGCGCGGGGCGCGTTTCAGTTTTTCCCCAACCATGACTTTTCCGCAGTCGGCCCCATGACAGGAATGACAACTGCGAGTCAGCCGGTCATGGTGGTCGAAAATCAAGCAAGCGGCAATCGTGCTTTTTGTACCATCAATGAAGGCCTCGGCAAGGTGATGCGATTTGGAGGAAACGATGCTTCGGTATTGACCCGTCTTGCCTGGTTGCGGGATGTGTTGGGCCCAGCCCTTGGCTCGGCGTTGCGTTCAAGTGAAGGCATAGAACTGAAGTCGCTGGTGGCACGCGGTCTCACCATGGGTGATGAAATGCACCAGCGCAATGTTGCTTGTTCTAGCCTGCTCCTGCGGAATTTGGCAGCCGCGCTAGCTAGTACGTGCGGTGATCGCGCTACTTTGACCACAATCCTGTCATTCATCGCCTCGAACGATCAGTTTTTTCTGAATATTGCGATGGCGATGGGAAAGGCGATCACTGACCCGGTCCGTGATATTAAAGGTGCCAGCGTTGTTACAGCCATGAGCCGCAACGGTACAGATTTTGGTATTCGAGTCAGTGGGCTTGGGGACGAATGGTTTACAGCGCCGGTGGAAATGCCTGAGGGTCTGTATTTTCCTGGGTTCAGTGCGGTCGATGCCAATCCCGATATGGGAGATTCCACGATTGTTGAGACGATAGGGCTTGGTGGTTTCGCGATGGCAGCGGCGCCAGCGGTCGCCGGATTCGTGGGCGCCGGTGCGCCATCGGATGCAGCCCATATCACCCACACGATGCGTGAGATCACGCTGGTGGAAAATCCGGAATGGACAATTCCCGCGCTTGATTATCAGGGAGTACCGACGGCTATTGATATTCGACGGGTAGTGGAGACCGGCATTGCCCCAATGATCAACACGGGGATTGCGCATCGCGAGCCTGGCGTTGGGCAGGTGGGTGCTGGTGTGGTTCGTGCACCGCTTGCGTGTTTTGAGTCTGCTTTGTGGGCATTGGGAAAACGATTGGGTGTGTCATGAGTGTCGTCATCAATCAGGTTCGCACGGGTGTCTTTTTGGACTCGGTTGTGTTGATGCGTATTTCACGTGAACTCGCGGATTTTGAGGGCATTGAAGAAGTTGCGCTCATGATCGGTACACCGTCGAACCTGACTATTCTTGAGAGCGCGGGCCTTTTGGGCGAGTTAGGTCGTCAGGCCGGTGGAGGGGACCTAGTCCTGGCTGTTCGGGCGAGAGACGCCGCGGCGGCAGAGCTTGCAGCGACCGAGGCAGAACGGGCATTGGAACGGCCATCGAGAACCGGGAGCCGGACTGAAACATGGCAGCCGCGCACCTTGCGTTCCGCCTGTTCGGCAATGGCAGATGCCAATCTTGCATTGGTTTCTGTGCCGGGCGACTTCGCAGCGGCTGAGGCAAGAAAAGCACTGCGTCTTGGTCTGCACGTCATGATATTTAGTGACAACGTGCCACTGGAAGAGGAAGTCGCCCTCAAACGCGAAGCGATGGAAGCCGGTTTGTTAGTGATGGGACCGGATTGTGGCACGGTGATCATTGACGGAGTGCCCTTGGCGTTTGCCAATCAGGTGCCGCGGGGTGATATTGGGTTGATCGGTGCATCCGGCACGGGAATACAGGAAGTCTCGAGTCTAATTGCCCGCCTTGGCGGTGGGGTTTCTCATGCACTAGGAGTGGGTGGTCGTGACCTGAGTGATGCGGTGGGAGGAAGCAGTACGCTTGCCGCCCTCAAACTATTAAATAATGATCCTGGCACGAGACATGTCGTGTTGATTTCAAAACCACCTTCCGCTGTTGTTGCCAAGTCCATCTTGGCTGCGGTGGCTGCCAGTAACAAAACATTCAGTATTTGTTTTATTGGTGCGGCTCCTTTATCGGTGCCATCTAATGCCACATTGCTGCGGACACTGAAGGCTGCTGCCGAGCACGCGGTCGGCACGTCGATAAATGCGATGGAGAAAGAATGGGGTGACGAGAGTGTGTTACCTGGGGCGGGCCGTAGTCGAATTGTTGGGCTTTTTTGTGGTGGAACGCTAGCAGCAGAGGCGCAGGTTGTTTTTATTGATGAGGCGGTGTCGGTAGCATCTAATGCGCCGATTCGAGGAGCCAGTGAGTTGGTGACGGGAAGTCATCATGTGCTAGTGGATCTGGGTGACGACAGTTACACACGTGGGCGCCCACATCCGATGATCGACCCGGCAGTTCGTGAGGGTGAATTAATGCGTGCCCTGGGTGATGCCACGGTCGCAGTGGTTCTTTTGGACGTGGTGATTGGCCACGGCGCACATAGTGATCCAGCGAGCGCCATTGCCCGTGTTTTGCGTAAGGCATTGCCCGACAGACCCGTTGTGATTGCGTCGGTCACGGGTACCAAGAGTGATCCGCAGGACCGCGACGCACAGGTCTCCATTTTGAGAGACGCAGGTGTTCTGATCGCTCCTACTAATGCTGATGCGGCTCGCCTTGCGCTGACGTGCCTTTCGCTCATCGATTAACAGCGATCGGATATCCCGAGTTGATGCCATTGAACGGCAGTTTGTTTGCCTCTTCGAGTGAGGCGCCAGGTCAGGGACTTCAGATAGGGAGTTTTGCTCGTGACGTGATTGACGGCGCTCGCTCCGGTCGCGTTACCGCAGTGTTCGAGCGCAGTGGATACATCGAGATCGATGGACACTGGGTGTGCGTAGCCAATGTTGAGGCGGGTTATAACGCTGTCACCATCAGTGTTCGAAGTAGTCCGGGCAACGACTGGCTCGATTATTTTCAAGTGGGTGCGCCGGTTGGAATTACACCGTCGTTACTTTCGATCAGTGATTGCCCAGCAGTCAACTTGTCACCGCTCATGCCCTGGTCTCCAGCTGTGGCTCAGAGTTGGTCGTTGTCAACACTGAGTAATGGTTTACAAGCGTTAACAAAGTGGGCGCCTGACGTTCGGTTACCTTCGGATGGGTTGGGGCAATATCTGTATGGTTCAGAAGCCATTGGCGTTGCCACCAGAGAAAGCGACGCTGCCAGTAGCGCGATCACAAGCTTGACGCAATGGTTGCGCGGGGTTGTCGATCCCACAGTTGAATCGGAAGTCTTGGCGCGGTCTGTGAGAACCTTGATTGGACTTGGCCCGGGTTTGACACCTTCCGGCGATGATTTTCTAGCCGGTATGTTGATCGCACTGTCAGTCTGCGGTGCGAAACATTGGCAACATCAATTGGCTAATGCGGTGCAGGGCGCTCTTCAGGGGACGGGGTCGGTCAGTCAAACCCATTTAAAAGCTGCAATGAAAGGTGAGGGCGGTGAAGCATTTCATCAGGCTTTGGTCGCACTCATGGTGGGTGAGGGCGATCGACTCGGGTCTGCTCTTTCAGCACTCGACTGGGTAGGTCACACCTCGGGGTGGGATGGGTTGGCGGGTATGGTGACTGTATTGCGGGGGATTACGGATAGGCCATCCCTTGTCCTCGATGGGTGCTGTTTGAGCTGATATCAGCGTTACGCGGAGGGTTCCTTGGGTGCCTCAGTGCTCAGCGCACCATCGGCTCTAAGAAATTCTGCCGACGTTGTTTCGACGTTGACGTCAGTAAGTGGTGTATGTGGAGTCACCAGAGTATCGGCTCCGGTGTCGTAATTTTCGCTGACGCTTGCGCGGGGATCGAGTTCACTCACAATGACCGGTGCATGGGCGTCGGGGAGTGCCACGTACGGATCCTTTTTAATGATGCCGGTCCATATACGCACCCGCATTCGCCACAGCGTGAAGAGCGTGAGGCTGGATGCAACGAGAATCTCGAAGAGAAACAATCCGCTGGGCCCAGTCCAGCGCATGGTGAGGGAGGCGCCGACCGGACCGAGTGCTGCGCCCACACTGAAGGCCAGAACAAAGCCGCTGCCCATGGTGATCACGTCGTCGTGTTCAAGATAGTCATTGGCGTAGGCAAGACTGAGTGGGTACAGGGTAGATGTGAATCCATAGTACAAAAAGATAGCGCCAAGCAAAGCGGGGAATGGTAGCGCCGGTCCAAGGGCGAGGCCGATTGCGATCAGCCCGCCCAAGAGTGTCGTCCCTAACAGCACACTGCGTCGGTCCAGGCGGTCTGATAACCGACCAATGGGCAGTTGAAAGAGGAGCCCGCCGAGGAGTGCCGCACTCATGAACATAGCCACCTGGTTCACACTCAGGCCGATGTCCCTGGCGTAGATTGGTGCGAGGCCCCATAGGGCACCAATCGCAAGGCCAGCTGCAAAGCAGCCGGTCACAGCCGCCGGAGAGGTAAACAACAGGCGCCGCAGGTCCAGTCGCGGCGATGGGACTGGATCAGGGTGAGTTGCGCGGGTAAGAGCAACTGGCACCACAGCCAGTGATAGAAAAATTGCCACCAGCAAGAACAAATTGGCTTCAGCGGGATTCGACCAAGGGAGCGCCTGTTGGCCAATGGCAGCGGCCAGATAGCCGATCATAATGTAGATCGCGAGTACGGTGCCACGGACCTCGTTACTGGCACGGTTGTTAAGCCAACTCTCTGCCACCACAAACATGCCGGCGATGCTGGCACCCATAATAAGTCGCGCAATCAACCATGCCCATGGATGTATGACCAGTACAAAGCACAAAGTGGATGCAGAGGCGATTGCCCCGAAGGCAGCGAAACTTCGAATGTGTCCAACGCGATTGATCAGTGGGCCGGAGCGGAATGTACCAATGCAAAAGCCAATAAAGTAGGCGGACATGGTGAGACCGATGAATTCATTGGAATAGCCCTCAATCTTTCCGCGTAGTGCAAGCAGAGTAGAAAATAGGCTGTTGCTCAGCATGAGCAGGGCAACCGAGACCATTAGCGCAGATAGGCTGCGCATCAGATTAAAAGCAAGAAACACTCCGAAAATCCTCGGTCAGGGAGCGGCGGGCGGCGCGGATTATAGGGGTGCACTTGCCCTAGGTCTACGGTTTTTTTATGGGTGTTCAGCGGTGCGTGCGCTTCGGCACAACGCGGCTTTAGAGGAGATAACCAAAGCGGATTCACGCGAGTGTCATCGTGACGCGAGCGGTGCGTGGCGGGAATTGGTTGCGTGGGTTTGTTAGGTGCCGGTGGGGCAGTTGCTAAAGGGTCGATACACCAGCGCGTTCAACAACAAAGAACAAATGTCTTTTTGAGAAGCGGTATTGTTGTGTGGCCCACAATTTCTTCTGAAAAAAAATTAAAAAACAAATTAAATCAATGGAGTATGGTATTTCACCCGCGGATTGGAGCGCGAGCCGATGAGCGGGCGGATACTAAATAACACTAAAAAGAATAAAGTTGACTCTTTTAAGGTGCGTCAGTACTTTTCGCTTGTCTATCGGGAGTAAATGCTGTGCCAGAACGGTTAGTAACAAGACAGTCAGACGAGGTGTCGCTGCCGATTTTTCGTGCACTTGGCCGTCGGTGGCGTGATCGATCGTTG
>JAKUQS010000014.1 GCA_022451485.1 Gammaproteobacteria bacterium
CGGATACCCTTAGGTAAAGACATGGCTGATTGGGAGGAGATGGGTGAGTTCGATGGCTAATGAATTATACGACTGACCTTTAAACGTCGAATGGTCTACGCTGATGAGGCCAGGCGACTGTACTTTGATTTCCCGCATTAGAAGTGTCGGAAAGACTTGTTCTTGATTCACCGCCACACTATGCTGATAACGTCAATAGAGAGGATGTATGCCAACATAGGGATTGGTTGTGTCTTTCACTTTAGATCGAGGTGATGACATGGTCCATTGTCTCTGTCCGCATTTAACCCACAGGTACTGCAATTGTGAATTACGGAATCGAACAAGCGCGACTCGATATTGCTGCCGCACACCGTCTCGGTGCGCGATTTCAATTCAATGAAGGATTTAACGGCGGTCACTTCACGCTGATGGCGCCAGGTTACAGCGACCGAATACTCACTATTCCGAACGGTCTTCATTGGGAAGAAGTCCGTCCGGACGCGCTGATTCTCATTGACCTTGCAGGTGACACCGTAGAGGGCGAAGGTGGCGTTGAACGGTCTGCATTTCACATTCATTCCGCATTGCATTTGCGGCGCCCCGATTTGCGGTGTTTTTTACATGCGCATATGCCTTATGCAACGGCGCTAAGCATGCTCAAGGACAATCGCCTTCGACCCTACGGCCAGCAGGCGCTGCGCTTTCACACGAAATGTGCTTATTACGACCATTACAATGCGCTGGCGCATGAGCAGGATGAAGGCGAACGGATGGCTGAAGCCCTTGCTGACCGATCAGTACTGTTTCTTGGACAGCACGGTGTAATCGTCGGTGGGCCAACAGTGGGGCAGACCTTTCACGACCTTTACTATCTGGAGCGGGCCTGTATGAATCAGGTCATGGCCTTGTGGACTGGACAGGAGCTTCGCGTTATCCCAGATGAAGAAGGTCGAAAAGCAGAGGCGCAATACGATGGACAGCGCGGCGAGGCGGAATTGCACTTTGCATCGTTAAAGCGCGTTCTGGCGAAGGAAGATTCGGCGTTTAAGGACATTCGGGCACCTGCCAAGGTAAAAGCCGTATCAAGAACGGCGTCCTGATGGAGGCGATGATGATGGGCAGAAAAAATGCAGATGGGGCGGTGGTGGTTGGACCTGACGTGTCACCCAGTTATTGGCAACCGGTGCCGGCAAATGGCTTTGCGGAAGTGCGTGTTTCACGTAACAACGGTCAGGGAGTGGCTTTTTCGTCGGGAATTCAGTGTATTGCGCCGGGGAGTTACATTCGTGAGCACTGGCACGATCACAACGAAGAACTGCTGTTTTTTTATGAGGGGACGGGTTGCGCCATTGTCGATGGGATAAAGCATCCGATCGTGCCCGGTACAACGATCTACTTGCCGCCGTTAGCAAAGCATCGGTTGATTAACGAAGGCGAGGATAATTTAATGATGATGTGGACGTTACTCCCCGGCGGTCTTGAAGACTTCTTCGCTGCTATCGGTCGCCCGCGGACAGTGGGGGAGTCGGCTCCGGTACCGTTCGAGCGGCCAGCAAACGTGGCTGAGATTGAGCGCGATACGGTCTTCGGCGGAGCGGTCCAACGGTCCACAGCGCGTGATGAGACTAACACCGACTAATCTCCGGTATTGGATTCACCCCGCCGTGCGCCTCGTTGGCGTTCCATCAGGCTGCACCAATCCCAACGTTTGCCGCCGAGGGCTTCTACATCGGACAGAAATTGGTCGACCAATGCGGTAACCGGCAGACCTACACCGCTACGGCGAGCTTCGGCCAGGCACAGACCGATATCCTTACGCATGAGCTCTGTGGCAAAGCCAAATTCATAATCCGAGTTCGCCATTGCCTGCCAACGGTTGTCCATTTGCCACGATGCTGAGGCGCCGGACAGCATCACTCCCACTACCTTTTCAAGATCAAGCCCGGCTGTTTCGGCAAAGTCGAGGCCCTCGGCCAGTGCTTGACCGATACCAACGACGCAGATCTGATTGGTCATCTTGGTCAGTTGGCCAGTACCTGCATCGCCCATGTGGCTGATGCGCTTGGCGTAGCACTCAAGCAGCGGGCGTACTCTATCGATATCGGTTGTCGTGCCTCCTGCCATGATGGCGAGGGTCCCGCGGGTTGCACCGTCGACGCCGCCAGAAACGGGCGCATCGATGAAGCCGAGATCACGGGTACTAGCGTCACGGGCCAGCGTGCGTGAGATTTGGACCGAGGCGGTGGTGTGATCTACCCATACGCCACTACTTGGCAGATGATCAAGAATGCCCTCGGCGACTGCCTGCAATTGTGCATCGGCTGGCAGTGAGGTAATCACGACCTCGGCGTCACTGGCAGCGGCCCCCGCTGATGGAGCAGAGGTTCCCTCGTGGTTTTGGCACCAGCGGCTTAGCGTGTCGAGGTTGGGTTCAACGACGGTCACGTTGTGCCCTGCGGCCGCCAGGTGTCCAGCTATTGGGCCACCCATGCGGCCAAGTCCAATGAATGCGATTTTCATCTGTGCTTTCTCCGTCATGCCCTGCCCCGCTCTAGCTCGAGCAAGGCCTTTTTGTAGTGCAAACCACCGGCATAGCCTGTAAGTTGACCGTTGGCACCGATCACGCGGTGACATGGAATTACGATGGCAATGGGGTTTTTCCCGTTGGCACCACCTACGGCGCGAACGGCTTTCGCGTTGCCAACCGCTGTAGCGATGTCGCGATAACTTCTGGTTTCACCGTAAGGAATCTTAAGAAGCGCGTCCCAGACGCGGCGCTGGAACGGCGTACCTTGGGGCGCGAGGTCGAGGGAAAACGATTGGCGTTTGCCTTCAAAGTACTCGTCCAGCTGTCGTGCGCAGTCGTTGTATGCGGTTTTGCTGTGTGTCCATTGAGGCAGTGGCCAGTCAGTCGGTCGCTGTGTTGGCAAAGTCAGTGAATGCAGCTGCTCGTTATGGCCCACAAGTAGAATGTGCCCTAACGGTGACTTGTAGTTTTGGTAGTGCATGATGAGACGATTATGGTGACAGTTCAGTCCAGGTGCCACAACTGAAATGTCAGGTAACTTCCCCAGGGATGTCGCAGTGTTGGATCGATGTCCAGTTCAAGTGCTGCCAGTTTGCGTTTTACACCCAGATCGCCGGACAGGAAAATATCTTCGGCACCTTCGCCGCGAAGCCTGGCGTAGTCGATCGTCCATGGCCCAATACCCTTTAACTTTAGCCATTGTTCCGGCTTTGCTTGGGGTTGGCCCAGGCAGAAGGTGGCAAGACGCGCGAGCGTGGCTTTGCGTTGGTGTGGCATTCTTAGTTCATCGAACAATTGTCCCGACAGTTGACTTGGGGAGGGGAACAGTCGCGCAGTGCGATAGCGAGCACCGTAGTGTTGTACGAGTTCTCGCGTGAGGTGGGTCGCCGCGCTGACGCTGACCTGTTGTCCGAGGACTGCGCGCACTCCGGCTTCGAATACATTCCAACACCGGGGAATTCGAAGTCCAGGAATAAAATGGTTAGCGAAGCGATAGTTTGTACGTAAGTGTTCGTCAATGGCAGCACTGTTGGCATCGAGATCGAGGACTCGTCGGATAGTGGCAATCAGATCACCCGGGCATGCGGGACCAGCTTTAGTTTCGATCTGCACGTGAAAGGTGTTCTCCCGAGGGCGATGGGTGGCAGTAAACGAACCCGATATCCCGCAGGTGGTGAAGGTGCGTCCATAGCTGCTCTCATCCAGCCATTCAACGTCGGTGATTAGTCGCTTTTTGATGAACGCATGGACCCGTTCCCAGTCGTATGGTGGGGTGTAATCAAGCGCCAACTCACGGGTAGTGGTTGCCATGTTGGCCCTTCAGGTATTGAGACGTTGATCCCGCTGCCTCTTTGGTCAAATCAATCGCCAGTGCTAAATCAGCCCCTTGGGTTGCCGCTTTTCTTCTATCGTTGCCTGTTCAAGTGCCCAGCCAATTCGGAGGACGGTTGCCTCGGCGAAAGGATGCCCATGAATACATAGTGATATGGGTAGACCATCTGGTCCGTAACCGTTCGGTAGGGCGAGTGCGCAGAGTTCAAGAAAATTAGTCGCTCGAGTGTAGTAAGCCGGGATCACCGTTTCATCGACCTCCGATGCAGGGATAGCTGTGGTAAAGCCGGTCGGCGTCAGCAAAGCATCAATTTCTTTCATGAGGTCCCGAAAAGTGCTCCGCCACGCGTTCATCTCCCGCATCCCATGAAGGTATTCTTTCGCGGTAACGTCGCGACCTGCGAGCATGCGTTGACGAACATGTTGATCCAGAGGAATATCTTCTTGATCCATCAGCTCGCAGGTTGTGGCATAGCCTTCAGCGCTTGCGACAGCAGACACGGCATTTCGAAAATCGCCGAACGAGCAGGGAAGTTCAACATTGACGAGGACAGCGCCAAGGGACTGCAGCACTCTGAGAGATTCATCGTAAGCAGCCAACACCGGGGCGGTAGCGTGAGTGCGTTCCGCTTCCGGCATGATGGCAAGACGCATCCCATCAATTCCTTTCTTCAAGGTGGGCATCGGATCAACGGCCGTATGAAGGGTGGTTACTGGATCGTTTGGATCGGTACCTTGCATCAAGTTATAGATCAGTGCGGCGTCTTCCACGCAACGAACGAGAGGGCCAACGCTATCTAGGGTAGTGGATAATGGCATCACTCCGTGATTTGAGACTCGGCCAAAGGTTGGCTTCAGGCCAACCAGTCCACAGAAGCCGGAGGGTAAACGAACTGAGCCGCCAGTATCAGTCCCTAGTGTAAAGCCGGCGAGTCCTGCGGCACTTGCAACACCGGAGCCGCTGCTTGAACCGCCTGGAATTCGGTGAGTGGTTAGATCCCAGGGGTTCCAGGGTGTGCCTCGATGTTCGTTTGTCCCCCAACCGCCTAAAGCAAATTCCACTGTCTGAGTTTTTCCGATCACGATGGCGCCCGCCGCCTCAAGTTTGGCTATCACAGTCGCCGTATGATCAGAAATTCGGCCTTCAAGGGCCATTGAACCCCACGTCGTTTGGTGGCCACTATATTCGATGATGTCTTTGACTCCGAACGGGATCCCGTGGAGTGGTCCACGCCAACGACCTTCTTCGGCGTCACGGTCAGCACTTTGCGCCGCTGCGCGGGAATGATCAGCTAGGACACTGACATAAGCATTCAACTTCGCGTCAAAGCGATCGATTCTCTCAAGGTAGAGATTCGTTAGTTGCAGCGCGGTCAGTTCACGAGCGCGCAACTTGCGGGCCAGTTCGTGAACGGGCGCAAAGGCGATGGATTGGGGGAGGTCTGTGCTCATCGGCGTTACAGTCAACAGTTTAAAGTGACGTTCAACATAGCATAGTTTGCTATTAGCCAATTTGCTTCGGCGTGGAGACTGCCCGTAGATGGATTAGGGCCGCCGACTGTGAGCTTATGCCTGAATCAAAACAACCGTCAGCTGGATCGTGGCTAGAAAATCGAACTTCTATTAGCTGAGTTTCTGTGACGCTATTTAATCGTTCTGTTCTGGAAAAGGAGACAGGATAGGTAAAAAATTGTCAGTGCAACAGTAGTGGTTTAGGCTGACTACTAGATGCATCAGCTTCTGCGGGTTCCATCCAGTGATACTTCAGTAGTTTTTCTAAAGTTGCAGCCAGCATTGGGAGCTCACGAATGCTAGTGCACGAATGAAGAATACGTAGGTGATTATGAATGGCGCGCGCTAATTGAGGGTCGGGGTCGGTGTCGGTGTTGCGGCGATGAGCATAAGATGAAAGCATATACAACAAGGCGGAGATTACCCCTTCGACACTTCCTGCCATCGGAAGACTGCCTGACTTACTCATATGATGAAGCTTGTTATGTGTTTCTTGCGCACGATCAGCTACCTTGGGAGTCTGAGTAAAAGTCGCTCAGCATGTGTCTTTAAGTAGTCAGCGACTCCTGAAGGGGTATTGATCATTCCAGGGTCTCCCTGATTCCAGCCCGCCGGGCACACCTGTCCATTTTCTTCAAAAAATTGTAGTCCTTCGATGATTCGCAGGAATTCATCAATATTCCGTCCAATGGGTTCATCGTTTATCGATTGATGGCGTATGACCTGATTTTTGTCAATTACAAAGGTTCCACGCATGGCTGTCCCGGTTTCGTAATGTGACGCGTTAGACGGTGCGCGTAATCCATAATTGGATAGGATGGTTCCATCAAGATCGCTTGCCATCGTGAACGACACGGGCCCGATACCCCCAGAATCGAGCGATGTGTTACGCCACGCGTTGTGAGTAAAGTGTGAGTCGCCGGATAGAGCGACTACCTCTGTGTCTAACTCACGGAAGCGATCCATGCGGTGATTTAGCGCGATGAGTTCTGAAGGGCAGACAAAAGTGAAATCGAGTGGATAAAAGAAAAGCAATGCGTATTTGTCCCTGATGCGTGTGTGCAAATTGAAATTATCGATGATTCCACCGTCGCTTTGAACGGCGCTACAGGTAAAGTCTGGCGCGATTTCTCCTATGAGTGGGCTGCTCATCATTTTATTTGTCCTTTGCAAGTACGTAATCGATTGTGATGTCCGACGATGTCGGCTGCTGTTTAGATTTTGGTTGCGGGTTAGAAAGAGCTTGTTTGAACGCTTCCCATAAAATTAGTTTGGCTTCTGCGTTTGTTGGTGAAACATCCGTAAGCGAGACCTGTGACTCATGCACTAGTCGAGACAAGATATCGGGACAGATTGTTATTTCGACATGATGTGCATTCCAACGGGCCTTGGAACTGAGAGGCGAATTCCGAGAGCACTCCGTAACCATGACTCGCCCCATAAATTGATCGTCTTGTGCCGCCAAAGTTGCATTAGGCGATTGCTTTTCTGGGTAGGAATGATCGACTGAGATGGTATGAGGCATTTCAGTTGGCAGTCGATGATTGCTGTGCATCAGTCTGAGATTGAACGAGAGCATCAGAAAATGCAGCCAGACTGGACCTTCGCAACAGAAGGCAGTCTTTTGCTAGTCGTTTGCAGTGACGCTTGACTCTGTTCACCGCCTCATGACTTACGGAATCAATCGGACAACAGATAACGTCCGCTCGATGAAGCAGAGACTCCAATCGTTGGGAGCCATCCTCAAGTCCCCCGTCATGGTAATGAAAGTGGCCGTTAAAACGTTCTACTAGCGATCGGAAGAAACGCTGACGCCCAGTCTGACCGCCGACGTAGAGAATTGATTGGCCAGATAAATCTATAGCGGGATTCTGATCATCAGTTTCGTTAGATTCAGAATTGTTGTGCAGGCTAGTAATCAGGAGCGCCTGCATCGACCCATGTTCTCTTTCAGCGCAGCGTAGCTGGTCCCGTAAGTGTTGTATCTGACTTTTCAGAGCGCTTTCAGTTGAGCGTAATTCGAGATTTTCTGCGCGATTTCGCTCGTTATCCAGCCGCAGGGTAGCGAGGCTGCGGGCGAGTCGGTTTTTTTTATTTTTAAGGTCCGTAATTTCGGCTTGTGGTTCGCCAGCGCGATATCGGTCACAAATCTTCTGTAATTCGCGATTTTTTGCGTTAGTAATATTTACTTTATGGCTCAGGTGGGTGACAGCATGGCGTTGCTCTTCTTTGCTTTGTTCCAAGCAGCGCAACTGTTCTTTTAGTTGTCTATTGTGATCGCGGATTTCATCAGCTTGTTTCTGAGTTATGCGGATTGATGCGCCATTCAGGTGCGACATCATGTGAATATCGCCAAGTGCTTCTTCTAGCAGTTTTTGTGTGGTGTGCGGGTTTGTCAGGAGCGCCCAGTACGCTCCGGCTGCGTCCCCAGATTTGACAGCCTGTCGCCATAATTTTGACTGTGTTTCGTGTTTCGTAGTATGAAAGCGCTGCGCGACCGATGCATACTTTTTTTCCAAATGTTTTTGAAGGAGCCGAATGTGGTGATCTGTTTTGATGGCCCCATTGACAAACGTACTGTGCAGATGAAAGTCGCCAAGCTGACTAAAATTTGTGGACCCGCATTTTTTTGCAATCTTACGTAAATCGGCAATTGAGACGCAGGTCCCGATCAGACTGCAGTGGTACTTTGCATCGATATGCCAGAGTTTCTTCTTTTGATGATTGGGTAATGGATTACGTAGCGCCGCCGAGTATGTTGGCAGCGCAGTGGTTTCGCAAGAATTGTTATCGATTGCTTTGTTTGTAGATTGGTTGAACATTTTTTTGGCAAGACTGTGTAAAAAAAGCGCACCGTTTCCCTCCACCTGGGAGTTAAGAGGACGGACGGTGCCACTCCGGGTCACCATTTAGCTTGGTTATTTGTTGTAACCGACCTCATCCGCCATACGGATAGCAGCAGCTCGGTTGTCGGCGATGTCTGCCAGTGCAAGGTCATCTTGTTTGAACGGCCCCCAGGACTTCTGAAGATCGTTCCAGGCGATGCCAGGAGTGACTGGGTACTCGCCGTTTTTCTGGGCGTACATGCCCTGACCTTCAGCGCTTGCAAGAAATTCCATTAAGGCAATGGCACCTTCTCGGTTTGGAGCGTGTTTAGTCAATGCCACACCGCTAATATTCATGTGCGCACCGCGGTGGTAGAGGGGTCGTAAGTCCTTCTGGTTGGGGAAAATCACGCGAACAGCATTAGCCCAGGGAACCTGCTTTGGATCTTTGAGCATTTTCGACATGTAATAGTGGTTAATGATTGCGACATCGCAAACACCTTCCTTGATGGCTTTTACTTGCGCCCGATCATTCCCCTGTGGTTTGCGGGCTAGATTGGCTTTTAATCCACTGAGCCATGCTTTTGCGTTAGCTGAGCCGTGATGGACAATCATGCTCGCCGTCAGCGCCACCATGTACGGGTGCTTACCTGATCGTGTGCAGATGCGCCCCTTCCACCGCGAGTTAGTTAAATCTTCATAACTCGTGATGTCACTTGCCCCGACACGGTCTTTCGAACTCACAATGATTCTCGCCCGAGAGGTCAGACCGAACCAGTGTCCATTAGGCTCTCTAAATTGCGCAGGGATATCCCGCGCGAGCGCATCGGACTGCACTGCTTGTGTAAGACCGGCATTTTGAATGTCCTTGAGACGTCCAATATCCACTGTGAATACGAGGTCAGCTGGACTATTACTGCCCTCTTGTTGAAGTCGCTCCAGCATGCCTTTCTTGGCATAGACTGAATTCACCTTGATCCCGGTTTTCTGAGTAAACACGGCAAACATGGGATCGATCAGCTTCGGCTTTCGATAACTGTAAACATTCACGTCACCCGCTGAGACAGTGCCCGCGAGTACTGACAGTCCGACTGCCATTGCGATTAATGAGAAAAATCTACTGCGTTTCATTACTTTGGTCCTTTAATTAATTGATATGGTGAGATGCGAATGATAATGGGAATGAGAATGATTCGCAATAGCATTTGTGCAGTGGCAATTGTCTTTAAGTTCGAATCGACCGGGGAAGAACCTGCATGGATGTCACGCCACTTGAATATATGTGGACAACTAATTGATAATAAGAACGATTCGCAGTAACAATTGAGATGATAGGTGTCATGGGGGAAATCACTGCCGAGTCGCTTTCCAAGATACGCCGTATCTCATTTTTGATTGACCGTTGGACCATGAGCAGTATGTTGCTCGCAGGCTTTGTGGCCTTGCCGGTCTTGACGGTGTTTGCTCTGGCATTCGGGTCAACGAGCGATATTTGGCAGCATTTGTTATCCACATCGCTACCCCACTACTTGCGAAACACGCTCTACTTGATGGCCGGAGTGGGAGTCGCTGTTTGTGTGCTGGGAATCTCTACCGCCTGGCTGGTGACCATGTGCCGTTTCCCTGGGCGAAAAGTGTTTGAGTGGTTGTTGTTGCTGCCGCTTGCGATGCCGGCCTATGTCATCGCCTATGCTTATACCGATTTTCTTGAATACGCTGGGGTTGTTCAGGGACTTTTACGTGATCTTTTTGGTTGGCAAAGCGCGCGGGACTACTGGTTTCCTGAAGTACGTAGCTTGGGCGGGGCGATTGTGTTCATGGGCTTTGTTCTCTACCCATATGTGTACTTGCTCACGCGCACCGCATTTCTCGAACAATCCGTCAACATGATCGAAGTCAGTCGAGTATTGGGTCGGGGTGCGTGGGGTACGTTTTTTAGTGTGTCATTGCCCTCTGCGCGCCCGGCCATTGCAGTTGGTCTTGCGCTCGCGTTGATGGAAACGCTGAATGATTTTGGTACCGTGGACTATTTCGCGGTTGAGACACTCACAGTTGGAGTTTTCGATGTGTGGCTGGGTATGGGAAATTTGGCCGGGGGCGCACAGATTGCGGTGGTGATGATGCTGTTCGTCGTAGCACTGATAACACTAGAGCACATTAGTCGTCGACACCAACGTTATTACCAGCCCGCCTCAAGCCGCTTGAAAACGTTGCCAACTTACAGATTGGTCGGTTGGAAACGAATCGCGGCAATCGGAGTTTGTGTTACCCCGGTGCTGTGTGGGTTTTTGGTGCCGGTTTTGGTTTTGGGTGAACTGACCTGGGCTTATTTCGACGAGTCTTGGACACCGGAATTTCGTACCTATGTATTCAATAGTTGTCTTTTATCCGGCGTGGCCGCTTTAATTGCGTTGTTAGTAGCAATTGTTATCGCCTATGGTCGACGGCTTCAGGGAGGACGCTTGCTGATGTTCGCGGCTCGCATTGCCTCTTTAGGTTATGCCTTGCCTGGCGCCGTGCTAGCGGTCGGCATTATCGTCCCGTTTGCTGCCTTTGATAACGCGTTTGATGCATGGATGCGGGCTCATCTCGGAATTTCGACAGGTCTTATACTCAGCGGGACGGTGACCGCAGTTGTTTTCGGCTACGTCGTGCGATTTCTAGCGATCGCGTTGGGTCAGGTCGAAGCGAGTCTAGAGAAAGTCTCACCTTCGATGGATATGGCGGCTAGGACCCTTGGTTATCGCGCGGGTGAAACATTTGTTCGTTATCACGCGCCGCTCATTCGTGGTGGTCTTTTCACGGCACTCATGATTGTATTTGTCGATTGCATGAAGGAACTTCCTGCCACTTTGATTCTAAGGCCGTTTAATTTTGATACCTTGGCGACGCACGTGTATGAATTTGCATCGGATGAGATGCTAGGAGAAGCTGCGTTGGGGTCATTGACCATTGTCACCGTAGGCTTGGTCCCCGTCTTATTATTGACTCGAATGATTAGTAATAGCCGGGAACATAGGATCCAACGAACTAAGCGGTTTCAAATATCAGAGGCCACCACGTGAGCATCGAATACTTGCTTGAGGTGGACAACATTACCTGCCGCTATGGTCAAGATCGGGCCGTGGACGGCCTTAATTTTGATGTCCGGCCCGGATCAGTCACGTGTCTGCTTGGGCCAAGTGGTTGCGGTAAGACAACCGCACTCAGGGCAATAGCTGGCTTTCAGGCTTTGGCAAAAGGCGAAATTCGGATTGAAGGCGAACCCGTGTCCACGCCTTTGCAATTGGTGCCACCAGAGCGCCGGCAATTGGGTATGGTGTTTCAGGATCACGCACTATTTCCGCACCTTAAGGTCGCTGATAACGTCGCTGCTGGACTCAGACACCAAGATGAAAGCCTGCGACGTCAGACAGTAAACGGCTTGCTCGAACGCATGGACTTAAATGCACTGGGCGATCGTTTCCCGCATGAATTATCCGGTGGGCAACAGCAGCGTGTTGCGCTGGCTCGTGCTTTGGCGCCGCGCCCGCGACTGTTATTGATGGATGAACCATTCTCAAATCTTGATCTTGATCTTCGCGAACGTCTTGGAGTCGAGGTTCACGATCTACTGAAAGAACACGGAATAACCGCCGTGATGGTGACCCATGACCAATACGATGCGTTTGTCCTGGGCGATGAAGTCGGGATTATGTCCCAAGGTAACATTTTGCAATGGGATACGCCGTACAATGTTTATCATGAACCGACGTCACGATTTGTGGCAGATTTTATTGGGAACGGTGTGTTTATACGCGGTACGAGAACCGGTGACCGCACGGTCGATACCGAATTGGGTGTTATTGAAGGTACACTCGATCGTCCTGCGCTGACGTCAGCGTTGGTCGACGTATTGATCCGCCCCGACGATGTTTTGCCTGATCCGGATGGAGCGATCAGCGCTCGGGTCTCGAGAAAAGCATTCAAGGGCGCGGATATTTTGTATACCTTAACGTTACCCAGTGGAACTACCTTGCTGTCATTGTTTCCCAGTCACGACAATTTCTCAGTAGGAGATCATGTGCGGGTGCGTCTGAATGTTGATCACCTAGTGGTTTTCCCTATAGGGAAAACAGTAGCCGAATCGATGGCTAGCGCAACGGCTTGAAGCCGTTAGTGGTTTGTAGCGATGGTTCGTATAAGCTGTTAATGGATGTTCGTTATGGAGCCCACGTCCTGGATATCTTCATTTGTCATTGCTTTATAGTCTAAGAGGCCTGCCGCGGTCGTTACAGGCAGCTGTTTTTATGGCGCTCGCCATGCTGTTTTTTACATCAATGGGAATTTTTATTCGCTTGGCGGCGGAAGAGTTGCATTCCTTGGAGATAGTATTCTTCCGAAATTTCCTGGCGTTTCTGTTGATGGCGCCGTGGATTCTCCGACAGGGTATTCACGTCATGTATACGCGTCGACTGGGCCTGTATTCTTTTCGGGCATTGGTTAATCTAGTCGGGATGGCGGCTGGATTTACCGCTATCACGATGATGCCGCTAGCAGAATTTACTGCGCTTAGTTTTACGGCACCGTTGTGGGTTACGTTGGGGGCCTGGTTTTTCTTGCGTGAAACGGTTCGGGGCTACCGACTGGTAGCCATAATCGTAGGTTTTTTCGGTGTGATGGTGGTTCTTCAGCCGGGGTTTACCGCCATCTCGATCGCATCGGGGCTCGCATTGGTTCACGCCAGCTTGATTGCTGGGACCACGCTGATTGTGAAGCGATTGACTGTGACTGAACGCCCTGAGGCCATAGTCACTTACATGGTGCTCTTGCAGGCGCCACTGGCACTGATTCCTGCTTTGTTTGTTTGGCAGTGGCCGACGTTTATGGGCTGGGTGTGGCTATGGGCCCTAGCAGGAGGAGCCACATTAGGACACATTTTCTGGACACGGGCAGTACGAATAGCCGAAGTCACACAACTACAGCCACTCGAATTCATTCGCCTGCCAGTCGCAGGTTTATTTGCTTTCATGTTGTTTGCCGAAGTGCCAACCATATGGACTTGGATCGGCGGGGCGGTCATCTTTATTGCGACTGCGCTAGTAACTCGTGCGGAGGTTGCAGCGAGTCGTTAATAATTCAGGGTTAATCAATCTAACTGGTTTACCATAGACCCTCATCACACTTTGCGGTCGATCAGTTGTTGGGTTCGATGCACTTTTCAGTACAGGTTACAAAAGCACTATGGCCCAATATGTTTACAGCATGATCGGAGTGGGTAAAACCGTTCCGCCTCGTAAGCAAATCCTACGAGATATCTCTTTAAGTTTTTTTCCTGGTGCGAAGATTGGTGTTTTGGGATTGAATGGCTCGGGAAAATCAACCCTGCTTAGGATCATGGCAGGGATCGATGCGGAAATAGACGGCGAAGCCATTCCTCAGAAAAACCTCAAGATTGGTTATTTAGCTCAAGAGCCACACCTGAACGAAACTCTTGATGTGCGTGGCAACGTAGAGCAGGGCGTTGGTGAAGCAAAAGCACTGTTGGATCGATTTAATGAGGTAAGTCTTCGATTTGGGGAGGAATTGAATGACGACGAGATGAATGCACTGATCGAGGAACAAGGAGACCTGCAGACTCGTATCGATGCGCTTGGGGCATGGGAACTGGACAGAAAACTTGACATCGCAGCCGATGCCTTACGATTACCTTCATGGAATGCGTCGGTTCAACACCTCTCCGGTGGTGAGCGTCGTCGCGTTGCGTTGTGTCAGCTGCTGTTGGCAGAGCCTGAAATGTTGTTATTGGACGAGCCCACTAACCATCTTGATGCTGAGTCGGTCGCCTGGCTTGAACGTTACCTTGAACAGTATCCAGGTACTGTTGTTGCCGTTACGCATGATCGTTATTTTCTGGATAACGTTGCAGGCTGGATACTCGAATTGGATCGTGGCTACGGCATTCCTTGGGAGGGAAATTATTCCTCGTGGTTGGAGCAAAAGGATCAACGCCTCGAGATTGAAGAGAAAACGCAATCGGCACGGCGAAAATCGATCGCAGTCGAATTGGAATGGGTTAGAGCTAACCCGCGGGCTAGGCAGGCAAAAAGTAAGGCACGCCTGCAGCGATTTAATGAATTAGTGGACACTGAATTTCAGGCACGTAACGAAACCAACGAGATTTACATTCCGCCCGGCCCACGGCTAGGGGACAAAGTGATCGAGGTCGAGGGATTAACCAAGGGTTTTGACGATCGATTATTGATCGACGGGCTTTCATTTAGTTTGCCACCTGGCGGAATCGTTGGAATCATTGGTCCAAATGGTGCTGGAAAAACGACACTCTTTCGCATGCTCGTTGGTAACGAGGCAGTGGATGGGGGAGTGATCGATATCGGAGAAACGGTCAAGATTGCCTATGTTGATCAGAGCCGGGATGCATTGGATGATGGCCATACGGTGTGGGAGGAGATTTCTGACGGATTAGACGTCATTCAGGTTGATAAATATCAGACACCCTCACGGGCCTACGTGGGCCGGTTCAACTTCAAAGGTTCTGATCAACAGAAAAGGATAGGCGATTTGTCAGGTGGAGAACGAAATCGAGTGCATCTTGCTAAGGTGTTACGGCAGGGCGGCAATTTATTGTTGTTAGATGAGCCCACGAATGATCTCGATGTCGAGACGCTGCGTGCGCTAGAGCAGGCTCTGGTCAATTTTCCTGGTTGTGCGGTGGTCATTTCTCACGATCGCTGGTTTTTGAATCGAATCGCTACACACATTTTGGCCTTTGAAGGTGATAGTGAGGTCGTTTGGTTTTCTGGGAATTTCGAAGAATACGAGGCTGACCGTCGGCGGCGCACGGGCGATAACGCTGATCAGCCCAAACGTCTACAGTACAAGCCCATTAAGCGGGATTGAGGGATATCGGCGTTTAGTGCGCCCTGCACGGGATGATGGAAGATGTTTGGATTCCTATTGTTCTTGTTGCTGCGGCGCTGCAGACAGCGCGTAACGCGGGACAAAAACACCTGAGTAGCCGGGTTTCGCCGTGGCTGGCGGCCTGGGTTCGTTTTGGATTCGGATTGCCCATCGCATTCATCTATCTCGTTCTTGTTCTAGCCTGGTTTAACCTTCCTTTCCCGCCACTCACGGGATCATTTCTTGTCCCCGCATTGTTAGCATCCGTGATGCAGATTGCGGGTACGGTATTTCTGATTCGGCTTTTCCGTCTAAGAAACTTTGCCATTGGCTCTACATTCGTTCGTACGGAAGCGATTATCGCTGCCGTATTGGGAAGCGTGGTGTTCGCAGAATCCATCGATCTGTGGGGCTGGTTGGCCATTGTGATATCGGTGACCGGTGTGGTTCTGATCAGTGTGGTTCGATCAACGATACCGCGTCAGTTACCGCTCGGTTCAATCTTCAATCCGTCAGCCGGTCTTGGTCTGTTGGCTGGCCTTGGGTTCGCCCTTGCGTCATTTTTTATTCGCGAGGCGAGTTTGTCTTTTGCCGACGATAACTTTGTTTATACCGCTGCGGTGACATTCATCGTGGTCATAGGTCTACAGACGCTGATGTTGGGCCTTTTCATTGGGGTTTTTGAGCGACGGGAGTTTGGGAAATTAATAGGCGTATGGCAGCCAAGTCTATTTGTAGGTGTGGCCAGCGCTCTTGGTTCCATTGGGTGGTTTACAGCGATGACTATCGAGCGAGTGTCTTTTGTTAAAGCATTGGCGCAGGTTGAGTTCATTTTCGCGCTTTTTGTCTCTATCGTTGTATTTAAAGAACGCCCGACTCGAGTCGAGATTCTGGGGATGGTTTTGATCGCAGCGGGTATTGTCGTGCTGTTATTATTTGCTCGCTAGCCTCAGAATTTCTAGGATCCTTCTTACTGGAATACTTCAGGGTCGAACAGGAGTCAATCATTATGGATCACGCTGTTGCCACCGAACTGATCGAAAGCACCTGGGATAAGTCAATCACGCCGTCCCTCATCGATTACATTCGCATTCCAAATAAGTCGCCGGCCTTTGATCCTGACTGGAAAAAGAATGGTTATATGGATGAGGCCGTGACCCTGATCTCAGACTGGTGTCGTGCGAATGCAATCGATGACATGGCGTTGGAGGTAATTCAACTTGAAGGCCGCACACCGCTGATCTATATCGACGTTCCGGGCGTTGGTGAGGACTGTGTCGTTCTTTATGGTCATCTTGATAAGCAGCCGGAGATGGTCGGTTGGCACGAAGGCTTGGGTCCGTGGAGCCCAGTTCTTGATGGAGATCGCCTTTATGGCCGTGGCGGTGCGGACGATGGCTACTCGGCTTTTGCTTCACTCACGGCTATTCGTGCGGTGCGCGCTGCGGGTGGGCAACATGCCCGTTGTGTTGTCATCATCGAAGCCTGCGAGGAATCCGGCAGCTTTGACCTGCCGCATTACATTGATTATTTACAGGACCGGATTGGCACGCCGAGTCTCGTGATTTGCCTGGATTCAGGCTGCGGTAATTACGATCAGTTATGGTGTACGACATCCCTGCGTGGAATTGTGGCCGGTAATCTTGAGGTTCGAGTGCTTGATGAGGGTGTCCACTCTGGGGACGCATCGGGCATCGTGCCGTCATCTTTTCGTATTCTTCGCCAATTGCTTGATCGCATTGACGATTCGACAACTGGGACGATTTTGCTGGATGCGCTGCAAGTAGCAATACCGTCGCAGCGCTTAAGGCAGGCGGAGGTCGTTGCTCAAGTGTTGGGCGAGGCAGTACACGACAAGTTTCCTTGGCGTGGTGATATGCGTCCCGCCGCAACAGGCACTGAGGCCGTCCTTAATCGAAGTTGGCGCCCGGCGTTATCTGTGATTGGCATGGAGGGCTTGCCCGCTTTGCAGGACGCAGGAAATGTACTACGGCCGATGACAACAATTAAGCTGTCTCTGCGTATTCCACCGATGGTGGATGCCGAGGTTGCGAGTCAAGCCCTGAAGTCGGCACTTGAACACGATCCGCCATCCGGTGCTGACGTGCGTTTTGTTGCCGAGAAGGGTGCTGCAGGTTGGAACGCCCCACCTCTGGAGGCCTGGCTAGAGGAGGCGTGCGAAAGTGCGTCTAATACGCACTTTGGAAAAGGTGCGGTGTGGATGGGTGAGGGCGGAACGATTCCATTTATGGGCATGCTAGGAGAGAAGTTTCCACAGGCACAGTTTATGGTGACGGGGGTATTGGGCCCTGCGTCTAACGCGCATGGCCCGAACGAGTTTCTCCATATCCCCTGTGCTAAGCGGCTGACAGCTTGTGTGGCACAGGTCCTTGACGCCCATTATCGGCATGGTGTCACAGCGGGCCGGTAATGGAGTGATGCTGCAAGTGTTGGTATCTAAGGATTCGGCTTCCTCGGCGCATCGCTAGGAAAGATCGAATAACGGTGCAATGCGTTGTTCCTGGCTGATCCCTGTCCACAATGGTGGGTCCTGGTTGGCGGAAGCCGTCGCCTCTGCCTATGCTGAGTGTGGCCCCTCGGATGAGGTAGTGGTCGTTGATGATGGCAGTACCGATAACGCAGTAGCGCAGCTTCAATCACGCGCTCGGCTACGAGTGATTCATAAATCTCGGTCCGGCCTGGTGGCGGCGCTGGAGGCAGGGCGTGCCGCCTGTTTGGGAACGTATATCGCGCGCCTCGACGCAGACGATAGAGCCCTCCCGGGGCGATTGGCTTGCCAACTGACCGCCTTGGAGCGGGACCAGACATTGGCCGCGGTGGGTGGTAAGGCCCGTCTTTTTATTGATGAAGGCAAGGTTCCCGAGGGTATGGCCAAGTATGTGGCATGGGTCAACGGCCTGGAAGACCCACATCGGGAACTATTAGTAGAAAGCCCAATGCTGCATCCTGCCGTTACCTTTCGCGCATCGGCAGTGGAGGCTATTGGCGGTTACCGCACCGGTGATATGCCGGAAGACTATGATCTGTGGTTGCGGCTGGTGCTTGCGGGTTATCGCATCGACAATGTTAGAGAGACAGTGGTGGAAATCCGAGATCACCGTGAACGTTTGACACGGACAGATTCCCGTTACCGGCAGGTGGCCTTTGACCGTTGTCGGCGTCATTTCCTGAAAGACCGTGTCTTGCCACACCCGACACGGGTGGTGCTTTGGGCAGGTCGTCGGGGGGGGAGACCTTGGTTACGTTGGCTGCAGCAACAGGGGCACGCACTGCCGGCGGTTATTGATATCACGCAATCGACTGTGCGGGCGGAGGTCCCTGTGATGCCCCCAGCAGCTCTCCAACACCTTGATTTTGATCGCTTGTTGGTGTCGGTCGGTACTCGTGGCGCTCGGGAAGATATTCGAGCCGATATCAGCCGGTTACGGCCCGAACTGATCGAAGGCCAGGACTGGTGGGCGCTACGCTGATCGATAGACCTACGCCCGCATAATCGAATCCAGTCCAAGGTCAGCGGCTTCGGCCAGGGTCAGCCCGTGGAACGCAGCCAGGTCATATGCCTGATCGAGATTAGCCAGCGCATCGTCGGGGCGGTGGGCATCGGAATTACACACTACCTTTATGCAATATTCGCTGGCTAGCTCCCAGAAAGGGGACCATGGGTATTGCGGGCGCGACCCTTGTGGTGTTTGGCGTTGGGATTTTCGAAAGCCCCCGGCATTGATTTCCAGTGGCACTTTCGTCACGGCTGCTGCCGCTAGGATATCGCGGGAGCACTCGGTCAGATTTTGATTCCACTGCGTGACCGAGCAACCAAAGATGTCGGGATGGGCAATAAAAGCATACAAGCCGGTTTCCATCATTGCGCACAGGTGGTTACTGTAGGCGTGAAGAAAGCGGACATTGTTCATACCGACATAAGAGTTGTGCCACGCACCTTCGAACGGGGTGTAGTGTGCGGCACCCACCAGGTAGTCAAATTTCCGTCGACCGAGGATCTCATCCCGGTAGAAAGCCCGGTTTTCCGGAAAATCTTCACATTCGAGGGCCAGTAACACGGTTATCTCCGGAAACGCACTCCGTGCATCACGGACTGCTTGTTCGTATCCGTCAAGTTCATCCATATCCATACGTACGTTGCTGTGTCGACCATCGGGCATGGGTGCGTGATCAGAGATGCCGTAAACCTCCGCACCGCCCGCATGGGCTACTCGCACGTAGTCGACAGCATCGCCGCTGGCGTGTTTACAGCGATAGGTATGGGAGTGAAGGTTGGTTAGTGTCGGTCGAGGGTGGTTCACGGGGTAATGGGGGTGAGTTGTGTGCCGCGCACTATGCACCAAATTGATGACAAATTGGTAACCATTGTCCATCCGAGTAGACTGTTCAAACAAAGAGCACGGAGAGAGACGATGGATCTGAAACTTAAGGGCAAGGTTGCGGTCATTACTGGAGGCAGCGACGGCATTGGTAAAGCGGCGGCGCTGTCGCTATCGCGCGAGGGTGCACGGGTCGCGATTGCAGCACGCACCGAGGCAACACTCGCTAACGCGGCAAAAGAAATCATTGATGAAACAGGTAATGAAGTGATCGGAATTCCCACCGATGTCACTGACGAGGACCAAGTTGAGGCATTGATCAACGAGGTTGTTTCTAAATGGGGCGTCATTGACATCCTGGTCAATAATGCCGGCACGTCGTCGGTTGCACGTTTGCAGGATCTCAGCAATGAACAGATGATGGAAGATGTTCAGCTCAAGGTTTACGGAGCAATCTATTGTGCGCGACACGCACTTGAGCATCTTAAGCGATCGGAGTCCGCTGTCATTATTAATACAACGACCCCGGGGGGTAAGGCGCCTGCCGCGGGAACCCAGCCAACGGCGATGTCGCGTGCGGCTGGTATCTCGCTTACCAAGACCTGGTCGAAGGAACTTGCGGAATTCGACATACGAGTGAACACGATTTGTATTGGTCTAATCAAGAGCGGACAACATCGGAGCAAGTGGTCGGTCATTAATGAGAAGGACGCGTCGTATTCTCTCGACGATCACTGGCAGGCGCTGGCCAAGAGCGTGCCCCTGGGTAGGGTTGGCGAGGCCAGCGAAGCGGGTGACGTGATCTGTTTTCTGGCATCTCCCAGAGCGAGTTATGTTACTGGGACTGCGGTCAATATAGATGGGGGGATTTCGCCGGTGGTGTAGGCGCCAAATTGCACGAATAGTGTGTTGGGCAGAAGCGAGTGTGCTCCAGACTGATGATGGGTTTAGGACGTGACTGGATCGGTGTGTAGTGGCAGACGCGGCAGTAACACGGCGCCTATGGCTGCAAGGACTGCGCCGCCTGCGAGTAGTAAATAAATCACCGTGAAATTGCCGTCTTGGTCATATAGATCACCAGCTAGGCGCACGGTGAGGCCCCCGACGCCTAATGCCAGTACGAACCGCGCACCATAGGCAAGTGACCGCCATTTGAAGGGCGTGTAACGTGCCACCAGAATATTTTCCGCGGCGGCAAAAGTTACGTTAAACGACATTGCAAGCAGTACTACCGCCAGCAGGGTCATACCGTTGGTGGACGTGACAAATAAGAGCGGGGGGATCGTGAGTGTCCAGAAGATTAGGTAGATGCGTTTCGCTGAGTAACGATCGGCCAGCCAGCCGCCGAACATACTGCACAAAGATGAGAGACCGATTACAGCACCGACCAAAAGCCCGAGGTCAGTATAGCTTCCTGTCTCAATCCCCAGCGTGACAAAGATATGCGTGGTTGACGACAGTACATCACCGAGGCCGGATTCGAAAACCTTGGGTATGGTGTGCAGCATGCCGGTGTAAACCAGTCCATTGCAGGCCATGGTGACGATCAAGATAAAGAACACACGTCGATAGGTCGACGGATCAGGCGGAGGGGCTGGCGCCCGGTCGGCACGTAGGTCGGCTACCCATCCGCGCCACCAGGAAAACAACAGACCAAGCCCGATGGCGACAGCGAGTATCCCTGGAATCACAAATGCTGCGCGCCATGACACGTGATCCACCATGATGCCGACGAACACCGGTGCAATCGCACTGCCGAGGCCACCGAAGACCGCGTTGATCCCTAGCGACATACCTTGTTTTCGAGCGCAGGCGACTAGCCAAGCAATGCCGACGGGGTGGTAAATCGAAGCGAAAAGACCGACAAGAGACAGCCCGATAAAAAGTGCCGGAACGCTCTTTGAGGTCCCAATCACAATAGCTGACGCGCCAGCGCCCAGGAAGAAGATAACGATCATGCCGACTTGGCTCCATCGATCGCCGATCCAACCGGCCGGTAGACTGCCAACGCCAAATAAGATCAGGCCAATACTCGACAGGCCCAGCATTTCACCATATGGGAGACCAAACTCCTGAGGTAGGTACAGTACTGCTGTGGCATAGAGAATGGTTAAGGCGTGGGTGAACACGTGTGCCACATTCGAAAATGCGATCGATAGGGTTGGTTCCGGAGGAGGCGACGAAGTAGTCATGGGTACGCATGATGTCATTTGAAGCACGACATTATGCCTAATCGCAAGTCAACTTGACGACAAATCGACTTTGCGGGAGGCATTGCGCCGCTCTACGAAGCGGGCCTACAGTCAGACTTATTCATTGGAAAGATAAAAGGAGTACATCAGTATGGATATCATTCGCGCGACAGGTTCTGCGGTGGGTCGTTGCCCTTCGGTAATAGCTAACGGGTTGATCTGGACTGTGGCAACGGCAGGGGGAGAGGGGAGCACTGTGACTGATCAAACTCGCGTTACGCTGGCGCGACTTGACTCGCTGCTGGCAGCGGCCGGGACCAATAAACACCGTATTGTTGAGGCGGTTATTTATTTGACTGAGATGTCAACCAAAGATGAAATGGATGCTGTTTGGTGTGAATGGATTCCAAGTGACGGTTGGCCGTGCCGTGCTTGTGTTGGTGTCGATCTTGCTCCAGGGGACTTGGTTGAGATCAAGGCGACCGCCCTGGTCGGTTGAAATCATGCGCGGTGAGGAAGAGGATTGCTTATACGGACGACTACGTTCCAAGAATGTAGTGAGTTGACTATTTTTCGGGCTTACCTGCGCGCAATGGTATTGTGCTGTGTGGTAAGAGTCGCGGATGAAGGGCAATAGCGGTATATCGGTACGACAATGGCCAACACGATTATTGCGGTAGACAGCATGACCAAACTTCCCGATGCGATTGTCGGTCGAGTGCTGGTGTCAGGCAGCCATGGTGGCCTCTACCCCGCTTATTTGGCAGCGAAGAGCCAAGTCCGTGGGATTATTCTTAATGATGCGGGCGGTGGAAAGGATGATGCTGGTTTTGCCTCCTTGGATTACCTTCAAACGCTGGGAATCCCAGCCGCCACCTGCGGTCATTTGAGCGCTCGTATCGGCGATGGCGAGGACATGTTGATGCGAGGCAAGATCAGTCGTGTTAATAGGGTTGCTGCGCGAGTTGGTTGTTCGGTGGATCAGGATGTAGGGCAAGCTGCGGAATTGATGAACTCAGCAGACTGGGTCGAGGTTGAAGCGCCGGTTTATGAAGAGTCTCGGTTTTGTTTGTCAATGAGTGATGGGGGCCCCATTGTTTGGGGTATTGATTCTGCGTCATTGGTGCGTCCCGAAGATGAAGGACAAATTATCGTCACCGGTAGTCATGGCGGATTGCTTGGTGGCGATATTGCGGCGGCAATTCGTGTGCCTGCGGCCGCCTGTGCATTTAACGATGCTGGTGTCGGTGCAGATGGTGTCGGAATTACTCGCCTGGCGGCGCTTGATACTCGGGGGATTGCGGCGGTGACGGTTGATTGCATGAGTGCTTGCATCGGTGATGCTCGTTCTATGTGGGATAGTGGAGAAATCAGTTACGTCAATGAAAAGGCAAAGGCCTGTGGAATTAACCCGGGGCAGACTTTGCAGACATTTGCCGCCTTGATGAGGCAAGTCATAAAAAAACGCTCGGCAGGTGTGGTGAAGATTTAAGGAGAAGTATGGGTGGTTTCACATAAGACAGCGAATATAGACATTGAGCGATTATTGAAACATCACGCGTTGATGTGGAGGATTCGTGCGTTTGAGGAAGCGGCGTTGCAGGCGCACACTGAAAAATTGGTCCTAGGCGCGATTCATCCATCCATTGGTCAAGAAGCCATTGCTGCCGGGGTCTGTCTTAATCTACGGTCCGACGATCTATTGACGTCAACCCACCGCGGCCATGGCCACACATTGGCAAAAGGGGCTGACCCCAACCAGATGATGCGTGAACTGTTAGGCCGGGAAGGTGGTAACAGCCACGGTAAAGGCGGTTCAATGCACATCGCGGACTTCAGCGTGGGAATGCTCGGTGCAAACGGTGTGGTGGGCGCTAACATCCACATTACCGCCGGTGCCGCGCATGCGATTAAGCTATTGAAAAGTGACAGGATCGTGTGCTCGATTTTCGGCGACGGAGCGATCAATCGGGGACCGTTTCTTGAAGGATTGAACTGGGCAGTTGTTTTCAATCTGCCTGCTTTGTTCGTTTGTGAAGACAATGGATTTGCATCAACCACGTCGACGTCATCTGTCACTGGCGGTAAAGGAGCGGCCGCTCGGGCCGAGGCTTTAGGCATTCCATCACTTACGGTAGATGGTAACGATTTGATCAGTATCGATGACGCCGTTCAGTCGGCCATTTCATCCATTAGGGCGGGTAATGGACCGCGCCTTTTAGTGGCAAAAACGTACCGTTTGTCGGGGCACACGGCTTCGGATCCAGACAACTATCGACTTCGGAGTGAGGTTGAAAAAGCATGGGAGTCCGATCCAATCGCTAATCTTGGCGGCGTTCTTCGACGAGCCAAGGTCGATGCCCTGATTTTGGATAAGCATGAGTCGAATGCTCGAATAGAGATGGCTGCTGTTTTTTCTGGCGCCAAGGCTGCTTCCTGGCCGCCGCTGTCCCGGGCTTTCGAGGATGTGCAGGATATTGGCGACCCGCGACAGGAGGCATTCTGATGGCAACGATGACCTATGCCGATGCGGCAAAACAAGCGCTGGCCGAAGAGATGCGACGAGATCCCACTATCTGGGCTTTGGGGGAAGATCTCGGGCGAGGCGGGGTTTTTGGGCAATATCAGGGAATGGCAGAGGAGTTTGGTCCGGAGCGCATCGCCGACACGCCCATCTCTGAAGCGGCTATTCTTGGGGCTGCTGTTGGGGCCGCGATGAGTGGTACGCGTCCGGTGGTTGAAATGCGATTCGCTGACTTTGCCTTATGCGCGGTAGACGAGTTAGTGAATCAGGCTGCCAAGGCGCGTTATATGTTTGGGGGTCAGACAAAAGTACCGCTGGTTGTGCGCGAACCGATGGGCATGTGGCGTTCATCTGCCGCGCAGCATTCGCAGTCGCTTGAAAGTTGGTACACCCATATCCCTGGACTTGTTGTGGTCTGTCCTTCGACGCCGCATGACAATCTGGGATTATTAAAAAGTTCCATCCGTTGTGATGATCCAGTTGTCTATATGGAGCATAAAAATCTGTGGGGATTCGAAGGTGAGGTGCCGGATGACGACCCAATTCCACTCGGCGTGGCGCGAATTGCACGCACGGGACGGGATCTGACCATCGTCTCGTGGTCATCAACTTGTCACAAGGTGATGCTCGCGGCCGTTACGTTGGAGGACGAGGGGTTAGAAGCCGAAGTGATTGACTTACGTACACTTTGGCCTTGGGATAAAAGTACTGTGCTTGACAGTGTTGAGAAAACCGGTCGCCTGCTCGTTGCTCACGAAGCCGTCCAGGTTGGTGGCTTCGGCGCAGAAGTGGCCGCGACGGTAGCAGATCGGGCGTTTTCTTCACTCCGGGCGCCGATAAAGCGAATTGGTGCGCCCCGCGTGCCCATTCCATACGCGCCGCCCCTTGAGGATTTGCTGAGAGTTACTCCTGAGAGAATTGCCGCCGTCGCACGGGAGTTAATGGGATAGAGTGCGGGCGATTAATAAAAGACATCGCCCTTCTGGATAAGTAGTAAGCGTGACGTTGCAAAACCATGGTTGATTCCAAGATGGAGTTGTTAGATGAAGGCAAATGAAATGACGGGCGGCGAAGCGTTGGCGCATATGTTGTTGGCGCATGAAGCGGGGCCGATATTTGGAATGGGGGGTTTTCAGTTGCTCCCGTTCTATGATGGGGCGCGACGGCTTGGGTTGCAGCATCATCTAATTAACGATGAACGATGTGGCGCTTTTGCGGCTGATGCCTATGCCAAGGTGACGGGGTGTGTTGGCCTTTGTGACGCAACACTTGGTCCGGGCGCGACCAATCTTGTGACCGCGCTTATTGAGAGTTTGAACGCTGGGGTTCCAATTGTTGCGTTGGTGGGTAACACGCATCGATTGCATTCTTGGAAGAACATGACTCAAGAAAGCAGGCAAGTCGAGATTCTGCGTCCTGCTGTTAAGGAAATTATCCGCATCGATCATATTGAGAGAATTCCCGAACTCATTCGGCGAGCATTTGTTGTCGCAACAACCGGTCGCCCTGGGCCAGTGGTTGTCGACATACCCGAGGACATTGCACACGCGACATACCCCTTTGACGAGAGCTGGTTTGAAGTAGATCCCACTTATACGACGGCCCCTGCGCTGCGCACCAGACCGGCTGCTGAGAACCTTGCGGCTGCCGTCGAGTTACTCGTGGAAGCTGAGCGGCCGATCATGTTATGTGGTGGTGGTGTGCATATCAGTGGGGCAGCACAAATGATCACTCGGTTTGCCGAAGCTATCAATATGCCAGTTGCACATACTATGAGTGGCAAGGGATCAATCGCTTGTACCAGCGTGCTCAACGCCGGTATTTTTGGCCGTTACGATCGAATCGCGAATCGACTGATTGACGAGTCAGATGTGCTGCTGGTGGTGGGTTGCAAGTTAGGAGAAATAGCGACCAAACGCTACACCTTGCCTGAGCCTGGAAAGAAGATCATCCATCTTGACATCGTGGCCGAAGAAATTGGCCGTACGGTCATTCCAAGCGTTAGCTTGTGGAGCGATGCTCGGGAAGGTATGGCAGATTTACTTAAAATGCTTCCACAAGATGTACTCAAGGAAAGGCTTGCCGGATGGGCAGAAACTGTCGCGTCGCGAATGCAGCAGTGGCGTGCGGACGTCGCACCTAGGCTAACTTCCGCTGAAGTGCCCATTAACATGGCGCGCTTGCTGCATGAGTTGAACCTGAACTTGCCAGACGATGCGAGTCTTGTCGCCGACGGTGGATTTGCTGCTCACTGGGCGGGGCTGCTGTATGACACGAAACGTGCCGGGCGTGGCTTTGTCCCCGATCGTGGGTTTGCCTCCATTGGTTATGGTGTGCCCGGTGGGATTGGAGCCACATTGGGCGCGGCGCAGCGTGGTCTGGGACCTGTTATCGCGTTGACTGGCGATGGTGGTTTCAACATGGTGCTCGGTGAACTCGAAACGGCTCGGCGTTTGAAATTAGCGTTTACCGTCATTGTGGTTAACAACGCGGCTTCCGGCTATGTGAAAGCATTGCAGCATCTGATGTATGGAAAGGATGCGTATCACGCATCTGAACTGTCTGAGACCAACTATGCCGATGTGGCTGAGGCGTTGGGTTGTCGGGGCATTCGTGTGGAATCGCCTGACGACGTTGGCGCGTCATTGCGAAGCGCAATGCAAGAAAAAGACCGACCAACAGTTTTGGATGTTGTTGTCACTCGGGATCCAGCGAGCATGTTGCCTGGTGTGGATAATCGAACTGCCAAGGTCAAGAAGGGCGATCGTGTGGCGTAAATCACGAAGGGACACTCGTCAGCCGTTCACAGATCAGGACTGACTCTCTCTTGCTTCAGTCAGCCTGTGGATGGATGGGCACATGCGAGGTGAGGTTGAAGATGCTTTCCATATGATGACATGCGCGCAGCAGATCACCTTCACCTCGGGCACGACCGATGACCTGCAGGCCGACCGGCAGGCCGCTTGCTGTCACTCCAACGGGTAGGCTCAACGCAGGACATCCGGTCATCGTGATCGCAAAGGTGATGGCGATCCAGTCGATGTAAGTATCGGTCGCTTGACCTGCAATCTCTTCTACGTATCGCAACTCGCGTGGAAAAGGCGGCACGGATACGGTTGGGCACAGTAGTAAGTCGTACTGCTCGAAAAATGTTGCCATCTGCTGGGTAATGCGTGTTCGCACCCGTTCGGCATCGCGTACATTGGCGGCGCTCAGTGCAAGGCCCTTTTCAATGTTCCAGATGATCTCCGGTGCGATCAGCTTTCGATGAGTTTTAAGCAAGGGCTCCATCATGCCGGCAAACAGATGGGCGCGCAGGGTTTGAAAGGCATCGATCACACCGGAGAAATCTGGGCTTACCGAGTGGACATCGGCACCAAGTTCAGTGAAACGTTGCGCGGCATTGGCGCAGATCGTGGCAATTTCTGGCTCCATCGGCACGGCACCGAGATCGGGGCTGAAGGCAACCCGTTTGGGTAGCCCCGTATCACCCAGTTGTTCACGGAAACTGCGATGAGGGGAATCAAAAGACAACGGATCATCTGGGTGCTGGCCGGCTCCTCCATCTAACATCAGTGCCACGTCTTCGACACAGCGACCCATGGGACCTTCCACCCATAGCGTGTCAAAAGAAGGGAGGCGTTGGCCGCGGGGCACGCGCCCAGGACTGGGCCTTAGGCCGACAACGCCGTTGAAACTGGCCGGCACACGTAGGCTGCCACCCAGGTCGTTACCGGTTGCTAGGAAAACCATGCCGGTTGCCAGTGCGACCGCTGAGCCGCCGGAGGAACCGCCGGCACTCATGTTGCGATTCCATGGGTTCAGCGTATGACCAAAAACCGGGTTAAACGTGTGTGCACCCGCCCATTCCGGCACGTTGGCTTTGCCGATAGGAATAGCGCCAGCCGCTTCGAGCTGTGCGACGGTGGCATCAGAGATGTTCGGCACGTTGGTAGCAAAAATTGGAGAGCCATAGGTTGTTTTGACACCGGCCAGGTCGTTGTAATCTTTCACCGCTAGGGGCAATCCCCAGAGTGCTCCCCGTTTGGCCACGGGTACCTGGTCTTTTGTCAGTTGCGCAGCCCGATCATGAGCGGCTTCCAAGCACAGGGTCGGCAGTGCATTAACGATCGGATTCACCGCAGCGATTCTCTCCGCAACGGCATTGAATACATCGAGCGGAGAAAGATCACCCCGGTCCAATTGGCGGCGGACTTCGCTGGCGCTGAGCGCAATGAGTTCGTTGTTGTTCACAGTGTGGTTATTCCAGACTAGTTCAGTGCAGACAATGCGACTGCTGTGATGTTGTAATCCCGATGGTATAGTGTTTTTTGCAGATACCACAGTAGTGACGGGTGCGCGAGCCTTGGTGTGATCCCGTTAGCGGCTGATTAATCTCTGAAACTGCGGATGGGTTCAATATGCCTTTGATCAATAGTGAGCGCTTGTTATCGGATCTTCGTCACCTGCGTACGATCGGTGCGGTGGGCCCGGGGGTGGTACGCCCCGCATTTTCTGCCGCTGATATGGCGGCTCGTGACTGGCTCCGCTCGCAGTTTGGGGAGGCGGGTCTCACTACCGCGATCGATGGGGTTGGAAATGTCATAGGAAAGTCTGCCAACACGGGTCCTGCAATGCTGATCGGTTCACACTCCGATACGCAGCCAACGGGAGGTTGGTTGGATGGTGCATTGGGAGTGATTTACGGTCTCGAAGTCGCCCGCGCCTTGGCCGAGGATGCCTCAACCCGCCATCTTGCGGTGGATGTGGTTTCCCTTCAGGACGAGGAATCCAGATTCTATGGGTGCCTTGGCAGCCGTTCGTTATGTGGATTGCTACCACCCGACGCCATCAGTCAGGCGGTGGATAAGGACGGCGTTAAATTGCCAGACGCACTTCGTGATGCCGGTCTTGAAAACGTGCCACATGAAGCCTTAGATGTCAGCCGTTACCGGGGATTTCTTGAAGCACACATTGAACAGGGTCCACATTTAGAGGCTGCCGGCAACCGCGTCGGCGTGGTCGACTCGATCGTTGGTCTTGGGGGTCGACACTTTCGTTTCATCGGACAGCAGAATCACGCAGGGACCACGATGATGTCGATTCGAAAAGATGCGGCCACCGCACTTTTTGCGCTCGCCCAGGGCATCAACGATGCATTTGCTGGCATCGCAGGGCCGCGTTCTGTGTGGACCATGGGCCGGGTCGAGGTGCGACCCGGCGCTGCTTCCATCGTGCCGGGGTATGCCGAATTGGAACTCCAATACCGTGACCCATCGATGACCATGCTGGATGCGTTTGAAGCTGAAGTGGACCGGCTGGTGAATGAGATTCGCTCCCGAGACCAGGCGATGGTCGAGATGTCACCGTCACGCGAACGTGTCGTCCCGGTCACGATGGACGCAACACTGCGTGTGCATCTTGCGTCGGCGGCCCAAAATCATACGCCCGGGCAGTGGGTTGAGATGCCCAGCGGTGCGTACCACGATGCCGGTGTCATGGCAGCATTACTGCCTACGGCCATGTTATTTATTCCGTCGATAGGTGGAGTCAGCCATGATTTTTCAGAGAACAGTCACGATGAGGATATTGTTATTGGCTGTCAGGTCTTGGCAGATGCGACTGCTGCGATGCTGTTGGATAACTAGCGGAAAGTCGCACCCATGCATCTAACTGCACAACGGTTGGCATCTTTAGTGAGTGATGCCGGTCAGCGGTTTTGAGTCTCACGCGATGCCTGCAGAACTGCCGCCACTAGTTACGCTTGGAAATCCTCGCTTGTCGCAGCCGTCGATGCCTGTGGCGGTGAATCAGATAGTCAATGATGATTTTCAATCGCGATTGAGGACATTGCGTTTAGGCCTGGAGCATCATGGCGCTAATGGCATCGCTGCGCCTCAGCTGGGATGGTTCGAGCGTTATTTGCTGATGCGTGATCCATCTAATGGGGGTGATCTGATCTACTGGATCAATCCACAGCTAAAAATTCTTAGCGCGGATCTTGTGTGGTATTGGGAAGGATGTCTCTCGGTGCCGGGCATTAAGGCTTACGTCGGTCGGCCATCAGCGGTTTCGGTCGCTGGTTTTGATGAGAACGGCGAGGTAATCGAGCGATTTTTCGACGGTTGGGAGGCGCACCTTTTTCAGCACGAGTTTGACCATCTTGACGGTATCCTGTTCCCTTATCGGGTGGCTGATCCGCGACACATGGTGAGCGCAACGGAATTCGACCGGCGTGGCGATTGGCCCGAGGATTGGCCCTTGCCCGGGGCGAAGCATGCACCGGTTCGAATAGTGAATGACTGATACAAACACAACCCGCTCTTTTCTCAGAGGGGTTGCCAGTGCGATGGTCTTTTGTGCGGAACATCCAGAGCCTCTTGAGGGGGCGCAGCGGTTCCTTACGCAGGTTGTCGATGTGCCGCTGTTAGCGTTCGATGCCAGTCACCTTGGGGTGTTGGATTCCCTGTCGCAGGTGTCAGATACCGGACTCGCCAGGCGCTTTCAGAATATTGCGTTGACTTTGCCGTGGGTCGAGTCGCACCGAATGCCGGGCATGGGAGACAAAGCGGCGCTGTGTGATCTTAATGCCGTGTTTCAATTCAAGGGGATTACGGTGGGTTTGTTGTATCTCAACAAGAATGTTGAATATCCACAACACGATCATGCCCCGCAAGAACTGTACTTGGTATTGTCGGGTACTGCCGCTTGGCGCTATGGTGGTAACGAAGATTATAAAACCGTGCCGCCAGGTAATCTTATCTACAATCAGCCGTTCGATTTGCACGGAGTGCGTAATGGTGGCACGCCGCTGGTGGCACTATATGTCTTGTGGGGTTTTGACTGATTATTTAATGCCACTATGAACCGATTACCCCCTGCCAGGATTTCGCTTTGGCTATTAATCGGATTGACTGCGTTTGCATTTTGCGCAGCAGGGTTTCTTAAACTACTTGGCGATGAGATGTACAGTAATTCGCTTAATGTCATGGGGTTGCCCGATATATTTGGCGATGTGATTGGTTGTTGCGAGATTGCTGGTGCCATCGGTCTTTTTGTTCGTCGCCTGAGAGCGGTCGCGGCTGCCGGCTTGGCTAGCATCATGGTCGGTGCTGTTGGGTATCATTTGCATTATGAGTCGCTGGCAGAAGCGGTGCCGGCAGTGATTTTGTTGGTCTTCTCGGTGATCATCGTCTTTGCCTGTCGGCGGGACAACATTCTGTATCGGACCGACTCAACGGACACGGCCTGACGCGCTTCGCTTGCAGATACCTTGATCAAGGCGGGTGACCCATGACAGGCAAACGGCCAACACAGGACCGATGCCAAAGGCAAACAGTAATGTGCCGATGCCAACGACGCCGCCCAATAACCAACCCGCGACCAGGACACTGATTTCAAGACAGGTGCGGACGCGAGCAATTGGGATCCGTGTGATGCGTTGCAAACCGGTCATTAGTCCATCGCGGGGTCCTGGACCGAGGTTGCCAGTTAGGTAGAAGGCACAGCCGATGCCGTTGAGAATGATTCCCGCAATAACCTGAACAATCCCAAGTAGTTGATTCTGTGGTGTTGGCAGGTATGGGAGCATGACATCGATGGCGACGGATACGATGACAACATTGAACAGGGTGCCAAGTCCTGGACGTTCGCGCAGCGGTATCCACAGTGCGAGCACAACAAGACCAAGGACCAGCACCGCGGTACCGATGGACCAGTGTGTTTGCAGTGCAATTCCCTGGGCCAGCGTTGTCCATGGACTGACGCCTAGCCCTGACGCGATGGCCAGTGCGTGCCCGGTTCCAAACACCCAGTTGCCTGCCAAGACGATCATTAGGGTACGCATACTGGGCCGTAAGACCATTGGATGCGGTGCGCTCCACGAAGTGGTCGGCAGTGAGTGGGCGGGGCGTAGCAACGAGCGCCAGTTGAGGTTTGGGAAGTTCAAGGCACTGTTTAGTGATGGGTGCCGCTTAAAGTGGGAACGTCATGTTAGGGTTTTCACCTGTAGACGACTTAGCATTATCGTCGGTTTATTCGGGCGCCCAGTGGTTGGAGCACTCGTTGATGGCATCTGCTTTGTTACGATCTGGCGCCGGGCATTATTACTCGGATTTCTTCGAATTCATCCGTCAATGGGGAAACCGGACGCTATCCTCGGGTAGGGTGGAAGTCAAACTATGGATTGCGCTGCGCGATACCATGAGGGAAGGCAGAGCACATCTGTTACTGTCAACATGACACAACAGACAATGCAGGAGCACGAAAGCGCATGACAGGACAGTCGGTATCACGGTGGAAACGCGTGGTTGTATTCTGGCTGTTTGTTCTAGTGGCCGCTTACGCGGCTTATGTCTATCCGGTGGTTTCGATCAGTCGTTGGTTAGGTTACCCGCAATGGGTGTCATGGCCAGTCACGATCGGGCTGTGGGGGTTGGTTGTCCTGGGGTTGTGGTGCTCATTTCGCGGCCACCTGCGCATGATCAAATCCCTGTGGGTTCACTGGATGGGAATTGGATTTGTTTTCTTTTCAGTTTGTGTCGTTTACCAACTGCTTTGCCTACTATTGCCTATCGATAATCGCCTGGGTGTGGTGGGCGTGATATCCATTGGTGTTTTGTTGTCATTGCTGTCGTTGTTTAATGGACAGCGCATCGTGGTCAAGAGAAATTATTGTGTTTCTCCTAAATTGACCCGTCCTTTTCGACTGGTTCAGTTGAGTGATGTGCATATAGGTTCTCGCAGTGGCCGTTATCTGGCTCGTGTGGTTGACCGAGTCAACGCGCTGGGGCCTGACGCCGTTGCGATCACCGGAGACCTGGTTGATACGGAGACGGTGGGGGAGACCGAACTCGCTGCTCTTAAAAAGGTTGGCGCACCGACTTTCCTATCTATTGGCAATCATGAACGGTATGTCGGCCTTGACGCATTGCAACCCCTGGTAGAGTCGCTGGGGGTAACGGTGTTGCGCCAAGGCAGCCAAGTGATCGGTGAGATACAGTTGATCGGTATTGATGATGCAGAGTCATCGGACCAGGTTGCAGTGCAATTGCCTTTGATCGAGCGTTGCGGTGGAAAGTACAACGTATTGCTCTACCACCGACCACTTGGGTGGCTGGATGCTTTTGCGGGGGGCATCGACCTGATGTTGTCGGGTCACACTCACAATGGACAGATTTCCCCCTTCAACTGGTTGGTACGCGCGCAGTTCAGTCGTATTCATGGTTTCTATCCTGCGAGCAGCGGGACAGGCCAACATTACGTTTCGCCGGGTACGGGCACTTGGGGACCAGTGATGCGTCTGGGTTCACACAACGAGATTACGGTTTTTGATTTGGGGCCGACCGGGGATGCTTAAACAGGTTGAGGAAGCGCGCTGCTGTTGTCGAGGCGATAGCAATGTGATTGAGTTGCGAATCAGAGTAATCCCAAGGGCTCATCAGGCTGCTTGGGGGTCGGCACGTGGAGATTGACTGGTCATTCGGATTAACAGTCCGCCAACGCAGGGTAAGGCAAACGCGCGGCCGCGACACTTTCTCGCTGCCGCATTTGCTTTTCGACAAAGGGATGTGGCGTTAGTCAACGGAGAACATCACCAGGACAAGGTGATCCGTATTCATGGAGCCCGTATGATTCCCGCGGCATTGTCGTGAATCAAACAAGTGATGAAGTGGCTGCTAGACTGCGGCGAGGCCAGAAGATGTATCTCGGGGACAGCGAGTGAAGCAATGTTGACATTGACGCCGGACGATCTCACTTTCATTGGGCATGATCTGGTGCGTCCGGAGTGTGTTCTAGCGACTCGAGCCGGCGTACTCTATGCGAGTCATGGTGAAGGCGGTATCAGTTGTCTCTTTAAGGATGGCGGTAGCGAACTTATCCGTGCAACATCCGGTGATGTGCCGAAAGATTTTATTCCAAACGGGTACTCGCTGATGCCTGATGGCCGTTTCCTGATTGCCAATGTTGGCGCATCGGGGGGTGTCTTTATCCTGGCCAGAGATGGCTCGCTAACGTGTTTCCTTGACGAAATCGACGGCCAACGGTTACCGGCAACGAACTTTGCTAACTATGATGCTCAAGGGCGTGTCTGGATCTCTGTCAGCACTACGGCGACGGATCGTGACCGCGCCTTTAACAAGAACATCGCCAATGGGTACGTGATCTTAGTAGACGAGCACGGTGCGAGGATTGTTGTTGATGATATCTGCTTTGCGAATGAGAACAAGGTCGACCCTTCTGGCGAATGGCTGTATGTGCATGAAACCATGGGGCGGGCGCTGATTCGTTTTCCCATTACAGATGACAACAGACTCGGCCCTCGTCAGACGGTTGCCGAATATGAATCAGGTATTTTCCCTGATGGTTTCGAGTTTGATGCCCACGGCGGTATCTGGTGTACGAGTGTGGTCAGTAACCGGGTCGTTCGGATTGATGCAGACGGTAGTCAGCACACCGTGTTAGATGCCGGCGACCCGGAGCTCGTGGCCCGCGCAGAACGGGCGTACCAATGTGGCGAGTTTTCGCGTGAGTTGCTCAACGGTGGTCGCGATAGTGTCCTCGGTAATTGCGCCAGCATCGGGTTTGGCGGAGATGATCTCAAGACGGCGTTTCTCGGCTCGTTGCAAGCTGATCGCATCAGCAGTTTCCGGGTTCCCGTGGCAGGGGCGGTACCCCCACACTGGCATTTCTGAGTAGTATTGCGTCTGGAGAGGCTTTGGCTGACGTTGTGTCTGATTTTTAACAAAATAGCTCCGTTAACACATGAGCGATCCAACATGATTAAGCAACAGTGAGTGACATCATTATGAATAGACCCAGCAGGGTAGAGATAACCGAAGTTGGTCCGCGAGATGGACTACAGGCAGAACCCGCATTTGTGCCGACCGCAACCAAGATCGATTTGATCAACAATCTGATAGCCGCCGGTGTGCCACGGATAGAATTTTCTTCGTTCGTTTCGCCCCGTGCTGTACCGCAACTAGTTGATGTGGTCGATGTATTTCAACAACTGGATCGCTCAACTGACACAGTATTGGCTGCGCTGGTCCCGAACGCAAAAGGTGCGGTTAGAGCGGCCGAATGCCAGGTTGACGAGATTATTGTTTTTCTTTCTGCATCTGAAAGTCATAACCTTAAGAACGTCAACCGATCTGTTGAAGAATCGCTGTCGGGGTTTGAGCATGTTTCGAAGATTGCAGACCACGCCGGAATTCCCGTTAATGGTGCGATCGCAACGGCTTTCGGATGCCCGTTCGAAGGGGATGTATCCGTTAAACAACTGGCAGCGATTGCTCGTCGTTACCAGGAGTATGGATTCTCAGGAGTGACTTTAGGCGACACCACTGGGATGGCAACGCCACCGATTGTGCAGCGGGCTGTGCGCCACTTAAAGGAACATGTACCCGAACTGCCAATTGGGTTGCACTTCCATAATACCCGGGGCATTGGGTTGGTCAATGTGATTGCCGGGTTGGATGAAGGGATCGATCGATATGATTCGTCCTTTGGCGGGATCGGTGGTTGCCCCTTTGCTCCTAAGGCGACAGGAAATATCTGTACTGAAGATCTTATTTACTTGATGCACGAAATGGGGATCGAAACGGGTATTGATCTGGAGCGGTTGTCTGCCGTTGCGTGTAATGTCGAAAGTGTTATTGGGCGAGATCTCCCGGGCCAGGTTATGAAGGCTGGACCTAGACTGAAATTGCACCCGATGGCAGATGTTGCCACCGCGGTGGGCTGAGACACTTCGCAGGCGCCGTCGCGATGGCATTATCTGGGATCCGTGTCGTTGATCTGACACGGATACTGGCGGGTCCTTTTTGTACCTTGATGCTCGCCGATATGGGCGCGGAGGTTATCAAGGTTGAAAGCCCCGATGGCGGTGATCCCGTGCGTAGACAAGGCGCCATTAAGGACGGCATCAGTTGGTACTTTGCGCAGTTCAATCGTAACAAGAAATCGGTGGTTCTGGATCTTTACTCCGATGAAGGAAAAAAGACCCTAACAAAATTGCTATCCACTGCAGACGTGCTGGTGGACAACTATCGTCCCGGCGTCCTTACCAAGATGGGCTTTTCTGAAGAGCGCCTTGAGGAAATCAATCCGCGCCTGATTCAGGCCAGTGTTAACGGTTACGGTTCTTCGGGCCCCTACGTTCATAGGCCATCTTTTGACTTTATTGCTCAGGCCATGAGCGGGTTCATGAGCGTTAACGGCAGCCCAGGCAGTGATCCCCAGCGGGCGGCTCCGCCCATGAGCGATCTGATCGCCGGGCTTTACTGTGCGTTTGGCGTGGTGACGGCGTTACAGGCTAGAGAGCGCACCGGTCGTGGTCAGCGAGTGGAGTCGAGTCTGACCGGTGGACTCGTTAGTATGATGGCTTACCTTTCTGCTGAGTATTTCGCAACAGGCGAGATTCCCCAACGGACGGGCAATTACCATCCGATTGCTTCCCCATATGGCTTATTTCGGGCTAACGATGGCATGGTCGCTGTCGCACCGTCAAATGATACTTTTGTTCGGCGCTTTCTCTCCGCATTGATGCTTGAGCACTTACTCGATGATGTTCGTTTTCAAACTAATGAGGATCGCATGATCAACCGGGACGTCCTGGCGGACATAATCAACGACGTGACATCACTTCGAACAGTTGATCACTGGATCGAGGTGATTAACGATGCCGGTTGTCCTTGTGGGAGAGTCATGGATTTAGCAGAGGTCTTTTCTGATCCACAGGTCCTGTCACAGGAGATGGTCCTGGATCAGGTGCACCCGGGCCACGGCACTGTGCGGATGACTGGGTTTCCGGTTAAGTTATCGCACACGCCAGCCAAATTGCGCAGGCCAGCGCCCGATCTTGGCGCTGATACCGAGTCAATCCTAGCTACCCTCGATGACAGTGACTGATGGTGTGTTTATGAGGGTAGATGATCGTTTTCATCACCAGGTTATGATCCCCAGGGTTGGATCGCTGACTTCAGTTGTTCATAGCCTTCGACAAAACCTGGTCGTGTGTCTGCATAAATTCGATCGAAGATAGAGAGCGATTCATCCAACCATTTGTGCAATTTCGTATGATTCGGGTTGGCATCGCGATAGGCGTCACGGATCAACACGAAATGGATGCGAGGATCATAGGGCCGTTTGGTTCCACCCATCGATTCGTCCCCGTCTAGTAAGCGTAACAGCATGGCATCCGCAGACCCCAGCGTTTGCTCGTGGATGGGGGGGCCGTCCATGCGATACATGACAGATGTCATATCCCGGCCGTTGCCTGTGGTGTAGCCCATTTCATCCCATACGTCTGCCATTCGTCGGTCTGAGCCGACTGCTCCGATCACGAGTTGGCCAAATGCACGTAAGGGGTCAGACACATCTGCTAACAGATCAGTCAGCCGATCGCCGTCAAGATCGGTTGCCAGTACGACCACATCACGTTTTTCGATTAGGTCCCATAAAAGTAGGCCATAGTTGGTGTCTGCGATATGCATTTCGATCTGACCACCCCAGTTCTCCATGCCGGCCTTGAAATCATCAGGTAACAGGGCAACGATGCGATCGACCCGTTCGCGGTGTTCGACATAACCGTCTACGGCATATTGGCGTCCAATATTGAATTGAGTGCCTTGTAACAACCACGACAGCAGGCCCGCGTTGATGCCATCTTCCATCGCCTGGGTTGGTTTCATGGCGACACGACCCAGCTTGCCTGTTTCGTGAACCATTTGCAGAAAGCGTCGGTTGGCGTAAGCCATCTGAATAGCCGGTGTGTTCATTTCTGAATGAATCACACCGGTTTGTGCGTCGACATCGAAGACTGACCGATCCTGGGAATAGGGCAGGCAGGGCATGCATCGAACCACCGTAATGCAACCATAAGGCCGTACGTTGCAGTAGACGCCGGCCTGTGTTCGTAATGGCGCATTACCAGATTTCCCCAATACAACAACCTTACGCCCTGTTCCGTCGTTAACGTAAGCATCGCCAGCAGTTGACCATTTGATGGAAGCGCAGGGCATGTTTCCAAACCAGCTTAGAGGCTCGAGCTTGAGATCGTGTCGGTACTGCGCCCACATGGGTACAGCAAAAAAAGGCAGGCCAAGTACGTCAATCGCTGCAATCGTCCCCAGCAACGCATAGGCGTCGGTAAGTGAGTGCGCTACTGGATTGACATCGCCGTCGTGGTGGCCACCCTGCCAGATAATGGCATCGGGATAACCCTTGGGTTTGATTTCGCTGTTAACAAATAAATTGCTCAGTAATCCAAAAAGGTTTTCGCCGGAGGCTTCTGTGCGCGCGATCTTGAGAAGGTCCAGCATGTTTGATGTCTCCAGTGTGTAGGCGAGGTGTTCAGGGTAGGGTATACCCTGTGTTTGGGCGAAGAATCAACTCTACAAAGGCATCTTAGTCGATGACCTATCGGCAAGTTCAGACGCATTACGAAAGTGGGTGGTCAGATCGCTTAGCCGACTGTGGGCATTGAGTCCGCTGGTGTGAGGCATAACATAAACGGGTCGGCCGCCGACGGTGCGCTCCTGTAAGCCTGCCGTGGCGCCCCGATCAACTACCTGCCGCCAGCCACCCAGTCCAACAAAACACACAGTGTTGGGTTGCAGCCATTGCACCAGTCGTTCAACTCGCTCAAAGCCTTGATGGAACTCTGTAGCGGTAACCTGGTCGGCCCGCGCAGTTGTGCGGCGCACGAGATCGGTCATGCCAATCCCGTGCTGTTGGACAGCGTGGAGAGGATCACGATCAATACTGACGATCCCTGCGGCCAACGCAGCGGGCCAGAAGCGGTTGCCGGGTCGGGCATAACCGATTGAGTGGTCAGCTGAGTAGGGGCTGGGATTCAGTCCCACAACGAGTATGCGCATAGCGGGTGCAACCGTGTCAGATAGGCTGCGGATTCGGGTCAGATTCATGCGTAGGTTTCCACTTTGCCATGTTGGTGGGGCGTTGACGGTGAAGCCGGCACCAATCGCGAGGTCGATCGAGCGTTCAATCGTCCAGTCCTGTGTTGAGTGGGGGGCTAAACAGCATTCGATCGTATCCCCATCTAAGAGGGTGTGACGCAGTTCGGCCAGCAATAACGGCAGTGCGTTGACCGGCTGATCAGTTCCAAGATGGATCAAGGGCGAGAGCGATGGAGAGTTTGTCGGCGGACTGTCTCAGTTCACCTATTTGCTGACTATTCAGGTGGATGAGGGTGTTGGCAGCCGTGTTGATCGGCAACGCTTTCCAAGTGGCAGGGCTGTCGATCGCTGGTGTGAGGTGCTCGGGCATCCGGTTGAATAATCCGCTTCGATGTTAGCGCCATCGGCGAGGTGGGCATGGGGTCACGGCTTCTTAGATTTACACCAGAAAGATCGATCATCACCATACTCTATGGCGAAGTATCGATAAAGCAGTTCCTGACCCACGCTGAGGCCATCGGCATAGATAACCGCGTGCGTGCCAGCCTCACCCTCTATTTCTTTAATATCAAGCTGAATACGTTTGGCGGATTCAAGTAACTGACGTACGAATTGTTCTGCCTGATGGGATTGCTCGACTTCGGCCACACAGCCAGGTGAATGATCTTCGACAGTGGTTTTTGCTGGGACGTGGATTCCCCACAGGTGAACCCGGGTTTTCTTTCCTTGGATGTCAAACCAGGCAGTTTGTGCATCAATAACTTTGATTAAGGTGGCAGGCGTGTAGTTGCACGGGCACCCGGCCAGTATCGAGTCACTCAACGTGAGTGAAACAACACCGGTGAGTAGCCAGGGAGCCAGCGCGCGAATGAGGGTCGTTCGGGTCATTCGACGAAGGAGTTCGCCACGCAGGGCCGTGCGCGATCCTGTTGTCGTCACGATTGGCACGTCATTTTGTGTGGGCTCGGATTGAAGGGACAAAGGGTCTAGACCGCCTTTAGTGCGTGGTGTGTTGCTTGGTGGGACCGATAAGGGTCACGTCATCATATGCCGGAAACAAGGGGTTTCAATTATGACCTAGCCACGTCCGGGCGCAGTTTGGTAGCTATTTATTCGTCACTAAAGGTTATGCAGGTGAGTTAACCCGCACTAAAACCGTATGAAATCAGGGGTATCGGTGCCGACGGTTGACAAGGCAGTAACCGGCATGTTTCGCTGTTGGTAGAAGTATGGAAAAAAGTTTCGGGTTTGCGCGGAAAAGCAACGCAACGACAGGGTGGTAGGTAGGACGAACTGCCAGAGTTGGGTCGTGAATAACGGGGTTTTAGCGCCAAATCCTACGAAATAGTGTCCACTAATTGAGAGGGGGAGTAATGAAAGAAGTCAAAGTTTTTCAGCAAATGTACCGGGACAGCCAAGTGACCCGTCGCGAATTTCTCTCGGCGATGGGTGCGTTAGGTTTGTCAGCCACCGCCGCTGGCAGTTTCCTGGCCTCATCGAGTGCACTGGCGGCAACGCCAAACCGAGGTGGATCCGTGATATGCGCCTCCAATCTGCACGGGCCGGACGATACCTTGGACCCCATAGTGTGTACATCAACTATCGACTACAAGCGGCAGTGTACCAGTCATAACGGCCTCATCCAGATTTGGGACAACATGAGCCTGCATCCTGAGCTGGCTGAAGAGTGGTCAGTCAATAGTAATGCGACCGAGTACACCTTCAAGCTCCGCAAGGGTGTGACCTTTCATGATGGGTCGGCATTTTCAGCAGACGACGTTATCTGGAGTATGAACCGTCACCTGGGTAAAGATTCACCTTCGTCCATCAAGGCTTTTTTCGCTTCTGTTGTGGAATGGAAAAAAATCGACAGTCATACGGTGAAACTAACCTTGTCTTCTCCTGATGCCGACATGCCGATCAAGTTGACTCAGTTTCAGGCAAAAATCGTCAAAAAAGACACGACTGACTTCAGCAAAGGTGCGGGCACGGGCCCCTACTTGGTTGAGTCTTTCCAGCCTGGTGTGAAGTCGGTACATGTTCGAAACCCGAATTATTGGCGTGATACGGGACAGTACCTTGATGCGATTGAAATCACGGCAATTACCGATCCCAACGCACGTTTGAATGCGTTGCTCGCCGGCGATGTTGACATGATGACCGTACTCAATGCCAAGTCGATTAAGCAGGTTGAAAAGACGGACGGAGTGGAAGTAATGTCGGTGCCCGCGGGGCTTTACGGGGGCATTTGCTGTCTTAAGAACACAATGCCAGGCCAAGATGATGATTTCGTAATGGGCATGCGGATGATTCAGGATCGCGAGAAGATCGTCAGGTCATTCCTAAAAGGACACGGTCAAGTCGGTAACGATCACCCGATCTCGCCTGCCTACGGAGCAGATCATTGTCATGAGTTGCCCCAGCGGACTTATGATCCGGATAAGGCCAAATGGCATCTCAACAAATCCGGCATTTCATCTGCTGAATTGTTTGTTGCGCCAGTGCAAGGCGGCATCGAGGAGACTTGCCTTCTGATGCAGCAGAATCTCAAAAAGATTGGTTTTGATCTCAAGTTAAAGAAAGTACCTACCGACGGTTATTGGGGTGCGGTATGGATGAAAGAGCCGTTGAATGTCGTGACTTGGAACATGCGACCGACGGCTAACGCGATGATGTCAATTCAGTTTGGTCCTGGTGGTAACTGGAATGACACCTTCTGGAACAGTGATCGAATGGGCGAATTGTTGAAGATGTCTCTGGCTGAGACCGATCCCGCGAAGCGCCATGAGATGCATTGCGAAATGCAGACGCTGGTGCATAACGACGCCGGTATGGTGATTCCTTATCACACCAACGTCTTGGATGCGAAGAGTACTAAAGTGCATGGTTTTTCCAATGTCCCGTTGGGCCAACTGGGTGGCAACGGTTGGGCTGAGTTCGTTTGGAAAGACGCGTAAACGCGCATCGGAAGTTTGTTTAGACAGGGGCTGCACGGAATTTTTTTCGTGCAGCCCCCTTGTTTCATCGTGACCATCACGACAAGTAGGCTGTTAGACCCCCAGCTATGATTTGGCGCGCGCTACTTGCTCGGTTGTGTATTAGTGTTGTTACGCTGTTTGTCGTTTCGGTGTTGATTTTCATTGGCACTAATCTGCTGCCCGGTGATGTGGCCCAGATTCTCCTGGGCCAGATGGCGACTCCTGAAAGCCTCGCGGCGTTACAGGCCAAACTGGGAATGGACCAACCTGGTTATGTGCGGTACTTCATGTGGCTACGTGATGTGGCCACCGGTGACATGGGGTATTCAAAAGCTGGTCTGGGTGCGGGTAATGCAACACCGATCGTACAGATTATCGAGCCGCGTATCTCCAACACACTACAGCTTACCGGTATGGTGGCAATCATTGCCATTCCCTTCGCTTTGTTTCTCGGATTGCTTGCCGCCATGCGTCCCGGCACTCGACTCGATCGCTCGGTTACGTTTTCTACGTTGAGCCTGATTTCTGTGCCTGATTTTCTGGTGGCGACATTTCTCGTCCTGGTTTTTTCGGTTTATCTAGGGTGGTTGCCATCCATTGCCTATTTGAAGGGAGACGAGGCTGGGTGGGATTTAATTAAGGCATTGGCTATGCCCGCACTTACGCTAATTATTGTTGTCTCTGCACAGATCATTCGAATGACGCGAGCCACGGTGCTCAATGTGATGAGTTCACCCTATATTGAAATGGCAATACTCAAAGGTGTACCGAGAAAGCGAATCATACTGCGACACGCACTGCTCAATGCCATTGGCCCAATCGTTAACGTGATTGCGCTGAACCTTGCCTGGCTTGTCGGCGGTGTTGTTATTGTCGAGCAGATTTTTGCGTATCCGGGACTCGCTAAATTGATGATTGATGCGGTACTTGTTAGGGATCTGCCATTAGTTCAAGCGTGTGCAATGATTTTTTGTGCGAGTTACATCGTACTCATTTTTATTGCCGATATGGCGTCTATTCTTTCCAATCCCCGGTTGCGTCATCCCAAGTAGAAGATTCATCGCAATGTCAGAAATACCACAAAGCACGACTACGAGCAGGCAGTTTGATGAGTTACCTGATGCGCCGCCTAAGCGAAAAATTAGGCTCAGTTGGTCAGGTAAACTGGGTATCGCGGTATTGGTTTTCTGGGCCACCATTGTTGCCATCGGTCCTTACATTGCTCCTTACGATGAGGCGGAATTCCTCGACGAGTCCTTGTTCATTGTGCCGGGCAGCGATGAGAAGTATCCGGATACTGATTTTCAGCCGCCCAGCCGAGTGGTTTTACTGGGAAGTGACTATATGGGCCGGGATACGTTATCGCGAATTCTTTTCGGCGCGAGGACGACGATTGGAATCTCGTTTATTGCCACAATTCTTGCTTACTTAATTGGTGTCACGCTCGGTATTGCGGCAGCGGTGGGCAGTCGTTTTCTTGATATGGTATTGAGTCGTGTGAACGATGCGTTGCTATCGATACCATCAATTATGTTAGGGCTTGTCATGATTGCCGCGTTGGGGAGCACTATCCCATTATTAATTGTGCTGACGGGTATCATTTATGCCGCCAGCGTATTTCGTATTGCACGGTCTCTCGGCCAGGAGGTGATGGTTAGCGATTTTGTTGAGGCAGCGCGTGTGCGAGGTGAGGGCCTCTGGTGGATTATTACTAGGGAGATACTACCTAACGTCGCCATGCCGCTGGCGACGGATTTCGGATTACGATTTGTTTGGGTTATTTTATTTATTTCTGCATTAAGTTTTCTTGGTCTGGGTGTGCAGCCTCCGATGTCAGATTGGGGCAGTATGGTGAAAGAAAATCTTCCGGGATTGATCTATGGTTCAGTAGCGCCTTTGGTTCCGTCGTTGGCCATCGCCACGCTCACGATATCAGTCAATATGATTGTAGACGACGTCTCGGCTCAGACGGGTGGAAAATTGGCCAAGAGGATGATCTCGTGAGTCCATTGCTCGCTGTCGATGACCTGAAGATCAGTGCTCGAAAGGATGACGGAGACTTGACGCCTATCGTCAAGGGGGTCACTTTCAACGTCGCTCGTGGTGAGGTGGTAGCGTTGATTGGCGAGTCAGGTTCAGGTAAGACGACCATTGCGCTTTCCGCGTTGGGGTATACCAAGCCCGGGTTGGAGTTTGTGGGGGGTGAAGTCCGTTTGGAAGGAGAGGACGTCATTACAATGGTTCCTGATCAGCAACGTGCGCTGCGTGGCCAAAGGGTCGCTTATCTGGCCCAGAGCGCCGCGGCGACATTTAACCCTGCGCTAACCATTGGGGAACAGGTGACCGAGTCCAGCGTGCTGCACGGTATTTTGAGCAAAGAGCAAGCACATGAGCGGGCGAAAGTGCTTTACCAGGCGTTGGAGTTACCAGACCCGGAACTGCTCGGTCGACGTTACCCACATCAAGTTTCCGGTGGACAGTTACAGCGACTCATGGCGGCGATGGCGCTTTGCGGTAAGCCAGACTTGTTGGTTTTAGATGAGCCGACAACGGCGCTCGATGTCACGACTCAGATAGAAGTTCTCAAGGCGTTTAAGTCGGTGATTAAGCAGGAAGGGTCATCAGCGATCTATGTTACCCACGATCTTTCTGTTGTAGCGCAGATTGCAGACCACATCGTTGTGCTGTACGCGGGTGAGACTCAGGAGTATGGAACGGCCGAGCAAGTCGTTAATCGCCCGACGCATGACTACACCCGTCGATTGATGCATGCAGTTCGGCCTCCTCCTGCCGCAGGCCAGGGAGATGCGACGTCTGGTGAGCATAAACGAGATGCGCCGGCTCTAGAGGTTAGCAATATCACTGCAGGTTATGGGAAAAAGAGCGACGGTAAGCCTACGATAACTGTTTTACGAGACGTCAGTGTTGCTATTGAACGGGGTCAGAGTATCGGTGTGATCGGAGAATCAGGCTGTGGGAAATCGACGCTTGCACGAGTGATGGCTGGTTTATTACCTGCTACAGAGGGCCAGGTTCTGTTGGGTGGACAGGAACTGAAATCGACACTTGTTCAGCGAAGTCGGGACGAGTTACAGAAGGTCCAATTCGTTTTTCAGATGGCGGATACTGCCCTGAATCCGAAACAGCGTATCGATCATATACTCGGAAGACCGTTAGAATTTTATCTGGGGTTAAAGGGCAAAGAGAAACGCAAGCGTGTGGGTGAGCTGCTCGAAATGGTCGAATTACCCCAGGATTTCGCGGGGCGTTATCCAGAAGAACTCTCCGGAGGGCAGAAACAGCGCGTGAATCTCGCTCGTGCATTAGCCGCCTCTCCAGAGGTGTTACTGTGTGATGAGGTCATATCCGCGCTGGATTCGATTGTCGGTGCTAATGTGATCGATTTGCTCAGGAGACTACGTCAACAGACCGGTGTGTCGTTCGTTTTCATTAGTCACGATCTATCGACGGTTGCCTCTTTTGCGGATGAGATCGTGGTGCTTTATGCAGGTAGGGTAGTTGAGAAGGGCAGCACAGATAGGGTTCTGTCACCGCCTTACCATCCTTATACGCGGTTGCTGATCAGTTCTGTTCCAGAATTGCGTGTGGGTTGGTTGGAAGAGGCTGTGCAGACTCAAGAAGCCCAAGCGGGTATTGACCGGTTGGTGACGTTGACAGAGACAGGATGCCCATTTTTTGATCGGTGTCCGTTGGCTATAGAGGATACCTGTGATCAGGAAACTCCTCCGATTCGTGATCTAGGTGAAGGACATCTCATCAGCTGCCATCGGTCCGAATCTGAATTCCGCCACTGATCAGTTATGATCGAGTCTGATTCGACCCTAATTTGAGGGTCGGGTTGGGTTGTTTATTGTCCTATTTTGGTTGCCGTCAGAGTTCTGTAGGACGCATGGGAGTTTTTTCATCGCAACACGAGCGGGAATAGATCGCGAGCATTCGGCCGCCCTAGGCTGGGTAATCGTATGACGAAGTCAGCACCACCCGTTGGGTCCAGTGTCCTACAACGCGTGAATCGGGCACTATGTCCACAGGGCCATGTATTTCGCGGTTGGTGGGTGGTGGGTTCTGGGGGTCTAGCAAATTTCTTTGGCGCAATCCTGTTTATGCAGGCTTTTGGCGCCTATGTTTTGTTGATCGAGGACGAATTTGGCTGGAGCAAGGCGGCTCTCGCGGGCGCATTTGCACTGGCGCGGCTGGAAAGCGGACTCCTGGGACCGCTCCAGGGTTGGATGATTGATCGGTTTGGGCCACGCGTGATCATGCGCTGCGGCCTTATCATCTTTGGTGTAGGCATGATCGCGTTGAGCCAGATTGTCTCGATCTGGGATTTCTACATCGTTGTTTTTGCCATCGCACTGGGCAGCAGTCTTGGTGGGTTCTTATCGGTGACGGTTGCATTGGTGAATTGGTTTAACCGTCACCGCGCAAAGGCGCTAGCGCTTGCCCAACTGGGTTTTTCTCTCGGCGGGGTACTGGTTCCAATCACCATCTTTGCAATGGAAACCGTTGGCTGGCGCGCGACTGCAATTGCTTCTGGAATAATCATTCTGTTGGTGACATGGCCGGTCACTCAGGTAATGCACCATCGACCTGACGAATTGGGAGAGACTCGGGACGGACTTCCAGATGTCGAGTTTGGAGCTCGAAGTGATGCAGGGGCCCAAGTACAGCGGCCCATCGATCGTAGTTGGGAGTTCACGGCGCGAGAAGCATTGCGAACGAGCAGTTTCTGGTGGATTTCCCTCGGGCATGCAACTTCGCTCCTAGTTGTTGGTGCCGTCATGGTCCATTTGGTGCTGCACGTACATGGGAGCCTGGGTTATTCCTTGGGCACTGCAGGATTGATTGTCGCGCTGGTTACTTTGATGCAGATTGTTGGCCAGGTGGGTATCACAATCGTCGGAGATCGAGTCAACAAACAGATTACCGTTGTGATTTGCATGGGAGTGCATGCGGCCGGTTTATTACTGTTGGCCTATGCCCAGAACATGGCGATGGTCATCAGCTTTGCCGTTTTGCATGGTATCGCGTGGGGTGTACGCGGTCCGCTGATGCAGGCACTTAGGGCAGACTATTTCGGCACGGCCAGTTTTGGAACTATTATGGGTTGGTCATCGTTAGTCGTAATGGCGGGTATGTCCATCGGCCCGATTTTCGCTGGCTGGATGGCCGACCAGACCGGCAGCTATACGGCTGGTTTTGCCGTGCTGTCAGCCGCTGCGTTGTTTGGTTCGGTATTTTTTGTTCTCGCGAAAAAGCCGATGTTGCCTGACCGAGGGACTGTGCCTGACCAAAAGGCGTAGTATCGGATTCAAATGAGTAAGGTCTCAGTGATCATTCCGACCTATAACCGCGGGGCTGTGGTGCTGCGCGCGTTACGTTCGGTTTTCGCACAAGACCATGCAGTTGATCAGGTGATTGTTGTTGATGACGGCTCTACCGATGACACTATCGAGCAAGTCGAACGTAATTTCCCCGGGGTCGAGTTGATAGCACAAACTAACCACGGGGTTAGCCATGCTCGCAATCGCGGCATAGAGCGAGCCCGCAACGAGTGGTTAGCTTTCCTTGATTCTGATGACGAATGGTTACCGGGAAAGATCACTGCACAATTAGCAGCAATTATGTCTGACGGAATATCGTGTGTCTGTCACAGCGATGAAATCTGGATTCGTAATGGTCGACGGGTTAATCCAATGAATAAGCATCGCAAGTACGGTGGAGACATTTTTTTGCACTGCCTGCCGCGCTGTGTGATGTCACCGTCGTCGGTTGTATTGCACCGATCGCTGTTCGACGAAGTGGGGATGTTTGATGAGACGCTACCGGTGTGTGAGGATTATGATTTATGGCTACGGATCGCATCCCAAACAAGAGTGCTCTATGTTCCAGAGAAGCTTGTGATCAAATATGGTGGCCACAAAGATCAATTGTCTCGGTCGTCGTGGGGCATGGATCGTTACCGCATTCAGGCGCTTGAAAAACTGCTCTTATCGGAAGTGCTATCAGAAGCGCAGTACCGCGAGACCGTCGCAGAGATGGTGCGCAAGATTGACATCTATGTCGCCGGTGCTCGTCGACGAGAACGATGGCAGGAGGTGCAGCGTTATACCCAGAAACGGATCCACTATGAGAGCACCATCGCGGTGTCCTCGCGTCTTGGGCAGCGCAGTGAGGCAATGGAGTCGTGGTCATGTTTCTGGTAGTGGCACTGCAGGCGGAAGCTCAGCCGTTAATCACACATTTTGGTCTCAGATGCGAGCCCCCAACGGGTATGTTTCGTATCTATCGAAGCGACGCCATGGCGCTCGTCATCTCGGGAGTTGGCAAATCATTATCAGCCGCGGCAACCGGCTACCTTTGTGGGTGCAGCCATGGGTGGCGGAATGCACCATGGATTAATGTTGGTGTTGCCGGTCACCGGGATGCAGATGTCGGTGAGTTAATCGTGGCTAACAAGATCATCGATCAATCCACGGCCCATAGTTGGTATCCACCACAGCTTGTTTCGAGCGTAGTGAATTCGACATTGATTACCGTCGATGAACCGGAAGAAATTTATCGAGAAGGCGCAGCCTATGACATGGAGGCAGCGGGGTTTTTCCCTTCAGCTACTCGATGCAGCAGTAGTGAATTGGTCCAGAGTATTAAAGTTATCTCTGACAATCCACACCAGTCGATCGCGTCGGTGAATGCTCGATTGATAGAGGAATTAATAACAAAAAATCTGAGTAAAATAGAACAGTTCATCAATCGATTGAGCGAACTCTCCATTGAAGTCAAAGTGTTGCCAGCCAGTGGAAGCCTTCCGGAGTCATGGGCGAACCGTTGGTCCTTTAGCGTGACGCAGGGTCATCGTTTGCGCCGATTGCTACAGCGATGGAGGGCCTTGATTGACGATGGAGAAACCCTTGATTCTGTTTTGGTTGCCTGCAAAGATGGCGCGGCGGTATTAACGGCGCTTGAAGCGCGTTTGAGTGCTGAGAAACCCACCTACGGCCGGTCTTCGCTGGCCGGGCCTCGGGTCAGTACTAAGCCCGAAGTGCATTCGTAATGATCGAAACGCTTTATATCGAACAGGCGATTGCAACGCACTCTCGAGTGCGTGAGATTAGCGCTCGATTTCCGCATGCCAATCAAGTGATGTGCGAGCGCTACGGTGCAGTGTTCAATCGAAAGAGTCAGAACTTCCGGCTGCAGAAAAAGAGCCCCTCGCTGATTCTTGCCCGTAAACATGACAATCATGTTTTGGCGACACCAGAGGGTTATGGGATAGGAGGGAGCAATAACTACTACTTCTCTCATATGCTCAACTGTATTTATGATTGCCGTTACTGCTTTTTGCAGGGGATGTATCGTTCTGCGCATTACGTGTTGTTTGTTAACTACGATGATTTTTTTAGTGCGATGGATGCGAAGTTAATGACCCACGAAGGAGAGGATGTCTGGTTTTTCTCTGGTTATGATTGTGACAGCTTGGCACTTGATCCGTTGACTGGCTTCGCACAGCATTTGCTGTCGTATCTTGAGACGAGACCGCATGCAATGGTTGAGTTGCGAACCAAGAGCACACAGATTCGGGCATTGCTTGGACAAGCACCGTTGTCCAATGTGATCGTTGCCTTCAGCCTTACACCCGAGCCCGCCGCAGTTGCGCTTGAACATAAGACGCCAAGTGTCGCCAAACGACTCAGCGCGATGACGCAGTTAGCTGAAAACGGCTGGCGTCTGGGATTGCGTTTTGACCCCTTGCTCGACGATGTTCGTTTTGAAGACCACTACCAAGCGCTGTTTCGAGATATTTTTGATCGCATTGATCCGACTTGTATTCACTCAGTCACCATCGGGCCTTTTAGAATGCCAGATCCCTTTTTTAGTAACGTTGTCCGTCTTTATCCTGATGAGCCTTTGTTCGCGGGTTCGTTCGCCAATCGTGAAGGCTTGGTCACTTATCCCAAGGCGCGTGAGGCGGCGATGTTGGAGTTCTGCCTTGACGCGCTCCAGGATCACGTGTCAGGCGACAAGATCTTTAGCTGTGCTATCGATAGCCGGGAAACAGTGCGCCCAGATACCGAATCGACCGACCCTAACCTGCTTGCGAGTTCGCATTGATGAGTGTGAAAAGAAAAATTCTTCTGGCCGGTGCAGGCGGCGGTATCGGACGCAGTATTGCCACCTTGTTGCTATCCAGTGATTGGCGAATAGTCGGCTTAGGGCGAGATTTAGTCCGACCCGAATTTAGCCAGAAGGATTTTGCTCAGGCGACGATTGATCTGTCTGACCTCGAGCATTTGCCTGAACAATTAGGATTAGTGGCGAGCGAACACGGTGACATCGACGGCGTTGTCTGTGCCGCGGGGATTGGTCGATTTGGCTCGTTGGAAGAATTCTCTTACGCACAAATTCGTGAGTTAATCGACATTAATTTAACCAGCCAGGTTTATGTGGTACGAGCGTTTCTACCGCTGCTGAAACGTCGTGGCAGGGGAGACGTAGTCTTGATCGGTTCAGAGGCCGCATTGGCGGGAGGCGCGCGGGGCGCTGTATATAGCGCCACCAAATTCGCCTTACGTGGGTTTTGTCAATCGTTACGACAGGAATCTGCGGCTGCCGGTGTCCGAGTAACCCTCATTAATCCGGGTATGGTGCGCACAGGATTTTTTGACCATCTTGACTTTCAACCAGGCGAAGACCTAGCTAATGCTATTGTCCCCGAAGATATTGCGATTGCCGTAAAAATGGTGCTCAGCGCGCGACCGGAAACAGTATTTGACGAGATTAACCTCTCGCCATTGAAAAAGGTGGTAAGGCGAAAAAACAGGGCGTCCCTGCCCTGACAGCGGTAGTTGCTTGATGGTGACTTGTTCTTCGATTACTCAGTCCCTTTCCGTGGCGCTCTGATCAAGCTGAAACAAAGGCTAAGAGCAGTCAGTGCCATTACTGCAATAACAAGGCACATGGGTCGTGCAGAACCGTCATGGAGCAGGCCCACCGCAGTACCGACGAGTGCCCCGATCAGCATCTGGATAAACCCGAAGGTCGCCGCCGCCGTCCCGGCGATCTCTGAAAATGGTTGTAATGTGCAGCTGATCGCATTGGCGCCAATGATACCGATGCTGCCCACAACGAAAAAAAGCGGCACGACGACGTGCCACAATTGACCTGGTGTTGAGGCAGACCACAGCAGAACGATAGCTGCCAGTGCCATGACACACACGCCAATCCGCAGCATTAAAAGGGGTCCGGCGTGGAGCACAACACGACTGTTGATGAAAGCAGCAATCATGATGCCAACAATGTTGGCACTGAAGAAATAGCCGTAACGCTCAGCGGGCACCGCGTAAATTTCGATAAAAACAAAGGGTGAGCCGGCAAGGTACGCAAAAAATGCACCGAAGGCGAACGCTCCGGTCAGGATACAGCCCAGACTGTATTGATTGCCGAGTACGCGTGCGTACCCGCCCAGCAATGTTGCCAGATGGATCGTGGATCGCTTTTGTGGTGGCAGTGATTCATTGACTTTGAAAAAAGTGAGCGCGATGCAAGTGACACCGAATAAGGCGAGAACGAGAAAGATGCTTTGCCAGTGAAAGCGGGTGAGTAGCTGGCCGCCAATGATCGGAGCCAAAAGCGGGGTGACTAGCATGGCCAGGTTAATCAGAGATTGTGCGCTGGCAGCCTGATTGCCACTGTACAGGTCACGCACGATAGCCCGGGCGACGACCCCCCCTACGCCAGCGCCCAGCGCTTGGAGCACTCGTAATCCGATGAGCTGGGGGATTGATTCGGCCATGGCGCAAGCCAGACTGGCAAGAACAAACACTAGCAGGCCACCCAGAAGGACCGTTCGCCGCCCCATCGCGTCTGATAAGGGGCCATAGACCAGCTGGCTGAAGGCCATGCCGAGGAAAAATGCGCTAAGCGTGAACTGCGCGCCGCCGGCAGGGCCTGGTAGCTCTTCCGCTAGGGAAGGCAGCGCGGGAAGATACATGTCGATGGATGCCGCCCCTAAAGCGCACAGTGCGCCCAGCGTAAGGATCAGCGCGCGCCGGTCGGATAGGACCGGTTTAATCGTCAACCTTTGTTTGCCTCTGCAATTAACCAGCGCCGAAAAGCAGCGACCGGCGGCTCTTCGAGACGGTCACGTCGTGTCAGGGCGTAATAGCTGAATTGCCCTGGGTAGGGTAGCGAAAATGGTTGAATTAATCGGCCATTGGCGAGTTCCTCCTCCACCACTAACGTTGGCATTAATGCCACGCCCTGTCCTGCAAGTACGGCCTGCATGGTGAAGTTCGGTGAGGTGAAGTGGGGGCCACGGTGCGGATTGATCTGCGTGATCCCGCTGGCTAGCAGCCATTCCTCCCAAGTTGGCCAGTCAGGATCCTCCGATGGGGAATCGAAGTGAATGAGGGTGTGTCGAATGAGTTGGCCGGTCGATTTGAGTGGAGGGTCGCTTTCCAGCAGCGCGGGGCTGCAGACAGGGATTACCTGTTGCGCCAGCAAGTGATCAACTTGAAGTCCTGGATAGTTACCTTGGCCAAATCGTATGGCCACTTCTACGGCTTCTTTAGCGGGGTCGACCGCCTCCAACGATGGATCGATACGGACTTGTATGCCAGGGTGCTCGTTTCTGAAGTCAACGATGCGTGGGATTAGCCACTTGGCCCCGAACGCAGGCGGAGCGCTGATCGTGAGGCTTTCCCAATCAGACTGAGACTGAACCCGCTCGACGGCAGTGCTCAGGTGGGCAAATCCCCGCTGGAGACCAGGTAACAGGGTTTGACCAGCCTCGGTTAATTGCAGCGACCGGTTCAGGCGGTGAAACAGTTTTACACCCAGTGCTTCCTCCAGTGATTTGATCTGGTGAGAAATAGCGGCGGGTGTTACATGCAGTTCGCCGGCTGCTTTAGAGAAGTTGAGGGCTCGTCCTGCAACCTCAAAAGCCCGCAGCGCGTTGAGTGGTGGCATTCGTGATTGAGTCATAGATTAGAAATTATAAACTGAAATCAAAAAGATATCGTTTGATATAAAAAAAATAAGCCATATATTACATCGGGTTCCATAAACAATTTACTAAAGTATAGAAAAGGAAAACTAATATGACATCTCAGCCGCCACTATTTCCGCATTTGGTCGCTGCGAAGTGGATGCACGACGAGCCGACTTCTGTGTCGGTCGCCGCGCGTGATTTACCCCACCTTAGGCCGGTATCCATCGATCCCACAGACTATGAGCATTACCTCGCCCACGGTCGGAAACTGCGCGCTCAAGCTGCCGGCCGGTTGGCTGGTGTCTTTTCGACGATGCTAAGACAAGCGCTTGATTCCCTTGGGGCTACAGTTTCACGCATGTTCCAGCGTGCAGGCACGCGTCATCAACGACAGAAAACAGCAGCAGCACTTTCACATTTGTCACCGCACATGCTCAGAGACATTGGGCTGGTTCCTGCAGACGTCGCATTGCTGACAAACGGCCGAGTTACCGTGACTGAATTGGTGCGGGTGCGTCATTCTGGCTGGGCGCATTAAAACAGCTTCTTGGAGTCAGTGTATCGAACGAGGTCAGTACGGTTTTTTGCTACGGCGAGAAGATTGCTAACTCTAGGGGTTCTCGAACTAGGGCAGTAGATTTCTGGAGCCCCCCCGCGGCTATCCGCAGGGGGAATCCATGGCAAGTCGTGAGGAGGAACACGACCCGCGCTACAGAACCAGAGCACACAGCGCGTAATAGCAATTGGTTGGGTGCTAGGCCTAACTTACGGCGGGCGCAATAGTAGTCGATGTCACTACTAGCGAGTTGTCAAAATCCGTCGCCAAATGTTTGGTAAGCGAAATTATCGGCATCGCGAGGGGTTAAAGTGGCCGGTAAGTATCGTGCAGTGTGGCGGCGATTCGTTCGTTCTGAATTTCGGTTGTACCATCAACAAAATGTGCGATCTTGGCGCAAGCCAGGTGGCGTCCCAGCGGAATCTCATCGAGTAAGCCATTAGCCCCCATTGCCTGAATGCAGTCGGCCAGTCGGGTAACGGCAGTTCGGGTGGCAAATTTTTTCGCGTGGGCAGCGGCGAGGACGGCGTATTCTCCTGTCTCGATCGCAACGGTAGCGCGCTCGGTGAGTGCCCGGGCCGCTTCGTAATCAGTCGCAACATCCGCCAGTAACCAGTTGAGGCCCTGTCGGCTACTCAGTAGTTGGCCGAATGTGCGGCGCTGTGAGCCGTACTCGAGAGCCAATTCCAGGCCGGTGTAGAGCATCCCACAACACATAGCAGCCACGTAGGTGCGGGCCCCGTTGATGCTATTTAATGCGGATTTGAAGGCTGAACCGGGTGGGTAGAGCAGGTCGCTGTCGTCAACGTGATAGTCATGAAGACGAAAGCCTGACACGCCCATCGCGTGACCTCCAAGCAATGAATAGGCCGCATGGCGATGGAAACCATGGCGCTTGGCATCGACGATAAAGCAACCGATCCCCGCCGTGGCTGAGTTCGGCTCGGTTTGAGCATAAACAAGAAATATATCGGCAACCGTTGCATTGGTAATCCATGCTTTGTCTCCATTGAGGAGCCAGCCATCGTTTACTCGTTGTGCTGACGTAGCAATGGCAGAGAGATCACTTCCCGTGCCGGGTTCGGTGAGGGCTGTTGCCGCAATACGTTCGCCAGCAAGTAGTCCTGGTAAATATTTTTCGGCCTGTGTGCTTGAGCCATGGTGGGCAATTTTGGCCGCCACGTTGTGTGTATTGACGAGACTGAAAGCGAATGCCATACAGGTACGGGACAGTTCTTCAACCAGGCGCAGTTTTGCTCTATAGCCCAGGTCTAGGCCGCCGTGGGCCAAAGGTACTTCGACTCCAGTGAATCCGTGTCCAGCGGCAAGTCGCAGGACTTCCAACGGCACTTGTCGGTCGTTTTCCCATTGCGCTGCCTGTTCATTGCTTAGGTGCCGTCGCCGGAAGCTTCTCGCCGCATCAATCAGGGAATCGGCATTCGGGTATCGTGTTGTGGGTTGAGGCATCACGTGTGCAAAGGTAGGGTACAAACCCAACGGTTTGTCGGATTTAAAGCATCATATCGTGCCTGAGCGGTACAGCCTTCGAGGATTTCTCAGTTAGTGATTTGGTTACGCGGCACGTAACGTCCTGACTCCAGGCTAATGAATAACTCGCTGACCTGTGGGTGATTGACCGCACCGCCGTCCTCGTCATCAAGTAAATTCTGTTCAGAAACGTAGGCGATATAGCTGGTCTGTTCGTTTTCCGCGAGCAGATGATAGAACGGTTGATCTTTGGTTGGACGCACATCCTCAGGAATCGAGGTCCACCATTCATCGGTGTTGGAAAAAGTCGGATCGACGTCAAAAACGATTCCACGGAATGGATAAACACGGTGGCGAACGATGGCACCGATTGGGAACTTGGCTACTCGTATTGTCATCGCGTTGTCGATCTCGGCTGAAAATTAAAATCAGCAGAAGACTAACACATAGATTCCTGAGGTCGATCGTTAAAACAGCTGCTAATCGCAGATCAGGCACACTATACTTCGATTTTCCCCAACTCGGATAACAGGTCATCACTCATCACGACTACACTGCCGACCTGGCACCAGGCCCCACCGTTGAGTCGACTGACCCGCGGGTGATGAGTTATGTCGAAGATGTAGTGGCCGGTGTCGAGGAAGACACCAAACGGGCGGTTGCTGTCTACTACGCGATTAGAGACGGCATTCTTTATGATCCTTATTCTGCCGATATCTCGGTGGCAGGACTGAAGGCGACCACGGTTCTCGAAGAAAAGCGTGGTTGGTGTGTTTCCAAAGCAATCCTTCTTGCAGCGTGTTGCCGGGCGCTTGGGATTCCAGCACGCCTGGGTTATGCCGACGTGCTCAATCACCTTTCTACCGAAAAGCTGCGCCAGCGCATGAAGACGAACGTCTTCTACTGGCATGGTTATACCGCCTTATACCTTGATGATCGATGGGTAAAGGCGACGCCGGCATTTAATATCGAATTGTGTGAGAAATTCGGTCTCAAGCCATTAGAGTTCAACGGGCGGGATGATTCGATCTATCATGCGTTTGACCAGGCGGGGAATCGACACATGGAGTATCTCCATGACCGTGGCCAGTTTCTCGAGCCTCCGATCGAAGCAATGCGCCGCACGTTCGATGAATATTATCCCGGTTGGCCCGACATAAGTGATGCCACGGAGGCGGATTTCGGTGGTGAAGTCGCTGATGAGACGGCAACTCGGTGAGCGGGCGAAATGCTTAGTTCATATGGCCTGGAGCGTAGGGTGACTGCATAATTTTGTCGACCTCCTAGCGAAAATCGAAACCGAGGGTTTGCAGTTCCTCACGCAACTGATCACGCAATTGCGGCACGAATTTTTTGTCCATGTCGTGGCTCCATGAGTCGTCGGTCGTGGTTTTCCCTATCCCCCGGTAGTGTTTTGCCAGCTGGTTGTCATATGACTCCACTGAGTGCTTGATTGGGTCGCCATCCAATGTGATTCCATAGCGTTCCCCGTGCACGATTGTGTTGAAGGGCATACGCGGTTTTTGTGGGGGACTTTCTGAGGGCCAGCCGAGGCACATACCGTAGACACAGTAGACTCGATGGGGTAGGCCAAGAATACGAGCCGTTTCAAGCGCGTTGTTGCGGACAGCACCGATCATCACGCCACGCAGCCCAGTCGATTCGGCTGCAAGATAAGCCGACATTCCAACCAGCGCTGCATCGAGGCTCGATACGAGCCCGATCTCAAGGTTGTTATTCTCTATGTTGTGCCCGTTTTTCTTTGTTGCGTGCTCAATGCGAGTGAGGTCCGCACAAAACGCCAAAAAGACCGGGGCGTGCAGCACGTGTTGTTGATTTCCGGTAACGGCTCTAAGCGAGGCTTTGGTGTCGGGATTCCGCACGACGATAACGCTATAGGCTTGAATGTTAGAGGAAGTGGGTGCACGAAAAGCGGCATGTAAAACTGTATCAATAATATGGGGCTCGACAGGTTTGTCAGAGAAACGTCGAATGCTGACTCGGTTTTCGAGCAGGCGAATGGTTTCATTGGCTATAGACATAGGCGGTCATTTATCATGGTAAAGGTAGAGTATGAGTGTCGGCTGTTGTGCCAGAAGAACTCCAGTTAGACTGTACTTGTATTTGCAGCCGTTAGTTAAATTGCAGGACTGTAGTGGATATAGAACAAAGGTATGCACGAAAAAATGTTCAGGTCCAAGAAATTTCTGCTACTAAAGTTACTTTTTTGTGTGACTGTTGGTTGGCCTACTTGATTGGCGGGTGACGATGGTACATCACAGAAGGTGGTTTACCATGTGAATTTCGATGATTCGCAGGAACAGCAGCAGACGTTGCGTTACATCAAGAATCATCTTAATGCTGTCGGTGAAGATAAATTGGACCTTAGAGTCATTCTACATGGAGATGGTTTGACCTTATTGCTGGAGCCAGATATGGCGGACAACACATTATTCAAGAGCGGTTATGCTACAGATGAATTGACGGCGAGCGTCGCGGCGTTGAAAGATCGCGGCGTTCGTTTTTTGGTGTGCGCCAACACCTTACGGGGGAAGAAGGTCGATCATGAAAATGATCTCTATGATGTTGCTGGAGAGGATATTGTTGTTAGCGGAGTGGCTGAAATTGCGCGCCTTCAGGGGCAGGGATTTGCCTATATCCGGCCCTGACGCTAGGTCGTGGGGACACCGTTTACGGCGGTTCAGCATGGGTTTATCCATTGCGTTCGCGCTTAATGTGGGGTGGTTGAATCCGGCCATCGCGCATCATACGGATGCGCACTTTGGGCAATCTACGACCTATCAGGTCGTGTATCAGTTCAATGGATCTGATGCGTCCTACCATCGAAGTGTCTTGTTCTCCATTGGTGAATTGATCCGAAAATACGGTGAAGACATTGAAATTGTTGTGATTGCGATTGGACCAGGGCTGCATATTTTGGGACGATCACCCCAGAGACCGGTAGAGCCTACGATCAAAGAAAAAGTACAGTCGCTTGCCGATTATGGTGTCCGTTTTGGCGCGTGCGGGAACACGATGAAAAGCTTAAATTGGTCGGAAAACGATCTCTTCGATTTTGTCGAAGTGGTGCCGGTCGGGGTTGAAGCTTTGATTGATTTTCAGGCCCGTGGGTTTGCTTATATCAGCTGGTAACCCCGTCAATGAGAACAATAGTTAGTGAATACTTCAATGCAATGACTGTCTTCTGCAGATCGGTTGTCACCTGTTATTTCGCGGTCGCTCTTTTTGTCTTGATACCTTCAAGCAGTGCTTCAGAAACATCATCTGGAGACTTTCACGGCGCGGTGGAAGCTCCGCATCCGGGCTGGTTCAAAGAAAGTTTTCTCGATTTTAGGGAAGATATTGCCGAGGCAAGTGTCGAGGGCAAGCGTCTGTTGCTTTACTTTTGGCAACGCGGCTGTCCCTACTGTAATCAATTAGTCACGGACAATCTCGCAGACCCTGATATAGCTCAAACAGTGCGGGCCCATTTTGATCTTATTGCGATCAACATGTGGGGTGATCGCGAGGTGGTTCGCGTCGATGGGAAAATGTTTTCTGAGAAAACATTGGCTGCAGCATTAGGAGTTCAGTTTACGCCAACCCTACTGTTTTTTGATGAGCGTGGTGGAGTTGCCCTGCGACTGGATGGCTATCACCCGCCGACAGATTTTATGAAGGCACTGGAGTACGTTTACCTTCGGCGCGAAAACGAAGGCAGTTTTCACAATTTCTTAATGACAGCTCAAGGTAGGGAGATACGAGAGAACAGGGAAGTAGAGGACTTCTTCATGCAGCCACCCTATCGCCTTAATGGTCAAACAAATCGCGGCGACCGGCCACTAGCTGTCTTTTTTGAACGTGCCGCATGCAGTCAGTGCGATATCCTTCATCGGCAGGTGATGCGCGAATCGTTGACTCGTCAATTGATCAAGCAATTCGATAACGTCTTGTTGGATGCTGCTAGTCAGGCATCGGTGATTACGCCATCGGGTAAAAAGACGACTGCTGCGCTTTGGGCAGAAGAGCTCGAGGTCAACTACTTTCCGACAATCGTATTGTTTGACATAAATGGAAGAGAAATTGTACGGGCAGCATCTGCGTTTCGAACATTTCATATCCAGTCATTGTTTGATTACGTGTTGACCGGTGCCTATCGGATGCAGCCAAGCTTGCAACGTTACTTGTCGACTCGCAGTGAGCAGTTGATGGAAGCAGGCTATGATGTCGACATCTGGAGTTATGATCTGCCAATCTCATTTGATGGCCAACCGGTGTCGTTTGAGAAATTTCAAGCGGTGACTGGAGGAATTTCGAGAGGTGGTTGATTAACTGTGGTGGCTTCGATGGGTGGACCCTGATCGAGGACGTCTTTTAGTTTCCTACCCTCGTCATCAGAAAGTGCCGCGGTGCAGCCATTCTTGAGCCATGTGGTTGCTGCGGCCGGCGCCAACTTGCCGTTGAGTGCAGGAGTGACAATGCGCTCGAATAGCTGGTCAAAATGACGATTTGCCCGCTCGCGGGTATCGCTGTACCCCTTGATCAAACGCGCGCAGCAGATGACTTCAAATGCGAAGTTCAGGTCAATCTTGGCAGCCTGAATGGCGGTGCCAAGCCAGTGTTCTATCATGGCTTGCTCTAATACATATCGATAACTGTTACGCCGACGAACACTGAGCCAAGCCAGGAAACGCAGTCGAACCATTCCCCAAATGGTGTCTGAACGCACGTGCATGGGCAGATGGAGGCGATGCGTAATGCCTCGGTTGTCGGCCCAACGCATAAGACTGCGACCGATACTGGCCGGTAAGAGAGTGGCGAATTCCTCGATGCCAGGGTTAAGGAACTCGGTGATGCGGACCGGTTCATTGGGTGTGGCACCTGATTCCTGACGAACTCGTGTGATTCGTTTGCGGCGTGACTTAAGATCAGCGACTCGCATCACGTCTTCGTAGGACATCCATAAGGCGAGGTGTCGTGCCGCTTCACGGGTCAGGGTCGTGTTGTCTGGTTGCTTGGTTTCCTGGTCTGTCGCTGCTATACGCTCGAGTCGATCAAGATAAAGAGCCGCATACTCTGTGTCCTGGTAGTCAATCAGACGGGCAATACCAGACTCTATGACATCCAGCGCAGCAGCAGGAAGGCTCTGTCTGGCACGTGTGATTAACGGATGAGCAACGTGCCCGGTAAGCGACGAAGCGTTATTGAGATCGACTGATTTTTTGGTTACTGATTGTGTGTTGACTAGTTCTAGGCCCGCATGAAAGCCGTCAAGATTCGATGCGACGGAAACGCCCCGAGTGGTGATTGCTGTTTCCAGCGCAGTATTCGGAAATGGGAATAGTTTTGTGCCGGCAATGGCCCCCAGAATGATGGCGTTAAGCGCCGTGTTTCGTCTGCGTGCCAGCTCGACCAGATCATCCATTACGAGACGGTGCGAAAGTTTACGGGCCGCAGTCATAATACCCTGTGTATCGAAACTGCCGTCTCCCAATGCGGTTCGCTCGGCCATTGCATAAATGCGGTGGGTTGAGGCAATGAGCGTGGTTCTGTCCGGACTTACCAGTCCGTTTTCAAGTAACCGGCCGGCTTCGACTAACTCGGAGGCAACCGCAATGTCTATATATCCCGGGGCCGGATAGAGGCCAAAGACGGGATCGATGGCATGACTCTCGGGAGCGTGCATCATTTCAAGATAATACGCAGTGGCGCCAGTGCGCTGTGCGACGCCAGGAATGGATGTTGATTGAATCAGGATACCGGAATGTTTGGCACCTTCAACGATCCAGTCCGCGAGCAGGCCACCACCCTCCCCACCCATCGCCGCGATGACGATGGTTAGGGGGCGGTCAATGCCAGGCTTCGAGGAACTCATATCGGGAGAGCATCTTTACCGCTCAAATGATGGGTGACTGTGCGCCGGACTCGATGAAGTGCGGACTCGAACCTTCCTGGATTGCGAATGCGTTCCGCACGGTAGAATGATGGACACAGGATGGCGGCGTGCGAGACTTCGCCACAAAGACCGCAGCCAACACAACTATCAATCACGGTTGCGATCGGGTCTTCCCGCAGCACATCTGGATTGGGTCTAATGGTCAGTGACGGGCATCCGGAAAGGCGAATACACGAATGATCTCCCGTGCAGGTTTCAGGATCGATACCGAAGCGCGGTGTGACTACCTTCTTTCCCGCCGCCAGTTGTTCCCGAATCTGCGGACGAAGACGCCGCTGCAGGGCCAGCTGGCACTCGCTTTCTGCGATGATGACTTTCAGGCCACCGGTCGTTGTGGTGAGTGCGTCGCGGAGGGTTTTCACCATATGGGCAACTTTGTATGTCACACGGGTTTTTATCCACTGCACCCCGACACCTTGCAGAGCGGCCTTGATGTGGTGGCCAGTGCGGACTCGTGTGGAGGGATGCTTTGTAGAAGGAAGATATTGCTGTCCGGTAGCAGACGAGTAGCCATTGTTCATGATGACAAGAACCGAATCTGTCCGGTTGAACACAGCACCTGAGATACCGCTGGACAGGCCGTTATGCCAGAAACCACCATCACCCATAATGGAGAGTGTGCGTCGTTTCATGGCGGGGTCGACCGCAGCGGAACTCGCCAGACCCAGCCCATAGCCGAGTACCGAATTGCCAAGGTTGAACGGCGCTAGGGTCGAGAACGTGTGGCATCCGATGTCGGCGGCAATATGGACATTGCCAAGTTCGCGTTGCACAAGTTTGATAGCGGTAAATACGGGTCTTTCGGGGCAACCTGTGCAGAACGTCGGTGGCCTCGGCGGCACGGGGGCGCCGAGTTGAGTGCTCGCGCTGGATTTCAGATCATCGATGCGCGCGACGATTCCACCTCCGCGATCTGCTGTTATGCCTGGCGCATTGTTCTCAAGAAAAGTGGCAATGCCTTTTAGCAGTACCTCGGCGACATATTCGCCTGCCATGGGGAGAACATCTTTTCCAAAGACGACAGTTTGTATGTCGCCTTTGCGCAGAATGCTCTCGATGGCTTGCTCAAGAAATGCGGGTTGGCCCTCTTCGACGATCAGTACCGATCGTTTCGATGCGCAGAACCGAGTAATCTCGTCTGGTACCAACGGATAGGCGACGTTAAGGATAGCAAGTGGTATGCACGATTCGCCATAGGTGTCGGCGAGCTCGAGTTGCTGTAGTGCCCGCACTACTGAGTTGAATAACCCACCTTGCATGATGATGCCAATATCGGACCGCGAGCCTTCATAGTATTCATTCAGTTTGTGTTCGGTAATAAATTGAATCGCAGCCGGGTAGCGTTGTTCAATCTTCTGCTTTTCCTGCGCGTATGTAGCAGGCGGCAAGCAGATTCGACTGTAGTCAAAGTCTGGTTCCTCCAGTACTTGGCGACGAGAGAATTCAGGTCTACGATTATCTCTGGCAACGAACCGACCGTGCATGTGACATGCACGGATACGAAATTCAATCATGACCGGAGTGTTAGATGCTTCGGAAAGATCGAATGCTTTTTCTACTAGATCGACTACAGTCGGTAAATGCGGGCGGGGATCAAGGAGCCATAACTGTGATTTCATGGCAAATGCATGGGAGCGCTCCTGAATGATGCTCGCACCTTCGCCGTAGTCTTCGCCAAGCACAATCACGGCGCCGCCCTTAACGCCGGCTGACCCAAGGTTTGACAAGGCATCGGATGCCACGTTGGTTCCAACAACCGATTTCCACACCGCCGCACCACGCAACGGGTAGTTGATTGACGCACCCAGCATGGCTGCCGCTGCTGCTTCGTTGGCACAGGTCTCAAAGTGCACACCGAGTTCATCGAGAATTTCGTGCGCGTCACCCAAGACGTCCATCAGATGAGAAACGGGTGCTCCTTGATACCCGCCCACATAGGAGACGCCTGCCTGCAGCAGAGCCTTGGTGATCGCTAGAATACCTTCCCCATGAAAGGTCTCTCCATCACCTAGCTGAAGGTCTTGTACTTCTTTTGTAAAAGATCGTTCCAATAATCGATTCTCTGGTTACTGTGGGGTGTGCATCGTACGAGACAGATTACCAACCAGCTTGCATGCGTCGCCCCTGACTTTCGTGATATTAACCCGATGACGGGGTATTCAGGGTAAGTTCGGCCACAGAGCGCTCCCCGAACGCCGGCTTTGAACTAAGATTGGGAATTGATTGAAAAGGTATGTGACCTCTATGACGGTACGATTAACATAAAGATAGGTAAGAGGATCGATTAATTATGAAAATTGAGACGCTGCTGCCATTGGGGAAACTCGATCCTGGAGTTAGGGCGGCGGATAAGCCTATGGATGTCTGTGCGATTGGCACTGATGCGAAAGAATTGGAGATGCTTGGATACGATGGCCTGGTGGTAGAGGAGACTAAAGAGGATCCCTACGTTGTGATAGCACTTGCTGCCCAAGCGACTCGTACCTTGGGCCTTGCGACCTCGGTCGCCCTGGCTTTTCCGCGCAGTCCCACTGTCACCGCAATGACAGCCTGGACTTTGCAAAAATTGTCTCAGGGCCGTTTTGTGCTGGGATTAGGTTCTCAGGTCAGAGGTCATATTCGACGTCGTTTCGGGTTGGAATATCATCCTCCGGGGCCGTGGATGAGGGAATATGTTGTCGCAGTTCGCTGCATATGGGATTGTTGGCAGCACGGCACCGCGTTGGATCATCACGGTGATCGTTACCAACTCAACCTGATGGTACCGTTGTTTAATCCGGGCCCGATTGACCACCCCATTATTCCTATACACGTTGCAGCTGTGAATCCGTACATGTGCCGAGTTGCAGGCGAAGTCGCTGATGGAGTTCGAGCCCATCCGGTATGTACACCGAAATACATTGCAGAAGTAATGTTGCCGGCTGTCGCCGATGGAGCGGCCCGTCAGAACCGAGACCCGCACCAAGTTTCGATGTGTATGAAACCGTTGGTGGCAACTGCTGCCGACGGAGTGACGTTGGAAAAGCGAATCGAAACGGTGCGTGCGAGAATTGCTTTTTATGCCTCTACGCCAGGTTATCGTGCGGCGTTTGAAGTCCACGGATTGGGCGATCTGGCTGATCGATTGAGCCAATACTCACGGGCGCAGCGCTGGAATGAGATGGAAGCACTGATCGATGATGAGGTCCTTAACACTTATGCCGTAGTCGGGACCTATGATGAAATTGGCGAGCTCTTAAAAGCCCGTTTTGGTGAGTTGGTGACCCACTTGGAATTTGGTATACCGGTAGACACAGATGCGGATAAGGAAAAGCTAACGTCGTTGCTGACGGAGCTTCGCAGTGGGGTTTGAAGTTAATCACGGGAGATAGAGGTTGATGACGAACGTCCCTAGTGATGCGGTGCCAATCGCTATTCCGACTGAGGTGTTCGATTTGCCGGTTCACGAGATGCGGCGCGGATACCGTAGCGATGTGTATTTTTGGCGTGCGAAGCGTACCTTGGAGCGGATCGGGCACCGAGAGGTAGCGACCGTCCAGGTTTTTCAAAAACAACAAGCGGTGCTTTGTGGTGTCGAGGAATCCCTCGCGATCTTGTTACTGGGTGTCGGCCATTATCGGGACCCCGCGCGGGCCTTTGATTGGTTTGACGAGTTGATTGAATTGAAGAAGCGAATTCGCTCACTCTATCGAGGTGATCCGGTCAAGTTGCGGGAGGCACTTGAGCAGAGGCGGCGAGTGGAGGGGGCTCTTGACAAGGAATGGATAAGTCATGCCGATGATATAAAGGTTTATACATTGCGTGACGGTGATCCCATGGCACCGATGGAAACGGCACTACTGATTGAAGGGCCGATTGGGGAGTTCATTCATCTCGAGACACTTTATCTTGGTGTGTTGGCAAGGCGCACCCGGATCGCGACCAATGTTTCTGGAGTCACCAGGGCAGCAAATGGGAAACCAGTGTTTTTTTTCCCGGCCCGATTTGATCACTGGGCGGTTCAGGGGGGAGACGGCTATGCCGCATCGATCGGAGGTGCGGAATCAGTTTCAACTGACGCACAGGGAGAATGGTGGGGCATGAAAGGTGCTGGCACCATTCCACATAGTTTGATTGCCGCTTTCGAGGGCAACACCGTTGCGGCGACTCAACATTTTGCCGATACCTTTCCCGATACGCCCCTGGTTGCGTTGGTCGACTTTGAAAATGATTGTGTTAAGACTTCCCTAGCGGTGGCTCGCGCGCTCAAGGAGCGGTTGTGGGCTGTTCGGCTGGATACGTCGGAACGACTAGTAGATGTATCTGTCGCTGCAACATTGGGAGCAGCCGCACCGACAGGTGTGAATCGTCAGTTGGTAGAGAACGTCCGCAAAGCGCTCGATGATGAGGGATTCGACTATGTGCGAATCGTAGTAACGGGGGGATTTGATGCAGAAAAAATTACCCGTTTTGAAGCAGCGGACGTACCGGCCGACGCTTATGGTGTGGGGTCCGCGTTTCTGGGTGGACAATTTGATTTTACGGCGGATATTGTGAAACTAAATGGTAGACCGATGGCGAAAGTGGGCCGAATGTTTCAGCCAAATGACCGTTTGGTGAGACGTAAACTTTCTTTTTAAGGTGGCATGAAAAAGAAAAAAGTCGTGCTTGTAATGGGTGCCGGCGATGCGACTGGAGGCGCGATTGCACGTCGATTTTCCCGAGAGGGATACGTTGCCTGTGTTTGTCGTAGAAACTACGAAAAACTTCAGCCGCTGGTCACCCGCATCGAGCAGGAGGGGGGAGAGGTTAGAGCATTTGGCACTGATGGCCGCAAAGAGGAACAGGTCGTAGAATTGTTTGCCACCATAGAACAGGAGATTGGACCAGTTGAGGTCTGCGTTTTTAACGTGGGCGGTAATGTGCGATTTCCAGTGATGGAAACCACATCTCGTGTGTATTACAAAGTGTGGGAGATGGGATGTTTTGCTGGTTTTCTGACTGGGCGGGAGGCAGTGCGTTACATGTTGCCACGAGGATATGGCACGATTTTGTTTACCGGCGCTACGGCCAGCTTCCGGGGCGCGTCTGGATTTTCAGCTTTCGCGGGAGCTAAATTTGCTCTGCGTGCCCTGGCTCAATCGATGGCTCGCGAATTTTCCCCCCAGGGAATTCATGTAGCGCATGTCGTGATTGATGGGGCGATTGATACTGAATGGATAGAAAAAATGTTTCCACAACGTTATGCGACGAAAGCACATGATGGAATTCTCAATCCCGATGACATTGCAGAGGTCTATTGGCAAATTCATCGCCAGCCACGCTCGGCGTGGACTCACGAAATGGATCTGCGGCCCTGGGTGGAAGAATTCTGAATCGGGAGTGAAGTCATGTCGAAGTCAGTAGAGTTCTTTTTTGATGTTGGTAGCCCGACCGTTTATCTGGCGGCGACCCAACTCTCCAAAATCGCGGGGCGGCATGGAGCCACCGTGCTTTGGCGCCCCTTCTTGTTGGGCGGCGTGTTTAAGGCAACCGGTAATGTGAGTCCGGCAACGGTACCGGCAAAGTCACGGTACATGGGTGACGATCTGGAGCGTTTTGCGCGACGCTACGAAGTACCATTCCTTTTTAATCCATTCTTTCCGGTAAATACATTGGCGTTGATGCGTGGGGCTGTGGCCTACCAGCAGCAGGGGCGATTAGATCAATATATCGAGGCGATTTTTTCAGCCATGTGGGTGACAGGAAAGAACATGAATGAACCAACCATCGTCGCTGAAGTGCTGGATACCATCGGGATTGGGGCGCAAGAATTCCTTGTTGCCATCGCAGCACAGGACGTGAAAGATAAATTGAAAAGCAACACTGAAGAGGCAGTTGAGCGAGGTGCTTTCGGCGCGCCGACGTTCTTCGTTGGTGACGAGATGTTTTTCGGACAGGATCGGCTCGACTTTGTCGAGGCTGCCCTGGCAGCGGATTGAAAAGGCCGATCACAGCGAACGATCAGTAGACCATGCCAACAAACGTTAGTCCAGAATACAAACAAGCTGAGGTGGAATACCGGCAGGCGCGAGAGCCACGTGAGCGGCTGGAGTGCTTGCAGGATATGCTTCGCGCTATACCAAAGCATAAGGGAACAGAAAATTTACAGGCCGATATTAAAACCCGAATCAAACAGCTCAGAGAAGAATTGTCGGGGCCGAAGAAAGGGGCACATCGTGCCGGGCCAGTTCAAGTCATTCGCGCTGAAGGAGCTGCGCAGGTTAGTTTGATCGGTGGACCCAATGTCGGCAAGTCGAGTCTCCATGATCGGTTGACGCGCTCGGGTGCAGCGGTTGGTGCGTACCCATTTACAACCCATTTGCCACAGCCCGGTATGATGCCATTCGAAGATATTCAGTTTCAATTGATTGATTTACCGCCGGTATCTCTCGATTTTATGGAAAGTTGGTACGTCAACGCACTGCAACCTGCTGATGCTGCAATGTTAGTGGTGGATCCTGCTGAACCCGACTGTGTTGAACAGGTGCAGGTGATCTTCGAAAGGCTTGCAGAGAAGAGGGTCAGTTTGTTGCCAAGTTGGCCGGGTGTTGTGCCCAACGGCGATAGCTTAGGACCAACATCGAACAACAACGCCACCGATGATATCTTTACAGAGTCGGACGAATTGATCGCTGATCCGTTTCGTAACGACTTACCGACTTTACTGCTGGCAAACAAAGCAGACCTAGGTGAAGCCAACGAGGTGGCCGTGTTGCAGGAACTTTTGGGTACGGATTTACCCACCATGACTGTCTCGGCAAAGACTGGGGAGGGGCTCGAGCAGCTGGGACCGTTTCTAGCCAGCGCCTTGGATATAGTTCGTGTTTACACGCGAATTCCTGGTAAGCGGGCAGATCTTGATAGACCGTTTACCGTGCGTCGAGGTGGGACTGTGCGCGACGTGGCACGACTGGTACATAAGGATATTGCCAATTCACTTAAGTTTGCACGACTGTGGGGTGGAGGGCAGTTTGCGGGCCAGCAGGTCAGCGCCGAGCATTTGGTGCGGGACGGCGATATTATTGAGTTACACAGTAATTCGTAGGCGACAATGAAGGCAGCAGTTTTCAAGCAAGCGGGGGTGCCACTGGTTATCGAAGAAGTGGTTGATCCCGAACCGGGTCCAGATGATCTGATCATTAAGGTCAAGGCGTGTGGTATCTGTGGCACCGATCTACATTGGTCTCAAGGTATCGATTCCACTGCGGGGTGGCGCGACCTACTGCCGAATGCTGTCATGGGGCATGAATTCTCTGGCGAGGTGGTCGAGATAGGAAAGAATGCGCGTTCTCATTTTCAAACAGGTGAACGGGTGGTGGCACAGCCGTTCATCGGCTGTGGGTCGTGCGCAGCCTGCCGCGCCGGGCGTTCGTATCGCTGTTCAACGGTTATTACTCGGGCCAGTGCGAATTTGACTGGCGCGTATGCCGAATACACACGTGTGGGGGTTGCCGAGACCCTGCGTCTTCCCGAGGCAGTTAATTTTCATGCCGGTGCCTTGGTGGAGCCCCTTGCGGTCGGACTCAATGCGGTTAAGCGCGCAGGTCTGCAGGCAGGTGACGCCGTGTTGATTATCGGCGCGGGTCCAGTGGGGTTATCCGTTGCCCTATGGTGTCGTTTTTTCGGTGCACGCGACATCATCGTCAGTGACCTTGTTCCAGAACGATCGCAGCGTGCTGCAGAGTTCGGTGCAACCGGTGCAATCGATGCCTCAACTGAGGACGTGAGTGAGCGTGTCAGGCAACTTGCTGGTCGTGCCCCAGCGATCGTTTTTGACTGCGTTGGTATTCCAGGCACACTGCAACTCAGTGTAGATCAGGCGCCTGCTGACGGGCATTTGGTCATTGTTGGATTGTGTATGGCAGAGGACACATTTTTCCCCGCCAAGGCAATTGTCAAAGAACTCCAACTGACCTTTGCCTTTGTGTATTCGAAAGAGGATTTTCAGTTTGTCGTGGACATGTTGGCAAGTGAACGTATTCCCGCGATGGCACTGGTTACGAGCACGGTGAGTCTAGTTATGTTTCCAACAAAATTTGAAGCGATGAAGCATGCCGGCTCGT
>JAKUQS010000015.1 GCA_022451485.1 Gammaproteobacteria bacterium
GACCAGGACCGTTCGCCATTTACCGCTCACCTTGACGTCACTCACACTGGGTACGCCATCGACATACTTGGTCTTGTGCTTAAAACCTGCCAGCGCAAGATCGTGATAACCCCCATGGCCTGATCGATAAAGCGCCCCTGGGTAATAAGCGAGCTCCTCTTCTCCAGTGACCGCATCAAAGCCGTGTAAGGCACCGCCATTACTGCCAACATAAACCACTGCCTTTCGTTTAGCGGCTTTCTTTAGAAAATTAGCGTAAGTACTCCCACCGACACTCGTTAACCACGTCTGATTCGGTGCACCCACATACACCGGGGCCGAACGCGCAATCGGGCCCAGTACACTCGAGCGGGTATGAAACTCACTGCCTTCTTTACTGCGATCTCCCAGCAGAAACTTTAAACGCGCCTGGTCGCTCGACTCCTCGCTTCGACCTGACAGAAAGTCGTTTTTCTGATCATCACTCAGGCGGTTCCACTCCATCTTCACTCCACGGCGACCGCTATAGGTCAGTGCATTACGATTCGAGGCCAGGCTCGAGCGGGCATCGAGTTGCTTCGCTGCACTCCATTTGATCGATGTGGGAATACTCGCCGCACTCAGTGACCACGCTTCAAGGTCCCCCGTTGCCTTTCCATCATTAAACTTTGCAACGTACAGCGTCTTGCCATCGTTACTCACCGTCACCGGCACCGATGACCCCGCCATCGGCGGCGGACTGAACTGATCCATGATGAACTTCAACGTCGGCCCATACACCCCTTTGCCGTCGTTAAAGTATTTCCTGACAGACTCTGCATTGCCCTGATGATCACCCTCAAAGAGATGCTGATAGACGCCACCCGTGGCATCAATGATGCGCGTCGCCTGCCCATCACCATCGACAACCCCACCGAACGGGCACGTGTTTTCGAGCTTCGACGATGCTCTTGTTAAGGTGGGATCCGGGCAATCGATGCCGACCCCTCTTTTCGAGAAATAGTCGTTGTTCATTCGCGGGCCATACGAGACTCGACGGCCTCCCGGACCAAATTGTCTCTCCAGTGTCCAATTGGTTCGAATTTTTTCCCCAATAAACAGGTTGACCACAGCAACGGTGATGTTGTTTTCTTTCAGTGCCGCAATCACCTGGTCGACGTTGACCGAATCGGTATGTGATGCCTGCGAGCCATACCAGACAATCACGCGGGCTATGTCCTTTGACTCGCGCCAACCTATGGCAAAGGGACACGCTTTGGCGCGGTCTTCACGGGTACCGGGCGGCGTTGCCGATGCCCAGCAACTGAAATAGCCGTTACCCGGTGCCTGAATGCCGTCCGTGGCCAGCTGATGCAGTGCAAAAAGACCGCCATTATCTGCCCCACTTCTGAACTGATGTTGTCGAACCGTCGTCTCCAGGGCTGTCGTAGCGATGTCCTCGTCTCGAAGCCCATGGCGCCGCTCAGGCGGCATGAACTGTTTGGCAACGCGATAGGCCGAACGCGCGTACTCTAATTTTCGCAGGGGATCGAGGGCGATCTTGGAGGGGGCTGTACCCCGATTGCGCCACATCGCCATACCGTACAGGTACGGAATGCGCAGAAAAGGCGACCCCTCCTTCAGAACCAGTCCCAGATATTCACCGCTCGCTGAGAACTGCTTGATGCTCATGGCCGTGTCCCAGCTGTCGGTGTGCGGGGCATCGACCACGAAGACCTCATCATTATTGCCGATGGCAATGGCGCCGGGACCGACCCACTTCGAGGCCGGATACTCCGGTTGTGCGGATTTCGTCCACTTTGGCAACTTACCAGGGATGGGTCCAGAGAAATTTACGTGCGTTTCATATTGCTTGTAGCCAACTTGACTGGCTCTGAAGGTGTTACACACATCGACTGGGGCAGTCGGCTTGCCCACGCTCCCCCCACCTGCTGGCCGCGCCTCGCCATAGAGCTCGGCCATGACGGCATTCGGAAGCCAGTCTTTATGTTTGTCAAAATCACGTTGCCAATAGTGACGGGCGTACCATTTTCTATCGTTAACAAGTATCGTCATCACCTCTTTGATGGCCGCGTCAGTGAAAATCGCATCGCCCGTTAACGTTCCCCCCATCTCCTTATATGTGCTGAGCCAGGACTTCATGTAATACCTCCGGGCACCCAGGCTCCCAGTTGTGGCCTTCTTAACTATCCAATCAAAAGTTCCTTCTTTCTTCGATTTTGCCTTTTTGACTACTTTGGATATCAGGTATTCTTTGTCCCGCTTGCGCCTTTCTAAAATATTCGCGGGTGTGTAATGAGCAGCAGGAATCTGGTGCTGAAAAACGCCGCCAGAATCAAACACCTGCACGCGGCAGTTGCCCGAATCCGATACATGGATCAGGTCCTTGCTGTTGACGGCAATGCCGTTGGGCCCATAGCCATCGGCCTTGGCATAAAAAAGCCCCTGCTCATGGGCAACCGTTTCCTTGCCGCCAAAGGTCAAAGCCCATTCATAGCCCGATGCACTCGACACAAACTTCTGCACATCACGTCGCTCCCAGTCCGTGACATACACGTGACCCTTGCTATCAACCGCCACATGGGTGGGTTTTAAAAACTGCCCGTCGCCTGTGCCCTCAGTCCCGAACTCGCTGCTGTATATCCCATCTTGAGTAAACACCTGCACACGGAAATTGCCCTGGTCGGTCACAAAGACCCTCTTACCCGAAATGGCAATACCCATGGGCCCACCGTGGTCCTTTCCGTAGTAAAACTCCCCCGGCCTGCTGCCTTTTCCACCCCACTGGGTGATAAAGACTCCGGAAGAGGAAAACTTCTGCACACGATTGCTGCCAGCATCCGCCGCATAGACGTTTCTCTGTGAGTCGATGGCAATGCCGTTGGGGCCTGCACGGCCGAACTCGTTCTCCCCGAACCAACCGCCCGCCTTAGAATTTTCGCTCTCAGAAGTTGTCCGCCCGGCATTAGTGCTTGGAGTCGTGTTGTCCGGTTTAATGTCACCGGGGGAAATGTTCCCCGTATGGTCAGTACGGGACAGGCCTCGCGGGTTTCGAAACCGCTGTACGTGAGAACTGCCGGCATTGGCAACAAAGAGGCGTTGCTCCAGTGGGTCAGTACTGGTCTTTTTCGAGTCGTCCAACAGTTTCGGTCTGCCGAACCGCTTCCCGTAATGACCCGCTTCATGAAGTTGTGCCGGGTCCCCGGTGTAATCCGCGATGGCAAAACGAATGTCCGCACCCTCGCCGGACAGGGCATCGATGATCGCTTTCGCATTGCCACGGGTTGCAACCGCCAAACTGTGCCCGGCATTCTCGTGCGTCATCCAAGCATTACCGGGTAGTTTACGCAGTCGACGATACTCCTCGATCTGCCCGAAGGCCCCTACGGCAGAGCCTCCGGTGTCGATCAAAAAAACCACATCGACCCCACAGGTGCTGACTGACTCGTCATCTGCAAAGGCCGGCGGCGCCAGCACCAGCGTCAGTGACAAAAGCGAAGCCAAAAGGCTCTGTGTCAAGCACACGGAGACGCGTGACGGCACCCGCTTCAGCATCGACTCACCCTTGGGCGACATCATAGATAAGCAACTCTCTTCACAAGACGCGCTTTACAACGACCTAACAATGGGAGACAAACCGATTGTGATTCATGAAACCATGTTACCGGGCTTCGAGTGCCTCGGTCACACTCACAGCCCGGACTAGCGCGCTTGATCACCGCGACGGGTTTCCCGCGCAAGTCGACTCAGCGATTGGTTGGCCAAAGCGAAGCCGTTGATCTAACCACATAGCGCCATTCCCCTGATCAGCACTGCCACCGTGCTAACAAGCAATATCGGTACCGTGTCCCATTCTCGCAAAGATCGGCGCCACCTGCATGTGACCCTCGTCACACCGCCAGTGTCATACGCTGACGCCGTGGCGTTGGAAACCCAGCCCAATCAACCCAACGCGTCAACACGTCAACGCATCAACGCGTTCCCGTGAAAACGGGTTTTCGTTTGTTGATAAACGCATCCATGCCCTCCTGGCCATCGTGGCCGGACATGTTGGCCGCAATTTCAGCGGTCTCAAGATCGGTCTGGGCAATAAAGTCATTGGTAAACGTCGCCAACAGGAGTTTTCTACTCGACGCATAAGCCATGGTCGGGCCATCGGCCAGTCGCGCCGCCAACGCCTGCGCTTCCGCCAGCGCCGTACCCGCCGCTACGACTCGAGTGCCCACACCCCAGGCAACGGCTTCTGCCGCAGAAAAGTCCTGGTTGGTGATAATCAGGTCCTGCGCTTTGCGCAGCCCCACCACACGCGGCAGTAACCAGGTTGATCCGCCATCCGGGCTCAGGCCAGCGGCGGTATACGCCACACGAAACCCCGCGTTTTCATCAATCAGCACAATGTCACCGATCAGGGCCATGGATAATCCGCCGCCCGCGGCAATGCCATTGACCGCCACGATGAGCGGCTTAGCTAAACTGAGCAACGTGTGCTGCGCCGCATGAAATTGATCAGCAATCTTTGTGATCTCTTTTGGATCGGGCCCGAATTCCACAAATTCTTTGAGATCACCGCCAAAACAAAAGTGTTTGCCGGCACCGGTCATGACCACCGCCCGAATACTGGTATCTTGATCCAACGATTCGGCAACCTGCTTGAGTTCTGAGGCCATCTGATGCGACAGCGCATTACCAGCCTCGGGCCGATTGAGCGTGATGGTGGCCACAGCACCCTCACGAGTGAGTTGAATTTTTTCGAGTTTCAATTAAGTTCTCCTTCGACTCTTCACGACGGGCAACGTTATGAGGCACCAGCTGGCCACGGCCCAGTTAAACTCAGTACAGTTTACTGCACCCGTACTCGTAGCCGACAACGAAGCCGGCGCGCGTTCCTGCGTCATCTTTGAACCCCATACCGAGACTGAAAAACGGTTACTCATAAGACTATGCCCCACGGTGAAACTTGATGTCGCGTCGTAACTTGCTGGGCTTGGTGTTGGCAGGGGCCATCGGCACGCTCGGCGGCTGGGTTTTCTCTATCCTGGCGCTACCATTGCCCTGGATGCTCGGCAGCATGCTGTTCACCGCCGTGGCCGCGATCGGCGGCGCCCCGGTGGCGTTGGCGCTACCCATTAGAAATGGCTTTGTCACGATTCTCGGGCTGATGCTTGGCAGCTCGTTCACTGCCGACCTGCTGACACAGCTCGATCAATGGGCCAGCGGCATGGTCCTGATGATCGTGTCAGTCACGTTGATGACCATTTTTTCAGTACAACTCTTTCGTCGCTTCGGTCATTTCGACCACATCACCGCCTACTTCTCGAGCACCCCGGGCGGGCTCGGTCTGATGACACTGATTGGAGAACAAGAAGGAGGGGAGGCGCGCACCATCGCCATGGTGCACTCGGCGCGTATCTTTTTTACTGTCTTCGCCATTCCCGCGTACCTATTGCTGATCGAGGGCATCGAAGTGCCACAAGGACCTGCCCTCTTAAACGGACAATCCACCGCCAACTTCAACGAGCTGATGATCCTGACAGGCTGCGCGATCGGCGGCTACAGTGTGGGCCGTCTGATTCGCCTGCCGGGCTATCAGATTATTGGTCCCATGGCGGCGGCCGCAGCCGTGTACATCGCCGGTTTTGTCACCGCCCCTTTGCCCGCGCCCCTTATCTGGATGGCACAGGTGGTACTCGGTGCCTCGATCGGAGTGCGGTTTCGGGGCATCGTCTTCTCACGCATGGCGTGGCCCCTGCTATTTGCTTTTATCTCGGGTGCCATGATGCTCACCGCAGCCATTATCTTGGCCAACCTGGCCGCACCGTGGATCGGCGTCAGCAAGCATGCCCTGCTGCTCGCACTCGCCCCTGGCGGGCTCGCTGAAATGTGCTTGATCGGCTACACGCTGGGCGTCGACCCGGCGTTCACCGCCACGATGCACATCATCCGTATTCTGTTGGTGGCGATGCTGGGACCAGCCGCTTTTCGTTTACTGCACCGCTCTCGGCGCACACACTAAAGCGCAAAAGAAAAACCGTTTCCATCGGAGGAATACGCCGACAGCGTTTAGCCCGGTGCGCGCGCTTTCGCTAACAGGGCCTCAACGAAATCCAGCCGATCCTGTCCCCACAGCAGGTCATCACACAACGCATAAGCCGGCACCCCGAAGACGCCCTGCGTAATCGCCTCTTCCGTATTGGCAGCATACTCATCACTCACATCGTCGCTACCGGCCCGCTCAAGCAAATCGTCCGCAGGCAGAGCCTGCGCTTCGAGGAGCGAATGAAGCACCGCGGGCTCCGAGACGTTGGCCTCATCTACCCACACCGCGCGCATCAACGCGCAGGTTAATAAGCCGACGTTAAGGCCGTGCTGTTTGGCGGCAATAATCACGCGCGCCGCCGGCGTGCTGTCCACCGGGTAGTGCCGCGGGTTGTAATTAATGGGCAAGTCAAGGCGCGTCGACCAGCGCTTTAACTCACGCATACGGTATGCCTGTCGTTCTTTTGAGCGATCCTTCAACGCCAGTCCGCCGGTTCTCGAAAATATCACCGTGGTATCCACCGGCTTATGCACGATGGCAGCCTCGCCACGCGATGCAATGGCGCGTAAGCGTTCATCACCGAGATAGCTCCACGGCGACATCACCGAAAAGTAATAGTTAATGGTTGTTGTCATGCCTCACCCGCAGTTACAGAGAAAACTGACTGGCGGCCAACTCGGCAACGTGTTGGCCGATAACCAGTGAAGATGTGGCGCCCGGGGACGGCGCGTTGAGAACGTGAATCGCCCGGCCCACCTGCTCTATGCGAAAGTCATCGAGCAAGTTCCCCGCACGATCGACCGCCTGCGCGCGGACCCCTGAGCCCGCACCGGCAAGGTCTTGGGTCGTCAGTTCCGGCACCAGCGCCTGCAGGCTGGCGAGGAACACACTTTTTCTGAGCGACCGGTTGATTTCCCATAAACCCGTTCGCCAGTCACGCACCAGCATTTTCCAGAAACCGGGATAGGCAAGCGTTTCAGAAAAATCCCGCGGACTGAAGTTCCAGCGGCTATAACCCTCGCGCTGTGTGGCAAGTACCGCATTGGGGCCCGCCTCCACCCAACCCTTCATCGTCTGCGTCAGGTGCACACCAAGAAACGGAAAGGCCGGGTCAGGCACCGGGTAAATTAACCCTTTAACCAAATGTTCACGCTCCTTTTTTAAGGTGAAGTATTCGCCGCGAAAAGGGATGATCTGCAAGCCAGGATCAGTGCCCATGGTCAGTGCAACACGATCACTATGCAGGCCGGCGCAATTGATGACATGACGCGTTTCAATCGTACCTGCTTTGGTTTCGAGAACCGTGTGGCCCGATCGATCGATGGCGCGAAGCAGTGCACAGTGAAAACGTATTTCACCACCCGCCAGCCGCACTTTGTCTGCAAAGGCCGCCGCTACCTTGCGAAAATCAACGATCCCCGTATTGGGCGCCCATAGGGCCTCGCGCGCACGCACATGCGGCTCGATCTCGCTGATGCGCTCAGGACCCACCCGCTCGAGACCTTCGACCTGATTGGCCAGCCCCCGTTCGTGCAGTGCCTCAAGGCGCGCAATCTCCGCTTTCGAGTTGGCCACAATGAGTTTGCCGCAGCGCCAGGTCGGAATACCGTTATCCTCACAGAAAGCCGCCATGGTGCGACGCCCCTCAACACAGAACTTCGACTTGAAGGAGCCAGGTTTGTAATAAATACCGGAGTGAATAACACCACTGTTGTGACCGGACTGCTGGGTCGCGGTCGTTGCACCTTTTTCCAGCACCACTAATCGCACTTTAGGGTAACGATCCAGCAATGCCATGGCCGTGGATAGCCCGATGATGCCCGCCCCCACCACCACCACATCGTAAATCGGTTCAGTCATCAGAAATGGTTCGAGTAAGCGTGCTCAAGCCGAATAGGCCAAAGCCAAGCCCTCGCGCGGCCAGGGCATGCGCAACAATTGCCCACTTTGCGACTGCGTGATATAGGCCGTCGTTAAATTTGGGCCGCCAAAACACAGATTGGTCGTATAAGGATCCGGCAACGCCACATGCGCTGTTGCCCCGTCGGGCGCAATCACGCTGATGCCACCGTTGACCAAGGTCGCCACACAAATATTGCCGTTCGCCTCTACCGCCAAACTGTCAAAACGCTGGTACGCTGCAGAACCGGCAATGAAACGTCCGCCGTGTGGCGACGGCCACGGCTGACGCGCTATCTTGCCCGGCGAAAGAATGTCGAACGCCCACAGCCGCGCCGTGGGTGTCTCGGCCACGTAGAGCGTTTGCCCATCCGGGGAGAGCCCAATGCCGTTGGGCATTTCCAACGGATGGATCAACGCCTCGATACGGCTGCCATCGGCTCGCGCATAAAATACTCGGCCACGATCCTGATCGTAGTAACGCACCTTGCCAAGGTCGGTAAAATAAAAACCCCCGTGACGATCAAAAACAATGTCATTCGGCCCGCGCAGCGGCACACCGTCGACTTCGCGATATAACACCTCAACCTTGCCGGTAACGAGATCCACACGCTCGATACGCCCCCCGCTGTAGTCCTTGGGCTGCAAGGTCGGTCGCGCGCCCTGTTCATCCACCTGCCAGGTAAAGCCGCCGTTATTGCACAGATAACAGGCACCGTCCGGCCCGATCGCGGCACCATTAGGGCCGCCGCCAGGAGTCGCGACCACCTCCAGCTTCCCGTCCACATCAACACGGGTCAGCGTGCCCCGACGAATCTCAACCACCAATACGCTGCCATCTGCCATGGCAACAGGCCCTTCGGGAAACTGCAGCCCCCTCGCCAGCACGGTGTAATCATTCATCCTATCGAACCGCGCGCGAACACCGCACCACTCACTTGAGTTGATCAGCGTGTTGCGTCAAAACAGGCATTACCTCTTCAGCCATCCGTCGCATCGATGTTGGCCACATGACGGCATCGTCCCAGTCCTGGCCCACCATGACCAGGGTGCCAAAGGGGCCCAATTGATCGACCAGATCAACGAGTCGCTCCTGAACACTTGCCAATGAGCCAGCGATCACCGACTCCTCCAGCGCAACATCAACTTCCAGCAAAGCATTCAGTTCAGGTAACGGCTTGCCCTGGTGCTCACGAAATTCTTCGATCTGCCGGACACCGCGGATATAACGATAGTAGTAAGCGAACGTGCCATCAGGATCGGCCAGAATGTCTTGCGCCTGCGCATCAGACTCGGTCACCAAGACATTGCGACACACGCGCCAAATGGACGGGTCCGCCATCTTACCGAGGCGCTCTCGAGTCTGCGCATAACTCTGCCACTGCGCCACGAGATTGCTCACCGGAACAAAGTTAGCTGAGATGGGAATGAAATCGCGTTCTGCAATGGTTTCGGCCGTCTGGCCTCCCGGCCCTACCATCGCCAACGCCACCGGCGGATGCGGTTTTTGAAAGGTCTCCGCCATGCGCCCGACACCATGGCTTAACCACACGCGGCGCTCTAGGGTCATTGGAAAATGCTCACCATCGAAGCGCAGTGGCGCTTCAGCATTCCACAGCGCAAGGATAATATCGATCGACTCCATCGCCACGCGATAACGCTCGGGCATGTCTTCCATGCCAAAAAGTTCCGCGTCGCTCATTAATCCACCGGGACCAAACCCCAAAATCAGTCGGCCACCACTCATCTGGTCAAATTGTGCGGTCTCAGCTGCGACGATCACCGGATGGTGATACGGCAGGTTGATCACGCCGGTAGCAAAACGGATGGTCGAGGTCTGTTCGATCAGACTCGCAAGAAACATCAGTGGTGATGGAATTTGTTCGGCCTTGGTGGAAAAATGCTCGCCAATCCAAACTTCTGAAAAACCCAGCTTTTCGGCCAGAAGAACCGATTCCCGATCCTCAGCCAGTGCCGTCGCCCAGGGCTTTTCAGCCCGGTGCACCGGCTGCGTAAAAAGTCCCAGTTCCATTGCTTAATCCCTTTGGTGTTGAGTTAACCCAATCCAGTGCGCCTGAAGTCAACCGAGTTGACCACTAGTAGGCCCTAATCAATAACAAAGCCGTGCACCTTATCAACCGTGTTGATTAACGTGTCGCCCCTGGCGTAACGATCGAGGTTATCCAGGAACAATTCGGCTACCGTCGTCTGGTGCGTATCGTAATCTCCCGACATATGCGGAGAAACCACCAGATTCGGAGTCGACCACAGCGGGCTGTCCTCCGGCAAGGGCTCCTGCTGAAAAACATCCAGCACAGCGCCGGCAATTTCACCTGTTTCAAGCGCCGCGACAAGTGCCGCCTCGTCAACGACTTCGCCTCGACTTAAGTTAATAAAGCGGGCTGTTTTTTTCATAGATGCAAACTGTTTGGCGCCAAAAAGCCCGTGCGTGTCCGGTGTCAATGGCGGAATGGCAACAACGTAATCACTCTGTGCCAAGCATTCATCCAAATTCGATACCGCAGAGATTATTCCAAAATCGGCATCGCCGCTACGTGCCGAACGCCCCACTCCTTGAACCTTGAGCCCTGCGGCGGATAACAGTCGCGCGATCTCCCGGCCGATACTGCCAACACCGACAATCAGAACTTCTCGACCCATCAACTGTTCTGTCCAACGGTAATTCCAGCGGCGCTCTACCTGCGACTGAAAGGTCTCAGTGAAGCCCTTCGCAAAAGACAACATAAATCCGAGTACAGACTCGGCCATGGCCCGGTCAAATATGCCCCGCGCATTGGTCAACATCACATGACTCGAAACCAGTTCGGGAAACAACAGCGCATCGACGCCCGCGCCGCTCCATTGAATCCAACGCAAACAGTCTGCCTGTCCCCACGCCGCGCGCAATTCGCTCGCGCGAAAGTCCCAACCAAGCAACACCTCGGCACCGGGCAGCCTCTCAGACAAAGCATCGAACGTTGGCGCACAACGCCACTCAACGTCACGGCCGGCGGCTTCTAACCCCGGCACCTCATCCACACTTTTGACACCCTGTAACACTACCGCTAAACGTTTCGAAGACAATGAGTGCTCCTAAATAACGATCAAGATTATTTCAAATTCAAAGTTTATCAACTCTCTCGACCAGCCCCGGCAATGAGATAATCGTTTCGATCTGAGGCGACACTCTACCCCTATTGTCATCCGCACGCTGGCAATCGACAATGACACTCGCCACAGATCACGAATTGACCCACGAGCTGACTCATCTCACATGGCACCAACACCGGATACCGTTACCAGCGACGAGAGACTGCCCGCCACTACAGAGGTAGCCATTATCGGTGGCGGCATTATTGGCGTAGCCGCCGCGCTGACATTGGCAGAGCGCGGAATTCCCTGCGCTTTATTTGAAAAAGGCGTGATTGCCGGTGAACAATCGTCCCGTAATTGGGGCTGGTGCCGTCAGCAGGGCCGCGATCCGCGCGAATTGCCCCTGATCGTTGAATCGCTGCGCTTGTGGCGCGATATGAATCACCGAGTCGGTGCAGAGACAGGCTTTGTTACCTGCGGCATCGCCTCGCTGGCGACAAGCGAGCAGCAGATAACAAATTTCGAGGATTGGCGACAGCTGGCCGGGCAACATGACATTGATGCCCGAGTGCTTAATTCATCGGAAACCAATGCGTTGCTGCCAGGGACCGCACGCGCCTGGCGCGGCGCGCTCTATACTCCACATGACGGTCGCGCAGAACCGACCCGTGCGGCACCGGCCATGGCCCTGGCCGCTCAACAGCACGGGGCTAAGTTATTTACGGCGACAGCGGTACGCTCGATAGAAACCAAGGCGGGCCGTGTCTCGGGCATCATCACGGAAAAAGGCGCAGTTGATTGCAGTGCTGTGATCCTGGCGGGCGGCGCCTGGTCCAGAACATTTTGCCGCAACCTCGGCATTGACCTGCCACAACTCAAGGTACGCTCATCGGTGTTACGGACGGCCCCATTGGCCGACGGACCGACCACGTCAACGTCGGGACCTGGCTTTGCAGTGCGCCGCCGCGCTGATGGTGGCTACAACATCGCCCACCGCAACGTCGTTCGCCACGATCTGGTTCCGGACAGCTTTCGCTTGCTGAGACCCTTCTGGCCACTGACTCGAATGTCGTGGCGCGAACTACATATGACCATCGGTCAGCGTTTTCTGGAAGAAGCGAAACAGCCAACCCAGTGGAACGATGCTGACATTACACCGTTTGAGCGGTGCCGCATTCTCGACCCCGCTCCCAACCTCGCTGAACTCGATCAAGCCCTTAAGAATCTGTGTCGGGCCTACCCTATTTTTCAAGGCATTACCGTCGCAGAGCGCTGGGCCGGCATGATCGATACCATGCCCGACGTGATCCCGGTGATCTCGACGATGACACAACACCCCGGGCTTGTTATCGCAACGGGATTCTCCGGCCATGGCTTCGGCATCGGTCCGGCAGCAGGGCAACTCTCGGCAGATCTTGCTACCTCGGCAACCCCGATCGTTAACCCAACGAATTTTCGCTACGAACGACTGATCGACGGCTCGCCCATGACGCCCATGACAACACCGTAGCGCGCAAGCTTGACCTCCAAAATTGTTTGCAACTGCGATCGACTCATCATGCTGCCACAATCAAACAACGCTAATAAGACCCGCAGGAAAACCATGCGCAGAAAATCCGCGTCGTTGTGATGGAGATGGCCCACTCAACAATGGATGGGTTAGCGACAGAACAAGTCCCGATGGCCGCAGTCCAGGATGGCCGCCCATCAACTTTAAAGTTTTAACTAGTTACTGATTGGCTTTAATTTAGGCAAGAAGATCATCGAACGAGCTGCCGCATCTAACAATCCCTTGCCAGAATAATCAGCCAACGCGAAGTACTCAGGCCGATTCGATATTTTCAGCACATAATCTCCCGCGCCCTGCCGTAAGCCCATTTCGTAGATTAAGGTTTGACCTGCAGCCGTTTCGACATGCAACACCAGTTTCGGCGCTGATAGCCCGTAATCTGATTGTATTGTGGTCCCGAGCACATCCTTGAAACGTATGTTGGCAATCTTTTGCCCCAACACCAACACACTACTCTGCTCAATCCGCTCGTCCTCACCCAGCGGGTCTGCGCTAACCCAACTATCGGGGACAGCTTTGGGTTGATCAGCGTCATCCGCTTCCTTAGCTACCTTTGCATTCGAATCTTTTTCCAATCGAAAAACACCAGGCACGCTGATTGCTCGGATGTCGGAATACGCCACCTGAAGTAAGGCCTTGTCTAACCATTCCTGCGTAGTAGCTGAGGCATGATGGAGCCCCATCTGTGTTTCAAACACCGCTTTGTCCTCACGCTGTCTGACATGGATCATGCGGCTGCGCGGCGCCGTGCCCAGAAAAATGTCAGCGGCAAGTGAACCATCGACAAATACCTGTATACGCCTTTCAAACCCGTCATCAGCCACGCGGAAACGCTCGCGTGATGCCGCACTGGTGCTCACAGGCAAGTTGCGCTTGATGGACTTCAACTTGTTGATCAATTCGGTGACCTTGTCCTGATCGGCTGAAAAATTGTTGATGGCTGGAATGACCCAATGGTCTGATTTCTTTTCCAAGGTCACTTGGCTATCAATACCATCGATGACTAAACGCGTGATGGGCTTACCATCAAGGACAATCATCGGAGTGTCAGACGCGCTTGGCGACAGGTCCGGGCCGGCGCGATCAAGCACCACCGCCAGCACCACCTGGACTATCAACACCGCAGCAAGTATGTGAATCAATCGCCTCATTGCTTACCCATCTTTCAACAACTGATTGAACCGGCTGAGTGCGGCTCGATTGACCTGGCGCCGCCATATCCAGACAAACAACAGCAGCATAATCGCGATTACATAGTTGGCGTATTCCCAGACTGCCTGTTCGTTCGGCGCCATCGGCCGCAACGTGCGCGAGAACTGGGTTCGGCCGCGAATGCTGAGAAGTCCAGCATCCTCCAAAGACCAGTCGATCATGTTCTGCATAAATTCAAGGGGTTTGGTGTACATCGTCCCCATGCCTTCAGACGTCAGTGTCAGCCCCATATCACTGGCAAAGGTATTCGACCCAATCAGCACAAGGCGGGCGGTCGCGGGGGAGCGCTCGATCACTGACGTGATTATCGGCCCCTTGTTTTCAGCCACTGCGTTGGTTTGGGCAGATGCCTGCTCGCTACCACTCGATTTATTCTCATCCGCCGATTCGATCAACGGAGATTCTTTATCCTTAAAGAAAGACGTGAAAGTGCCCTGGACGGCCACGCCAAGCACCTGTGCGCCGCGCGGTTCATTGATTGGAAATCCCGCTTCGGGAAAGCGCTCATAGTCTGGAACAATCCCAATGTTGTCAGCGACCCAACTGTTCTCAGAACTTTGCAACAATACCGTGGCCTCGCGGGACGACGCGTCAGCCTCTTTGATCGTCACAGCCGAAGCCCAGTTCATGGTCAACTGCTTGAGGCCCGCCGTGATGATACTGTCTTGGCTTAGCTGCGCATCCCGCAGGTCCGGAAAGTGAGGATACGGCAAACGACGAATCTCCTGTACCGGTACGGTACCGATATATCGCTGTACGGGCACCGGGAACGCCGTGTTGACAGGGTCCAGCACCATCCCCTCATCCACGGACAATCCCTGATACGCTAACCATTCCTCAAGCCCAGAACGATGCGGCTGTACCTGCAAGTCCGCCCCAATCTGGACCATGTTATTTGAAGTGGCGAGAAACACCGTACCGCCCTGCATCAGAAACTGGTCTATTGCAAAAACCTGCTTGTCATTGAGATTACCCGGCGCCACCACCATCAACAGATCGACCTCTTCGGGTACACGCCCGGTTGCCAGATCCGTGTTGGTCATACGATTGTTTTCCATCAAGGCATTGCCAAGGTACTGGTAAGGATCAGCGCGCGGACCCGCCGGTGGGGTCACCAAGGCAATCGTCTTAAGAAACCCAGGCACCAAACGTTTTAAGCTGCCCACCAGAGTTCGCTTAATCGATTCGCGTCCCAAATCTTCCGGCAAAGGTACTTGAATCGCTTCGCCGCCGCGCTCCATCAACATCGAAAACCAAAAACGTTGCTGATCTGACAACCCTGACAGCTGCGGGCGCAATCCATAGCGTTCGGTGAGTTTTTTCGCCAATGCCCCCCCGTTACTATCGGGGTCAACAATCGATACGCTGAAACGTCCATCAGATTGTTTTTCCAACTCGCCCAGCACCGCTTCAAGGTCCCCGCGCAGGGATGCCAGTTCAGGCGGCAGACGATCGGCCGCTGACAGATAGCCCTTGAATTGAACATCTCCAGTCAATGTATCAAACGGGTTGCCCCCGGCACGGTAACTCGTCAGCACTTTCTTGATCGCGCTGGTGATGGCGTATTCCGGATCCTTCAGTACCACGTCTAACTCTCCGTTACTGCCTCCTTTAACATCGATGAGATTGCGAAAACTGAGTGTTTCGTTCTGATCACCGTAAGCGACGACCACGTGGAAATACGAATTGACCACCCCGGATTGATGGCGACTTGCCATCTGGAACGGCACAGGTCGAATGTCATACTTGCTGGCGGCCTCCTCCTCCAGCGCCTGGTTTTCGTGCGGGTCAACAAACTCTACCTGCACATTGCCGCCGCTGATCTGCGCATATTCTTCGAGCAGATCACGTATGGCGGGCACCATGGGTGCCAGCAATGGATGCGTCTTGGCAGAGAAATAACCGCGAATCAGTAATGGCTCCTCCAGTTGTCCAAGATAACGATCAGTGGCCTCGGACAATGAATACATCTGGTCTCGCGTGATATCCAGCCTGACCGAACTGATCGATTGCAGCCAGAAATTAGCCGCAATGAAATTCGCCAGCACTAGCACGACGACCAACCACCAATGCGCGTGGCGACGACTGATTGGGTTTCCCGCCCAGGCAACGCGCTCAAGCGAAAACAGATTCAACGTTAAAAACATGCCGATAATGGCGCAATAAAAATACAAATCACGTAGATCGAGCACACCCCGCGTTACCGACTCGAAACGGGCACCTGAACCGATCAGCATCAGCCACCCACCAATCTCATGTCCAAAGAATCCCGTAATCGTTGGACTACCTAACAGGTAGAACACAGAACAGACCATGGTGGTCAGAATCCACGCCACAATCGGGTTATCCGTTCGCCCACTCATGTAGACACCGATCGCGATATAGGCCGCTGCGAGGAAAAGCGCCGCGACATAGCCGCCTATCACAGGGCCCCAGTCAAGGGGGCCCAACAGTGCCACGGTCACCGGCAGGGGAAACGTCAGTGCCAAAGCCAATGCCACCAAAGCGACGCCGGCCAGGAATTTACCCAGTACGAGTTGAACCCGCGGGACTGGACTGGTCAGTAAAGTCTCGATCGTTCCCGCACGTCGCTCTTCAGACCAGGTCCGCATAGTCAACGTAGCGGCAAGAAATATCAGCAGGACCGGCAACCACTTAAAAAGCGCTCTCGCGTCAGCAATGTTTCTCGCAAAAAACGTCTCTACCCAGAAAAACAGAAACAGCGCGATAACCAGAAAAGCGCCCAAAAATAATAACGCAGCGGGGGACGCAAAGAATTCCGCGAATTCTTTGCGAACGATTCTCGCAGTGTGGCCCATCTTAACTGTCCACCCCGATACGGCCTTCGTTAACATCGGCGAAAACGGTTTCAAGGTTACGCGCTTCCGGCTGCAGGCGGTACAGTCGCAGGCCAGCGGCATGAACGGCGTGCGCTACTTGATGCGCCACGTCAACCGCTGCTTCTATAGCGTAGGTCACCTGATCTGCCTCAATCGAGCGCTCCTCGACACTAACGATACCCCGGACTCGGGCCAACACATTTCTGGCATCGGCGTTGACCGACAGCAGCAATCGCCCACCCTTGTCGAGTTCGCTGATCAACGCATCTAATGCCAATTGTCCATTGCGCAGAATCAATACCCGCTCGCATACCGCCTGGACCTCCTGCAGGACATGGGTCGAAATCAGTACCGTTGACTGTGTCGCGAGATCACATATCAGCTCACGCATCTGGAGAATCTGTGTTGGATCCAGCCCGTTGGTTGGCTCATCCAGGATCACGATCTTCGGCTGATGGAGAATCGCCTGCGCCACACCAACTCGCTGGCGGTAACCCCGGGACAGTGCGCGGATCGACTGGGTGGCGCGATCGGTCAACCCAGTGCGCTCGATCGCCTTTAGGATCGCCGCTCCGCGCTGTACCTCGCTCACTCCATGCAAGCACCCCTGATAATCGAGGTAATCGACCACCGACATATCCGGCCATATCGGGCAGTTCTCCGGCAGGTAACCAATACCCGCTTGAATCGCTCGAGCATCCCGATTCATTGAGAGACCATCTATCTCGATATGACCTTCGGTGGGCTCTAGGAAGCCTGTCAACATCTTCATAATGGTGGTCTTGCCTGAACCGTTATGTCCCAACAGGCCAACCACCTGACCTGTATCGATAGAAAAACTAACGCCATCGACTGCCGTTACATCACCGTAACGACGAACCAAGTTGTCTGCCAAGATCACGTTTTTGTCCCGTATTCCAGAGTCAACTCAGTGAATACACAATGTCTTGCATGAGTGGCTAACCTTGAAGGATTGGAAAGAGGCACCGTAAAGCTTCCAATGAGCACTCGCCTGAAAAAACTGCCGATACCCAACCGATTCCGTGCAGATTTGCTTTCGCGGCGGCGGACGATACCAAGCAGTCCCGATTTGATCAAGTTTTTATCTCCGCCGCGGAGCCTGCCTGAACCGACACGGCAAAACGACCGCCTAATGGCCTGCGAAATCCATCAAGGTATGTATCGGGTAATCGCCCTGATTCAGCGCCTTGGTACCACCAAGATCAGGCAAATCAATAATAAAACTGCAACCCACAATGACCGCCCCGGCCCTTTCGAGTAAGCGGATCGCCGCTTGCGCTGTCCCACCAGTAGCGATCAGGTCGTCCACCAGCAAAACCCGCTCCCCTGGGGTAATCATATCGGTGTGGATTTCAACCCGATCGGTTCCATACTCAAGCTCATAGTCCTCACCGATCGTCTGCCAAGGTAACTTGCCGTGTTTACGAACCGGCACAAAGCCGACGGACAACTGGTAAGCCACCGCTCCCCCCACAATAAAACCCCGCGCTTCAATGCCGGCTACCTTGTCTACGCGTTTTCCGGAAAAAGGCGCAACCAATTGGTCAACAGCCGCTTTAAATCCTTCGCCATCCCGCAACAGGGTAGTGATGTCACGAAAGATAATGCCAGGCTTCGGGTAATCCGGCAGGCTGCGTATCAGGTGGTGAAGATCCATGTCGGTTCCTTGTCATTGGTGACACCAAAGCCGTATGTTGGCACGATTGGTGTATCTTCCCAAGCACCACCTTATTGCCGATTGCTGAATACACCACCACCGCCTCTGATGGAGCTAACCCCTATATTTGTCGAGACTGACTATGTCTTGGCGCGACTACATCAGAAAAACGCTCTGGTGGTGGATCTCAGTAACCAAGACCACTTCAACCGGGCTCATATTCCTGGTGCCATTCATATTGACTATGCGCTGCTGATCGATGGACGCAAACCAGCACCGGGTCAAGTTCCTGATCGGACTCAACTAGAGCGACTGGCCAACGCGCTCGGGGTTCGACCAAACCTGCACATCATCTCGTGTGACGACGAAGGCGGAGGACGCGCTGCACGTCTGCTCTGGACTTTGCACCTGATCGGACATCGCCACGCATCAGTCATTGACGGCGGCATGACGGCATGGCATGGGCTTGGCTTACCAACCACTGCCGACCCAACCACCCCTTCGATCACCGTAACCACAAGTACTCCAGGATATGACCCGGACGTGTTGGCAGACCGCACCTATGTCCTGACCCACCTTCATGATGGTGATGTTGTCCTGCTCGATGCACGCTCTCCGGCAGAGTTTGCCGGTGACGATGTCCGTGCCGAACGCGGCGGTCACATCCCGGGGGCATGCAACATTAATTGGTTAGATACCATCGACGCCACAAATCACCGTCGTCTCCAGTGTGTGCATCGACTGCGCGCTTTACTTGAAAACACGGGCATTTCCCCCGCCAAAGAAATCATCGTCTACTGCCAGACTCACCACCGATCAGCCCACACTTATGCCATGCTTAAACACTTGGGTTATCAGCGAGTTCGAGGATATGCCGGATCATGGGCAGAGTGGGGCAACGATCCGACAACACCCGTGGGTTAATTCTTTAGAATATCCACCCATTAAATCATCCTGTCCCACATCTTGTAACATCTTGCTTTAAGAGTACGCTATGGCCATTCCAGGAACACAACATGAGCAACGAAGAAAAGAAAATTAATCGTACCGAAGCCGAGTGGCAAAACCTTTTAACTTCAGACCAGTTTCAGGTCTGCCGATTAAAGGCAACCGAACCCCCCTTCACCGGCGAGTACAATCAATCCAAAGAGCCCGGCATCTATTGCTGCGTTTGTTGCGGTTCGGCATTATTTGATGCTCAAACGAAATACGAATCTAACTCAGGTTGGCCAAGTTTTTACCAACCCATAGCCGACGAAGCCATCACTCAAGAAAGCGACTCCAGTCTCGGTATGGTTCGAGTGGAAGTGATGTGCCGCCGCTGCGACGCGCATCTTGGACACGTGTTCGACGACGGTCCGCAACCTACCGGCCAACGTTACTGCATCAATTCCATCTCATTAACGCTCGACTCGAAAGACTAGGCGACACTCAATCAACTGCCCCGTCGCTGGATTCGGGGCATTTTCAAAACCTGCGACACCACGGGAGCCGCGCTGCGCAACAACGGGTTATAGCGCATGATTAACCAGGTCGGTATTCCCTGCGTACGGGCCAACTTCCACAAGCTATCCCCTTTTTTCGTGACGTAGTTCAGCACCTCGATGATATCGTAGTGCTGTTTGAATTCGTCAACCAGCACACGATGATAATCACGACGTTGGCGGTCAAACGTACTACGCTGCCCGTCACTGTCGACTGGCAATAACAAGACCTCTCCGAGACGCAGCTGATGTTTTTTCGAAAAATCATTCAGCCGACGGATCGATGCCGTTCCACCTGACTTGAGCCAATCTGAGTAATGGCCCAATGTCTCCTCGGGTTCAACATTAATGCGGTAGATCACCACTCCATTGCGACTTGCCGTCTGGATCGTTAAATCAATTTCCTGATCTAACGGTCCAACATCCGGTAGTGGCTGGCGCTGACCACTCGATACGCCAGTTGGCATTCCTGCAACCTCTTTATCCGATTCCAGAATCAGTGATTCTGCAAGGTCACTTGGCACACCCGGCACGCTCAACACCTGTCCTGGTTGAATAACAGCACGTTTATCCAAATCGTTAGATGCCAATAACTGCTTGCAGTCGGTCTCTAACCGGAGCGCAATTTCACAAGCAGAGTCCCCCTTACGCACTACATACTCTACCGTCGTACCGGCAGTGGGGATCTCAACCTTACGGACAACTGGGGCAGATCCAACGGCTTTTGGTTTCTTCTCGTTGGGGTCAAATTTCTGGATACTCGCGGAACGCGCAACCGAGCCGGGAATACGTTTAGGAATGTGCAGCGCCTGCCCTGGAAAAATCAGCGTGCTCATGTTCATCTCATTCGCCGCCAGAAGTGCTTCACACGAAATACCGAACCGCGCGGCAACCGCACAAACCGAGTCTCCATGACGGACGGTATAACTTGTCTTGGCTCCCTGATTGGTCAGCACACCAGGAATGATCAAAGCTTGACCGACTTGGAGCACCGAGTTCATCGCAAGACCGTTTGTAGACAACAAATCGTTACACGCGACGGCGAACCGTTTCGCGACCCCGCAGCCGGTATCACCAGAGCGTACTACGTAACTTCCGGGGTTTGCCGGTACGGTGGCGCGGCGGGTGGAACGACCTCGCCCGGGGACGAGGATCTTCTGCCCTACCTTGATGAATCCTTTCTTCCCGATGCGATTAATCGCCAGCAATTCTGTACAGCGTATGTCAAACGCACTGGCAATCGCACAAATAGTGTCACCTCGCTTAACACGATACTTAATCACCTCTTTGGACCCGCGCTCCGGTGCCATGGCGTTGAGTCGCTTTACTTGTGAGGCCCATCCCCCCTGTCTGAGTGGCAACCTCAGGCGATAGTGCTTTGGAACGGGCCGCCAACCTTTCCACACATGCCGGGTCAATGCCGGATTGAGCTTCTTTAACTGCTTCGAAGAAACACCAAATACCGCGCTTAATCGCTGTACGGACTGTGATTTCTTCAACTTCAGCGTGCGATATCGCAACGGCGCATTGGCCGGCACATTTCCAAAGTACCGCTTTGCATTCTGTGCCACATAACGCGCGGCTAGAAAACTTGCGTAGAAATTCTTTACGGCAACTCGAAATTTTCTTGAACGATAGCGCTCCAACACCAGCATAAAATTCGGCCCAAGCTTTTTGACAGCCCGCTCCATACCGTTGACGCCATAGTTATAGGAGGTGATAACAAAAGGACTGAGTTCGCCAGCACGGATGCCGGCGCGTTTTTTCTTGGCCACCTTCCCAAGGCGCGCGCGACTGTCATTCAGATAACGTGCCGCAGCCCAGGTTGCCGCTTCTGGATCCAGCCGCTCGTCGACCGTTGCATTAAGGCGTAATCCTAGGCCTCTGGCTGTGCTAGGCATAATTTGCCACAACCCTGCCGCGCCTAGATGTGAGTAAGCCGCTGGATTGTAGAGCGACTCAACAAAAGGCAGATACTGTATATCGCTCTGCAACCCGGACTGGCGTAATACCCGCTGCACCATCGGTCGATAGGTGCCATAGCGCTTCAACGCTTTCCGGAATCGGTCGCGGTTACCCCCTTGACAACGAATGTTCGACGCCGCTCGACGAATCTCCGCTGGATCGCGCCGTGGAAACATACTCAAAAAGTGCTGAGCTTCTGTGCCCCAGACCTTCTTGCCCTGGCTGACCTTGGAGGCCAACGAACGAAGCTCTGCGGCAATCGCTACCTTGTGTCGCGTCACTAACTTTGAGCCCTTGCGACCCCGGCACGCCTGACCTCGGATCACATCGTAAACTCGATCCGGTTTGTTGGCATCGTGAAGCACAGCGTCCTTACTGCTCCAACGACTATACACATCGATCCAGAAATCAACCCTCGGGCGTATCGCCCGAGGACACGGAAACGCAGCATTGCAAGCCATCTTGTGCCGATTAACCAGGTGGTGGCCATGGGCATCGATAAGGCCCATACCAGGAATAAGCGACCCGAGGGAGACCAACACAACCAGTGGCCACCTTAATCGATGAAAAGAAAACAACAATAAGTGCACGTAGTTAGCCAGGAGCGCGACCGTGTTCAGGCATCAGGCCGCAACATCGCTTCGCGACGATCGCCCGTACCGATTGCATTGGTAGGTGGATGCTACCAATGACTCGGCGAATGGAAAAGGCAAACCGGCAATCGGCGCATGGTTTGCTAAGATTGAGGGGAATTGAATCCCCGGCTGGTCTATCCTGACGCAGGATCAGAACCCCGAGGTTCACTACCAAGGCCGCACCAGTGACGCGCGCAAGGAGAAGCAACATGGCCATCGTTACCCAAGACCACCTGATCCAAAGCATCGCTGACGCATTCCAGTACATCTCCTCTTATCACCCCCCTGACTTCATTCGGGCCATGTCGAGGGCCTATGAAAAGGAAGAATCTGGGGCCGCTCGCAATGCGATCGCACAAATCCTCATCAACTCCCGTATGGCAGCGGAAGGGCGCCGGCCCGTGTGTCAGGATACGGGAATTGCTGTTGTTTTTGTGAAAATGGGAATGTCAGTCAATCTCCAGGGCAGCCTGTCGTTGCAGGAAATGGTCGACGAGGGCGTGCGCCGCGCTTATACCGATCCCAGTAATCCGTTACGTGCATCCGTTGTGTCTCCTTCAATCGCTCAGCGGAACAATACCGGCGACAATACGCCAGCGGTTGTACATGTTGAGTTGGTGCCGGGCAAGCGCATCGACGTTACCGTCGCTGCCAAGGGCGGTGGTTCCGAAAATAAGGCACGTTTTGCAAATCTTAACCCCAGCGACGATCTCGTTGAATGGGTAAGCGAAACTGTACCCACAATGGGTGCCGGCTGGTGCCCACCGGGAATACTCGGCCTTGGTGTTGGCGGTACTCCAGAAAAAGCCATGCTGTTGGCAAAAGAATCATTGATGGCTCCAATCGATATGCCCGAGATCATTTCTCGTGGCCCAGCCAATGAAATTGAAGCGCTGCGAGTGAACATTTTCAACGCGGTCAACGCACTGGGTATTGGTGCCCAGGGACTCGGTGGCCTGACCACCGTGCTTGATGTCAAACTGAGCGGCTACCCAACCCACGCCGCCTCACTACCGGTTGGCCTGATTCCGAATTGTGCAGCAACCCGCCACACGCATTTTGTTCTGGATGGCACGGGCGCTGCTCATTTTGAGCCCCCGGCACTGTCTGACTGGCCCGATATCACCTGGGATCCTGCGAGAGAGGGGCGCCGAGTCTATCTCGATCAAACCACACCGAGCGACGTTCACGCCTGGCGTGCAGGTGAAACGCTGTTGCTCAATGGAAAGATTCTCACAGGGCGTGATGCTGCGCATAAACGCATTGCCGATCTCGTTGCACGAGGCGAGGCACTACCTGAGGGTGTTGATTTCACTAACCGGTTTATTTATTACGTGGGCCCAGTCGACCCCATCAAGGGTGAAATTGTGGGCCCGGCAGGCCCTACCACCGCTAACCGCATGGATAAATTTTCAGACCTGATGCTAGGCCAGATGGGATTACTCGGAATGATCGGTAAGGCAGAACGCGGCCAAGCAACTGTGGATGTGATCAAACAGAATAAATCTGTTTACCTTATCGCCGTGGGTGGCGCCGCTTTTCTTGTGTCAAAAGCCATTCGGTCTGCTCGCACGGTGGCCTTTGAGGACCTTGGCATGGAAGCAATTTATGAGTTTGAGGTCGAGGACATGCCGGTCACCGTGGCCGTAGATAGCGAAGGCGATTCGGTTCACCAGAGTGGTCCCACGCTCTGGCGTCAAAGGATTGCCGACATACCAGTTACAGTGAGCTGAGGGATGCTGGATCAATCAAGCAAGCTGTATCGAGTAACCCTCAATGCGAGGATTACGTGATGGATATCCCGGAGACACTGCAACAAGATTTTTCAGGTGCGCCTTTGCGCCGTGACTCGCTTGAGGCCGATCCACTGAAGCAGTTTCAATCATGGTTCACATACGCTCTCGAATCCGACTATCCTGCACCGAATGCAGTCAGCCTGGCCACGTCATCGTCGAACGGCGAGCCGTCGGTGCGAACAGTCCTGATTAAACAGTTTGATACAGAAGGTTTCGTTTTCTACACGAATTACAACAGCACGAAAGCAAAACAGATAGAGCAGTCCACTTCCGTCTCAGTGTTATTTCCCTGGGTCCAGCTTGGGCGTCAGGTCATCATCACCGGGCCCGCAAAACAAATCTCTCGGGAAGCTTCGGCACGTTATTTTCACTCCCGCTCGCGCGGCTCTCAGCTCAGTGCCTGGACTTCGCAGCAAAGCCGTCCCGTCGACTCGCGCCCAGAACTGGAAGGCGCCCTGCGAGAAATTGAACGTCGATTTTCCAGTGATGTCGTGCCGTTACCGGATTTTTGGGGAGGATACCGAATCCATGCCCTGACCTATGAATTCTGGCAAAGCCGACCGGACCGCTTGCACGACCGCTTCCGCTACACGCGTGGCGTCGACAATGACTGGAGCATTACACGCCTCTCGCCCTAGGCGAGCAACCACTTCGGCTGCCTCATTGAAATCAGTGGGAATTCATCGGTAAACGAATCGGAAAGTCAGATTGAAGCGCTTCGTCGAGGGCGCGATCGATATGATCTGGCCAGTGCGAGCTCAACAACGTGTCTAGCCTCGCTCGTGCCAAATTCAATGCCTCTGGGCGGCCATTCTCATTCCACTCTTTAGGACTGCTACGATCACCAACGTCGGGATAGACGTAGTCGCGTTGCATCAACTCCCGAGTCTGATCATGGCCAAGAAAGTGCCCCGGACCGTCAAGACAAACATCGCGCATCACCGACAACGACAGATTCTCTTCAGTCACATCCATACCGCGAACCGTGCGATTGATTGCCCCAAGCATGTCGTTGTCGAGGATATAACTTTCAAGGCAACAACCCAGCAGACTTGCCTGCATTCCCGCAGATTCGTAAACCAGGTTCGCGCCACTGTGTGCGGCCAAAGTATTGGTATACGATTTCTCATAGCCAGACTGGATATCGGGCAACTTGGAGTCTGCCATGCCTGCGGCGATGCCCGTTGGCAAGTCATAGAAGCGTCCCATTTGCCCGCAAGCCGCCATCAACACCGCCTGCTCACCACTGCCGCCACTCATCGCGCCCGTGCGAAGATCAGAGACAAACGGCCACGGTCCGAAGATCGCCGGGTGCCCTGGCTTTAACAGATTGACGTAAGCAAGGCCTGCGAGGACCTCTGCAACTTCTTGCACCACGGCACCGGCAAGCGACGCAGGACTCGTAGCGCCAGCCTGCCCGGCAGCCAGCAGCAAAATGGGCATGCCCCGGCGCACACTCGCCTCGAGTACACGACATGCATCCACTGCGAAGGTGAGCGGCGGCACAACGAAACAACATGAGCAACTGACAAATGGTCTTTCGCGCCAGGCTTTTTCACTGCCTGCGACACGCTCCAGCATGTCTACCGCTTGCTCAAGATGATCCGGTTCGACGAAACTGGTACCAACATGCTTGGTAGTGCCCTTGATCGAGGCATAACAAGTATTGAAATCCATCTCCCGCGGATCTTCGATGTCCCTCGGCACCAAGGGTCGCTGGAAAAAATGGATGTGTTCCATTGCATCGACTATGCGGGCTGCATTGTAAAGGTCGGCTAGTGTCGAATCCCGATAGGTTCGTGTCTCCACGTCAACCATATGCACGGCAGCACCAGCCGTACCGAAGTAGAAACGTCCATCGGACAGTGGCAAGTCGTGGCGAGGATCCTGCCCGTGCAACACAATGTCTTTGGCTGCACCAGCAATTATGTCCTCGATCAACCCACGCGGAAATAATAGGCGTCCTTCACTCGATAATTTGCCACCGGCCCCGACCACCTTTTCGATACAACTGGGAATAGCATTCGCCAAGCCAATTTCAGCCAATACATCGAGCACTGCATGATGAACCTGCTGAATCTCGATCTCTGTGAGCGGTTGGTAACGTCCACTGCGCTGCCCAGGCTTTGCCGGTCGCTCATCAACTGGAATCGGTGTCTTTCGCAGTACGTGACGAGCAGTCCGCCCACCCATTCGCCTAGACACCGTCGGCATAATAATAACCTCGGCTCAGTTGATAATACCGACTTCACGCCAGCCTCTAAACGACTTAGCCTGATAGCCAGACAGCGACATTGTAGATCGCGTGGCCCACGGTGGGAATAGTGTCTTGCTGCCAACGTATCGACCACCTGGCCAAAATCGGTCAGCCGATTCAGTCTCGCACAATCAGATCGAGACTGTGCCGACTCAACGATACAGCACCGCCGTCAACAACACTGACCGTCTGTCCCAGAGTCATGGCCGTCGCGTCTTCGCTGTTCATCAAAATCATGTGCAGAAATAGAACCATGCCCGGTTGAATCTCTTCTGAATTGCCGTGGTAAAACATCGGGTAGTCCATCCATGTTGGCGTAAATGTCGCACCAAGACTATAGCCACAAGCATTCATACGATGATCTCGAAACCCGGCTTTATCGAGAATGCGGGCGTGGGTATCAAAAACCGTCCCCAAGTTCTGGCCCGGCCGCACCACATCAACACATGCGGTCATGGCGTCGGCACAAGCCTCATGCATGGCGATCTGCAGCGGTGAGGGGTCACCAATAACTATCGTGCGCATCAAACAGGCGTGATAATGCCGATACACACCAGCAAATTCCAGGGTCAATTGATCACGCGAATCGAGCACTCTGCGACCGCTGTGATAACGACAGAGTAAAGCATCCCGACCAGAACCAATAATGAACTCATTACCTGGGTAATCACCCCCACCAGCAAAGACCACCCCGTGCATTCGAGATAAAATCACGCCCTCATCTACGCCGCTACGCGTTACATCGATAGCAGCGTCTAAGGCATCATCCGCCAGCTCAGCGGCTCGCCCAACGTAACTGAGTTCCGCTTCATCCTTGACCATGCGCAGTCGACCAACCATTTCAGAGTGATCGGATAATTGGCAAAAGCCCGTCATGACCTCCCGCACACTATCCCAACTGCGTCCAGTCAAGCCATACGATTCGAGTTCAATACCCAGTCGCTGACCTTGACAACCGTAATCGCTTAGCACGTCACGCAATAGGCCTGCCGGCGAAACACCTTTATCATCCTTCCAGACTCTGATATCCGACAACGTGGAAGTATGCTGTGCCTGGCGTAGATCTGGCGCCCTGGTCAGCAAAACCTGGCGACCATCAGCTGCTACAAATAAACACTGGAAAAAACAAAACCCGAAGGTGTCATAACCAGTAAGATAGAACATGCTCTCCTGCTTAAAAAGAAGAATACCGTCAAGATGCTCACGTTTCAGCGCCACCTGTAAGTGCTGACAACGCTGCTTGAAAACGCTTTGATCAAAGTGAAGAGCCATTAAAATGATTCTCGTGTATTGAACATTCTGTATCCACAAACTTAACACGCGCAACCGAGACTGGAGAAACCCCATGCCTGCGCAGCCCGCTGAATTTCATATCAGTAGCGAGGAGATTCGCGCTGCCGTCTATTACCCAAACCTAATCAAAGCCTTCGAGGCCATGCATAAAGAAGAAGCCGCTATTCTTGAAGACAGTCTGTTAACCCAACCCGGTACCGGTGAACATCCTACTCGCTTCATCGTACGCACCGCTTGGCAACGCGGCGTGGCACTCGGCACAAAAATGGGTTCTGTTTTTCCAGGCAATCGGAATTCTCACTTGCCGGTAGTCCAGGGCGGTTACGTTCTGTTCGATGGAACCAATGGCCTGCCCTTAGCCTCGATCGATGGAACAGAACTGACCTACCTAAAAACTGCCGCGGACTCGGGTTTGGGTTCCATGCAGTTGTCACGGCCCGACTGCCGACGATTACTCATGGTGGGAGCGGGTGGCCTTGCGCCGCATCTGGTACGGGCCCACCTCGCCGCCAGACCGTCGATCAATAGTGTGCGAATCTGGAATCGCAGCGCCGACCGACGAGACGCTCTGGTCCAAGTGCTCGCCGATGAAATCGACACCGAACCCGTTGATGACCTGGCACAAGCTGTCGCGGCCGCCGATATTGTCAGTTGCGCAACCATGACCACCCTGCCGCTGATTCACGGTGCCTGGCTTCAGCCCGGCACCCATCTGGATCTGGTCGGCGCATTTACCCCTGACATGCGAGAAGCCGATGACGAAGCGGTCCGCCGCGCCCGAATCTTTGTGGATTCACGCCAAACCACAGTCGGGGAAATCGGCGAATTAATGATTCCCATTGCACACGGCGTGATTACCGAAAACGATGTCCTAGCCGATCACTACCAACTTTGTCATGGCACCGCCGGGCGCACAGCCAGCGATCAAATTACGCTATTTAAAAACGGCGGCGGTGGACACCTAGATCTCATGACCGCTCGACATGTGTTTGCGGTTTGCCGCGGCAACGGTCCACCAACGAGCCAGTAGTCAAACGGTGTCCAGTAAACGATAAAACGCGGGTGCCCAGACTGCTGTCATCAGGGCCAGCAACACAAGTTCGATACGAACAATCGAGCCGAACCGTTGCCGCTCGATCGCAGGTTTATCGATGCGGGAAACCAGACACATCAACACATCAAACAGTATGACAAAGAAAAAAATGGGGACTACCGCCGGCGCAATCAGTGTTGGTCCCATTTTCCAACCCGAGTAGTAGACATCGCTACCAACCAATGGGGCCAATACGATGAGGACAAAGACGCTCACTACAAGCATCAGACGTAACGGACCCAATAGCCGTGCAATCAACAGCAACGCTTTCATTACAGCATCCTACCCCGAAAAGACCCTATTCAATTGACCATTGGTTTTAGACTGGATGTCGTACCACCAAGAAAAGTGTCAAAGCGATTTGCGGCGTTCTTGCAAACGTCCCCCTTATCCCCCAGTCGATCAAATAAACTCTTTGCCAGCACCGTCAACCCACTCGACAGCCAAGCAGCGCCCAGAGTCACACCTGTCTTTAGTATTGGCTCAGAAGCAGCCTTGACGACTGGCTTTGCTAGCGTGCCACCTAAACGATAATAAATCCCGGCCAGATCAACAGTAGAAACACCGAGCCCTTCTCTTGCCTTCGGCCGTATGGCAATTGCAATCTCCTCAGTTGCTAGATCAACGGTTCCGGCAGCCAACACCGTTACCTCTTTTGCTTTCAACGCCAAAGTATGGTCAGAAAAAGCCTTTCCATCGTCAATACGAAAACCGATCAGGCCGCATTCGATGTTGTACACCGGTGATGCAGCGGCAAATGGGTTAATCGTCCTCAGCACTGACATGAGCACCGATGTCGGCAAAAATATACGTGCCTTGCGAGGAATCTTCGCACCGTGAATGACCATGACCGCATAACCGTCAGCATGAGAGACCACTTCGCGTATTGAATTACCTTTGCCGGTCAGTTTCACTTCGATATCGACTTCACCAGTCAATGGCTGGATTACCTTGTTCTCTTTTAGCCACCTAGCCACCTGTATACCCGAGAGTTGATAACTGTAATTAATGTCATAGGGCCGTTGCCTGGCGTCCAAACTTAGCGTTACCGTCATTTGAGCGCCTTGCATGTCGGCTTGGATTCCATCGAGCACGAGTTTCCCGTCTTCAGCGATCGCGGTTAACTCAAGATCATTCATGTGATGCTCACCGACAACCGCAGTGTTGGCCCGGTAATCGAGGTGGATGTCGTTATCACTTATCCAGTCCAGCACTAGCTGCTGGTCGCTGAAAAATTTCTCGGGAGGTATCCCGGTGCTCTTGCGTGCCGCTAACGTTTGGAAATCTTTACGATCGAAATATTCTGAAGCCAGCTGTGCATTGATCCGGGGTTTTCGACCAGCATCACCCAACCCGACATACTCAATCGAACCATGAAAATCGCTGTTCCCAACGTCGAACTGCGCCGAATCGATGATGATTCCGACACCACTTCCCTTGACACTCCCAGCGAACCGGACGGGAGCGGAATCAGGTAACGACATCGCAAACAGCCGCCCTAGCTTGGAAAAAGAATCGGTTTCCAACTCAATGTCCAACCGTTGATCATTTTTCCCCATGGCTAATAAATGACCATCCAAAACAACTTTTACTCGATCACCACTGATTTCCAATCTGCCCTGGCTTGCTTCCCACTGATCAAATTCACCTTGCAACGACGCCCTGGCAGTCACCGGTCCAGACAGCTTCACCGCAGGCGTGAAAAAATCCACCAGCTGCGCGGGGTCATCCGCCACAATACGCAGTTCAAGTTCATACGCGGCTGTTGCCTGCAGGCTCTCCATCTTTGAACGTATCTGTGCGGTCCACTCCTCGCCGCTCACTTGCCCATAGATTGCCAACGGACGTCGCCTGTCACCGCTGTCAGCGATATTGAGGTTCACTCGAACTGCATCGGCTCCGTCGCTTCGCCCTGACTCACCAGGACCCCAGCTCGACAAATCATCCACCTGGACTGCCAGCGCCACTGCGCCGCCAGTCCAGTGCTGAGTGTCCGGCAACGTCCCCGCAAAAGTGCCGTGTAAACCAAGTCCACGAATCTCCCCCTCGGCTTGATTGATGGAGATCACCCTATCGTTTGTCGTTACCTGTGCTTGTACGCTCGCTTTAAGTCCTGGCAATACACCCGGCAACACACCGATCACATTCGAAAAATAATCCAGGTCAGGGACCTGCGCTTTGATATTCAACTGACTCGCGACTTTTGGCCATAGACTCGACACTTGGCCGTGCACCGTGGCATCGAAAACCTCTGAGATTGCTTTCACCTCCAGGTCATCAATGCGTGGTGCCTTGACCGAACCTAACAACCGCCCATGCGCAACCACATCGATCTTCTCCTCAAAGGGTATACCCAAAGCACTTAATACCGAAGCACCATGCAATTCGGCATCGAGGGTGATGGCCAACTGCGTATCGTCCTGCGGATCCTCGCGTAGCAACTTTCCCCCACCGTCAACGCGCCAACCATCCCCTACCCCATGAATGACGAGATCATTCACGGAGAATCCCCTCTCGTGAATATTCAGGCGACCTGTTGCCTGGCCCTTACCCGACAATGGAAAAGAATAACCCAGTGCATCCAACACGGGCCTAACGGCGCGAGTGGTTGCCGAAAACTTAACCTCACCTTCGGTCACCGACCCGTCCCATCGATGAGCCACCTGACCCTCAGCCTTGAGGTTGAACAATTCACCCGTTACAGAAAAAAGCGCTTCCGACAAAGCAATAGCCTGCGGATTGACCGTAACCATCGATTGCAAGGCGGCCGGACCGGCAAGATGCTCCGATAGGTCTTCGTGACCGGGGAACTGGCCGATGTCCTGGGTGCTCGCCATCACCTCCAGTACCGCCGACCAGTCACGCTCCTCGCCTTTGAAAAAGATATCTCCCTGGAGTGTCCCACGGACCTGTGATAACTGGACTTCAAGCTCATTGATTTCTAAGCGCGGACCCGCACGCAATGGCCCGGTTAACTGACCTTTCAAACTGGCCGAGCCCGCCAACTGCGTACGCATCGACGCGGAGGGTACCCATTCAAACCACGCAAGCAGTTGCTCGAAGGCTGGGGTTTTCGATTCCACCGCCAGATCCATTTTGTTGTGTCCAACCACACCGTTGATCGTCGTCGTGGTCGCGGCTGCCCCGATACTAAGATCGACAACGGCAAGGGAATCATTGTCGCCGTCCATGCGCCACCCCACAGAACCCGATGCCGTAACACGCTCCCCGCTTACGCTGCCGATCAGTTTTACCTCACCGCGTGTTGCCTCGGGCGGCCATGACATTAATCCTTGTGAAATCAGCAAGGAGGGTTGTCCCCGCCCCGGCAAAACGATCGTGGTTGAATAAAGTTCGATCTGCCGAACAGGTAGGAAACTTAATCCGATAAAATGACCTTTTGCTGGGACATTAAGGGTTGCCTCACTCAGACGAACTGAGGAAAACTCAAGTTTTCCTTCCAACAATCGCGGCCAATCTAATCGCAACTCACCATGACCTATCTTGGCCAATTCAAAACCCGCATTGGTGAACGAAGTTCCAACGATCAGATCACGCACCACAACATGAGGGCTGGGGAAAAGCGCAATATCCAGCCCGCGTTCGATACTGACCGGTCGAGCGAGCACATCAGACAACCTGTTTGCCATCCACGAGCGCTGCGCGTTCCAATCAATGAAATGGACCGCAACCAGTAGAGCAATAAAAATCGCCACAAAGGAGCCGACAAACATGCCTAAAACGACGAGAATGCGGGCCAATGATCAACTCCGGTTAAAGTAGGGCAACCAGCAAGGAAACGGCAGCTCCAATAACCCACTCATGACGAACAATTTAGCGTTTGATGTTACCCGTGGCAATGATCTCCAGTTACCCGCACCCGCCAGGCCAACAAAACCGGACCGCACACCTCATAAACTGGAAAAACGGCTACGTCGGAACGTGGGCCGCGCTATCGAGGACTACAACCTGATTGAAGAAGGTGACCGGATCATGGTCTGTGTTTCTGGCGGCAAGGATTCCTTTACCCTGCTTGATATCCTAATGCGTCTTCGCTCACGTGCGCCCGTCAGTTTTGATCTACTCGCAGTCAATCTAGACCAGAACCAACCTGGATTTCCCACTGACAAACTGGAAACCTATCTTGCGACCACTGGCATCGACTACAGGATCGTCAGTCGTGACACCTATAGCGTCGTAAAACGCGTGATCCCTGAAGGCAAGACCATGTGCGGTCTGTGCTCACGCCTACGTCGCGGTGCTCTATACGACATCGCTAGCCAAGAAGGCGTGACCAAGATTGCCTTGGGGCACCATCTGGATGACATCGTAGAGACTTTATTTCTGAATATGTTTTACGGCGCGAAACTCAAAGCCATGCCGCCTAAACTGCTCAATGACAGCGGCAAGCATATTGTGATCCGCCCCCTCGCCTACTGCCGTGAACATGACATTTCACGCTATGCACAAGCCCAGCAATTTCCTTTGATTCCATGTGACCTATGCGGATCGCAATCAAACCTTGAACGTCAAGTCATCAAGCAAATGCTGCTTAATTGGGAAAAAGATCATCCCGGTCGAACGGCCAACATTTTCCGGAGCCTTACCAGCATCGCCCCGAGTCAACTGGCTGACCGCGAACTTTTCGACTTCGTTGGCCTCGGCGCTGCTGCGATACCGCAACCCCAATGGCTACCTGAGGGCGCTAACCAACAGCGTGCAAGCAAATGCTGAGTCAAACAGAATCCTTTAACCAGGAGCTCATGGCGTTCCTAGAGAAATCACCGTCGCCCCACCACGCGGTGTCGAACCTCGCCGCTATGCTATCGGAAGCCGGGTTTCACCCGCTTGAGCTTGAGTCTACCTGGCAACTTTCCCCAAACGAAGCAGCGTTCGTCACCCTCAACGATACGTCACTAATCGCATTTCGCGTGGGATCCGGGACCCTGCAGGAGCAAGGAATCAGGATGATGGGTGCACACACCGATAGCCCTTGTCTGAAGATCAAGCCAGTCCCCGAACGTTATCAACACGGCTGCCTTCAACTCAGCACTGAAATCTATGGCGGCGCACTACTTGCCCCGTGGTTCGACCGTGATCTGTCCCTTGCCGGGCGAGTGACCGGCCGGCTGGCCGATGGCACTCTGCGTAGTGGGCTGGTTGACTTCGTGCGACCTGTCGCGACCGTGCCAAACCTTGCAATTCATATGAATCGGGAGGCAAACCGCAACCGTACCATCAATCCTCAGGAGGAAATGGTCCTCATGCTGGCAACTGACGGCCCGGAAACAACCCTCCGGGATTTGCTCCTCAAACAGGTGCAACAAGAATATCTCGACGTGCCTTGGGCTGAGATCCTTGACTTCGAGTTATGTTGTTACGATCAACAGGCACCATCGCTTGTCGGTTTAAACGAGGATTTCATTGCCGCGGCACGATTGGACAACCTACTGAGTTGTTTTGCCGGCGCGAAAGCTTTGGTCAGCGGTGTCGGTAATGAACCGACCAGTTTGCTGGCCTGCTATGACCACGAAGAAGTAGGCAGTCTGTCCGCTGGCGGCGCCCAGGGGCCATTTTTGAATGCGGTATTGAAGCGACTCGCGGGGCCTAATCAAGACCTCACCGGCATCACCCAACGATCCATGCTGATTTCAGTCGACAACGCTCATGCAGTCCACCCCAATTACGCTGACAAACACGATGCCGAGCATAGACCGCACCTTAACGGTGGCCCGGTCATCAAGATCAACGCCAATCAGCGCTATGCGACTAACAGCGAGACAGCGGCTGTCTTTCGAACACTTTGCAGTGAAGCTGATATACCCGTACAGACCATTGCGGTTCGCAGCGACATGAGTTGCGGTACAACGATTGGACCGATCACAGCCGCCGAACTCGGTATCCGCACAGTAGATGTCGGTGTTCCCCAACTGGCGATGCATTCACCTCGGGAGCTAACGGGTAGTAAAGATCCGGTGCGTCTTTACCGCGTGCTGCAGGCGTTTCTTAGCAAAACATCACCCCTGATCTCGCGACCCTAATTTCGATCCGCAATTGGCCCGATCCGCCGAGGGGCCCCTATTTAGACGCCTCGATCATAAAGTCAGTCGCTGCCTTAACTTCCTCATCGCTCAGGTGAGTAAACCCCCCCTTCGCTGGCATGACACCAGCCGTCCCCTGGAAACCCTTCAGAGCGTGCTCGTACATAATTTTTTTTCCCTGGGCGATACGATGCGCCCATGCCTCCTTGTCTCCAACCCGCGGTGCACCAGCGATACCCGCCCCATGGCAAGCAACACAGCCGCTGTTGTAAATTGTCTCGCCATCAGCCATAGCCGTGCTGGCAAACAAACCAGCGACACATAAGACAACAACAGGCATCACAGGTAAACGCATGGCCCTTAGCTCCTTGAATAGTACGGTAGGCGGATTATTATAGTCAGCCCACACTTTGGCTGGCAGTGATCCTAATCACACTCACGTGCATGAATTGTATATTGGTTAGCCGCCAGTCTGCCGTGAAACCAGGCAATAGGTCAATCACCACCTCTAAACAGCGGGCGACGAATCCTCTAGTGTGGAAAACCAGTTCTCACGAATCGTAAAACAAGTGCTTGCCAATACGGGCGACTCGCTTCATTTGGGTAGACCACTCAGGGGCCACGTAACGCGCATGAAAATGAGTTGCGCTGACTACCGGCAGCTTGACCTTATTGTGATAAACCTGGTTTGCCAGTTTCATCGCGAAACGCCAGGCCCGATCATTTCTAGGACGGTGCCAAACTGATTGTTGGGTCCAACTGAACTGCCGTGACTGCCAGACCACGCCACAGATGCTGTCCGGATAATGAGGACTGCGCTTGCGATTTAAGGTCACCGCCGCAACAGCAAGTTGCCCTCGGCGAGATTCGCCACGCGCTTCAAAATAGATATTCATAGCCAAACAGCGAAGTTCATGATGGCGGCGTGCGTGGCGCGAAGACATCGAAGCACCGACTTCGCGTACCGACGAGCGTGTGCCCTGGGCTAGTAACCAGGAACCGGTGGCCTCTACGCCCCGCAGACGAGTATCTGTCTGACTGGCTGGAGACAGCCCCTGTGGCCATTCCTCAGCCAGCGTCAATGGTAAGACAGTGCTCGTGCGGGGCACAGGAATCAGGGCCTCGGCCGCTCGAACTGGCTGGGGTTCTCCTAATCCCGGCCCAGATAGTATGGCCACAGCCGCGCCAGACGTCAGCCCGCCTTGTGGGGTGACGTTGAGGTAGAAGGCGCCGATCAGCACTGTCGCAATACAGAGCGCCAGCCCTCCACTCATTTGGGGAACACGCTTCACTCTCAGACTGCCGCCCTAGGCGGACAAGCCCTCCATTGGTATCCATCAAAACGCCGGCTTGTTCAGTCACCACACAATATGACCAAGGTGGCCTACCGCTGCGACAACCGCCAAACTCTATAATTCTTAGCCTATCTTACGACGGCCAATTGTTGACTGTCTATACACCTTGCACCATGCAAACTGTATTCAACGTCGGCTTTAGTTATCTCACGAGCCCACTAAACGCCAATCCGTTGCTTCTCATATATCAACTAACAGGATAAGTGGGTCGATCGGTTAGGTCAATCATCTTAAGAAATTATAATTAATTTACTTTAATTCAAATATAGGTATATACTGATATTGGTATATTCTATATTTCTTTAGTTTCAGAAAACTGAATACGTGGCCAGCGCTCGGCGACCAGCCGCAGGTTAGCCTGATTAGGGGCGATATAGGTCAACGCACCGCCGCCGTCCAGCGCCAAGTGTGCGCTGACACGACGCGTAAACTCCCTCAATACAACCGGGTCATCGCAAATCACCCAGCGGGCTGTCGCCACCGCCACCGCTTCAAATGTGCAGTCCACGCCATATTCGTGACGAAGACGGTGCACGGCAACATCAAACTGCAACACACCCACCGCACCAAGGACGACATCATTCCCCTCAAGCGGGCGAAATACCTGAGTCGCACCTTCCTCGCTCAATTGGTCCAGGCCTTTGTGCAACGCCTTTGAACGTAGCGGATCGGCCAAACGCACACGGCGGAATAACTCAGGTGCGAAGTTAGGTATCCCGGTAAACCTGAGTGTTTCACCTTCACTGAAGGTGTCACCGATCTGAATCGTGCCATGGTTGTGTAAACCAATGATATCGCCGGCCACCGCATCATCAGCTGCTTCCCGACGCGCGGCCATGAATGTAACCGCATTGTTCAACTGTATGTTTCGTCCGGTACGGACATGATGAACCCGCATACCCCGGGAAAAACGACCAGAGGTAATTCTCAAGAATGCAATTCGATCGTGGTGCGCTGGATCCATGTTCGCCTGGATCTTGAACACGAATCCGGTAAATTTCTGTTCCTCGCTATCGACCACGCGCGCATCGGTATGGCGTGGCACGGGCGATGGTGCGTGCGTCACAAACGCGTCCATCAATTCGGGCGTTCCTTCGCCATTCAACGCAGAGCCGAAAAATACAGGAGTTAACAAGCCGCGCAGATACGGCTTGGTATCGAAAGCATGACTGGCACCACGAACCAACTCAACTTCTTCACGCAATAGATCAGCATCTGCCCCGATAGTCGCATCTAATTCAGCGCTCGATAAACCATTGATTAACCGGGCGGCTGACAACCATTCTCCATCCTTGCGCTCAAATAACTGTATCTGATCGTTGAGCAAATGATAAATACCCCGAAAACGCCTGCCTGTCCCAACCGGCCAAGTCATGGGGGCACAATCAATCTTAAGCACCGACTCCACTTCATCAAGCAACTCCATTGGATCACGACCTTCACGATCAAGCTTATTAATGAAAGTCATAATCGGCGTACTCCGCAGACGGCAAACCTCCATCAGTTTGACCGTGCGTTGCTCCACGCCCTTGGCAACATCGATGACCATCAAAGCCGAATCTACGGCCGTCAGTGTCCGGTAGGTGTCCTCAGAAAAGTCCTCGTGACCCGGCGTATCCAACAGATTGACAACCCGATCTTGATAGATGAATTGCATGACCGAAGAGGTCACCGAAATACCCCGCTCCTGTTCCAATTTCATCCAATCGGAGGTCGCATAGCGACCACTCTTGCGAGCCCGCACAGTACCTGCCAGTTGTATCGCACCGCCCGACTGGAGCAAATTCTCCGTTAGCGTGGTCTTGCCAGCATCCGGGTGGGAAATAATGGCAAAGGTGCGTCGTTGGCGCACCGATTTAACATACTCGTTCATAAACCAAACGGGGCAGTGGAAGCAGCGAATTATAGCGAAAGGGATAAATCAATCTGGCGCGACCCACTCGTATAACTTCGGGTCAACTCGTGGCGGCAGATACCGGCGCCGGAGAACTCGAACCACTTGAGTAGGGCGTGCAGAAAAAAGTTCAATCTCGTGCGTCGCGTCATCCAGATCGGTTTCGAGCACCTCCGGGTCTTCGCCAGCCTCAACGCGAGCTATCGCATCTTCCATGCCGGCATCCATTTTAAGACCGCTAGTGGCTAACAACTTACGCATCGCACTAGCCACTTGGCGTGGGTCATTGTCAACGTTGTCGAGGTCTCCTGCCATCGACATCAGCGCTGATTCCAAACGATCCTCATCAATACCAACCATTTCATCGCGGTTCTGCGATGATCGGTTGTTTGATACAGAAAACAGCGATACCTGGCGCTCGAGGGCTAAACAAGTACAGTGAGGGCAAAGTGGCTTAGCATCCGTATTGACCTGCCGCGAGAAAAAACTGTATATCGCGTGACAGTCTGGGCAATAAAATTCGTATATCGGCATCAGGCTCTGGAGACAACACGGTCAAATAACGCATGCCGTGAGATCATGACTGTCCGAGTCGGTGATACGGACTCGAGCCCAGTCACCCATCTGTAATGCGCCTGGGTTGGTCAATCTCACGACACCATCGATCTCTGGTGATTCACCGGCACTGCGCCCGGTCGCCTCGGTTGCCGACACACTGTCGATCAACACCTCCACCTCGGTACCGACTCGCCGTGACAAACGTGCCGCCGAGATTTCCTCTTGCGCCTGCATGAAACGAAGCCGCCGCTCCTCGCGCACTGGCTCGGGCACCGCATCGGGTAATGCATTGGCCACCGCACCGGCGACCGGTGAATAAGCAAAACAACCCACTCGATCAAGCATGACCTCGTGAGAAAACTCGAGCAATTCTTGAAATTCTTCCTCAGTCTCTCCAGGAAACCCCACGACAAACGTGCTGCGTAATGTCAACTCGGGACACTCCTCCCGCCAGCGCTGGATACGCTTAATCGTTGCTAACTGATTAGCGGGCCGTTTCATCAGTTTCAAGATACGTGGACTCGCATGCTGCAACGGCATATCGAGGTAGGGCAGGACTCTTCCCTCTCCCATCAGCCGGACCAAATCGTCAACGTGTGGATAAGGATAGACGTAGTGCAGGCGAACCCAAATACCCAGACTCCCCAAATGTCGAGTCAAATCTACAATATGATTACGCAACGCTCGCGTGCCCGCAAGATCTGTCCGGTGACGAAGATCTACACCGTAGGCACTCGTATCCTGTGACACCACTAGCAGTTCCTTCACGCCGGCACTAACCAAGGCTTCGGCTTCTCGCAGCACATCGGCAATAGGCCGAGACACCAAACGACCTCGTAGTGAAGGAATAATGCAGAAAGTGCAGCGATGGTTGCAGCCTTCCGCAATCTTGATATAGGCGTAATGACGCGGCGTCAACTTGATTCCACCGGGTGGAATAAGCGATTCAAACGGATCGTGGGCCGGCGGCAACACGCGATGGACTGCTTGCATCACGTCATCTGGAGCATGGGGGCCAGTAACCGCGAGCAGGCGAGGAAAGCGCTGGCGAAGATCATGTGCTTTGGTGCCAAGACACCCGGTAACAATCACATTACCATTCTCGGCCAAAGCTTCTTCAATCGCACCCAACGATTCTTCAACCGCTGGCTCGATGAAGCCGCAGGTATTGACAATGACCAGGTCGGCACCATCAAAGCTGTCGGATATATCGTAACCTTCGGCGCGAAGACGACTGAGAATTCCTTCCGAGTCGACTAATGCTTTGGGACATCCCAGACTGACAAATCCAACCCGCGGGAGCCCTCTGGCGACGTCCATGGCACCTCCAGTCAACCCAACATCTCCCGCCGAATCCCTAGCTTGGAAATAATGGTGGTCGCAATTTCTTCAATCGAGATCGAAGTAGTATTGAAATACGGAACATTACTGTTCCGGAAAAGTGACTCGGCATTCTCGATTTCATATCGACATTGACGAAGAGATGCGTAGTCACTGTCTGCACGACGCTCAGCACGAATCTGCTGCAAACGCGTTGCATCGATGGTGAGTCCACAGACCCGTTGCCGATGGGGTTGTAAGATGTTTGGGAGTTCGTCACGCTCAAATTCGTCCTCGGTCAACGGATAGTTCGCACAATAAAGCCCAAAATGCATCGCTAAATAGAGTGAAGTCGGTGTCTTTCCACTTCTCGAAACACCGACCAGGATTAAATCAGCCCGAGGATAATTCGCCACATTAACGCCATCATCACTGTCCATGGCGTAATGCACCGCACTGATTCTTGACGCGTAACGTGCTTTGTCGACGATCCCGTGAGCCTGACCGATACGCCAGGCAGGCGGAACACCGAGTTCCGCTTCAAGCGGCCCAACAAAGGCATCAAAAAAATCAATTACCTTGGCCTTTGCGGTCATCAATCGCGTAAGGTACTGACGATTAACGAAGGTCGCAAACACTAGAGAACGATGTCCTTCGCTGTCAGCCACCTCATCGATTTGTCTGATTGCCTTTGCCACCTTATCATCATCATCGATGAACGGCAGGGTTATCTGGTTGAACTCGACATCAGGAAACTGGCTGAGCAAACTGTGGCTCAGTAGTTCAGCGGTGATGCCGGTTCGATCTGACACAACAAACACCGTTCTACTAGGCACTCCGTTATGCTCCTGTCAGTTTCGGAATCATCGTCTTAGGCGTAACCATTATTGTGCCCATTAATGCTTAATTATCCGAGGAATAGTCATTCAGTGAACGAACTCGTCATCGGCCTCCATCGAGTGAGCCAACACGATATCGCCCATGTCGGTGGCAAGAATGCATCTCTCGGGGAAATGCTTAGTCAACTCTCGAGCGCATCGATCCAAGTACCAGGTGGCTTTGCCACCACAGTTGATGCCTATCGCGCTCACCTTACACAGGACAATCTCAAAAAGCGAATTGCATCGCGCCTGTCTGGTATTGATGTCGACAACATCAGTCAGCTGAGCAGTGCCGGAAGAGAGATTCGATCGTGGATTATGCAACTCGACCTACCCCGAACACTCGAACAGGCCGTGCGTGACGCTTATGCAGGGCTAGGAAACAGCGACTCGCTCCCGGTTGCAGTGCGTTCCTCTGCAACCGCTGAAGATCTGCCACAGGCCTCCTTTGCGGGTCAGCAGGAGAGCTATCTCAATATCCGGGGCATTGACAACGTACTCGAATCGATACGTAAGGTTTTTGCCTCTCTCTACAACGATCGCGCTATTGCATATCGCCATCATCAGGGCTTTGCGGAAGTTGATATCGCAATATCAGCTGGTGTCCAGCATATGGTTCGTAGTGATACCGGATCAAGCGGTGTGCTCTTTACCTTAGACACTGAATCTGGCTTCAATGATGTCGTCTTTATCACCGCTTCGTACGGATTAGGGGAATGCATCGTTCAAGGTGCAGTGAACCCGGATGAATTCTATGTTTACAAGCCTTCCCTAACGGCCGGACAAGCCGCTATTTTGCGTCGCAACCTTGGCGAGAAAGCCATCAAGATGGTCTATGCCAATGCCGGTAACCTAGCCACAACTCAGATCGTCGATACAACAGCAGCTGAACGGGGATGTTTTTCGCTAGCTGATGAAGACATCAGGGCATTGGCTGAGATGGCAATCACCATAGAACAACACTATGGACAACCCATGGATGTGGAGTGGGCCAAAGATGGAGAGAGCGGTGAACTTTTTATTTTGCAGGCTCGGCCGGAAACGGTAATAAGTACCCGATCAAGCCAGGTCATTGAGCGCTATAGACTAAGAAGCAAGAACACTGTTCTCGCTACCGGCCGAAGCATCGGCAACCGTATCGGCGCTGGTGTCTGCCGCGTAGTTCACTCCGTTAAAGAACTAGGACAAGTGCAGGCTGGCGACGTGCTGGTGGCTGACATGACCGATCCGGACTGGGAACCGGTCATGAAACGCGCCGCAGCAATCGTCACCAATCGAGGTGGGCGCACCTGCCACGCAGCAATCATCGCCCGCGAACTCGGTGTCCCAGCCGTGGTGGGCTGCGGCGATGCCACTGCACAACTGACCGACGGCTCTGATGTCACTGTATCTTGCGCTGAAGGTGACACGGGGCTTATCTACAAGGGTCGACAAGACTTCGATGTCGAAGTGATTAACCTCGCGGAAATGCCGACCCTGCCGTTCAAGATCAGCATGAATATTGGTAACCCCGAACGGGCATTCGCATTTCAAAATTTACCCCATGCAGGGGTAGGCCTAGCCCGCCTTGAATTCATCATCAACAACACGATCGGCGTTCATCCACGGGCAATACTCGAATACGACACCATGCCCCAAACCCTGCAAAACGAAATCAAACGGGTAGCCGCTGGCTACCCGAACCCCATTGAGTTTTTCGTTCGCAAACTTGCAGAAGGGATATCAACCATCACCGCGGCCTTTGCACCGCAACCTGTGATTGTCCGCCTTTCCGATTTTAAATCCAATGAATATGCCAATATGTTGGGCGGAGAAACCTTCGAGCCTCGTGAGGAAAATCCGATGCTCGGGTTTCGCGGCGCTTCTCGTTACTTGGATTCGAAGTTTCGCGCCTGCTTTGATCTCGAGTGTCGTGCACTAAAGTTTGTGCGCGACGATATGGGCCTGACCAACTTATGGGTGATGGTGCCATTTGTCCGCACTCTGGATGAAGCAGAGCAAGTCACCGCGCTATTAGCCGCTAACGGCCTGATGCGTGGAGAAAATGGGCTCAAAGTGATTATGATGTGCGAAGTCCCCTCCAATGCGATCCTCGCACCCCAGTTTCTCCAGTACTTCGACGGTTTTTCTATCGGCTCCAATGATCTCACCCAATTGACCTTGGGCCTCGACCGAGATTCGGCCGCAATTTCCCATCTGTTTGATGAACGCGATCCCGCAGTCAAGGCCCTGCTGCTGCAGGCGATCACGGCCTGCCGAGATGAGGGGAAATATGTCGGCATCTGCGGACAGGGACCCTCGGACTATCCTGATCTGGCCCGCTGGTTGATGGAACAGGGCATCGACAGCATCTCGCTCAATCCCGATACGGTCGTCGACACCTGGCTCTTTCTAGCGGGCATCGAAGTCTGATCAGAGCACGCTCGAAAAACTTCGCTGTTCGGGAGTGAAATCAGGCTGAGTAGCGATATTCAGTGACTGACCAACAATCCTCGTGGACTGTCAGCAGTAAACACGAGGCCCCTCCTTTGGTACGAATATGCCCCGCCGCACCGGGGTTGAGTACCCACGGCTGTGATTCCATGTCAATGACACGAACATGGGTGTGGCCATAGAGAATCGCGCGGGCACCGTGATGCCGGCGTCGAAAGAGTTCATGATATCGCCGAGTGTCATAAACACGATGGCCGTGCTCCACTGACAATACCCCCCCTGGCAAATCGACAGACAAGCGCTCTGGCAACGCTGCCAGCAGTGCCTGATCGCCAAGCGGCCATTTTTCGGGAATATCATTGTTGCCCGTTACCGCCAGCAATTTACCGCGTACCGGCCGCAACAGGTCAAGTACTGCTGCACAACCAATGTCACCTGCATGCACCACCAAGTCAGCCCGTTGGGCAATATCAACGATGTTGTCGGCCACCGTACCATGCGTATCAGACACCAACACCACATTCATGATGTATCCATCCTTCGCTACGAGCGCTTTTCCAGCACCATCTAATGCGTCGCCTTAACACCCAGCCTGTGCTCCAACCAATTTTTACAGGTACTCGGGTTTAAACCGATGGCTCTTCCAGAGGCAACTCTTTGTAAAAAAGAGGCTTCGCTGAATCCTGTTTAATCGACGATGTGATACACAGGCGCCGTGTCCATCGTCCACTTCCCAGATTCTGGATCGTATTGGGATAATGTGAAGCAATGCCAATCCGTGTCGTCTAGTTTTGGATGATCGGCCCGATAGTAATATCCCGGCCAGCGCGTTTCTTTTCGAAACATGGTGTGATGCGTGACACATTCTGAGGCTAAAACTCGATGCTGAAGTTCCCAGGAGCGCTGAAGTTGATGAAGGTCTTCGGCCCCGAGATAGGCAAGGTCTTCTTTGAGCATATCCAATAACTCAAGCCCACGGGTGAGCATCGGTTCGTTGGTCGTGTAGTGAGCACTGATGCCACCCACGTATTCGTCCATAATCTTTTCAAGCCGCTGCAGGCCGTTAATCGGCAAGAGATAACTTGGGGAAACCGTTCCAGCAACGATTTCGTTACGACCAACCTCGTACGTTTCTAACGGTTGAAATACGACCTGCTTAAGATTCTCGTACTCCGACTCCCTGACTTGAGGCTGATCTTTGCCCAGATCGTTCACGTAATTGACAGCCGCCTTGGCAGCAATGCGGCCTTCCGTGAATGACCCCGAGGAGAACTTGTGAGCAGTACCGCCGATGGTATCACCGGCACCGAAAAGTCCCTCAACGGTCATCATTCGGTTGTATCCCCATTGATACCCATCAGGTGCATAGTCCTCTGGACCACTTGCCCAGGCACCAGAACAGGTAGCATGTGAACCCATGACGTATGGCTCAGACGTCGTCAGCTCAGGGTTGATTTCCTTGGGATCAATGTTCTGTGATGCCCAAACGACTGCCTGCCCAATCGTCATACCCAAAAAATTCTCCCAACCCACTTGCTCCTTATGTGGATCCTGGAAAGCTTCCTTGGTTACCATGCGAATGGGGCCGCGGCCCGCTTTGACCTCCTCAAGAAATGCGTGGTTTCGCAAACACGTCGGCACCGGTTGCCGATCGATGTAATCCCCGACCAATTCCTTGGTGTGTTCGTACCATGTGGGCTCGTAGTCATTCCCGTAAGCGTTTTCGGTGTAGGTCTTGAGATGCAGAAAGTATGCACCGACCGGACCATAGCCATCCTTGAATCGAGTGAGAACGATTCGGTTCTCCATCTGCGTCATTTTGGCCCCAGCCAGAATGGGCAATGCGTAGGCAGAAGCACTACTCCACGGGGCATACCAGGTCCGTCCCATACCTTCACCAACCGCGCGCGGTTTGAAGATATGTGATGCACCCCCAGCGGCCACAATGACAGCCTTCGCGCGGAATACATAGAAATCACCAGTGCGGACATTGAAACCGACAGCCCCGGCTACTCGGTTGGCTTTTGTCTTGTCCATCAACAGATGGGTTACCATGATCCGGTTATAAACTTCAGTAGCAGCCTTGCGGGCCGCTTCGGCGACAATTGGTTTGTAACTTTCGCCGTGGATCATGATCTGCCACTTTCCTTCGCGCAGATATCGCCCAGTTTCGGGGTCCTTCATGATCGGCAAACCCCATTCCTCAAACTTATGCACGGTGGAGTCAACATGCCGCGCGATGTCATAGCCCAGATCTTCCCGCACCAGCCCCATCAGGTCATTCCGAGCATAACGGACATGGTCTTCCGGTTGGTTCTCGTCCCACTGCATGCCCATGTAGCAATTAATTGCGTATAGACCTTGGGCCACCGCGCCGCTGCGCTCGATATTCGCCTTTTCAACCACGACAATCTTTTTGTCGCGCCCCCAGTAGCGGGATTCGTACGTGGCTCCACAGCCAGCCATACCGCCGCCGACGACTAGGATATCGGCATCAACAAATACTGTTTTTCTCTTCGAGAACAAAGCCATTACACCACTCCTAGCTTAAGTTGATCTGGCACCAATGCCGGCAACTTATCGATGTTCAGTGCATCAGGCTCATGGGCCAATTCCTGGCTTTTCATCGCCTCTTGGTTAGGTACAGCATAGTCTGCAGCTGACTTTATCGATCCCCAAGGGGTCGTTCTGATAGGTGACTCGAAGTTTTTTTCACGACCATCACGGAACTTGATCTTCCAGGAAATCGTTCCCTTTTCTTCTTCTCGAAGCGTTCGAACACTATGGCCCATAGGAGCAAAGTCGGCATAACCACGAGCATCTATTGCGTTTTGAGGGCAAGCTTTAACACACGAGTAGCACTCCCAGCACATATTGGGTTCGATGTTATAGGCACGGCGGTTAGTTTTGTCGATGTGCATGATGTCGGACGGGCAGATATCAACGCAATGTCCGCAACCGTCGCAGCGCGTCATATAAACAAATGTCGGCATGATGTTCCGTTATCTCCTGTATCGCAGTCCTACGATGGGCTGGTTAATAATGTCGAGGCAGCCGGCGGGCACTGCCGAAAACTTCGGGTTTATCGGCGGGCGCCGGTAGGTTACTTCTTGACCCGTCTGCTTCTGCCATCCGTTTCTGAATGGCGGCTGCAGGCTTGAAAAACATATGTGAGAATTTTGACCACGGGACGGATCCGAACAGCACTGTCGTAGCGATCACGTATAAACCAAACCACCCGTTTGTCCACACACTGCCTTTTGCTTGCGCGTAGGCCCAGATCAGACCCAATGTCGCACTCGCGAGAAGGGAAAGAATAAACAGATCAGCGCGCACAACTCGAAAGGGTGAATTGCCCTCCGCCACAACGTCAACCCGAATAAAGAACCAGAACCAATAACCACCAGCACAAATCAACAGACCCCCGATCCACCATAGCACCGGCAGGATAGCAGGCCCAGGGGAGTCGGGCGTTGCATAGCAGAAAACCATGACGGCGGTTGTGATCACGTAAGCCAAGAAGCCATACATGGTCAAAAGGTGGGCAATTCTGCGTCGCGCATTGCAGAACTCACCGGACATCAGACCCTCTACAACAACGGTTTGGACTGCTAGGGATACCGCTTCCCCACCACCGACCTGCCGCGCTCCGCTATTTTTTGCTTTGCGCCAGTTGTTGAAAAAGTACTTAGCGCTCTTCTTATGCAAAATGTCGAAAAGTGTGCCACCGGCAACCAGAATAATCATAATCACGACATACACCTGCATGACGGTGGGTGGTACGAGTACCGAAAGCTCGGCAAAAGGATTGCTGGTCAACATTAAATTACCCCGAAATTACGCTGTACAGCGACCGTACAGATATGGGCCACTCGCTTTGTATCAATGAATAAATCAACTTCGTACACACAATGATGTTCCAACCCCCATTGTCCCAAATGACGAAACGCCTATCGCCCGATTGAGACGGTATTCTACGCCTCGAGACAGCCTCTCGCGTTGCTTACTCCCGAAATGTTTGATCTGATCCATTGCGTTATGTGGGCATATTACCTCTGTGGAAATACCCTGATATTTTTCAATCTGAAGATAAATCGTCATGGTCTGATTCTAAGTTCTGACGAGCCACCGTCGTGCCGTCCCGCTTTATTCCGACCCCACTTTAAATCGTGCTTGTTAAATAAACGACTAGAATCATATGAAGGGCAGATAAACCGTCTTTATTCGCTCGTACACTGCGCGATGGGCTGGCCCTTAATTCCCGGCCTGGCTGCCACTCGATGAGGGAATGATTCGAAAATAGAGCCACGCGCCACACACGAGCATTGGCACACACAGTAATTGCCCCATGGATAATCCGATTAGAACGTAACCCAGCTGGCTATCTGGCTCCCTGACGAATTCGATCAAAAACCGAAAAAGGGCGTAACCTATCAAGAACACACCGGATGTTCGCCCGGGTGAACGCGGCTTCGCGGAGTAAATCCAAACAATGGCAAAAAGAAGCACCCCCTCTAACGTGGCTTCGTATAACTGGGAAGGGTGGCGTGGCAATGGGCCTGCCAACGGAAAGACCATGCCCCAGGGTCCGTCGGTCACTCGGCCCCAGAGTTCCTGATTAATAAAATTGCCGATGCGTCCAGCACCAAGCCCTAAAGCACACAACGGTGCGAGAAAGTCGGCAACGGATAAAAAAGAACGCCGGCGGCGGGAAGCAAACCACCAGAGCGACACAATAACGCCCAGCAATCCACCGTGAAACGACATGCCACCAGACCACAGATAGAATAGTTCGATCGGTCGATCAACGTAAAACGCAAAGTTGTAGAAAACCACGTAACCAAGACGACCGCCAATCACAACACCCAAGGCCGCGAAAAAAAGAAGATCCCACACATCTTCTTTTTTCCAACCACTTAGGGGCTGTGATGCACGGTAAAGACCCAACCCTGCTCCGCCCATAAACCCAACTAGGTACATCAACCCATACCAATGAATGGCCACTGGGCCAAGCGAAAGGGCAATTGGATCAAACTGTGGATGAATCCACACCGGGGATGGGTTCCCTGCGAAAAAAAGCCAGACTAGTATAGCCTTGTCCAGCATGCCGATTTCTCGTGACACACAGCCGTAAACTTCCACCAGGTATCAACGATGAGCGCATCCAGTCGTCCAGCCAACCGGCTCGGTGAAGAAACCAGTCCGTACCTTCTGCAACACGCCTTCAATCCTGTGGACTGGTACCCCTGGGGCACCGAGGCCCTGGCGAGAGCCCGAAGTGAAGATCGCCCAATTCTCCTCTCCGTTGGTTATTCAGCCTGCCACTGGTGCCATGTGATGGAACGCGAATCGTTCGAAAATGACGCCATCGCAAACCTCATGAACTCGCTTTTCGTCAATATCAAAGTAGACCGCGAGGAACGCCCTGACCTTGACCGCATCTACCAGTTAGCACACCAATTACTCACTCGCCGACCGGGTGGCTGGCCCCTAACTGCCTTTCTGACACCCATCGACCACGCGCCGTTATTTGTCGGCACCTATTTCCCAGCCGAACCACATCACGGCATGCCTGGCTTTGGCGATCTGTTACAACAGGTCGCTCAACATTACACGAACAACCGCTCACAGATGGGAGATCATGCCAAAGCAATACGACAAGCGCTGCAACAGACTGAGCCGGGCTACCAACACAGCACTGAACCTGCAGACACCATCACTCTTGAGACAGCAGCGCGCCAGCTTGAGGATGAATTCGATGCCGTCCATGGCGGCTTTGGCAAAGCACCAAAGTTTCCGCATCCGACCCATCTATCGCTATTGCTCCGTCTAGCGTGGTCACAGAAATCGGCGCAGGGTTCTGCCTACCAAATGACAATCAAGACCCTGGGGGCAATGGCCAGCGGGGGGTTGTGGGATCACCTCACCGGGGGGTTTTACCGCTACGCCGTCGACGATCAATGGCGCATTCCGCACTTTGAAAAAATGCTTTATGACAATGCGCAGTTGCTGCCTATATTTGCCGACGCCCACGCGCTTTGGGGACGCGAGGATTTCGGCAAGGTGGCTCGAGGAACCGCGGCCTGGGTCATCAACGAAATGCAGTCGGTCGAGGGTGGCTACTTCTCGACCATCGATGCCGATTCCGAAGGAGTAGAGGGTCGCTATTACGTCTGGGATGCAACCGAACTGAAGGACATCCTGGACCCTAAAGCGTGGTGCTTCGCATCGGCGCTTTTTGGACTCACCAATACCCCCAACTTTGAAGGACGGTGGCACTTCAACCAAGTGATGACTCCAGCTGAGGCCGGGCAAACGCTGAATCTATGTGCCACTGAGGCTGAGCAACTTTGGCATGAAATCCGAGAGACCTTGCGCTTACGACGTGAAGCTCGCATCCGTCCCGACCGCGATGAGAAAATCCTCACCGCATGGAACGGTTTGATGATTACCGGCATGGCGCGAGCGGGACGACGGCTGGGCGAACCAAAGCTTGTGGACTCGGCCCAAGCCGCAGTCGACTTCATCACCGAACAGCTGTGGGATGGCCAACGACTGCTAGCGACAGCCCGGGCGGGTAAAGCCCATCTTAATGCCTACCTCGATGACTACGTTTACCTGGCCAATGGATTGCTTGAACTCCTTCAGGCCAGATGGCGCACTCAGGATCTTTATCTCGCCTGTCAGTTACTGGACGCTCTGTTGACACACTTTCGCGATGCAGGCAGTCACGCCTTCTACTTCACCTCCGACGATCATGAGACGTTACTGCATCGGCCACGTCCCCTGATGGATGACGCGATCCCCTCTGGCAACGCCGTAGCGGCTAGAGCCCTTCTCGCCTTTGGACACCTCACCGGCAACGAGAACTATGTCGTGGCGGCGGAGCAATTGCTGCGCGAACTGGTGCCGGCCTGCACACGTTACCCAGCCGGCGCCAGCGCATTGCTCGAAGCCGAAGATGACCGCTTGGGGGAAATGGAAATTATCGTCATTCGAGGCAAAGCAGACACGATCATGCGATGGGCAACTCCACTACACCGGGAGTACCATCCCCGACGCCTGATCTTTGCCATTGACGAGAACACGCACGACCTGCCAACACTGCTGGCTACTCGGTCGAGCCAAGAAGAACCGGTCGCTTATGTGTGCCGTGGCTTCGAATGCAGCGCACCGCTGATCGGCGAACACGCCTTTGAAGCCTGGAAACAATCAATCGCAGGGGAGGCCACACGCTCATGAAAAGGACTCCAGGTTTCGCTCCCAAACGATCCGCCACCTGCGGGTCACTGCTTCTGTTCGCTTGTGCAATCGGCACTACAGCGAAAGCCGCAACAGAATTGGAATTTCAGCTGACCGATGGACACGAACCACGATCACTTCACATCATCGTCAGTAAGGGGCACCTGCGACTTCAAAGTAGCGCTCAACCGGGTTTCGAGCTGCATTTCTCCGCACCGACCCAAATGGCTTACGTGATTAACCACCCGCGGCGACAGTACGCGCACCTTGACCCGACCCAACTGGAGAAAAGCGGTGTCGCCGTATCGGGCCTGGTCGGTGCACTACAGAATCAGCTGTCTGGGCTCGACGACAGTCGCCGCAACCGCGTCAACGATTTCTTAAAAGGGCTCGGTCTTGGCAAACTGGACACCCCAACCAAGAACACCGAACCACTTCGCCTGATGATGACCACCAAACGACGACGGGTTGCAGGCATCCCCTGCCATGAAGGGGAAGTTCTCGCGGGTAATGAACGACAAAGCCTGCTATGTCTGGAAGAGCCGGGCGCACTGGGCCTTCCCAACTCCGACCGCCAGACCCTAGTCGCTTTGATCCATTTTCTTATGACGCTCACTGAGTCAGCAAGCTCTCTCATGACAGCATTGGGCATTACCCTGCCCCGTATAGTGCTTGGGAAAGACAGCACCTTGCCCATTGCCCTTACAGATTCCCAGCAACACCTGCAGCTCACTCTTACACGAGTCAGCATATCGCAACAAATCGTTAAGGTACCACTACCCAACGGGTATCGTGCCGTACCACTGCCCCTTATCGCACACTAATTGGACGAACTTCCTGGCCTTTCAACTCACCAGTTCAGGCCGATCCCTAAAATAATCCAATGCCTCAGGGTTGGCCAATGCATCCACATTCTTGATCGCCTCACCATGGAGCACGCGTTGTACCGCCAACTCAACGATCTTGCCGCTCTTAGTGCGCGGAATATCCGGCACATCTAGAATGATCTCCGGCACATGCCTTGGCGTCGTATTGGAGCGAATACGCTTTCGAATTTTGTCACGCAAATCATCGGTCAGTGCAATCCCCTCGCGCAACCGGACAAAAAGGACTACCCGCACATCACCCGCCCGCTGTTGCCCGACAACCAGGCTTTCGATTACCTCATCGACCTGCTCCGCCTCACGATAAATCTCGGCCGTCCCGATGCGCACACCACCGGGATTGAGTACCGCATCAGAGCGACCATAAATGACGAGGCCCCCGTGTTCGGTCTCGGCAACATAGTCCCCATGACACCACAACCCAGGGAATTTGTCGAAATAAGCCGCGTGGTACTTGTCCCCACTGGGATCATTCCAGAATCTGATGGGCATGGAGGGAAACGACTTACTGCAAGTGAGTTCCCCTTTTTCCCCGGGTCCCAGCACATTTCCTTGATCGTCACGCACCTCGACTTTCATCCCCAAACCCTTAGCCTGAATCTCGCCTCGCCAAACCGGCTGTCCGGGGTGGCCACCAACAAAGCAGGACACAATGTCCGTGCCCCCGGCAATCGACGAAAGGCAAACATCCGTCTTAACCGCATCGTAAACATAATCAAAACTCTCCGGCATCAGTGGAGATCCAGTGGAAAGTATGGTCTTCAATGTAGAAAGGTCATGGGTGTCTCGAGGTCTGATACCGGCTTTCGCGGCCGCATCAATAAACTTGGCTGACGTGCCAAAAATAGTCATTTTTTCTTCTGTTGCAAAGTCGAACAACACATTGCCATCAGGATAAAATGGGGACCCGTCGTAGAGCAACAGCGTTGCCTCCGTGGCAAGCCCCGACACCAACCAGTTCCACATCATCCAACCACAGGTGGTGAAATAAAAAAATCGGTCGCCGGATTTCAGATCAGAATGCAGACGATGCTCCTTTAAGTGCTGCAGTAGCGTGCCGCCCGCACCGTGAACGATACATTTGGGCACACCGGTCGTCCCCGATGAATACATGATGTAAAGCGGCTGGTTAAAAGGCAATTGCGAAAAATCAATGTCCGCTGCTGTGGGCACCGCGTAGTCGTCCCATAACAAGGCGCCATCAACCGAACTGACCTTCGGTGCCGAATCGACCAAGGGCACTACCACGACTCGCCGCAGAGTCGGTAATCCGGCCTGAATATCGACCAGCCTGTCGATCGACTGATGCGCCTGTCCGCCATAAAAATAGCCATCAGCACTGAAAAGCACCGTGGGTTCAATCTGCCCAAAACGGTCCAACACACCTCGCACACCAAAGTCGGGTGAACACGATGACCACACTGCACCGACCGCGGCGGTTGCCAAGGTAGCGATGATGGTCTCCGGCATATTCGGTAAGTAACCACACACCCGATCCCCCGGGCCGATGCCGTCGCGACGAAACGCAGCTGCGATGGCGGCCACCTGGGCGTAGAGTTGCGCGTAGGTTAGTTGTCGTTTTACCTGGTCTTCTGCGCGAAAAATAATTGCCGAACGGTCGTCTCGACGTCGGAGCAAATTCTCGGCGAAATTCAATCTGGCATCCGGGAACCATTGGGCACCGGGCATACGTTCAAGGTCATCTACGACACGATCGCTGCCGACATCACCACACACATCGCAGAACGACCACAGTGACCGCCAAAACTGGGCCGGATGGTCGACCGACCAACGATGCAATTGCCTGTAATCGTCGATCTCGACGTTCCAGGACTGGCGGACAACCTCAGCAAAACGAGTGATGTTCGCCGACTGGATCCGCTCAGGCGCGGGGCGCCACAGGGGTTCTGTCACGTCTATCATTGCTCCTCTTCACTGTCCTCGCTTTATTTGCACGACAGGAAATACTGATTAATCCGGCGACTTCTTTCGTATCATATACTCTGGTCCCGTACTGTTGGCCATTTCGCACCCAGCAATTTCACCAACGCCCAAATCACGATCCCTGTCATGCGCACTTCTCAATTCCTCCTCGCCACGCTCAAGGAAACACCGGCTGACGCAGAGATCGTCAGTCATCAGCTGATGCTGCGAGCTGGTTTGATCCGTCAGGTTGCGGCGGGCATCTATAACTGGTTACCCACGGGCTTCCGCGTACTGCGAAAGGTTGAGCGTATCGTGCGCGAAGAAATGGACGCCAGCGGCGCCCAGGAAATGCTCATGCCGGCCGTGCAACCGGCTGAACTTTGGCAAGAATCAGGGCGCTGGGAAGACTACGGACCTGAATTACTGCGCCTGACCGATCGACACGATCGGGGGTTTTGCATAGGCCCTACCCATGAAGAGGTGATTAGCGTCCTCGCTCGCAGCGAAATTCGCAGCTATCGACAGTTGCCACTCAACTTCTATCAAATACAGACCAAGTTCCGTGATGAGGTTCGACCTCGTTTTGGGGTGATGCGAGCGCGCGAATTCATCATGAAGGATGCGTACACCTTCGATATCAGTGCGCAAGATATGCAACGCAGTTACGACATCATGTATGACGCCTACGCGCGAATATTTCAGCGCCTGGGCTTGGATGCCACCGCCGTCGAGGCGGACAGCGGTACCATTGGCGGTTCTCACTCCCATGAGTTTCATGTCATGGCTAACTCTGGCGAGGATGCTATCGCGCAATGCCTGGAAGCTGGTTACTCGGCCAATGTGGAAAAAGTGCCGCTGCCAATACCGAAACACACGCGCGCTAGCGCAACAGCAGAATTGAAAACGGTGGAAACCCCTGGCGTCCATACCATACAAGCCTTGTGCAAATTACTGACAGTCTCCCCAGAATCAACCCTAAAAACATTACTCGTTAAGGGCGTCGACGGGCCTGTGGCCCTGGTGCTTCGTGGAGACCATGAACTAAACCAGGTCAAGGCCGAAGCGCTCGACCCAGTCGCTACCCCCCTGCAATTCACCGACGCCGAGGAAGTAAAAAAAGCTACCGGTGTAGAGCCAGGTTCCATTGGGCCGGTCAAGTTATCCATACCTGTCATTGCCGATTATGATGCCGTGCGGCTGGCCGATTTCGTCTGTGGCGCCAATATCGATGGACACCACCTGGTTGGTGTGAACTGGGGCCGTGATCTTCCGGAACCGCAACAGGCCGATCTTCGACGGGCCATTGACGGCGACCCGTGTCCGCTGGACTCATCAAAATCGCTGACGATTCGCAGAGGGATCGAAGTCGGCCATGTCTTTCAGTTGGGCACCAAGTACAGCGAGGCATTAAATGTCACCTGCCTGGATGCGTCCGGCAAAACACAAACCCTTCATATGGGCTGTTACGGAATTGGCATCACCCGGATTGTCGCTGCCGCGATCGAGCAAAGCCATGATGAAAACGGCATCATCTGGCCTGACCCGATTGCACCGTTCGATGTCTGCATCGTTCCGATTGGGTTAAAAAAATCAGTCAACGTACAGGAAGCCGTCGAAAGCCTCTACCATCAACTACACGCTGCTGGGTTTGAGGTGCTGCTAGATGACCGCGATGAACGGCCCGGCGTGATGTTCTCTGAGATGGATCTGATCGGAATACCGCACCGATTAGTGATTGGTGAACGCGGACTTAAATCCGGTACCGTCGAGTATCGAAACCGCCGTGACCAAGCAGCGCGGGACTACCCGCTGGAGACCCTGGTCGAGACCCTAAAGACGCTGAGCAACATCTAACGTGTCCAGGGTAACTGACTATCGAATGACGAAAGACTCGCGCCCGCTAGGGTGATCATCTGCCGGCTCTGTCTCTCGCACCTTGTACACCTTCGCCGTGGGAGGACCCTGCCAAAGCCATGCAATAAGTTGGTCGACCGATGGGGACGGACCCTGGACCCTCACTTCAACACTGCCATCCGCAAGGTTACGTACCCAACCGCACACACCGAGAGAACGGGCCTTGTCGCGGGTTGCTAACCGAAATCCCACCCCTTGCACACACCCAACAACCTGTAACCCGCAAACCTTCAAGGGGCTAAGACCTCGCACGAAGTCCCAACACGTAACGCCCGCCCTTTGCTTTCAAATTGAACGTGGACAGCGTAAAGAGCAGGATCACCAGCAGTTTGAGCAACGCTCGGCTCAAGGGCTTTCCAGACCACCGTCCCCTCCCTAGCACCCTCATGCGTAACAACCCTCAAGCGCTGACCGAGGGCCAGATCACCCAGACGCACAGCCGGTAATACCAACACCGCGACATAGCGATCGACCGCTGCCAGGGTCAGCAACGGGCGCCGGAAGGCTTTGGGATTGACGTACTGCCCTAAATCGATATGCAGATCGATAACGATCGCATCAAAAGGTGCCCGTACTTCAGTCAAAGCCAGGCGGTGCCTAATACGCTCACGTTTGAGAATAACTCTCCGGTGTTCCAACTCAGATTGACGTGCCGCTGCTACCTCTTCGGCAAGTGCAACCCCGGACAAGGATCCCTCTGCATAAAGCGCTTGACTCCGCACCAGCGTTTCCTGGCGATCTGCTACTTGGGCCGCCAATACCTCTTCTTTTGCGTTGACCCGCTGCATCGCCAGTTGCAAAGGCACAGGATCCAGCGTGACCAGCACAGCACCTTTCGTTACCCGCTGACTCGGAGTGACTTTTACTGCTGATACCGATCCAGCGACTGCCGCATCGAGCGCTACCCGGCGCTGCCATTCGACTGTGCAGTCAAGCGGCGCTGCCATTGCAATGACCGCACTCATCCACAGCACGCCACCCGTGCACACTACTCTCTGCCATCTCCTCATCCAGTGCCTCCCTTTCCACCCAGCAACATCGGCCTACCCAACAGCGCGTCGAGCTTGGACCACAGAATCACGTTTTCGAATTCCACCTTCGCACTCTTCCACAATGCTTCAGCAACCTGTGCCTGTGCGTCACCCAGATCCGCCTTCACCTCCATCTCGTACAAAGATCGACTGCGATCCTGGTAGGCGCTGCGATAAGTCTCCTCAACCTCAGCAGCTATCCGGGCTACTTGGTTGATCCGGAGCTTATCGATGAGTGTCGTCAGCTGCAGCTGAACCCGGTGGGTTTCCTCAATCAGCTCTGCTTCGAGCGAAGCGAGATGAGCAGCGCGCTCGATGTGCGCCAAACGCTCGTGCGCCTCTACAGACACCAGGGGCACGCGTAACTGCAGTAAAGCGCGCACCCGATCACGACTAAAGCCGGTAAAGTGATCGTAGTGCTGAAACGACAGCTCACCCGTCAGTCGCGGGCGGTCAACGCGTTGACTCAATAGCAGCGACTGTGTTGCTGCCTCGACGCGAACTCTAGCGCCCCTCAACGCCGGGTTGGCGTGCAAAGCCTCTGACAACAACACTTGATAGTCAGGTAAGGGACGATCGTTGTAATCCGCCAGATTCGGACGAACCAGATCCCGCGAACGTGAATTCGACCGCCCCATAGCCACCGCTAAATAATGTCGCGTACGCTGTCTTGCTAAATCGCTCTGTAAACGGCGAACCCGCTGTGCCTGATAATCGCTTTCTCTCGCCTGCACTTCGACCGTCGAATAAGCGTCAAAACGCTCACGTCGTTCCCGCGCGCGTTTGAAACGCAGGAAAGCCATTGTCATCTTCTCATCCTGAGCATAAAAGTGCAGATCCGCCAGCAGGACAGAAAAAAATCGTTCCATGACGTCGATGTGGCGGGCGTCTTGCAAAACATGAAACATCGCTTTGTCACTCGCGAGTTGCGCATTCGCAGCCCTGTGTCGACTCTCGCTCTGGCCAAAATCGCTGAGCGTAGTAGTCAATGAAAGACTGTAGCGTCCATCACTCACTAAACCGCTCGTCAGCGCACTACCCTTGGCGACCGTCCGGGGTTCCAGAACTAAACCAATACGATAGTCCAAGCTCGCCCGTGTCGCAGCCACACGCGCCTCGCCCAATTCAATCGTCGCTCGATGGTGGAGTTGTAACAGGGGCTGGTCTCGCGCGATGGTCAGCGCGTCGACCAGTGTTAGCGGTTCCGGAATCGCGGGTTTTTGTGCATGGACCTGAGATACCAGCAACACCAGTGCACTGAAGATCGCGACCCGGCTTGAAAAACTACTCAGTCGCTGGCCGTCAAGCGCGTCGGCAGATTCGCTTAGGGCATCAGCTCGCCGCGAGGCGTCGACGCTTGTATTGTGAAAATCGCTCATTCAAATAATGGCCATCGACCACAAACTCGCCCAGCCACAGAAACTCCTGTGTATTACGCGTCGTCCCGGTGTACTTCAGCAACAAACGACCGCGCGTATCAAAAAATGCAAAGAGTGGAGTTGCTCGAACCCGATGCGCTTCCAGAGCAAATTCTTTTTCAGTCATCTCTTTGCCCTGAAAATCGCTCATCGGTGCATCGCCCTCAGCATTCAGCACCAACACGCGGAAATAACGTCGGTAGTACCGTTGGACCTCGATATTGTTTAGTACGGTCTCCTTCATTCGCAGACACCAAGGACAGTCCGCTGTCTCAAACATGATCATGACACCGAACAGACCAGATGCCTCTGCTGTTTCAGCCTCTTCTGCCAAATCACCAAAACTGTCCTGGAAAAAGTATGCTGACGGATCTCGGGGTGCAGCCGCATCAATCTTAGCAACAGCCGCAACGATCAAAACCAGCGAAAGCAGGATTTGCCAAGCCTGTTGCTGGTATTTCCCCTGTCTAGTCACCATAGGGGCAACGATACCGCAAAACCTGCAAACCAAAAAAAGAAGGCCCCGTTACCGGGGCCTTCTGCAGTGATGTATCTGATTAATCAACAACTCCGATGGCCTCTCCAATCGAGCTCCGTTACCAACTGAGGGCTTTACGTAAGTACTGAATATCTGTGGCTTCGATTTCACCCAATACCCAAGCCCCACGGGTTTTCGCGTGGTTAACTGCGATATTGATCTGGGTCTGCGACAGATCCCGCTCTATGTGCAACACCTGGCCAGGATAGATCAAGTCGGGGTCGTAGATCTCGTCGCGGTTCCGCTTGTATAAAAGGGGCCACTGGTAGGGATCACCATAAACGGCGGGTTTGGCAGAAATGCCCCAAAGGTGATCACCTTTTTGCACCACATATCCGACGATCCCCTGTGGTGCTGGGGTAACTGCCGCTGTCGTGGTGGTGGTCGCGGGTGCAGGGGTGACTGTCGTAGTACCTGTTGCAGTTGTCGCGGGTGCCGGGGTCGCCTGCGTCCCCTCTGACGCGGCCTGCGAGGCCTGCTTGGCCGTGACACAACCCGTCGCAAAAAGGCCCGTGGCTGCGAGTATCATAAGAGTGCGGATAGCCTTTCCGGTATTCATAAGTGAGGTCCTTTTAAAGGGAGGTGTATGTCGGAAAAACAGACCACTTGGCCGAGTATGCTAAAGCGCTGAATTAATTGAGCGGACGGTACCATTGGCCCATTTCACTGTCAACAAGGAGCCTGATGTGTCCATACAGATCTACCACAATCCCCGCTGTTCGAAGTCCAGAGCGACCCTTGCTCTGCTGAAAGCCAACGGCTATGCCCCAGAAGTGATTGAATACCTCAAAACTCCACCCAATACGCAGACAATCCGTGAGTTGGTGGACAAATTGGGTATAAAGAGCCACGAATTACTTCGTAAAGGGGAAAGCGAATACCAATCGCTGGCGCTTCAAGACCCAACAGACGCGCAGGTGGTTGACGCCATTGTGAAACACCCAATTTTGCTGCAACGTCCCATTGTGGTAGCTGGAGAGCGTGCCGCCATTGGACGCCCGCCCGAAGCGGTGCTCGGTATCCTCTCGTGAATACCATCTTAGTGTTGTACTACAGTCGTTACGGCGCTGTCGCCGAAATGGCGCGGCTAGTCGCCCGTGGCATCGACTCGGTAGAGGGGTGCGAGGCGCGCTTGCGGAGCGTACCGGCCGTGTCGCTGGTAACAGAGGCGAGCGAACCTGATCCGCCTCTTTCAGGTCCGCCCTATGCGACGATAGAAGACTTCAAAGCCTGCCAAGGCTTGGCACTGGGCAGCCCGACTCGGCTCGGCAACATGGCAGCGCCACTCAAATACTTTCTCGACCAAACCGGCATGGAATGGCTGGGGGGGGTCATGACCGGTAAACCCGCAGCGGTTTTCACCTCGTCATCAAGCCACCATGGCGGGCAAGAATCAACTCTGCTTAGCATGATGCTGCCGTTGCTCCACCATGGCATGGTCGTGGTAGGACTGCCGTATACCGAACACGCCCTCAATACGACCCGAACGGGCGGCACCCCCTATGGGGCCAGTCACGTTGCCGGCATCGACAATGCCGAACCCATCAGTGCTGAAGAAGAAACCTTGTGCGTGGCGCTTGGAAGGCGAGTAGCCCAGGCGGCGGCTGCCCTTGTACAAGCCTTCTAAGCCACCAGAGCAGAAGAGTGTGTCTAACGCCCCAAATCCTTTTCTATTTCCTTGACAAAAGGCACCGTCAAACGTCGCTGGTACTGCCACGCCGCCTCATCAACCTGATCCAGTATCGAGAATACGCTGGTGCTGTCTCGCCTGAATCGTCGCAGCAAATATTCAATCGTGTTATCAGGCAACGCCAACCCCCGCGTTTGCGCCCGTAGCCGCATTGCAGCGGGCAATTGCTGCTCGGTGAGGCCTTTGAGCGCGTAAACAGAACCCGCGCCAAGTCGCGACGACAAATCCGCTAAATAAAAACCTAACTGGCGCGGAGGCAGATCCGCTGCCACCACCAGCGCACCCGCTCCACCCAACAGCCGTTCATAAAGTTCGAGCAGCGCCTCTTCCCAGTCCGAGAGACCCGCGATTTGCTGTATATCATCAATACACACAAGACTAGCGTCACTCAACTCGCTCACCAGGGCTGGAGCCACCCCGCTTTGTGACAAGGGCACATACAGCGCATCACCTCCCGCTTCAATGGCCTGCCGGCTCAGCGCCTGAAGAAGGTGAGTTTTTCCCGCGCCCGGCGAGCCGTGCACAAACAGGTTTCCATTTGCACCGGGTTGACCCAAATGCGCCAAGGATGCCAACAGTTCATCATTATCACCGACAAAAAAATTGCTAAACGATGCACTGTCGCGTAAGGCAATCGGCAACTTGAGTTGTGTAGTCACGACGTTATGGCACTTTCCTGAGGACGAGACCTCGCAGCCAATGGTTCAAGCCGTCGGTTCGGCCCGAATCACTCCATGGTAGATATAGTGCAAACCACTTGCGACGGTGGTAATCGTCACCGCAATAATTAAAACATCCACCAAAACCGCGCCACCAGCCCATACACCATGAACCAGTAAAACCCCACTGACGAGCACGATCTGCAAGACGGTGTTGATTTTACTGAGCAAGGTGGGTTGGATGGCCGTGACATCACCGAGTAATTGCAAAATCACGTAACCGCCGACAATTCCCACATCCCGACAAACAACCATCAACACCAACCAGAACGGGATGTCGCCTAGAAGAACTAACATCACGAAGGTACTAGAAATCAATAGTTTGTCCGCTACTGGGTCCAATATGGTGCCCAATTGGCTGACACAGTCAAAACGCTTAGCTATCCATCCATCAAGACCGTCGGTGATGCCCGCAAGCAAAAACAACACCAGCGCAGAAACATATTGGCCTTCGCGCAACGACAGAATGACCACGGGCACCAGAAGGATCCGAAGTAGGGTCAATATGTTGGGCAGGTTTCGCAACAAAGCGGTAAGTCCTGGTGCTTGAGCGCAATAGGCAACCCCGCTAACCGGAGCACCTAAGATACCATAGCCTAACTTTATCCTGAGCACATTTCCTCTCCACCCGATTCCAACAACCATGACTTCTTCACGCAAACCCCCGCTGACCTACCTGGACGCTGGTGTCGACATTGCAGCAGGCGATCGGTTGGTCGATCGTATTCGGCCTTTGGCTGCCAGCACTCAACGACCTGGCAGCTTGGGAAAAATTGGAGGCTTTGGCGGGTTATTCGAATTGCCGCCCGGACGCTTTCGCGCCCCCGTACTCGTCTCCGGCACAGATGGCGTTGGCACAAAACTCAAACTGGCGTTTGAAATGAATCGCCACCATACGATTGGCATCGACCTGGTTGCCATGTGTGTTAATGACGTGGTCGTGTGCGGCGCGGAACCGCTTTTTTTCCTTGACTACTTCGCAACAGGTGGCTTGGAAAGTGCCCAGGCTGAAGCTGTAATCTCAGGAATTGCTGAGGGATGCCTGCAAGCAGGCGCCGCACTGATCGGAGGCGAAACGGCCGAGATGCCGGGTCTGTATCGAGAGGGAGAATATGATCTCGCCGGATTCTGCGTGGGTGCGGTAGAGAAGGATCAAATCATCGACGGTAGCGCGATCAGTGATAGCGACTTGGTGATTGGTATCGGCTCTTCCGGACTGCACTCGAACGGCTACTCTCTGGTGCACGCCGCACTAAATCGATCAACTGCCGATCTTACCGATGCCTTCGGCGATAGCACTCTGGGCGAGACCTTACTCACACCCACTCGCATCTACGTACCGGCGCTGCTTAATCTCATCCAATCCGTGCCCGTGCACGGCGTTGCCCATATCACGGGTGGGGGCATCGCCGGAAATCTCAAACGCATCCTGCCCGAACACTGTAAAGCTGAACTGAGTCGCGCTAACTGGCCGCAACCCGCGATCATCGACTGGCTTCAGCAGACGGGTGATATCAACGACGAAGAATTACTCCGAACCTTCAACTGCGGCCTGGGCATGGTCGTTGTCGTTGCACCCGAACAAGCCTCGGCAGTACTCGATGTCCTAAACCGTCATGGGGAACAAAGTTTCATTGTCGGGAAGATTTGCACCGGATCGCGGGGCGTTGTCATTGCCTGATCGACCTTCACCGTGTCGTGTGGTGGTGCTCGTCAGCGGCCATGGATCTAATCTGCAGTCGATCCTGGATAAAGCCCAAACACCTGCCTGCGCTTTTGAAGTCGTCGGCGTGATCAGTAACGAACCCACAGCCCATGGGTTAAAACGCGCCGATCACGCGGGCGTGGCGAACAACATTGTTCATCATCTGGATTTCGAATCGCGGGATGCCTTTGATCGCGCGCTGGGTGCGGCGATTGATCGGCACCAGCCTGATCTTGTGGTACTAGCAGGATTCATGCGTATTTTGGGTACAGCGCTGGTCGGCGCTTATACAGGACGCATGATGAATATCCATCCCTCTTTATTGCCGGAATACCGTGGCTTAAATACCCATACTCGAGTGCTTGCCGATAGTGCCCGATGTCATGGTGCAACGGTGCATTTCGTGGTGCCCGCGCTAGATGCCGGGCCGATTATTCTCCAAGGTCGTGTGCTTGTGATGCCCGATGACACCCCAGAAAGTCTGGCCGAGCGAGTGCGTCAGGTCGAGCACCAGATCTACCCCACGGCAATCACTTGGTTTGCCCAAAAACGGCTCAGCCTGGTGGGACAATGCGCCTACCTTGATGGGTTACCGATTACGCCTTAAGAGCCCCTGCACTTCAGCAATGATTGTTTCACCACCGAAAAACGGTCTACTGCGGCTTATTGACCTCGATTCGGCCAAACTCTCTTAAACAAAGCCACCTATCCCAGTAGAGGTCTAACTGAATCCCTCGCCCAATCAGTGACGAGTCGCCGCTTGAATATCGAAGGCAAGTTCACCGTCTTCCTCAAACAATCGCACGCTGCCGCCAGCGGTAAGTTTTCCGAACAACAGTTCATCGGCGAGTGCTTGATTGATGCGCTCGCGAATCAATCGACTCATGGGCCGTGCACCCATCGCGGGATCATGTCCGTGCTTGGCCAACCACCGGCGGGCGGATTCATCAACTGACAATGCAACCTGTTTATCAGCCAGTTGCTGCTCCAGCTGTAAAATGAACTTGCCAACCACGTGGAGAATCGTCTCGGAATCCAGCGCACTAAATCGAATGATCGAATCCAATCGATTTCGAAACTCAGGAGAAAACATACGTTTGATGACTTCACTGTCATCGCCGCTGTGATCCTGCGTCACAAAACCCACTGATCCTCGCGCCACCTGCTCGGCGCCCGCGTTCGTCGTCATGACGATAATGACGTTACGAAAATCTGCCTTACGTCCGTTGTTATCAGTTAGCGTTCCATAGTCCATTACCTGCAATAACAGATTGAACACGTCTGGATGCGCCTTTTCGACCTCATCCAGCAACAGAACTGCGTGCGGGTTCTTGGTAATTGCCTCAGTCAGCAGTCCCCCTTGGTCAAAACCCACATAACCCGGCGGAGCACCGATGAGACGGGACACCGTGTGACGCTCCATGTATTCCGACATATCAAACCGCACAAACTCTATTCCCATAGTCATCGCCAATTGACGAGTGACTTCAGTCTTGCCAACACCCGTTGGCCCCGAAAAAAGAAAAGACGAAATCGGTCGCTCAGGATTACCCAACCCTGAGCGAGCTTGCTTAATGGCACCAACCAGGGCATTAATCGCATCGTCCTGACCGAAGACGACGCGCTTGAGGTCATCACCAAGACTACGCAATGACTCCTTATCGGATGACGTCACTGTCTTTGGTGGTATGCGGGCCATTTTCGAGACCACCTGCTCAATATCCTGGACGCCAACGGTCTTGCGTCGCCGCGCTGCCGTCATCAACCGTGTACGAGCGCCCGCCTCATCAATAACATCAATGGCTTTATCTGGCAATTGTCGATCAGTGATATAGCGATCAGCCAACTCCGCAGCAGTCCGAAGTGCTGGCAACGTGTATCGCACCTCGTGATGGCTCTCGAACTGTGTCTTAAGTCCTCGAAGAATGGCGATGGTTTCATCGACACTTGGTTCGGTGACCTCAATTTTCTGAAAACGCCGGGAAAGCGCTCGGTCTTTCTCAAAAATCCCACGATACTCTTGGTAAGTGGTCGACCCAATGCACTTGATGTCGCCAGACGCTAGCATCGGTTTCAACAGATTCGATGCATCCATGGCACCGCCTGAGGCGGCACCTGCGCCAATCACCGTATGTATCTCATCGATAAATAAAACGGCGCCGGTGGTGCGACTGAGTTCACCTAACACGGCTTTCAGACGCTCTTCAAAATCACCGCGGTATTTCGTGCCGGCAAGTAACGTACCAAGATCTAATGCATAGATAGTACTGTCGATCAGGATATCCGGCACCTCACCTTCGACAATCTGTCTGGCCAAACCCTCTGCGATCGCAGTTTTTCCCACGCCTGCTTCACCGACATACAAAGGATTATTCTTGCGCCGTCGACACAGAATCTGGATCGTTCGTTCTACCTCGTTCGCTCGACCGATCAACGGATCGATCTTGCCAGCCATCGCTTGTTCATTAAGATTGACCGCGAAGACGGCCAAAGCACTCTGGTGCTCCTCATCGTCTGCGTCATCGTCCCCCTGCCCTTCACCATTCTGGGCCGGCGCTGACAACCAGGGATTCTCGTTGCCGCTCTTTGTAATCCCGTGCGACACATAGTTCACCACATCGAAACGAGTCACACCGTCTTCACTGAGAAAATATGCGGCATGTGAATCTTGCTCAGCGAAAATCGAAATCAAAATATTAGTCCCCACCACTTCTTTCTTGCCGGTATTTTGAACATGCAGAATCGCACGCTGGATAACCCGTTGGAAACCGAGCGCCGGCTGTGCATCAACATCCACCTCCTTAGGTAGAACCGGCATGTGTTCATCCATGAAGTGGGTGAGCGCCGCGTTCAAGCGCCCAGCATCCCCACCACAGGCCTGAATTGCACTCATAGCCGAAGGATTTTCCAACAATGCCATTAACAGATGCTCAACCGTGATGAACTCATGGCGAGCCTCGCGAGCATGCTGAATGGCTTGATTTAAAGAAGCTTCAAGTTCCGCAGAAAGCATCAGTCAGGTTCCATCGTACATTGGAGAGGATGTTCGTTCTCAGTCGCAAAATTTAACACCTGACGGATTTTCGTTTCAGCGATTTCGGCCGTGTAAACACCACATACCCCCGATCCCCGCGTGTGGACATTTAACATAATCTGCACGGCTTTCTCGCTTGAAAGATGGAAGAACCGCTGCAGCACAATGACTACAAATTCCATCGGTGTATAGTCATCATTCAAAAGCAGCACACGGTAAAGCTGTGGCCGCTTGAGTTTCGGTTCCGCCTCCTGCACAGCGATACCGTCGGATCGCTGAATTTGTTTCTCTTCACTCATATCATAGGCCGCCAATCAGACACATCAAGCTCAATATCGAATAATAGAACTCCAGGCTCTAGTTCTCAAGAAGACGACCGGCGGAAAGTGTCGACAGGCTAGCGGCTACAATACGCTGGAAAAGACATTTTCCCTTTTATCTTGACGTTTGACACTTCGGATTACAGCATCACTCATGCCATGTTGACTCATTTGCGGTGCGTTAAATTGATACAAGCATCACTCGTCGCACTGCTTGCAGTGCTAACTACTTCGGTAAACGCTGGTCAAGGCATCGAGAAGTTGCCCATATGCTATGACTTTGGTTGCAAAACCCAGGTCAAGATCAACATCACTGAACTAGAATGGCAGAGTGTCGCGGGCTGGTTTCACCCGCAGGCAATAACTGCTGAAGCAGAACGGCACCAGATTCGCCAGGCCATTGGATGGATGGAGGCCGTTGTCGGTCGTCACACTCCAACCCATCGGGACAAGTCGCTAAACCTGGAACATGGAGGGGAATCGCCCGGGC